>CAZVNX010000059.1:0-1009 GCA_964628665.1 uncultured Pseudomonadales bacterium | reverse complement strand
GCGCGGTCTCCTCGCCGCGTGCCGCGAGGCGTTCGGTGAAGTCGAAGAGCGGCTCGTGGAACTCCGCGAGGTTCGCGACCTCCGCGGGCCAGTAGTTCATCTGCAGGTTGATGTTGATGTGGTAGTCGGCGTTCCAGGGCGCCTCGAGGTGCTCGTTCCAGAGTCCCTGCAGGTTGGCGGGCATGGTGCCGGGCCGCGAGCACGAGACGAGCAGGTACCGCGCGAACTGGAAGTAGAGGGCGAAGAGCGACGGGTCGTTCGCGCCGCCGCGCAGTTCCCGCAGCCGCACATCGGTCGGCTTCTTCGCCTGCTCACTCGTGCCGAGATCGATCGACACGCGATCCATGACCGGCGTGAACGAGGCGAGGTGCCGCGCGAGCAGTTCTTCGAAGGAGCGTCCGAGCGCTGCCCGCGCGATGTTCTTGGCGGTCTCCCTGGGATCCGCCAGCCGGATCCGAGGGTCGATGCGCGCGCGGAAGTCGGTCGCGCCCGCGATGACCACGGTGTAGGCGCGCGATTCTCGCCCGACGCCGGGCGTGCCCTCGACCTTCCCGAGCGTCGCCGCGGGAGTGCGGGCGATCTCGCGCGTCGCGGGCTCCGTTTCATCGCAGCGCATCGCCGCGCATCCCGCGAAGCGCACCCCCGGATGCTCGCCGTTGACGGCCGTGCCGTACAGGGTGTGGAACTCGATCGTGCGGCGCGTCGAGACGCCGTCGATCGTCCGCTCGGTTTCGTCGTACGCGACATCCATTCCGCCGTCGCGCAGGCTGTCGCGACCCGCCGCGATCGCCGCGATCAGCGGCTTCTCGCCGAGCGCCTCCCAGCGGATGACGATCACCTCGTCGGGCTCGCTCGCGAACACGCGGCAGCGGAATCGGGAGCCGTCCGCCGTGAACTCGGTGGTGGCGATGCCCGTGGCGAGATCGAGCGAGCGTCGGTACTCGGTGATCGACTCGAAGCAGTCGTCCCATCGGGTGCCGACGGTGACAAGCGTCTGATGGCTTCGCAC
>CAZVNX010000058.1:0-1023 GCA_964628665.1 uncultured Pseudomonadales bacterium | reverse complement strand
CCCTATACGCCCTTAGCAGGGGCGCGCCTTCAGCCTCTCGGCCATCTCTCCGGGTCTTTTTTCAAGAGCGCGGAAGGATAGCCGATGCGCGGTTCGGTTTGAAGCGAAATCTAGCCGGTGGCGCGTTTTGGCATCTGCTCATCAAGGATGCGATCGTAGATTTCTTGGCGGTGCACTTCGACTTCGCGCGGCGCATCGACACCCAAGCGAATCTGGTTGCCTTTGACCGACAGCACAGTCAACGTGATGTCATCACCAATGCGAATGCTTTCGCCAAGCTTACGGGTGAGTATCAGCATGTCCCTGCCTCCTCTCCGTGGTTTTTTATCGAGACCTGTCCCGGCCCTGTTGTTATCCCGTTTTGTGTTTTGCACACAAAACGTGCAGCCGAGTATACGCGGCAGTTTCATGCTTTCAATAGATTGCTGAAATATTGGCATCCACTAAAGTTCTAACGCGTTCGTAGATCTGAGGCAGAAAAAAACCGCGCCGTAGCGCGGTTTTTTTCATGGGCACACAGTGTGCGCTACGCAGCCTGATCCAACCCAAACTTATCGTGCAAAGCGCGTACCGCGAGCTCAAGGTACTTCTCGTCGATGACCACCGAGATTTTGATTTCCGAGGTGGAGATCATCAGAATGTTGATCCCTTCTTTAGACAACGCCTCGAACATTTGCGCTGCGACGCCCGCATGCGAGCGCATCCCGACACCCACCATCGATACCTTCACGATCTTGGTGTCTCCTGAAACTTCGCGCCCCCCCAGCTCTGCCGAGACTTTTTCCAATAGTGCTTTGGCTTTATCGAAATCGTTGCGATGCACGGTGAACGTGAAGTCGGTGGTGTCGTCCCGGCCGATGTTCTGCACAATCATGTCGACTTCAATGTTGGCCTCGCCGATCGCACCCAAAATCTTATAGGCCACACCTGGCTGATCCGGCACACCGCGAATCGTCAGCTTGGCCTCGTCACGATTAAAGGCAATCCCCGAAATAACCGGTGCTTCCATGGTGTCTTCCTCAT
>CAZVNX010000057.1:0-1099 GCA_964628665.1 uncultured Pseudomonadales bacterium | reverse complement strand
CATCGGCCATACCAAGTCGCTGAGACATATTTGTTATTATTACATTAGAAATTAAATTTCATATAGGGCTCCACGATTAGCACCACCGCCATTTACATCACCCCATTTATACGGACCCACACAATGAAGATTTTTACCTTCGTTAAGTGGGGTACCAGTCACATCACCTTTGCATTCTTTGTCGAGAAGTACATCCGCTTTTGAGATATCATCTACACACCAAACCTCGAAACCATCAGCCGTTGGACATTCAAGGGACATATACTTACTATTGGGACAAAGTGCCCTGGCTTCGGCTTCAGTCTTGACACGCTTTTTGAACGTCCACCCCATATCACCACGCAGTTGTGTATTGATACATTTGAGCATGGTAGGACCTGTGGGCTCTGTGGGACTCGTTGGACTCGTTGGACTCGTTGGACTCGTTGGAGTGGGAGTTTCATTACTACCACCCATTGTACTAACAGCTATGCTAGAAGAAATGCAACACAAGCTTAGTAGTCCAACACCAGCTAACATGGGCATCATGTTCTTAGCAGACATAGTTTGTTATTTAAATATAACTAGAAATTAATTTGTATAATTAACAATAAAGAAAACTATTGTCAACACATTGTCTAGAAGCTGACGAAACTGCAATTTTACGAGTATTACCTGTACCAGAAGCAGCAATAGATTGGTCATCTTGGCAGTTTGCAGCACCAGAAGGGCACTTGGAACCACCAGCCACCCATCTGTGAAAAGAAGTGGTTGGTGTGTTGGCAGCGTATTGTGCTTGAGTAACGGTTTTGGGGTTCATACAGTAAACAAAATCAGAAGGATTGGGACAAGCACCACTGGTGTATACACCGGAACCCACCAAAATATTTCCAGCATCGTTAGCACAGCCGATTTCTTTACCTGAAGTACAGGCGTAAGTTTTAGTACTATCATAAGCATGGGCCACACCGTCAGTTAATTGTGTTGCGGTAGGTCCACCTCCACCTGTGGGACCAGTGGGACCAGTGGGACCAGTGGGACTCGTTGGAGTGGGAGTTTCATTACTACCACCCATTGTACTAGCAGCTATGCTAGAAGAAATGCAACACAAGCTTAGTAG
>CAZVNX010000056.1:0-1138 GCA_964628665.1 uncultured Pseudomonadales bacterium | reverse complement strand
TGCTCGGCGAGGTGAAGGAGACCCCGCAGCCCAGGCCGCTCGCGACCGAGCCTCCTCCGGACATTCGAGAGTAGTTCGCGCGTCGCGCGCCGGTCACACGGCGACTTCGGAGGCTGCGGCCGCTTCCGGCATCGCCGCGGCCCGATCGCCCTTCGCGGCGGCGGCACCCGATCGCCGCAACGCCTCGGCATGCCGCACTTCGCGGCGCGGCACGATCGAGGTCACGATGCCGAGCTTCCGAAGCAGCCTGACTTCGAGGTGGGTGACGTCGAGTTCCCACCAGCGGTGGCTGACGCTGCAGCAGGCGGGATCGTGATGGTGGTTGTTGTGCCAGCCTTCGCCGGCCGCGACCATCGCCACCAGCCAGTTGTTGCGGCTGTTCTCCTCGGTCTCGTGGTTGCGGTACCCGAAGAGGTGCGTGAGGCTGTTCACGCTCCAGGTGATGTGCCACACGAGCAGCGTCCGGGCGACGACGCCCCAGACCACGAGGCTTCCGCCGAACCAGAGCGCCTCGGAGAGGCCCCACAGCGGCCAGGCGATCGCGAACGCGACCACGAAGAAGACGACCGCCTGCAGCGTCCAGATCGCCGCGGCACGCCACGACCGCCGCTCGAGCCAGAAGTAGAACGGGTCGCGCAGGATGTCGCGGGCGTACTTCTCGTAGCTCGAGGTCGTGTGCAGCGTGCGGTTCCGCACGAACAGCCAGCCGATGTGGCCCCAGAAGGCGTCGACGAGCGGGCTGTGCGGATCGTCCTCCTCGTCGCTGTGGGCGTGGTGGATCCGATGCGTGGCGACCCAGCGTGCAGGGGTGTCCTCGAAGGAGCACATCGCGAGCACGACGAGCAGGTGCTCGAACCACTTCGAGCACTCGAAGCTCCGGTGGGCGAGCAGCCGGTGATAGCCCATCGTGATCGCCTGCCCGAACAGATGGACGCCGATCAGGCAGACCACCAGCCCGGTCCAGGAGAAGAACGCCGGCACCAGGCACAGAAGCCCGAGCAGGTGGATCGTCGCGATCGGCACCGCGTAGCGGCCGAGGATCAGCGTGGGCTTTGTCGAGGCGGGGCGGGCGAGCCCGTGTGTACGCAGGCCCGAGGTGGGGAGCGAGGTGATGGCGATTCCTTGCCGAGTGGGAGGA
>CAZVNX010000055.1:0-1143 GCA_964628665.1 uncultured Pseudomonadales bacterium | reverse complement strand
GGCAAGGACTACGTCGTCCGCGACGGCGACGTGATCCACTTCCTCTTCAACGTGTGACCCGTCCGGGCCGGATCCGATTCTCGACCCCATCTCGATCCATCTCGACCGTGCTCGACCTTGAACCGGTCGGTGCATTCGGATGGTTCGAAGCCGGCTCGTCGATCGAGATGCGCCCGCGAGCCGCGGAGTCCTCGCCGCGTCGCGACGGGCGACCTCAAGGGGTTCGGACCACACGGAACCCATAGCTGCTGTTGCCGATCTCTGCCGCACCTCGGCTGCGGCTGGCGGAACGACCGTAGCGGGAGACCAGACTCCAACTTCCGCCCCGCAACACCCGCTCGGTGCCGCTGGCCGGGCCCGCGGGATCGGTGACGGACTCGCTCGGAAGATCCCCAAACCAATCCGAGCACCACTCCCACACGTTGCCGTGCATGTCGTACAGCCCCCAGGGATTCGGCTTCTTCGTCGCGACCGGCCGGGTGCTGCACTCGTTCGACTCGAGACGTTCGAAGAGAACCGTCAGGTCGCCGGCGAGGCCCAACGCATCGGCATCGAACGGCTCGCGCCCGCTGTTGCCCGCGAACCACGCGTGCTGTGCGAGATCGCTCGGCGCATCCCCGAACGAGTACGCGGCCGTCGTCCCCGCTCGGCACGCGTACTCCCACTCCGCTTCCGTCGGCAGACGGAAGCTCATGCCCGTCTTCTGGGAGAGCCGCTCGCAGAACCGCAGAGCGTCGTTCCAGGAGACCTTCTCGACGGGGTGATTCGGATTGCCCGCGAACTCGCTTGGGTTCAAGTCCATCACCGCCTGCCACTGCGCCTGGGTCACCTCGGTCTGTCCGATCCAGAACCCCTTCGAGATCGTCACCTCATGCGGCGTCTCGCCGGATCCTCGCCCCGCCTCGTCCTCGGGGCTTCCCATGACGAACCGGCCCGGGCCGATCTCGATGAGACGCATCGAGACTCCCGCACCGAGGTCGAGTTCGAGACCACTCGAAGCGTAAAGCGCCGAATCGCCCGTGGACCCGGCGGTCGCCGCCGATCGCGGGTCGGAACCGGGCTCCGACGTCGGCGCGACGGCTTCGTCCGGAGGCTGCTCCGCGCAGGCAAGCACCCATCCCGACAGCACGACGGGAATCACCA
>CAZVNX010000054.1:0-1158 GCA_964628665.1 uncultured Pseudomonadales bacterium | reverse complement strand
GCCACCTTCACCCTGGTGGTGTGGGAGCCCTCCTGGCTGCAGCAGCAGCTGATCCGCACGGGCCGCATCGATGGCCCGCTCAGCGGCCTGCTCAACGATGCCCTGCTCGCCGCCGCGCGCACGGCGGCGGCTGAACTGGGACTGCCGGCCAGCACCGCCCCCACCGCTCCGGAGCTGGCCTGGGCCCTGGGGCAGCAGGCCGGAGCCCACAGCGCCGACGACCTGCGCGGCCAGTTCGTGGATCGCGCCATCAGCGCCCACCAGCCCCGGCGTCTGATCACGCTCGCCCCAACCCTCGAGGCGGGCAAGAGCCTGGAAACGCTCGTGGCGGCGTACTGCCCACTTCCCGAGGAGCGCGGCGGCAACACCGATGCCTGCGGCGATGTGGTGGTGCTGCGCGGCGGCATGGGCGCCATGCAACAGGGCCTGGCGATGCTGCAGGAGCTGATTGCAGCCGATCTGCCCTGCTGGGTGTGGTGGAACGGTTCGATGGACGAATCGCCGGAGCTGCTCGAGGCGCTGGCGGCGGCGCCGCGGCGGCTGGTGGTGGACAGTTCGATCGGCGAGCCGCGTCGCTGCCTTGATCTGCTGGTGCAGCGGATCGAGCAGGGCCAGGCTGTGAACGACCTCAACTGGCTGCGGCTGCGCACCTGGCGCGAATCGCTGGCGATGGTGTTCGATCCACCCACCCGCCAGAGCGCTCTCGATCAGGTGGTGCAGCTCGACATCGACGTGGAGGGCCAGCATCCGGTGAAGGGCCTGCTGCTGGCCGCCTGGATCGCCGATCGGCTGGGCTGGCACCTGGTGAACAGCTTCTGGATCGACGCGGGCGCAGCGGAAGGCCGCGGCATCGGCGCCGAATTTGAACGCACCGACGGCCAGAGCGTGCAGTTCCGGCTGATGCCGGTGCCGGTTGGCGTGAGCAAGATGCACCCCGGTGCCCTGGTGGGCCTGCGCCTGATCTGCGCCCCCAGCGATCGGCCGCCCCTGTGCGTGATCCTCTGCTCGGAATCTGGGGGCTGCATGCGGCTTGAGGCCGGCGGGGTGGCCTCGATGGAGCTAGCGGAGGAGGTGGTGCCCCTCCCGAACGAGAGCGAGGAGATGGAGATGGCCCGCCTGCTGGGCGGCGGCCACGACAGCACCAATCCCCTGCTGGCC
>CAZVNX010000053.1:0-1198 GCA_964628665.1 uncultured Pseudomonadales bacterium | reverse complement strand
ATCGCGGTGATCGGATCGCGCTCGTACTGGGCGAGCGTGCGGCCGAAGAGCGCCGCCTCGAGGCGTTCGAGCGGTCCCCACTCGTACTCGAGCCGCGCCACCTCGTCGCCGTCGATGAAGACGATCATCGCCTGGTCGACGTGCCAGAACTCGAGATCGAAGACGCCTGATGCCGGCAGGTCGATCTCGGCTCGTTGGGACTGGATCGGCTCCGAGGTGGGATCGCTCTCCGCATGGCGAATCGAGAGCGTCGCAATGCCGGCGCCCGAGATCTCGAAGGTGAAGCGATGGCTTCGAGCCACGAGATCCAGGCTCGTCGAGAAGTCCGCCGGATTGTCCGCCTCGATCGCGGCGGCGATTCGCACGTCGCTCACCGGATAGAACGGCTGGATCGGGCGGAACATGTTGTAGGCCACGCGATCGTCGATCGGCAGCGCCTGCCAATTCCACTCGAGCGTGGTCGGCGAGGAGCGTTCGCATCGCCAGGTCCGGTCGCCACGCACATCCCATCCGGCGCCCTGCCACGGCGGACCCGGATACGCCGCTCGCCACTCCTGCTCGAGCTTCGAGGGGTTCACCGGCACGAAGTCGCTGTCGTAGACCGGCTGCCACACCGCCCGCTGGATGTACTCGGGCTTGCGTTGGACCTCGAGATCGGCGGTCGGCGTGCCGAGGGGCGCCGCGAAGACGTCGCCGTCTGCAAGCAGCAGCCGCTCGTCGGGAAGCCCCACGAGGCGCTTGATGTAGTTCTGCGTGTCGCCGACCGGATCGGTCGGGTTCTTGAAGACGACGACGTCCCAGCGGCTCGGCTCGGAGAACGGATAGAGGAACTTGAGGACGAGCACTCGGTCGCCCATGCGGGCTTCGGGCAGGAGCTCGGCGTTGGTCGCGGTCGCGACGGGGCCGTTGAACCCGAGCATCGGATCGAAGATCCGCCACATGCGCGGCGGCGCAATGCCCGCGGCGGCAGCCCGCGCCGAATCGACCACCGGGCCCGCGTCGATCGGGAACTCGTAGGCGGTCTCGGCCGAGCGATAGCGAAGGTGCTGGCCCATGAGGGTCGGCGCCATCGAGCCGGTCGGGATCACGAAGCCCTCGACGAAGAACCCTCGGAAGGTCATCGCGAGCACGAACGCGACGATCAGCGACTGCAGCGTGTCGGTGACGGAGGTGCCGGCTTGCCCGGCGGCGTCGTTCG
>CAZVNX010000052.1:0-1317 GCA_964628665.1 uncultured Pseudomonadales bacterium | reverse complement strand
CGGCCTCGGTCTCGCTCCGCGCGGAGCCGTCGCCGACGAAGACGAGCGTCGCGTCTGGATGCTTCGCGAGCACCCTCGCGAACGCCTCGGCGAGCAGCGGCGGGTTCTTGTCGGCTTCGAGCCTCGAGAGGAAGAGGACGACCGGTCCGTGCAGCCCCTGTTGCGATCGGAAGGCGGCCAGATCGTCGGGGCGCGATCGCCAGTCGGTCGCCGCCGTGGCGATCGACGACTGATCGATCGCGTTGGGGGCCGCGAAGACCTGCTCGGCCGGAATGCCCAGATCGATCAGCCGCTGGCGCGTGGAGGGACCGTAGAGGAGAAGCGCATCCGCTCGACGAGCCGTGTGCAGACGCATCCGATCGCCGAGTCCCGGCCGGGTCTTTCCGAAGCCATGCCCCCAGAGGACGGTTCCGACCTGGCGGCGTCGCGCGGCTCGCAAGGCCAGCGGAACGTCGAGCGAGCGGGTGTTCCACCCGAACACGACGACCTCCGCGTCGCGGGACGCCTCGATCGCCGCGGGTTGCCAGTAGAACGGTCCGCAGGTCCGGACCGGGGCATCCCTCACCTCGACGCCCGCCGCCTCGGTCGCGGCGAGCGCCGGCGAGATCGATCGATCGGCCCGCACGATCAGGTCGACGCCGGGAGCCTTCGCGAGCGCCGCGAGGAGCGGCACGCGGTAGGGCATGATCCGATGCTGGAGGAGGGCGACTCTCAAGAGCAAACCGGCAAGTGCTGGCGGGAGGGGGCTTCGATGCCGATCAAGGAGCGACGGTTCGTCGTGATTGGAACGGAGCCCATGCGCGAGCATCACTATCGGCCCGATCGGGCTCTCGTCACCGGCGGAGCCGGCTTCATCGGATCGCATCTCTCGACCTCGCTGCTCGCGGGCGGGGCGAAGGTCCGTGTCCTCGACGACCTCTCCTCGGGTCATCGCGGGAACCTGGCCGAGGGCGCCGAGTTCGTCGAAGCCTCGATCCTCGACGAGGGGAAGGTTCGCGAGGCGATGGCCGACTGCGAGGCGGTGATCCATCTTGCGGCGGAGGTGTCGGTGCCGCGAACCTGGGAGGACCCCGAGCGGGCCTTCCGGATCAACCTCGAAGGCACCGAGCGGGTCTTCCGGATCGCCGGCGAGTTGGGCGTGCGAAGCGTGGTCTTCGCGAGTTCGGCGGCCGTCTACGGACCCACGCCCTCGCTGCCTTCGAAGGAAGGCGATCGCTTCGATTGTGCGTCGCCCTATGCCGCGCACAAGGCTTCCGGCGAACTGCTCCTCCAGTCCTACGCGAGGCGGTACGGCTTCCACGCCGCGAGCCTCCGCTT
>CAZVNX010000051.1:0-1345 GCA_964628665.1 uncultured Pseudomonadales bacterium | reverse complement strand
GGCGGCGGCCACACCGGATGGAGCCGCGCGTGGCTCGTCAACTTCTTCGCGCGGCTCCGCGACGGCGACGAGGCGTTCGCGAACCTGCGGCTCCTGCTCGAGAAGTCGACGCTGCCCAACCTGTTCGACGATCACCCGCCGTTTCAGATCGACGGCAACTTCGGCGGGGCCGCGGGCCTTGCCGAGATGCTCCTGCAGTCGCACATCGCCGACGACGCCGAGGGCGCGGCGTTCGCGCCCGGCGAACTGCCGCGGCTCGTCGTCGACGTGATGCCCGCGTGGCCGCAGGCGTGGCCGCGCGGCGAGGTCACGGGCCTTCGCGCCCGCGGCGGCGTGCTCGTCGAGCGCCTCGCGTGGAGCCCCGACTCGATCGGCGTCTCGCTGCGCGGCGAAGGCCGAACCTCGGTCCGCGTGCGGCCGCCCTCGGGATGGGCGCCGATCGGCGTCGAGCCCGACGCCGACGGCGCGTTCACCCTGCGGCTCGCGGCGAACGGCCGCGGCGCGATCGTGTTCGCGTCCCCCGCGCTGCGATGAGTCCGGCCGCGCTCGCGGCTCAGAACACGCTGTCGGGGAAGTAGAACCGCTTCGCGTTCTCGGGCAGGATCAGCTCGACGTCGATCATGAGGTGGCTCGGCATGAACTTCATGACCTCGTCGCGGTTGCCGTCCTCGAGCACCGAGACCGCCATCTGGATGCCGGTCGCGATCATCGAGGGCGGATAGGTGATGTCGGCGGGGTACATCCGGTCCTTGTCCATCACCCGCTTGACGATGTCCTTCATGCCCGCGCCGCCGAGGATCCACATCTCGTCCTGACGCCCCGCCTCGACGATCGCCTGCTCGACGCCGAGGGCCATGTCGTCGTCGCTCGCCCAGACCGCGTCGATCTTCGGCGCCTTGACGAGGATGTTCTGCATCACGTCGAGCGACTTCTGGCGATTCCACATGCCGCTGTCGCGTCCGACGATCTCGATGCCCGGATGCTGCGCGAAGACCTCCATCGCCGCCTCGACCCGCGCGGTGTTCACGGTGCAGGGAATGCCCTCGAGGATCACGATCTTCCCGGTGCCGCCGAGCCGCTCGACGATGAACTCGGCGCTCTTGCGGCCGAACGAGGCGTTGTCGCCCTCGAGGAAGATGTCCGCGACCGGCTCGAGGAAGCCGCGATCGACGTTGACGATGAGGATGCCGTTCTCGTGGGCCTGCTTGGCGACCGGCGTGAGCGGCGCCGACTCGGTGGCGAGCACCACCAGCCCATCGACGCCCTGGGTCATCATGTTCTCGATGTCCTGGATCTGCTTGTCGGGGGTCTCCGCGGTCTGGAAGAGCCACTCGACCTCCGGATG
>CAZVNX010000050.1:0-1357 GCA_964628665.1 uncultured Pseudomonadales bacterium | reverse complement strand
ACAATCCAGTAAATCATATGCTTTAAATCATCATCTTCTTTTTCATAAAAATCTTCTTCTTTAAACGTGACAACTTGATCATTTTCTTTTGAGAAGAAATCGTGAACATCCGTCCCTAACACTTCTAAAATATTAAATAGAGTAGACATAGAAGGCGATGTTTTATTATTTTCAAGTAATGATATAAAACCTTTTGTAAGTTCTAAACGTGATGCAAGTTCATCTTGTGTTAAGTTATTTCCTAAGCGTAACGCTTTAAGTTTTTTACCGACATCCATTATTTATCATCAACACATGCAATTCCAGGTAAGAGTTTTCCTTCTAAATATTCAAGGGATGCACCACCACCTGTAGATATATGTGCAAAGTCATTTTCATATCCAAATTGAATAACAGCAGCTGCAGAATCGCCACCACCGATAATGGTTGTTACTGAATCTTTTAACGCCACAAGTTTCTTAGCAAATCCTTTAGTACCTTCGGCAAATCTTGGGAATTCAAACACACCTAAAGGGCCATTCCATATGACTGTTTTCGCTTTTTCAATGTAAGAAAAATATGTTTTTAATGTCTCAGGTCCAACATCCATACCCATTTCATCACTTGGAATTTCTGACTTCAAACGAATATTTTTTTCTGATTCTGGATCAAAATCTTTCGCAGTAACTACATCTGTACCAAGAACAATTTTACCTTTTGCTAAATCAAGTAATTCTAATGCTAAATCGAATTTATCTTTTTCTACTTTAGATAAACCAACATCATAACCTTGCGCTAAGTAAAATGTATATGCCATCGCACCTGTAATGATGACGTAATCAGCAACTTCTAATAATTTTTTAATGACATTAATTTTATCTGATACTTTTGCACCACCTAAAACTGCAACAAGTGGTCGTTCTGGGTTTGCAATTGTATCACCAATAAATTTAATTTCTCGCTCTAATAAAAACCCAGCAACAGACGTTTCTATATGATTTGCGATTCCTACATTTGAAGCATGTGCACGATGAGCTGTTCCAAATGCATCATTGACAAATACATCTGCAAGTGATGCCCAATATTTACCAAGTTCTTCGTTATTTTTAGATTCTTTTTTTCCATCAACATCTTCAAATCGTGTGTTTTCTAACATCACAACTTGACCGTCATTTAAATTTGAAACAGCTTCTTCAACGTCTTTACCTCTCGTAAATGGAACAAATGTAACAGTTTGATTTAAATGTTCTGCTAATCTTTTTGCAACCGGTGCAAGTGAACTACCTTTTTTATCTTCTTCATTTTCAACACGTCCTAAATGAGAAAGTAAAATAAGTTTCCCACCTTGGTTTAAGATATAACGAATTGAATCTAATGC
>CAZVNX010000049.1:0-1369 GCA_964628665.1 uncultured Pseudomonadales bacterium | reverse complement strand
CGCGCCCTTCACACCCTGCTGGGTGAGGAGGTGTTCATGCGCGGCATGGCGCTTTATGTGGAGCGTCACGATGGCACCGCCGCCACCTGCAACGATTTCGTGCAGGCCATGCAGGACGCAGCCGAGCAGGCCTGGGCCGCTGGTGCAGCGCTGCCGCGGTTTGATTTCGCCTGCTTCCGGCGCTGGTACAGCCAGGCCGGCACACCGCAACTGGCGATCGAGCGCCACTGGGATGGTGAGGCCGGCACGCTGCGGCTCACCGTGCGTCAGAGCACGCCGCCCACGCCCGGTCAGCCTGAGAAGCAGCCGTTGGTGGTCCCACTGGTGCTGGGGCTGGTGGGGCAGGCCGGTGAGCCGCTGCCGCTACGGCTGCAGGGTGAGAGCCACCCACAGGCCACGGCGGCTGTACTGCCCCATCAATGGGGCCAAGGGAGCCGCCTGCTGGTGATCGATCAGCCCGAGCAGCAGTTCTGCTTTGACGGCCTGGAGCCCCACAGCCATCCGCCGGCCCTCTCGCTGCTGCGCGGCTTCTCGGCGCCGGTGAAGCTCGAGCTGGAGCGCAGCACCAATGAGTTGCTGCACCTGCTGGCTTGCGACAGCGATCCCTTCGCCCGCTGGGATGCCGGCCAGGTGCTGCTGCGCCAGGCTGTGCTGGAGCGCGCTGGTGGCGCTGCCAACGACGAGCTCGAGGAAGGGCTGGTGGCCGCCTTCGAGCGGATCCTGACGGAGGTGGGCCTCTGCGATGCCAACCGCAGCATGCTGCTGGCCTTGCCGGGCCTGCCGGAACTGGAGGATGCCGCCCTGGCGGCGGGTGGCGTGTCTGATCCGCCGGCTTTGTTCCAGGCCCTGCTTGATCTGCAGCGGCGCTTCGGCGAAGAGCTGGCTGAGCCCCTGGAGCACACCCTGGAGCGCTGCCGGCCCCAGTGGCTCCTGGCCTGGCCCGATGGCGTGGGCGACCGCGCCCTCACCGCCACGGCCTGGAGCTGGCGGGTGGCCGCCGGCGATCTTGGTGTGCGCGCTGAGGCGGTGGCGGCGGTGAACGGCCCCTCGATGACCCTCGCCCGAGCCGGCCTGCGCGCCCTGCAGTGCCACGACACGCCCGAGCGGGCGGCGGCGATGGCCGCCTTCCACGACCGCTGGCAGGACAAGCCCGTGATCCTCGATGCCTGGTTCGGCCTCGAAGCCGCAGCGCCTTTCGGCGATGGTGTGATGCGGGTGCAGGCACTGCTGGAGCACCCCCGCTTCGATCCGGCGGCGCCCAACTCGCTGCGGGCGGTGCTGGGTGGCTTCGCTGGTAATGCCGCCCAGTTCCATGCCCTCGATGGCAGCGGCTACCGCTTCATGGCGGAGCGCATCGCCTGGCTGGATC
>CAZVNX010000048.1:0-1470 GCA_964628665.1 uncultured Pseudomonadales bacterium | reverse complement strand
GGAAGCACCATCGCCGCGATCGCCGCGGTCGACCAGCACGCCATCGCGCCGCCGCACATCGCCCGGAACGCGAGCCGCGAGAGATCGGCGCGGCGAGACGGCGCGAGCGCGCCGAGCCCGCCGATCTGGATCGCGATCGCGGGAAGGTTCGCGAAGCCGCACAGCGCGTAGGTCGCGATCACCACCGAGCGGTGCGAGAGTTCCTCCGCCGACTGCATCTCCGCAAGCTTCAGATAGGCGATGAACTCGGTCGCGACGATCTGCGTGCCGAGCAGCTCGGCGACCTTCGGCACGTCCGGCGACGCGACGCCGAGCAGCCACGCGAACGGCGTGAACGCGAGCCCGAACATCGGCGCGATGCCCCACGGCCCGTAGCCCATCTCGCGGCGCCAGTCGGCGATCGGCATCCAATCGCCGAGCGATCGGATCGGCCAGTCGAGCAGCGCGAGGATCGAGACGAACGCGATCAGCATCGCCGCGACGTTGAGCGCGAGCTTCAGCCCGTCGCCTGCGCCCACCGCGATCGCGTCGAGCACGTTCGCGCCGGGCTTGAGATCCGCCGCCTCGACGGCGCCCTCCT
Source organism: uncultured Pseudomonadales bacterium (assembly GCA_964628665.1). Classification (GTDB taxonomy): domain Bacteria; phylum Pseudomonadota; class Gammaproteobacteria; order Pseudomonadales; family Litorivicinaceae; genus HIMB30. Next base: position 890 of record CAZVNX010000048.1, on the reverse strand, counting down.
CGACCGGCTCGGTCTCGGGCACGAGCAGCTTCGCCATCACGAACGCCGCGGGCGCCGACATGAGCGACGCGGTGAGCAGGTGCCGTGCGAACTCGATCCGCCGCGCCTCGTCGTCGCCGCCGAGAAAGCTCACGTAGCCCGCGAGCACGCTGCCGGCGATCGTCGCGAAGCCGCCGGTCATGACGACCATCAGCTGCGAGCGGGTCATCGACGGCAGGTAGGGCCGCACGCAGAGCGGCGCCTCGGTCTGCCCGATCAGCACGTTGCTCGCGGTCGCGAGCGCCTCCGTGCCGGTGACGCCGAGCGTGCGCTTCAGGCACCACGCCATGCCCGCGACGACGAGCGGCATCACCCGAAGCTGGTAGAGCATCGCCATCAGCGCCGCGAAGAAGATGATCACCGGGATCACGCGGAAGGCGAAGACGAATCCCCACGGCCCCGCGGGATCGGCGAGGCTCCCGAAGACGAAGCGGCTGCCCTCGTCGGCGAAGGAGATCGCCTTCGCGACGAAGCCCGCGACGACGTCGAACGCGTCCGCGGTCGCGGGAATGCGCAAGAGCACGATCGCGATCGTCGCCTGCAAGAGGAGGCCCGTCGCGACGAGCCGCAGGTTCACGCGTCGCCGCGCCGTCGAGCAGAGCCACGCGATCAGCACGAACGCCGCGATCGCGAGCAGGCCGTGGAAGCGGGACGGGTCGGCGCCGGGCATGGCGGGGAAGGTACCGACGGCGGGTCGGCGTCGCGAGACGATCCAAGCCTCAGAGCAGCACCCGCGACAGCAGCGTCAGCACCGTGATCGAGACGAGGTTCATGACGACGCCCGCGCGGATCATCACGCCCACCGGCACCATGCCCGTCGAGTAGACGAGGGCGTTGGGCGGCGTGCCGAC
>CAZVNX010000047.1:0-1526 GCA_964628665.1 uncultured Pseudomonadales bacterium | reverse complement strand
GCATTTGGTCAAATGTGGCCAAAACAAATCTCAAAACAGCTTTGTGTTTGAAAGCATCTTAGGGGATGCTGTCTCGAAAGCTTAACTTACAAAACAACTTGGCAGAAACTCCGTGTCTGATGAACCGAGCCATACCCAGTACTCGCAAGCGCCTCCTAATGATACAGACGACTTCCCAGTGGTTCTAAAGCCAGTCTGGGAGCCGTTTGGCACGGAAGCAGATGAGCTTGTTGATCAACTGGTGAAAGATGCTTGCTGGCCAAGCGACGGTCCAAAAGCAATCAAGTATCGTGTCATGGTAGCTTCCTTCCTGAAGGCAGTGCAGGACGTCCACTTACGCCACAGCCATAGCCGAAACGACAACAAAGAAGGTCCCTTTCTGGGCGTCAGATGGCGTAATGATGCTTGGTCTATGTTCCCTCTGGTCGGAAAGGATTTGGCCAAGAAGATCATCCCAGAGCTGCTACAACACTTCGATGCCAAACAGATTGAGGGATCAGGAAGCAGCAACCTCGTCAAAGACGAAGAGGGCAAGTGGTCCACTGACCCGAAGATGTCGATGTATGAAGTCGACCTAGTTAAAGCTGAGCAGTTCAAAACGCTGCGGTTCATTCAAACTGGCCTGCCACACATTAAGATCAATAAAGCGGAATCTCGACGACAAAGGGATGCTAGAAGGGCTGAGAAGAAGGCTAAGCCTTACTTCAACAAGACAAAAGCCCGGCAGTTATTTATAGACCTTCACAGCGCCTCAGAGAGCCGCATAGACAGACTTAACGCCTACTGGAGGTGCCATCCCCTAATTCTACCAGATGGTCATGCAGCGGCGTCTGCAACACGTGTATATCATGATGGCAGAATAGATGCTGGTGGTCGTCTTTATGGGGCATGGACTGGGTTGGACAAAGACACCAAGCGACTACATTGCACCATAGACAACGAACCAATCTGTGAACTCGACATCAGAGCCTCACAGCCAACTCTGTTTTCTTCGTTGTTGGGCTATCGAATGGGTGGCTTGGGCAAAGGCGGCAGATGGGATGACGCCTATGCGGCACTGTCTTCACTATGGGCGGTGGACACATGGTGGTCTGAACTTGACCCGCTTATCGATAAGACCGAACTGATCATACGTAATCGCAAAGTGGCTAAGGAGGTTGTCGTTGCTTTAATCGGTGCTGGTAATTCCTTTAAGGCCACATCTCCAGAAGGCCTGGCTGAAACGCATGGATTAACAAAGAAGGGATGGGTGTCGTTCAGAGATACCCTCATCCGCACCATTCTTGCTCTGGAAATGCTAGAACCAAGATATGACAAGGATGGGAACCTATCAGGCTACATGAACGGTGCTGGCTTTCTCAGCTATCATGAATCCGAGATCATGATGCTGACACTTGAAAGATTAATGGAGCAGGGTATCCCAGCTTACCCGGTCCATGACTGCCTTATGGTCAAGATAAGTGATGTCTCGCAAACAGCTTATACCTTCAGAGATACCATAAGGGCTTATTGCTATCAGATGAATG
>CAZVNX010000046.1:0-1599 GCA_964628665.1 uncultured Pseudomonadales bacterium | reverse complement strand
GGGCCTTTTTGTTCGTCTTCAAATCATCAAGGCTTTTAGGAATATAAGACCTGGGATTGCTAGTAATGTCTTTTATAGATATAGGCACCTCTTTCTCTTCTCCAGTTCCAGTTCCAGTTCCACTTCCACTTCCACTTCCACTTCCACTTCCACTTCCACTTCCACCAGGTATTTGTGTGGTTTCGGCCTTACATTCCATCTTTTGTTCAATACTAACTTTATCAGCAGTTATATCACCGACGGATATATTCTGCTCGCATACTGCAATTGTCTGTCTACAAACATCTGGTAATTTTTCAGGTAAATACTGATCAGATTGTCCACAAGGACTTGTAGAGGTAAAACATAGTGGTGGGAATGTTTTAACATTGAACTGTGTTACAGCTTTAGCTGGAAATTTATTAAATCCCTCAACAACTTTATCACAACCTGGAAGATTTGGTCTCTCTAAACATCCAATCGTGCCATATTGAGATATATTTCTACATGCACACCTTGGATCGGTTTCATTTGAATTACACCACTGAATTCCACGCGCTTTCTTTGTAGCGGCATCCTGAAGTACATCATAGCATGTTCTACCATCACTATGAATCTTTGTCGGAAGATTTGCAAGTACGCCGCAGAATGCATCATTATTTCCTGCATCTGTACTAACACCAAAAACAAGTTGTTCCCATTGATTTTTAAAAGCACCAGACGTTACACCATATTTTAATGCATTCTTATTTCCAGATAGTTCAACAAGTTTATCCCCTGAAATAGAATTAAATATACATTTTAATGCTGCTTGTGAGTCACTAAAGTTGACTGATCGACCCGTGAAAGTTGTTTGATTTCCGCGTCCATCTACACCACCACCAATCCATCTGGAATCATTTGCTCCTGTTTTTGTACAGGGATTTCCGTAACCACTCGCATCAGGTTCGGGGCGGACATGATCCGAAGTAGATCCCACACATCCATGTCTACGTTTCCCTGACTTTCCCCATCGTTGACTTGAAATTTCGGTATCATTATTGTTACAACCACCAGCCTCTCTGTCATAACCACCATCCCACCAAACGCGATTAAACGTCTGTGGCATTCTTAATTATAATTAAGATTTTTATCACGATTTAATAAATTTCATTACAGCATCTACATCACTCTGAGTAAGTTCACCTTTATTAATTTGTGTCTGAATTCTATCACTTTTTTCCAATTCGGCGTATTTTTCACGTCCTTTCCTAAACGTCCATATCACAAATAGAATTAAAATAAGTAAAAAAATCAATTCACGAGTCTTAAAGTTTTTAAGATCTAACTTCATTTAGAATAAGAGGACATTTTATTTAAAATGAGTTTACCTTCTGAAACGACGAGCACCACCACCACTCGAGACGACAAGTAGTAATAGTATACAACACACCATCATCAAACCAGTTCCAACTACACCCACACCTGCCTGTTGCCTCTTACTGGTCTTTAAACCTTCTATACCTGTGGGTATGAAGGTCTTGAAGTCGGCAAAATTTTTAGGAATGATGAGTGTTTCCTCTTCACCGCCTCCGCCTCCGCCTCCGCCTCCGCCTCCGCCTCCACCTCCACCTCCGCCTC
>CAZVNX010000045.1:0-1938 GCA_964628665.1 uncultured Pseudomonadales bacterium | reverse complement strand
GACCACGGCCACGCCCGGGCCGCGACCGGCGAGGAGGTGAGGGCATGAGCACCCTTCCCGTCGGCATGGGCGGTTCGGGATTCGCGCCGGCGACGATCGGCGGCGAGGTTGACAACACCGCGAGCCACCCCGGTCATCGCGAGCCGCTGGTCCTGGGCATGGACACCTTCGGCGAAGTGACCCGCACGGTGTGCCGGGTCGCCGAGGCGAAGCGTCCGCCGCTCGCGTGGTACGTCGCCTTCGTGATCAGCGTGGGGCTCGTGGGGCTGCTCGGCTTCTGCGTCCTCTACCTGATCTTCACCGGCGTCGGCGTGTGGGGGCTCAACAACCCGGTGATGTGGGCCTTCGACATCACCAACTTCGTCTTCTGGATCGGCATCGGCCACGCCGGCACGCTGATCTCCGCGATCCTCTTCCTCTTCCGTCAGAAGTGGCGGACGGGCATCAACCGCTTCGCCGAGGCGATGACGATCTTCGCGGTCATGTGCGCGGGCATCTTCCCCGCGATCCACGTCGGCCGCGTGTGGGTGGTGTACTGGCTCTTCCCGATCCCGAACCAGATGGAGATGTGGCCGCAGTTCCGCAGCCCGCTGCTCTGGGACGTCTTCGCGGTCAGCACCTACTTCACGGTGTCGCTGCTCTTCTGGTTCGCGGGCATGGTGCCCGACCTCGCGACGCTGCGGGATCGGGCGACCACCAAGTTCCGCCAGTTCGCCTACGGGCTCTTCGCCCTGGGATGGCGAGGCTCGAACCGGCACTGGCACCGCTACGAGCGGGCGTACCTGCTGCTCGCGGCGCTCTCGACGCCGCTGGTGCTCTCGGTGCACTCGGTCGTGTCGTTCGACTTCGCGACCAGCCAGCTGCCCGGCTGGCACACCACGATCTTCCCGCCCTACTTCGTGGCGGGTGCGATCTTCTCCGGCTTCGCGATGGTGGTGACGCTGGCGGTTCCGGCCCGCGAGATGTTCGGGCTCAAGAACCTGATCACGCTTCGCCACCTCGACAACATGAACAAGATCATCCTGGTGACCGGCTGCATGGTCGGCTACGCCTACGGGATGGAGTTCTTCATCGCCTGGTACTCGGGCGCGATCTACGAGAAGTTCGCCTTCATCAACCGAGCGTTCGGCCAGTACTGGTGGGCGTACTGGATCATGGTGAGCTGCAACGTGATCACGCCGCAGCTCTTCTGGTTCAAGGCGATCCGGACGAGCATCCCGCTGATGTTCGTGCTGAGCCTGTTCGTCAACGTCGGCATGTGGTTCGAGCGGTACGTGATCATCGTCACGAGCCTCGCGAACGACTTCCTCCCGAGCTCGTGGGACCAGTTCACCCCGACGTGGGTCGACATCGGCACCATGATCGGCGCGTTCGGCCTGTTCTTCACCCTGTTCCTGCTCTTCTGCCGCTTCCTCCCGATGATCGCGATGGCCGAGGTCAAGGCGATCATGCCGCAGGCCGACCCGCACGCGGGCGACGGCCACGGCGATCACGGGCATGAGCACGCCGCGAAGGGGAGCCACGCATGAGCACCCTCGTCACCACGCCCCGCGAATCCGCCGGAGGCGCCGGCACCCCCGGCAGCCGCCGGCTGTACGGCGTCATCGCCGAGTTCGAGACGCCCGGCGCCCTGATGAAGGCCGCCGAAGAGGTCCGCAAGGCGGGCTATCGCTGGTGGGACTGCTGCACGCCGTTCCCGGTGCACGGTCTCGACAAGGCGATGGGCATCAAGCCGACCCTGCTGCCGTGGTTCGTCTTCGGCGCGGGGGCGACCGGAACCTCGATCGGCTTCCTGCTGCAGTGGTTCACCAACAGCACCGACTTCTCGATCTGGGCGCTCGTGCCGGTGACCGGCTACCCGTTCCTGATCAGCGGCAAGCCGCTGCTCTCGCTGCAGGCGTTCATCCCGGTCATGTTCGAGCTCACCATCCTGCTCGC
>CAZVNX010000044.1:0-2573 GCA_964628665.1 uncultured Pseudomonadales bacterium | reverse complement strand
CATCAACGTGGCCAGCAGACGAGAACGACGTGACTTGAGTGGACGCATGATGATTAATGGAGGTTGAGGAGTGAGAGGGATCAGAACAGCTCCAGGTAGCGATCCCTCTCCCAGTCGGAGATGGCGCCGTGGAAACTGTTCCATTCATCGCGTTTGAAGGCGGTGTAGGCCTCGGCCATCGCATCACCGAATACCTCCCGGGAGAGGGGATCGGCAGCAAACGCCTCAATCGCCTCACCCAGGGTGCGAGGCAGGGTGGTGAGTCCCATGGCTGCCCGTTCCTCGGGGGTGAGGCGATAGGCATTGACGAGGTTGGGGGGGCCGGGATCCAGGCCCTCGCGGATCCCTTCAAGTCCAGCGGCCAGCAACATGGCGGCCGCCAGATAGGGATTGCAGGAGCTATCGGCAGCGCGGCATTCAACCCGGCTGCCAGCTCCGGGGATGCGCAACATGTTGGTACGGTTGTTGTTGCCGTAGCAGACAAAAACTGGTGCCCAGGTAAAGCCGCTCATGCTTCCTTGCACCACCAAGCGCTTGTAGCTGTTCACCGTTGGGGCCATCACGGCACAGATAGCTGGCGCATGGCGCAGGATCCCGGCCATGAATTGCAGGCCCATCTCACTCACCCAGGCCGCACTGCTGTCAGCTGGAGCAAACAGGTTGTGCCCCTGCTGTAAGTCGGCCAGTGACATATTGAAGTGAGCGCCGCTGCCCGTGCGATCCGCAAAGGGCTTCGGCATGAAGCTGGCGATCAGGCCGTGCTTGCGCGTGATCTCCCGTGCCATCAGCCGGAAGAAAGTGACGCGATCCGCTGTTGTCAGACAGTCGGCGTAGGCGAAGTCAGTTTCAAACTGACCATTGCCATCTTCATGATCAAAGGAATAGACGCCCCAGCCCAGACCATTCATGGCCTGCACGAGCTCACTCAGCCAATCGAGGTTGTCAAGCAGACCGCGCAGGTCGTAGCAGGGTTTATCGAGGGTGTCATTGGTACTGGCGGGCACGAGCCGGCCATCGGCTTCGCGCCGCAGCACGAAGAACTCCGTTTCCACCCCGAGGTTGAAGCGCAACCCCATGGCGGCGGCTTGGTCGCGCACCCTGCTGAGGATGTTGCGGCTGCAGGCCTCAAACGGGTCGGAGCCGAGCTTGAGATTGCTGGCAAACCAGACCGTGTCTGGCCGCCAGGGCAGCACCACAGCGGAGCTCAGGTCGGGGACCGCCGCCACCTCGTCATCGCTGACGTCCTGCGGGACCCCATCCAGAGCCGCGCCTGTGAACAGCTCGGAACCGGATGCCATCGCATCGAGATGGTCGATCGGCACGGCCTTGGCCTTGCAGACCCCATGCAGATCCACGAAGCTCGCCAGGGCGTAGCGCACACCTTGGGCCTCAAGATCAGACCGCAGGTCGACCAGGTCCTGAGTGGCGTTCATGCGGTCACGAGGGCTGGAGCGGCAGCCCGGCTCTGGCGCTGATCAGCCAGTTGCTGATGAACCCAGGAATGCCACTCGTCCAGGCCCTCACCACTGGTGGCCGACACCCGCAGCACGGTGCAGCGCGGATTCACCTGACGGATGTGAGCCTCAATGCGCTCAACCTCTACCGGCAGATAAGGGAGGAGATCGGTCTTGGTGATCAAGACGCAATCGGCTTCCCTGAACATCACGGGATATTTGAGGGGTTTGTCATCGCCCTCGGTGACGCTCAGCAGCGCCACCTTGCGGTGCTCGCCCACCTCAAATTCTGCTGGGCACACCAGGTTGCCCACGTTCTCCACCCACAACAGATCGAGGACGGCCGGATCCAGCCGTTGGCGCAATAGCTTCACCCCACCGCTCACCATCGATGCATCGAGGTGACAGGCACGGCCTGTGGTGATGGGCACCACCGGCACACCTACGGCCTCGAGGCGGTCTGCATCCAGTTGGGTAGTCATGTCACCCTCGAGAACCGCCATGGACAGGTCGGTGGCCAGAGCAGCGAGCGAGCGCTCGAGGAGCGAGGTTTTGCCTGCACCTGGGCTGCTCATCACGTTGAGGCAGAGCAGATCCCAGGCATCGAAATGCTCACGGTTGTGCTCTGCCTGATGCTGGTTAGCTGCCAGCAGATTGAGACCGAGCGTGTCTTCCAGAGGCATGTGCATGATCAGGCTGGCAAGGGGGTAAGTTCAGAATTAAGGCTGTAGTCAACTGAGCGAATGCGCAGCTCACGTCCACTCACAATGTCTTCCATGGGATGACTGCAACAAGGCGATTGGTACGCCTGATCAGCGCTGGGCGAATAGGTGCTGTTGCAGCAAACGCAGCGGGCAACGAGTGGGATCTGCTCGATGTTGAGCTCAGCACCTGCCAACCAGCTGTTCTGGATGGCGATGCGCCAGGTGTGGATCAGTTGCTCCGGTTCCACGCAGGTGAAATCACCGACTTGCAGATGCACTTGAGAAACAACTGGCACAGCTGGCTCGTGCTGCTGGCGCCACTCATTCATGGAGAGCACCAAGCATTTCGTCATGTCGACCTCATGCATGGTCTATCTCCACTTCTGATCCACGTTCATGTTGCAAACATCGCTGA
>CAZVNX010000043.1:0-3212 GCA_964628665.1 uncultured Pseudomonadales bacterium | reverse complement strand
GCCGGCACCAAGAATCGAACTCGGGACCTTCGCATTACAAGTGCGCTGCTCTACCTGCTGAGCTATGCCGGCTTTTCTGAACCGCTTTCCAGCAATTCAGGGCGCGAAAGTTAACCAAAATGAGGGGCTAAATACAAGGCTTTTGTTAAAAATTATGACAACCCACCGAAATATCGATCGAGTCCGATGAACACCAGATCCGGCTCAACCTCCACGATGCCATGCAAATGACCAGCAAGCCATCCCGCGTCACCACCTGTCACCACAATCCGATCGGGGCGCGGCGCCAATTGTTCAGCCACGGATTGGCAGAAGGCAATCAAACCGCGGCGGATTCCATGCTCGACCGCGTGCTGTGTGTTGTGGCCAGGCTCGAGTAACGCCGAGTACATGGTTGGATTGACTGAGCCAATGCGCGCCGTTTGTGCGCCTAACGCGGAACGAGCCAGCGCGAGCCCTGGAACAATGTACCCTCCCAGGTGACTGCCTTCAGCCACCAAGTCGGCCGTCACTGCTGTGCCCGCATCAATCACACAATACTGATCCAGGGGGCGATACGCACCGAGCATAGCCATCACACGGTCTGCGCCAATTTGGGTGGGGTCTGTATCTGCCAGATCAAACCAAGCAGGCATCTGCTCAAGGCGGACCTCCTCGACTGCGCAGGTTGGCATTGAGAAACTGTCGCTCAAGACCTTCACCGCATCGGTCAGCGCACGATCAGCGACACTGACGACCTGCACTGCATCAATGTGCCCCCAAGGCAGGCCTCGGAGTCCTGATTCCAAAGCCTCAGTATCCAGAGCACCTCGCTCGGAGACATCAGTCGCAACCAAGCGCCATTTCAGTCGACTATTGCCTAAATCGAACTGTAATTTCATGCCAACGGCCTCACAGAAACATCCCCAGCGCTGATCGTAATGATGCCGTCATCGGTCATCAACAACATCGCACCCTCGGCGTTGATCCCCGCCATCACCCCTGAGCGCTCGTGACGGCCGTCAGACACTGTCACCTGCCGTCCCGTGAGGGCACTCACCCGGTGGAAGCGCTCGACGAGGCTAGCGGGATCCTGCGCAGGGAATTCATGCGTGACCCGCTCAATACATTCGATGACCAAAGCGGTATCCGTATCCGTCCAAGACGCCTTGGGAGTCTCGTCGATCGAGGCTGGATTGATCCCATCGAGCGTAATCGATTTCACATTCAGGCCAAGACCGACCACCACATAGACCGCATCGTGGACATCGCCTTGTAGCTCCATCAAAAAACCACCCAATTTTCGATCGCCGATCCATAGGTCGTTGGGCCACTTCAGGCGAGCGGGGACCCGCCAAGCGTTTAAAAGCTCGCAAAGTGCAACGCCAACCGCGATCGACAGGCCAGAGAGCTGCGTGACAGGGATTGACAGTGATAGGCCAACCGACAGCATGAGCGTCCGACCCGGGACGCCATTCCATGTGCGTCCACGACGGCCACGACCCGCTGACTGATAACCCGCAATGACACAGCACGCGTCCGGAGCTTGCTGCAACACATCCTGATTCGTCGATAGTGTTTCCGCGACCACTTGAACAGGGAGCGACACGAGGGGATCAATTGCTTGCGCGGACGGCCAATAGGCACCTCGGTCCAGCCTGTAACCCGTTTCACTGGCATGGATCGGCAGCCCAAGGGATCGCAGGTAGCTGACGCGTTGCCAAATGGCAGCTCGGGTCAGACCGAGCGTCTCGCCAATCAGCGCACCCGAGGTTTGCTCACCCGACGCAAGTACACGCAATACAGGCAACCAGGTACTGGCTTTCATGGCGATGAAGGCCTAGTTTCTGTTGGCGCTCGGATCACTAAAAGTACACCGGCCGCCGCCAACCCGATCCCAGCCCAAGCAATGGGCGGCATGACTTCACCAACCAATACCCATGCGATAAACGCCGCCAACCCGGGTACCAGAAACATGATGCTCGTGACACGCGAGATGGCGCCGAAGCGGACCATGGTCAGCATCAGAAAAATTCCGATCAAACTATTGCCAAGGACGAGGTAAGCGAGGCTCCCCACCAGGCCTTCAGTCCAGACCACCTGATATCCTTCAAGCCAGAGTGCAAAGGGCAGGCTCGCCAATGTGGCATACCCATACTGAATAAAATAGACCCACAGCGGATGGCAATCCGGTCGCTGCCGCTTTTCATAAACCTGACCAATGGAGAGGCCGACAACAGCAAAAAAGCCCAGTAATGCCCCCAGTAGAACGCCCTGAGACAGATCACCCTGAACCCAAATCACCCAGGCAGCCCCAGATAAGCCGAGAAACAGACCCAGCCACACGCGAGGGAGCGGCAACTGTTTTTGCACTATGGCGGCCACCAGGGTAATCAATACCGGCTGTGAGGCAGCAAACAGCGCCAACATCGATGCCGATGCGCCCAATGATAGCCCTGCGTACACACACCCGAAATGCACCAGTTGAATGAATGTGGCCACCACCAACAGATCACGGATCGCGCGCTTTGAGGGCCACTGAGGACGGAACCACAGCACGAGAGGGCAGAGAAACAGCCAAGCGCCCAAGAACCGAAGCACCATCAGATTCAATGGCTGTGTGTACGCCAAGGCAATTTTCGCGACAGCGTAGCCAGCGCTCCAGATCACGACAAAGATCCATGGGGCCAAGGGGAGCCAGTTAGGACGCTCAGCGAGGCTCACAGTAACTCTCCAATCTCAATCAGGTTCGCGTCAGGATCACGAAGGTAAATCGACCGTATGGGCCCAGTGGCACCGGTACGAATAACCGGACCCTCTATGATTGGAACCTGTAACTGATCGCAGTGCACGAGCCAAGCCTCGAGGTCATTGCCCAGCAGGCAGAGATCAACGGCTCCCGGGGTGGGGTGTGCTGCATGTGGGGTGAAGGGCGATTTCACCGAATGGAAGTTTAGTTTCCATGTCCCAAAAGAGGCGGCGACCCGGCCTTCCGAGAACACCTCAATAGTGGCGCCAAGCACATCCCGATACCAAGCGACGCTTCGGTCCACAGAGGCGACAGTCAATACCACGTGGTCCACGCGTTGCAGAGCTGGGAGCATCATCGGTTCCTACAAAGCCTGTATTGTGCACATAAAAAAACCCCGCCTCCAGAAGGAGACGGGGTTTTCGCATTAGATGCCTGACGATGACCTACTCTCACATGGGGAGACCCCACACTACCATCGGCG
>CAZVNX010000042.1:1311-3310 GCA_964628665.1 uncultured Pseudomonadales bacterium | reverse complement strand
GTGTTTCTGCATGGTGATGTGAGCTGATTAAAAAACGGCCTCGGCGACGGCTTTGATGTTGGCGGGGCGGCTCATGGTGTAGTAATGCAAGATGGGAATTCCGGCTTGCATGAGCTCTTTAGACTGCTGAATGCACCACTCGATGCCCACTTGGTAGACGGCGGCGTTGTCTTTGCAGGCCTCTACGGCGTTTACCAGGTCGGCCGGAAGGTCAACGTGAAAGCGGTGAGGCAGCAGGTTGAGTTGGCGCTTGGTCGAGATGGGTTTGAGCCCGGGTATGATGGGTACGTTGATGCCTAGGGCTCGGCATTTGTCGACAAAGGCAAAGAACTTTTGGTTGTCGAAAAACATTTGGGTGACGATGTAGTGGGCTCCGGCATCGACTTTGGCCTTGAGCATTTTAAGGTCGTGATCGAGGGAGGGTGACTCCATGTGTTTTTCGGGGTATCCGGCCACTCCGATGCAAAAGTCGGCGGCGGCGGTGTTTTCGAGGCTGTGGTCGAGGTAGCGCCCGCTGTTGAGGGCGGCGATTTGGGCGACCAGTTCTGAGGCGTAGGCGTGCCCGTCTTTCTCGGGCTTGAAGTAGGTTTCAGAGCCCATGGCGTCTCCGCGCAGGGCCACCAGGTTGTCGATGCCGATAAAGTTGAGGTCGATCAGCAGGTCTTCGGTTTCTTGGCGGGTGAAGCCTCCGCATAACAGGTGCGGAATGGCGTCTACCTGGTATTTGTGCTGAATGGCGGCGGTGATGCCGAGGGTTCCGGGGCGCTTGCGGGTGATGCGCTTTTCGAGCAGGCCGTCGGGGCGCTCTACGTATTCAAAGTCTTCGCGGTGAAAGGTGACCTCGATAAAGGGCGGATTAAACTCCATCAGCGGATCAATCGCCGCATAGATCGAATCGATGGTCTGGCCCTTGTTGGGGGGCAGCAGTTCAAACGAAAACAGGGTCTTGCCCTTGGCGGCTTCTATGTGCTGGGTAACCTTCATATTACTCTTCTAAATTAGGCATTAACCACTTCTCGGCGGTCTTGAGGTCGACTCCTCTGCGCTTGGCGTAGTCTTCGAGCTGATCGCGTTTGATCTTGCCCAGCCCAAAGTACTTGGCCTCGGGGTGCGCCAGGTAATAGCCCGATACCGATGCAGCCGGCCACATGGCTAGGTTTTCGGTCAGGGTGACCCCTATGCGATCTTCGACCTGCATGATCTTCCAGAGGGTGGGTTTTTCTAGGTGGTCGGGGCAGGCCGGATAGCCCGGAGCGGGCCGTATGCCCGTGTAGGCCTCCTTGATCAGTTCTTCGCTTGAGAGGGCCTCGTCGGGAGCATAGCCCCAGACCTCTTTGCGCACCTTTTCGTGCAGGTATTCGGCGAAGGCCTCGGCCAGACGGTCAGAGAGGGCCTTGACCATGATGCTGTTGTAGTCGTCGTGATCGGCCTCGAATTGGGCGGCGATCTCGTCGGTTCCGAACCCGGCGCTCACGCAGAAGGCCCCGACGTAGTCGCGGTGGCCTGAGTCGATCGGGGCCACGTAGTCTGATAGGGCAAGGCTTTCTTTGCCTCCGCGCCCTCCTTGTTGGCGCAGGGTCAGTAGGCGCGCCAGCTCGCTGCTGCGGCTCTCGTCTTCGAAGAGCACGATGTCGTCGCCTAGGCTGCCGGCGGGGAATATGCCGTAGACGGCCTTGGCCACCAGTTTGTCGTTTTCGATGAGGTCGGCCAGCATGTCGTGGGCGTCGTCGAGCAGTTGGCGGGCGTGCTCCTTGAGCTCGGGGTCTTCGAGGATGTCGGGGTACTTGCCGTGCAGGTCCCAGGTCCAGATAAAGGGGCTCCAGTCGATATAGGCGATCAGCTCGCGCAGGTCTTGCTTTTCGATGGTAAAGACTCCGGTTTGCTTGGCCGGCACTGGAGGCATAGCGTCAAAGTCGATTTTGAGGGCGGCCTCTCGGGCCTCCGCTAGGCTGCGAAACGCCTTGTTTTTCTTGCGGTTGGGGTATTCGATGCGAAAGTT
>CAZVNX010000042.1:0-1211 GCA_964628665.1 uncultured Pseudomonadales bacterium | reverse complement strand
ACCTGCTCTCTGATGGCGGTTTCGATGATTTTTTCGGGCGGCACCATCACGCCAATGTCAATGATCTCGTAGTTGTTGCAGCCCAGCACCACCCCGACGATGTTTTTGCCGATGTCGTGCACGTCGCCTTTTACGGTGGCCAGCAGTATTTTTCCGGCTTTTTCTTGCTTGCCCGAGGCCTCGGCCTCGATGTAGGGCAGCAGGTAGGCCACGGCCTTTTTCATGACCCGGGCTGATTTAACTACCTGGGGCAGAAACATTTTTCCTTCGCCGAAGAGGTCTCCGACTATGTTCATGCCGGTCATCAGGTGCCCTTCGATCACTTCGAGCGGGCGGCTCACCGACACCCGCGCCTCTTCCATATCTTGGGTCACAAACTCGTCGATGCCTTTAACCAGGCTGTGGCTGATGCGTTCTTGCAGCGGAAGCTCGCGCCACTCGTTTTTGGCCACGTTGCCCTCGCGCACGTCTGATTTGACGCTCTCGGCAAAGTCAAGTAGCCGCTCGGTGGCGTCGTCTCGGCGGTTGAGTAGCACGTCTTCAACGTGCTCTAAAAGGTCTTTAGGAATGTCGTCGTACACTTCCAGCATGGTGGGGTTTACGATGCCCATGCTCATGCCGTGTTTAATGGCGTGGTATAAGAAGGCCGAGTGCATGGCCTCGCGCACCCGGTCGTTGCCTCTGAAGGAGAAGCTAACGTTGGAGACGCCTCCGCTCACGTGGGCGTGGTGGAGGTTCTCGCGGATCCATTTGGTGGCCCTAAAAAAGTCTAGGGCGTTGGTCTTGTGCTCTTCCATGCCCGTGGCCACGGGGAAGATATTGGGGTCAAAGATGATGTCTTCAGGGTTGAAGTGCACCTTGTCGACCAAGATGCGGTAGCTGCGCTCGCAGATCTCGATGCGGCGCTCGTACGAATCGGCCTGGCCATTCTCGTCAAAGGCCATCACGATCACGGCCGCCCCGTAGCGCTTGATTTTGCGCGCCTGGCTGATAAAGTTTTCTTCGCCTTCTTTCAGGCTAATCGAATTGACCACGGCCTTGCCCTGCACCACCTTGAGCCCGGCCTCTAGAATCTCCCACTTTGAGGAGTCGATCATGATCGGAATGCGCGCAATGTCGGGTTCGGCGGCGATGAGGTTCAAAAAGCGGGTCATGGCCGCCACCCCGTCGATCATGCCCTCGTCGAAGTTCACGTCTAGAATCTGGGCGCC
>CAZVNX010000041.1:0-3515 GCA_964628665.1 uncultured Pseudomonadales bacterium | reverse complement strand
CCGTATGAAGAAAGCTGAAACCATTCGCGAAAACGTAGCGCTTCTCAGTTCGGAAAGTGCACACAGCGCCACACAGTCGCACAACAGCACTTGCTACCACGACACTATTGTGTGGATTCCCGAACGCGCTGATGACAACGTGTGAGTGAAGAAGAAAAAAATTTTTTTTATTATTTTATAAATTATAATTAATATATAATATATTTAAATTAAATATTTTTATGTAAATAATAAGGCCCATCATAAAATCCATTTTTACGATAATATTCTTTAACTCCATTACCAGAAATAACACTCAGTTTATTATAGCCATGTAATTTTGATAACTCAATTGCTTTTTCAATTAACATTTTACCATAACCTTTGTGTTGATGTCCTGTAAAATGTGTTTGAGTTGTAGGTAATGTTTGTCCATATACGTGTAATTCACGAATAAATGCACTATTAACTAATTCTTCAAATACAATTTTACTTTTATGTTTTCCAGCATTAGGTGTTAAACGAAGTCGTAAAAATCCAAATAAATGTTCTTGGTCTTCATCACAAATTGAAATGAAATATTCAAGTCCATTACTTGCATCATATTGTTGCACGAAAAGTTTAGTAGGTTTATCACATACTTTCTTTCCAATTTCACAACAACGAATGCATTTGCATTTAAGACCGCGCTTTTTCATTTCCATTTCAAGTGCTTGTCGCATATTAACATCACGCATACCACCTTCAATATATTCATGTGGAATATCGCGAATAACACGATTCAAACGCACCCACCGTGGAACACGGGCTTTTGCCCACATTAGAACTTCATGTAATTGATTGAATTCACGTCCAATTTGTTCTCCATATGGTTTATGTAATCCTTTATCATAATCTTCCTTGATTTTGGTAAATGGAACCACTTCACATGGATAAATTTTCCATTGGTCAACTTGCCATTTTTGGTCATGAATAACTGTATCAAACATCTTATAATCTTCTCCAATACTATCAAAATCTTCATCAATTTCATTAGTACCTGGAATATATGGTTTTGGTAAATCAGGCATTAAATGAATATCAATTTTAAAACAATTATCTTTTAATAATTGAATAGCATTAATTGCATGCCTGTTGCCACAACCACGATTGATGCGTTGTAATAGTCGTTCATTTGTATGTTGAATTCCTAATTGTACACGTGTAACCCCCATATCACGCAATTCGTTGATTGCTTCTGGGGTAATCTCATCAGGACGTGTTTCAATAGTTAATCCAATAATTTTTGAATGTGCTGTCTCATTAATTTTCATTTCTTCATGTAATGAAAGCATTTCACGATAATAATGATTATGAGATGTATTTGCAGCATAATAAATCTTATTCATGAATTCATAACGATATTCAATAGGATAACTATGCCACGTTCCACCTAAAATAATAAATTCACATTTATCAGTTGGATGACCCATATCAACATATGTTTTATTGCGTACATAAACTTGTTTAACTGTATCAAAATCACATGCATTTGCACGTGCTACTCCAGGTTCATTAAGTAAATAACTACGTGGTTGATTAGGTTCTTCTGAACAATAATGACAATCATGTTTGCAACTAAATGCTTTCATTTTACCATCGCCAGCTGATTTATAAAATGGTTCAGTAAAAATTGCATATACCATAACACCTGATTGCGAACGCATAGGTTTACGTTGTAATAACTGTAAAATTTGCGAATCATAAGTATCATAAGATTTCTTATAATAATCCAAAAGTTGCATATATGACAAATTCACTGAATATTCTTTGTTTAATTTACGCATTAAATTGTTTAATTCTTTACGTGTGCGAGGCTTGACATCAAGTACATGATTAATAATAGCATGACTATCTTCAATATCACACATAATTAAATATTGTGCAAGTTTTTGCAACGGTATATAAAAAAATAAAATAAGTAGGCATTTTTTATAAAAAATTTTTTTTTCTCCGAAACCGAACCTACTCTTCCGCCCACAAACATTCCAACATTTCGTTGTTGTATGTCATGTTGACGAGTTCCTCGGTCAAACGTTCTCACCTCCGAAGAGGTTGGCGCTCGTAGAGTTCTTGAGTCAGGCGACGCCACTTCTGCAAGGGTAGACGGTTGAACATGATCCCCAGGTTGATCCTGTGCTCGTCGTAGTGATGAGTCATGTCCGGACGCCCACATTCTGTGCAGTAGTCGAGGTAGTCATTTAGATCATAGTAATTTCCATCCAAATCTTCGAAGGTGTACCGACCCATTGCTCGTACAGGTGATGGCATGAAAAACTCAGGCTCGACATGTGGATTTGCTCGGTGATGCCACGGAAACGCCATCCAACCTGTACAGTGTTTGGGTTGCAGAAGAAGGCGTGTAAACTCGCCACCCATCCGTAGACAGATATCAATGTACGACATTCCTCCGTAAACCCTACCTTTGCATTCTTGTCCACCAAGGTGGTGGCAGCGACGGCACGTGCGGTAAGACTCCCCGAAGTGGACCTTCGGATGTTGTGCAGTGCACTTCTCACACAGGCCTGTGAACGAGTCGACGATGCGCACGATGAGCAGCAAGCGCTCCTCGTCGTTCATGTCTGAATTGGCCTCAAATGCCATGGTGAACTGGTGTTCCAAGCATCCAAGAACAATGTTCATCTTGCTTTCAGCCAAGAGGTGTTGCAAGGCGTACATCGTGGTTGCGCCTTGTGCGACCAGCATCTTGATGTAGGTGTTACGTGCAAGAAAGTGCGCAGCATCGGTTGAGTTCATCAACAACGCCTGTGCAATGATGCCTTTGAACCTATTGTGCGTTGTGCGTAAAGTGCGCATCACACAAGCGTGAGATGGTTTGTATTCCATTTCACACGCCTTGTGCCACGGGGGCAACGGTAAATAATATTTACATGTTAATTATCATTTTTTATAACATTAATTTATTGGATTACCTATAACAACATTATCTAAACTATAGCTATCAATTTCGTACAAAACATCTCCTTCTATTATTTCATTTGGATAAATAGTCGCATTATTACAATTATTATTATATTTAATAAATTTTATACTATAATATGTTGTACATATACATATAAATCCAGATAAACATCCTACAAATATCATTATACCATATATAAAATTATTAGTAGTTTATTCATTTATCTTTTGTATATTATCTCTTTCCTCATTTTCATTTTTGTAAATTTCATATAAATATAATGTATGTAAGAAAAATACAAACATTACTAATGCTGGTATATAAAATAAAGGTACTAATAAACATTTTGACAAAGGTGATAATGAATAAATCATTCTAATAATAAAATAATAATCTATATATATTCTATTAAATAAAATCTTATCATTTTTTATAATCACATAGTATATATATATTATCCATAAATAAAAAATAAAAAAAAATATTTTTAAAATTATTTTTAAATTAAATATAAATATATTATTTTATTTTTATTTTTATTTTTATTTTTATTATTTTATTTTATTTTATTTAT
>CAZVNX010000040.1:0-4866 GCA_964628665.1 uncultured Pseudomonadales bacterium | reverse complement strand
TCCAAAATAAAAATAATCCTAGGAGGTTCATATGAAGTTACGTTCAATCGCGTCATCGATCGCTTTGGCGACCGCCGTCGCCACGACCGGCGCACAGGCTGCCGATATCACCTTGAAATTTGGACATGTGGGAGCCCCGGGGTCCCTATTTGAAGCCAGTGCCAATGCCTACGCCCAGTGCGTCGCTGATGAGTCCAATGGCCGAATTGAGGTCCAAACATACGGATCATCGCAGCTCGGTAAAGATAAAGAGCTATTGCAAAAGCTCAAGCTGGGCCAAGTCGATTTCGCCCTACCCTCATCTGTGATGTCTTCAGTATCGGATGAGTTTGGTGTG
This sequence comes from uncultured Pseudomonadales bacterium, assembly GCA_964628665.1. Classification (GTDB taxonomy): domain Bacteria; phylum Pseudomonadota; class Gammaproteobacteria; order Pseudomonadales; family Litorivicinaceae; genus HIMB30. The sequence goes on along the minus strand of CAZVNX010000040.1, from coordinate 4,529 downwards.
TTTGAAATGCCCTATATCATCAAAAGCCGAGAGCACATGAAGCGCGTGCAGAATGAACTCGGTGATACCTTTCAGAAGGCTGCACAAGCCAAGGGTTATCATATCCTTGGGTATTTCGAGAACGGGTTCCGTCACATTACAAACAACGTACGCCCTATTAATGTGCCATCAGATTTGCAGGGTATTAAGCTGCGTACACCCAGTGGCGCATGGCGCGTGAAGATGTTCCAGTTGTACGGTGCGAACCCAAGTCCAATGGCGTTTTCAGAGGTCTTTACCGCGTTGCAAACCGGCGTGATGGATGGCCAGGAAAACCCGTACGCACAGATTGCCTCTGCAAAATTCCAAGAGGTGCAGAAGTATCTGTCAATCACGGGGCACGTCTACACTCCAGCCTATGTGTTGTCCTCGAAAAAACACTTTGAGAAACACCCAGCCGATGTGCAGGCCGTGCTGTCGAACTGTGCAGAATCAACGCAGGTGTTTGTCTATCGAAAGGCTGCAGCACTCGAGACCGAGCTTCTCGATGTCATCAAGGCAGCTGGTGTCGCAGTGAACGACGCGGACAAGGATGCCTTCATTAAAGCATCTGCACCTGTGTATGAGGAGTTTGCATCCTCATTCGGCGGTGGTGCTGAGCTAGTCAAGGCTATTCGCGCTTTAGCTGATTAACACAACACAGAGTGCGCCCCTTCGATCGAAGGGGCCGTTTTGATGCATAGAGGACATGGATAGTGGATCGTGTTGCGAAAGTTCTAGACCAAGTCTTGGTCTGGTTTATTTTGGTACAAATGATTGCGCTCACAGCAGTCGTGATTGTGGCCGTACTCGCTCGATTAACGGGCAACTCAGTTTCCTGGTATGACGAAATCGCAGCCATTCAGCTTGCGTGGCTCACCTACTACGGCGGTGCCTATGCGGCATTGCATCGTCGTCATATCGGCTTCGATACAGTATTACTCGCGATTCCCATGCCTGCGCGGACCTACGCTGTCTATTTCGCTGAAGCCGTGGTGATCGGATTTTTTGCACTGCTGGCGTTCACCGGATACGAGGTTCTCATGATCCTTGAAGGTGAGTATCTCGTCTCATTGACTTGGGTTCCGGTGCAACTGACTCAGTCTGTGATCCCGATTGGTGCGGCACTGTTTGTGCTCTGCGAGATTGTCAGTTTTCCTAACTACCTTCGAACGTGTCAGCGAGGCGTTTCGCTTGAACATGCCGAAATTGAAGAAGAAGTCGAAATGGAATTGGCCAAAGCACAGGGAGCAAAACCATGATTGTCCTCGCAATGTTTTTGGTACTGGTGCTCCTGATCTGTCTGAACGTGCCGATCGCCGTTGGTTTGGCGGTGGCTGCTATATTTGGCTTGGTGGTGGTTGAAGGCACAGGAAGTGTCGTGACAGTCGCCCTCGACATGTACAACGGATCCACAAAGTTTTCGTTGATTGCGATTCCGATGTTTGTGTTGGCTGGTGCCATCATGAACGCAGGAGGAATCACCGATAAATTGATCAACTTCGTCAACGCAATTATCGGATTTGTCCGTGGCGGGCTCGCGATGGTGAACATCGGGGTCAGTTTATTTTTCGCCGAGATCTCAGGCTCTGCAGTGGCTGATGTGGCGGCCCTCGGTTCGGTGCTGATTCCGCAAATGAAAAAGCGTGGCTACTCGGCACCCTTAGCGGCCGCCGTCACGTCCTCATCGGCATCGCTTGCGATTATCATTCCCCCATCAATCCCGATGATTTTGTACGCAACCTCTGCCGGCACTTCGGTGGAACAGTTGTTTGTTGCGGGCATTGTGCCGGGATTGCTGGGCGCCTTTGGCCTGATGGGTATGGCGTATTACTTTGCGCGTCGATACAACTTGCCGCGTGAAGAGGCGTTTGAATTCAGACGCCTGTGGCGGACCATGGTTGAGGCCCTTCCTGCATTTGCGTTGCCAGTCATCATATTAGGCGGCATTTTCGGTGGCTATGTGACGGCAACCGAAGCTGCTGGTTTGGCGGTGGTTGCGGCGATTGGCGTGAGTGCATTCTACGCGCGGATGGATTTTAGCCACTTAAAGAGGGCCATGCTGGATGGCGGTGTGCAAACAGCCGTTGTCATGCTTTTGGTGGCCGCGTCGGTGGTGATGGGTGGCTTCTTGACGCGCGCCCAGATCCCTCAGGATTTTGCGCGTTGGATTCTCGATATCACCACCAATCAATGGGTGATTTTGGCGATTTTGAACGTCTTCTTCCTTGTCATTGGGTTTTTCTTGCATTCGGCTGCTGCGATTATCTTGGTGGTACCGATTGTGATCCCATTGATTCAGGCAGCTGGAATTGACCCGATTCATTTTGGCTTGGTCGTCACATTGAATCTGGCCTTGGGGCAGCAAACCCCACCGGTTGCCTCGGTGCTGATCACGGCCTGCGCAGTCGCTCGGGCCAATATCTGGGATGTTTCGAAGATCAACATTTACTTTATTGGTGTGTTGTTCGCGGTCTTGATGCTGTGTACGTATGTCCCAGCGGTCCCCATGTACTTGGTTGAAGTACTGTATCGGAATTGATGATGGCAGAGTTCGACATACAGCGTGCGGACGGGGTGGTTGCGTTTCGATTCAACCGCCCAGAATCCCGAAATTCCCTGACATTCGAGATGTATCAGGCGCTTGAATCTGTTTGCCAGCATGTGACCGAAAGCGGAGATCGCGTCGTCTTGATCGCCGCCAATGGTGAAAAGGCGTTTGCCTCTGGAACAGATATCTCGAACTTTCGACACTTTCGTGACGCCAATGACGCAATTCAGTACGAGGCGATGATTGGTCGGGTGATTGATTCGATCCGTTCCTGCGCGGTCCCTGTGATTGCATCCTTGCATGGCGTGGTTGCTGGAGGTGGTGCAGCCATTGCGGCTGCTGCGGATATACGTCTTGCAACGCCGGATACGCGTTTTGGTATGCCGATTGCGCGCACGCTTGGCAACTGTTTGTCGGTCGCGAATCTGGAGCGACTGGTGGCTCTGTTTGGTGAGTCTCGCGTTCGTTACATGCTATTAACCGCGGAGTTTTTACCCATTGAGCCACTGGTGCAAAGTGGCTTTGTGTCCGAATTGTTGTCTGACGCGGACGCCTGTGATGCACGGGCATGGGCCTTGGCCCGACACATGCAAACTTTGGCGCCACGGACCTTGTCAGCCACCCGTGATGGTCTTGATCGTTTGAATCGCCAGCATCCATTGCCTGTTGATCGCGACTTGATCGAGCGGTGTTATTTGAGTGAGGACTTTGCAGAAGGTATCGACGCGTTTTTTGCCAAGCGCCCAGCCAACTGGAGTGGACAATGACCACGCAATCGCGCCCGCTTGCCGGAATGCGAGTGATTGAGCTGGCGCATATCATGGCCGGCCCTTTGTGCGGAATGATGTTGGCTGACATGGGTGCCGATGTGACCAAGATCGAGAAAATCGATGGTGGTGATGACTCTAGGCGCATGGTCCCGCCCCAGATTGGCGATCAGTCTGCAGCCTTTTTGATGATGAATCGAAATAAACGTGGCCTCGCCTTGGATTTGAAGTCGGAGGCTGGCCGTGCGGTCTTAAAGCAGCTGTTGGCTGAGGCCGATTGTGTCATCGAGAATTTTCGCCATGACACCATGGCGCGTCTTGGACTCTCCTATGAGGAGCTAAAAGCGCTCAATCCAGGGCTGATTTATGTTGAGATTTCTGGGTATGGCCGGACAGGCCCGTATTCAGAGCGGGCAGGCTTTGATTTGGTTGCACAGGGTGCTTCGGGTTTAATGAGCATTACGGGGCCTGGAAAAGACAATGGCCCCGTCAAAGTTGGCGCGCCAGTGACTGATATCACTGCTGGCATCTTGGCTGCGATGGGGGCTGCTGCCGCCTATGCTGGCAAGCTCGCAACGGGTCAGGGCACGCGTGTCGACACTTCTCTGTTTGAAGCAGGTATTACCCATACCTATTGGCAGTCTGCGATCGCTTTAGCCACCGGTGAATCACCACAGGCGCTGGGCTCCGCGCATCCACTGAATGCACCGTATCAGGCGTTCCAAACGGCCGATGGCTACATCAATGTCGGTGCCGCGAATCAGCGAAACTGGTTGCGTTTACTTGAGGTGTTGCAAGCGAGTGATCTTGAGGCCGATCCGAGGTTTGCGACCAATGCCGATCGCATGGCAAACCTCGATGCCTTGGTGGCCGAACTTGAGCGGATGTTTCGGCAACGGACCTCGGCTGAGTGGTTGACAGCACTGGACGCACAGGGTGTTCCGGCTGGGCCGATTTTGTCGATTACGGAAATGCTTACACATCCGCAGGCCGTGGCACGTGACATGGTCGTTGCCATGGAACACCCACGCTGTGGATCGATCGCTGGCCTTGGTATGCCGGTTAAATTTCATGGCAGTGAGTCGCCATCCTACCAAGCCGCTCCCTTGCTCGGTCAGCATAGTCGCGCGGTCCTGACAGACGCTGGCTATACCGACAGTGAGATTGATGCACTGTTCGATGCGGGTGTGGTG
>CAZVNX010000039.1:0-5077 GCA_964628665.1 uncultured Pseudomonadales bacterium | reverse complement strand
ACCGTAGAGTAGTGTTCGTCAGTTGAAACGAGGGTTAGGGCGCCTCGGTTGGCGCAATGACGCCAAGGATGGTGCTCTGCTTGGTTTCTACGTGGTTCATGATGATTTTTTCGAGCGCTGTGGCATCCCGCGCCTCCAGTGCATTGATCATCGCTTCATGTTCGGAGACGGCTTTCGCCCAGCTTTCTGGGGTCATTTCGGTACTAAATCGGGCGCGCCGAACTTTTGCTGAAAGGCTGTTGATCTGATCCACAAGTGATTGATTGCCACTGCCTTCCGAAATTAATTCATGAATGAGACGATTCGTCTCGAAATATTCAGCAAGTTCTCGACGGGCATAATGTTCTAGCATCCTGTCGTGCACATGGCGAACTTCGGCGATTTTTTCATCAGACATCTCAAATGCAGCGAGCCGACCGCCCAAGCCCTCAAGCACTGCCATGATGGGTAAAATTTCCGTGAGGTCTTCAACAGTGACGATACTGACTGTTGCGCCTCTGTTTGGCTGAAGTTCGATCAGACCCTCTGTGGCCAGTGCTCTAATGGCCTCACGCAAAGGTGTGCGACTCACACCGAGCTGCCCACAAAGCTCGACCTCGTTCAGCCTTGCGCCTGGCGGCAATTCCCCGCTATCGATCAAAATGCGGAGCCGTTCGGCAACTTGCACATGGAGGGGCGCGCGGATAATCACGGTTGAGTTCAAGCAGTCAATCCTTCGACAAGTGTTCGTCTAAGATTAACGCGATGTGCTCAGCCTGGCGAGTTGAACTATCGGCGATCTGATGCCGACAACTGGTGCCATCCGCAATGATTCGGGTGTCTCCGTCAGCATCTCGTACCGCTGGGAGTAATGACAGTTCACCCATGGCCTTGGAGATTTCAACCGTCTCTGCTTGATAGCCAAAGTGCCCTGCCATCCCACAACATGATGATTCAATCGTCTCCACCTGCAGATTTGGGATGCGTCGCAAGATCGATTCAACCGGACCCATTGCACGCGCAGCCTTCTGGTGACAGTGACCGTGCACGAGCACTTTGCTGCAAGTACCGGCCCTGAATTCAGGCTTGATCCGCCCCGCATCAATTTCAGCCTCAATGAACTCCTCAAATAAAAACGCGTGCTCAGCAAGCAGCTTCGCGTCATCACCTGGCAATAAGGCCAAGAATTCGTCGCGCAGGGTGAGTAAGCAAGACGGCTCCAAACCAACAACTGGGAGTCCTTGCCGGATCCAAGGGAGGACCGTCTCGATGAACCGCGCAGCTTCGATGCGTGCCTCATCGATGAGACCTGCGGCTAAAAACGTGCGCCCACAACAGACCGGCCGACTCGGATCTTTGGCCACCGGCTCAATGACATCGAAACCTAATCGATCCAAGACGCGTCTTGCCGCGTAGAGGTTTTCAGGTTCGAAATGCCGATTGAAGGTGTCACTTAATAAAATCACTGCCGGACGGTGGCCTGTGGGTTCTGCCACAGGGGCTCGATAGTGCGCCTGCCAAACAGGCAGTGAGCGTTCCTTTGAGAGACCGAGGACTCGCTCAGTGAGCCATGGAAGGCCAGGGATTTGATCGCGTAAATTGGCCAGCCAGGGCACTCTGCTGAGCCAAGGCGCATATCGGGGTAGATAGGCGATCACACGGTCGCGTAGAGAGATGCCGTGCTGCTTGGCACGTTGGTACGCGACCTCTGTTTTCATTTTGGCCATGTCGACGCTGGTTGGGCACTCGTTGTGGCATGCTTTACAGCCAACGCAGAGTTTCATGGTGTCTGCCATCGCCTCAGAAGCCAATGCATTGTCCCCGAAGCGTCCTGAGAGTGCTAAACGCAGACTATTTGCGCGACCACGCACCACGTCTTTCTCATCGCGGGTGACTCGGTAGGACGGACACATGACGCCGCCCTCTGTCTTTCGGCAGGCGCCGTTGTTGTTACACATTTCAACGGCCTGGGAAAAACTACCCCAGTGAGACCAGTCAAAACCTGTCTCCGTGGGGCTGTGTACGCGCACCCGCTCTTCATAAGTGGGATCGAACCGGAACAAGTTGCGATCATCATGGCGTGGTGGATTGACGATCTTGTTTGGATTGAAAACACCACGAGGATCCAGCATGTCTTTCACACGCTGAAATAGCTCAACCATCTCTTGGCCAAACATGTCCGCGTGAAATTCCGATCTCGCGATGCCGTCGCCATGCTCACCTGAATGCGATCCCTTGTACTCACGGACCATTGCGAAGGCTTCCTCGGCAACCGCTCGCAGAGCTTTGGCGCCAAGATCTTTCTTCAGGTTTAGGACTGGGCGGACGTGCAGCGTTCCGACAGACGCATGGGCGTACCAGCATCCGGTGGTGCCATGCTTTTCGAAGACCTCTGTTAAGCGACGGGTGTATTCGGCGAGATCTTTGAGCGCAACCGCACAGTCTTCGACGATGGAGATGGGTTTTTCATCACCCCGCATCGACATCATGATATTTAGACCTTGCTTTCGAACTTCCCAAATTGCTTTTTGGAAGCGGGTGTCTTCAGCGCGAACAACCCCGTTCGGATGCCCAAGATCAGCCATCATTTCTTCGAGTGCGTCGAGTTGCCGGATGTTGTCGGCTTGGTCGTCACCTGAGAATTCCACCAGCAAGAGGGCATCAGGCTCGCCTCGCACGAATTGATCCACCGTTTTTGCAAACATCGGGATATCACGCGATAGATTGATCATTGTCCGGTCGACCAACTCGACCGCACTGGGCCCCAAGGTGACTAGGTGCTGAGCCGCCTCCATCGCAGAGTAGAAGGTATTAAAATGACAGACGCCAAGGGTCTTGTTCTGGGGAATGGGTGAGAGTTTGAGGTGCAACCGCTTAAAAAGACCCAAGGTGCCTTCGCTACCAACAAATAGATGCGAGGGATTACAGGTGGTTCCGGGCCAACATCCCGATCCACCTTGCCCAGAGGGAATCAACGCGTCCACGTTCAGTCCACCGACACGGCGCATGAGATTTGGAAACCGCGCCTCGATCAGCTCGGCATGGGTGGCACCTAAATGCAAAAGTCGGCCGAGTAAATCCGTGCGTGATGCCAAATCGGACACTGTCCACCGCTGCTCATCAGCGGTCAGTGCCCGCCAATTCGCGACTGATCCATCTGCGAGGATGGCTTCGACACCCGCGACGTTGTCACGCATCGTGCCGTATCGGATCGACCGAGATCCGCAACTGTTATTACCAGTCATGCCGCCAAGTGTTGCGCGGCTGCTCGTCGAGACGTCAACCGGATACCAAACACCTTGCGACTTGAGTGCCGCATTGAGGTGATCTAACACAAGACCCGGCTGCACCTCGCAGGTCATGGCCTCGAGGTCGACTGTAATGAGTTGATTCAGATGCTTTGAGTAATCAACGATCAGCCCGCGGTTGATGGTCTGACCGTTCTGTGAGGTTCCGCCGCCTCGTCCTGTGATTGGTACCCGCAGCTCACGAGCGATGCCGATAATGGCCTCGAGATCGTGCTCTGTGCGTGGAATCGCAATGCCCATTGGCATCATTTGATAGTGACTGGCATCGGTCGCATAGCGACCGCGATCCATGTCGGTAAAACGAAGCTCACATGAGGTTTCTCGAGACAATCGCGCTTTAAGTTCAGAGGCGATGGACTGATCGAACGGCACGTCAACGGCAGTTGCAGTTGAATACATCGGATTCTCAGTGATTGGTCGGTTCATCGTTTTTCTTCTTTATTTTGCATACAAAATACGGTATGCATGTTAAAGAGAATCCGCTACGATGGCAACGGGCCATTGATGGCTAGAAGAACTGACTGACACAATAAAAAGGATCCCCAACATGAGCTACCGGGCAGGTCGACACTTTTTGCAAATTCCAGGACCGAGTCCTGTTCCAGATCGAATTTCACGTGCGATCGACGCAGCCGTCATTGACCACCGCGGGCCTGACTTTGCCCATCTCGGGCACGCAGTGCTGGGCGGCATGCAACGGATCTTTCAAACCCAATCGCCTGTGGTGATTTACCCCTCTTCGGGAACCGGCGCTTGGGAAGCCGCGCTATCAAATATTGTCGCCGCCGGTGACCGCGTGATCTTCTATGAAACGGGGCAATTTGCCACTCTGTGGAAGCAAATGGCAGATCGTCTTGGGGTCGTTACGGACTTTATCGCTGGGGATTGGCGCTCAGGTGTCGATGCCAATCGGATCGAGGATGCCTTGCGGGCAGACACGGAAGGGCGCATTCGTGCTGTCTGTTGTGTCCATCATGAAACCTCATGCGGTATTACCTCAAACATTGCGTCTGTCCGCGCAGCCATTGATGCAGTGGGCCATCCGGCGATTTTGATGGTGGACACGATTTCAGGGCTCGCGTCCGTTGATTACCGACACGATGAGTGGGGTGTCGATGTCTCGATTTCAGGTTCACAGAAAGGTTTGATGATGCCGCCAGGACTTGGCTTTAACGCCTTGTCTGATCGCGCAATTGCAGCCGCAAAAGATGGCGGTGCTCCAAGATCGTATTGGGATTGGTCCGAGATGATGCAATCCAATGCGACCGGCTATTTCCCGTATACGCCTGCGACCACCTTGTTGTATGGATTAAAAGAAGCCATCAGCATGTTGGAGGAAGAGGGGCTTCCGCAGGTTTTTGCGCGTCACCAGCGTTTGGCCGATGCGTGCCGCGCTGCAGTCGCGGCTTGGGGTCTTCAAACGGTCTGTCAAAATCCGGCCGAGCATTCGAACGTGTTGACCGGAATCATGATGCCGGAGGGTGTTGACGCGGACGCAGTCCGCAGTGTGATCCTGAAACAATTTGATATGTCACTTGGAACGGGTCTTGGAAAGCTGAAAGGTAAGGCATTCCGGATCGGGCACCTTGGTGACTTTAACGAACTCACGCTCATGGGTACGCTGTCAGGCGTGGAAATGGGCTTGGGCCTAGCCGGTGTTCCGCATCAGGCTGGGGGTGTGGAGGCAGCCATGCATGCGCTGAAACAGACCGCGCTCTAGGGCGTGGTGTCTGGCTCCAAAATAAAAATAATCCTAGGAGGTTCATATGAAGTTACGTTCAATCGCGTCA
>CAZVNX010000038.1:3586-5643 GCA_964628665.1 uncultured Pseudomonadales bacterium | reverse complement strand
GAAGCCGAAGTGGAAGCCGAAGGCACTGACGTCGAGATGCACGCGGATGTGCAGCAAGATCTGCCCGTTGAGGATGCAGCGACGGATGCAGGAGCGATCTCGGACGCTGCCGATGCTGCGCCTGACGCAGATCCGGCTTCTGAGCAGGAATCACAATGATGCACTTTGCCGAAGTCGCCGACCGTCTTTGTAGCGATGACACCTTTGCCGGGCCTGAGCGCTCGGGAACCCTAGTTCGGGTCGTCGGCATGACCTTGGAGGCACGCGGCATATTGGCTCCGGTTGGCGCGCTCTGTCGGATCGAAAGCCGCGGTCACGAGCCCTTTGATGCAGAGGTTGTGGGTTTTCATAACGACACCCTCTACCTGATGCCATTTACAGACCCCTCCGGTGCCTCACCAGGCGCACGGGTACGATTATTGAGCTCAACCGCGAAGGCAGCGGTCGGCAATGCACAGTTAGGTCGAGTCTTGGATGGTCTCGGGCAACCCTTGGATGGCCGTCCGGCGCCTGTGACCGATAAGTGGCTCGGGCTGCAGGGTTTGATGGTGAACCCCATGGAGCGGGGAGCGATTGACCAAACTCTCGATGTGGGCGTGAAAGCCATCAATGGGTTATTAACCATTGGGCGCGGACAGCGCATTGGTCTCATTTCAGGGTCGGGTGTGGGTAAGAGTGTGCTTTTAGGCATGATGACCAAATACACCGAAGCGGACGTGGTGGTCATTGGGCTGATTGGCGAGCGTGGTCGTGAGGTCAAAGAGTTTATCTCGGAAACATTGGGTGTTGATGGGCTCGCGAAATCCATCGTAGTTGCGTCACCCGCGAATGAATCCCCTGTTCTTCGCCTGCGTGCGACCTACCTCGCACATTTGATTGCCGAGTACTGGCGCGACCAAGGAAAGCACGTGCTCTTGCTAGTCGATTCCATGACGCGGGTGGCGCATGCGCAGCGAGAAATTGGTTTGGCGGTCGGAGAACCACCAACCTCGAAAGGCTATCCGCCGTCTGTATTTGCGTTGTTGCCAAAACTCATTGAGCGCTCCGGCGTTGGCCGCCATGGACATGGTTCGATCACGGCGATCTACACCGTCTTAGCCGAAGGTGATGATCGATCGGATCCCGTGGTGGATATCACCCGAGCCTCCTTAGACGGTCAGGTGATGCTATCTCGGGATTTGGCAGATGCTGCATTTTATCCGGCCATTGATTTAACCGGTTCGGTGAGCCGTGTGATGAATCAGCTCGTCACCCCCGAAACCTTAAAGCGCGCCAATCATTTCCGGCGCCTCTGGACGCTCTTTCAGCAAAATCGAGATCTCATTTCGGTGGGTGCCTATGAAAAGGGCGCCAATGCAGAACTCGATGAAGCGATCGCCAAGCGACCGCAAATGGAAACCTTTTTGCGCCAAGATGCGGAAGAACAGTTCCGCTACGAGCACACCCAGAAGCTTTTGGCGGGGGTCGTGTAAATGCACTGTTGGGATATTTTGGAGCGACGCGCACGGATTGTGCGTGATCAAGCAGCCGAGGCTTTGTCCGAGATCCGTGGGAAGATTCAGGAGCAGCAGGGGCTCTTAGAGCGTACGCAGGCAATCTGTCATCAGTACCAAGAGAAAATTGCCGGCATGCAAACCAGCGTCAGCCACTTTGGTGACCTGCAGCTGTATCGCAGTTCACTGAAACAGATGCAACAGGCGGTCTTTCAATTTCAAAACCAGATCCGTCTGATGGACATGGAAGCGTCGCGTCGTCAGAAACAATTAGCCGCTGCTGAGCTGGAACGCCAGAAGTATGTCAAACTAATCGAACGCGAGGCACGCCTTGCCAAAGCCACGGAGGCCAAGGCCGACGCACGGACTTTGGATGACATTGGCACCCAACTTCATCACCGGAGACAGAAACTGGCCTGAACCTTGCAATGTTTTCGGTGTTATTGACCGTTGCAAGGATCTGAAAGGCCATGTCTTCGATACCAAGCGTGAGCATCACGCTGAACTCAGCATCTCAAGCCTCCACAAAAGCCCCTAAAGACACAGGGGATGCGGCGGAGCCCG
>CAZVNX010000038.1:0-3486 GCA_964628665.1 uncultured Pseudomonadales bacterium | reverse complement strand
GATGCGCTGGCGATGCAGTTGACGACACCAAAGCCTGCCATGCGCATTTCACCGGTCTTTGAAATTTTTAAAGTCTCGGATGCCTTGCCAAAAATCGAGCTCACTGATGAGGAGTTGGATGCACCGGTCCTTAAACTGGGCGACCTGATTCCGGGATTGGCATCCAAGGGCCAGTCGACTGGCTTTGCTGGATCGGCAGGGCAGGGCGACTCGGGCAGTTTGTTCAGTCAAGGTGAGCGTGGAGCCATTGAGGGTCAAACGCAGACGCAGGCGACTGAGGCCAAAGATTTTCGTGCCTTCTTGGCTGATCACTTGCGCCGTGCAGAGACACTGCGGGATCTTTCCGATCGGCTTGGGCAGGTGCTTGCACGGCAAATGAGTGGGCAGATCGGGCGCGGTCGCTGGACACTTGAAATGGCATTGCATCCGGCAGAACTTGGCTCTATTGAAATTGAAATGGAGATGACTGAGCGCGGACTGGAAGCGAATTTCCGTGCCTCACAAGCGGTGACGCGGGATCTCTTGATGGAATCCATGGGCCGTTTAAAATCGTGGTTTGAAGAAGGTGGCATCAATGTTGCTTATGCAGGTGTAAGCCAGGATTCTGGCGCCAACCATGGCGGAAACCCGACAGGCCAAGAGGCGAAGTCAGGCAATGCAGAGGATGGTGTCGAGTCCAGTGATGCATCTGAGTCAGATGTGGAACAATACGTATTTGATGGCTCGAAGGGCCTAGACGTACGCGTGTAATGAAGAGGAATCAGCATGGCTGACGAACAGATTGAAGAGGAAGAAGGCGGCAAAAAAGGTGGTTTAGTGAAAATCATCTTGTTGGTCGTGGGTGTGGTCTTGGTGGTTTTGTTGACCATCGGTTTGACCCTGTACTTCACCGGATTCTTTGACCCAGGCCCTGAAGAGGTGGCTGAGGAGCAAATTCAGGCGTTGGAAACTGAGGCCGCCAGTGCTGCGGAAGAGGTGGCAAAGCAGCCTGCGAAGATTCAGCTCGCCGCACCACCGGTCGAGAAGTTTGAGACGGTCTATTACGAACTAGAGCGCGAGTTTTTGGCCAATGTGTCGAACTCACGCAAGGTCATGCAGATCAAGCTTGCCATCATGACGCACTATGATGAGCAGGTGATTGCTAATATTGAGAAGCATACCTTTGCGATCCGCTCAGCGATTTTGGACATCATGCGTCAGGTCACGGAAGTGAAGCTGGAAGAGCCTGGTTTCCGTGAGACGTTGGCTGAAGATATTCGGCTTGCGATGAACGCAAAACTTGAGGAGTTTGAAGATTTCGGCGGTGTCGAAAAGGTCTACTTCTCTGAATTCATTGTGCAGTAACGGGGCATTGAACCATGGCCAATAGTCTACTGACGCCAGAAGAACTCGAAGCACTCGCCGAAGGCGTGGATGCGGGTGAGCTTGAAGTCGATACCGGCTTCAATCTTCAGGCGCGGGTTGTGAAGCACGACCTTGCAGCAGAAGACTCAACGCTCGGTGTGAACCTTTCGTCGATCGATATGATCAACGAGCGGTTTATCCGGATGTTCCGTCTGGGTTTGCTGGAAGTGTTGCGCACCAGCCCAAGGATCAGTCCAGCACGGGTGCGGATCATGAAGTTCGGCGACTATCTGCCAGACCTGAAACCGCCGTTGTCAGTGACGACCATTCGAACGGCGCCATTGCGCGGCTCGTCGATGGTGCTGATTGAGCCGAATATCATTTTTTCCGCGCTGGACAACTTCTTTGGTGGGTTTGGTCGCGGCATTGGGGCCTTGCCACCTGGACGGCTGTTTACGCCCACAGAGGCGCGCATCATCAAAATGATGCTGGATCAGCTCTTTATGTCGCTGCAGGAAGCCTGGGCGCCTTTGATGCCGATCGAGATTGAAACGGTCAGTTCCGAGATCAATCCGCAGTTTGCGCAGATTGTTGAAGAGAATGACCTGATTATTCTGTCGCGATTTGAGGCGGAGCTTGGCGATAACGTCAAAGGCTTTATCGACATTGTCTATCCCTATGCGGCCCTGAAACCCTTCCGTGAGTTGTTACGGAGTCGTTTGCAGACTGGTGATGGCAACGAAGAATCCGATCGTGCCTGGCTCAATAGTATGGAGTTAGCGGCTGGAGATGCCATGGTCAAGGCCAAGGTAGAGCTTGCGAAGGTGAAGGTGCCGGTGCGCGAATTTGAAGCGCTGGAGGAAGGTCAGGTGTTGTTCTTTAAGAAGCCGGACTATGCGCGTTTGGTTGTGAACGACGTCCCGATTTATGAAACCGTTGTGGGAACACACGGCACTCAGGTGGCGATCCGTGTGGAAAACCCGATCAAGCCAGACGAGACCAATGAATAATTTTGTCCAACTGATGGAGGTGGACTGTGAGTGAATTTGAAGCAGAAGATGTCGTCGAGAACGGCGGTGAAGACGCAGCGAAGCATGAGGACCGAATCCCCTCGAAAATGAATCGTGAAGTCATCGAGAATATTCCTGTAACCTTAGCCATTGAGGTCGGTCGTGCGTCGTTGAAGATCCGTGATCTGATGCGTTTGACGCAAGGTAGTGTGGTTGAACTGGATCGCCTCGCAGGTGAGCCGTTGGATATCGTGGTCAACGATACGGTGGTGGCTCAGGGTGAAGTGGTTCTGGTGAACGACCGTTATGGGGTGCGCCTGACACAGGTGATTTCAGCGGCAGACCGGATCAAAAACCTCTAAGCATTGAAAGAGGAGTCCGAGTGGAATACGTAGATTGGTTGTCTTTTGCCTCGAGTTTTCTGCTCGTTATCCTGCTCCTCGGAGCCACCCTTTGGGGGCTCAAACGCTTCGGTCGGATGCAGTTACAAAAGACGGCCGATGGCAGTGGATTAACGCTGATTGACTCTTTGTCGATTGGCACACGTCAGCGGTTGCTGTTGGTGGAAGCCGATGGCCAGCGGATGCTAGTCGGTGTGACGCCGCAGTCGATCAGTGGCCTCGGTCAATGGTCTGCTGCACAGACGCCGAAGTTCGCCGAGTTGGTTGCATCAGCCACGGCGCCGGAGGCAACCACGGATGCGTAATCTGATCCTATTCACACTGACGCTGCTCGCCATGCCTGCGCTTGGTGATGCCTTGCCCATTGTCACAGTCACTGAAGAGGCTGGTGCCACCCAATACAGTCTGACGCTGCAATTACTGGCTCTGATGACGCTCTTGTCGCTGTTGCCAGCGATGCTTCTCGGTCTCACATCCTTCGTCCGTATCATCATTGTATTGTCCTTGTTGCGCCAAGCCCTTGGGACCATGCAAACACCGCCGAATCAGGTGCTTTTGGGGATTGCCCTGTTTCTGACCTTTTTTGTGATGGCGCCGGTCTTTGGTCAAGTGTATGACACGGCGATTTTGCCTTACTTGAATGAAGAGATTTCCATTGAGGCGGCGATTGCGGCTGCTGAAATACCTGTCCGTGGATTTATGCTGAATCAGACGCGCGCTGAAGACATCGG
>CAZVNX010000037.1:0-5689 GCA_964628665.1 uncultured Pseudomonadales bacterium | reverse complement strand
TCTCTACTTTGGGGCCAGTTTGTGCGGAGGCAAGACCCCAAGCGGGGTGATGGCATAACAGTTCGCATCCCGCGGTCTAAAGCGGGGTCCGCCGGAAAAGTTGGTAAATGCCGGAAGTAGGAGCGTTTGCTGGTTTAAGACGGCAAAGCAGGGATAGACCAATTGGTCCGTCGCCTGCTTCAGCAACACCTGTGGGTGAATGTGTCCAGCAATCCGTGGGCGGGACGCGTCGGAATCTGGATGATGGGCAAGGTCGCATCCGCCAAAGGCGGTTGGCTCTGGCGCGATTTGAAATCCCAGCGCTTCAGCAATGTCGGCGCCGAATCGATCATGATTGCCAAGAATGACCCACAACTCGATGTCCAGTGCCGCAAAACGCATCTTCCACTGCGTGCATTGTGCTGCCGTGATCTGTCGCGGTGCATGAAATAAATCACCGAGGATCCAAAGTGCGGTCGCCCCTGAGGTTGTGACCGCCTGTTGTAACCGATCAAGATCTGCGTTCTCACTGGCGGCGGGAATCGGGATGCCCGCATGACGAAAGATCGCCCCCTTGCCGAGGTGTAAGTCCGAGAGTAACAGACGACCCGATGCGGGATGCCACAAGGTCCGATCTGCGCGTGCAATGAAGTGGTGCTCGGCAAAGAATAAATCAGCCATCAAAACCTCGTGTCAGGCGCTCAAGGCGGGTTGCAAGCGTGTCACTTGAGAGGCGTGCTTCGAGGCGCTCAATCAACAGCGGCAAGGCGAGAGGTGAGGGCTCTCTTAACGTATGGCAATCGGTCGGCATTCTGGCGAGACACTCGCATGTTTGGATCAATCGCGCGTAGTCACAGGTCTCCGTCAAAACATCGTTTTCTGCTTGTTGCAGGAGTAAGTGATCGGGATCGTACTGTCGCAATACATCAAACAGGAGCCCTGCTGAGGTTTGTAACGCGCGCGCACTCTTTTGCCGGCCTGGGTAACCCTCGAAGATCCAGCCTGCGATCCGTGCGGTGCTTCGAAACTCACGCTTGATGAGTTCCGATAGGTTGATGGCGCGCTCTAAATCTTCTCTTAGATCGGCGAATTTGAGTGCCTCTGACCAGCGGCTGAGTAACACATCCAAGGGCTCAGGGTCGTCGGCCAAGAGCTCAATCCCGTAGTCATTGACAGTCAGAGTGAGCGTGGTTGGCAACCACTGTGTGAGGCGGTAGGCGAGGATTGGCGCCAGGGTTTGGTGGACGAGCCAACCGGCAAAGGGATACACAAAGAGGTGGTGTCCGTCGCGTGACTGATACCGTTCAACGAGGAGTCGGTCTGGGCTCGGGCAGGCACTATAGCGTTGCTGCACAGATTCCGTTTGCCGTAATGCCTCGGTGAGCCATGAAGCGTTTTTGATCCGTGCAGAGAGGCCGTGCCCTGACCCCATTAACTCGACAACGGCCGCGGCTAAGGTGTCCGACAGTGGTAGCCGACCTCCAGTCCAGCGTGGAACCTCAGTGGCCTTGACCGCGCGACCTGGTTTAACCAACAGCTCTCCATCACGCAGCGTCAGTACCTGCAGGACACGGCCAGCAAATCGAAACACCTCACCGGGACGTAGGCGCCCGGCGAACTGCTCTTCAACGACCCCGAGCGCAGCGCCACGCCGCATTTTCACTCGCACCTGCGTGTGACTGACGATGGTGCCAATGCTCATGCGATGGCGGGCCGCGGTGCGTCTATCGGCGACCATCCAAGCATCGGTTGCATCCTGAATCAGCCGCTGAAATTCGGGGTATTCGGTCAGGGAGTCAGAGCCTCGATGTAAGGTCTTCAGAAGCGCATCAAAGGTGGTGCGATCGAGGCCGCGATAGGCGTCAGTTGCGGTAATTTCGGCATAGATCGCATCCGCCTGCCAGGGTGCCTGCAGGGCCAGTGTGACCAGATGCTGCATCAATACATCCATCGGTGCGACCGGCGCACAGATAGGTTCCAGCTGTTCCTGATCGAGTGCGCGGGCGAGGGCGGCGTATTCGTGCAGGTGCATCCGGTTTGTTGGCACCAACAGCACGTGACCCACCGTTCCCGGGCGGTGTCGGGCACGCCCGGCACGCTGGACCAACCGACTCACGGTACGCGCTGAACCAATCTGAATGATGTGTTCGACAGCCTGATAATCGACGCCCAGATCGAGGGCGCTGGTGGCCACCACCACGTCCAAGGAGCCGTCTTTGAGGCCTGCTTCGACGACTGTACGGGCGTCGCGCGCAAGCGATCCATGGTGTAGCTCAATCTGTAAATCACTGCGCACAATCTTCAGTGCTTGAAACCACTGCTCGGCCTGATTTCGGGTGTTGGTAAAGACCACTGTGGTCTCGCCTGCCACCAGTTTGGTAGCCAATGGGCGCAGCAGTGAGAGACCCAGGTGGCCTGCCCAAGGAATGCGGCTTCGACTGTCAGACTCGAGGATCTCCAGGGTGAGATCACGCGCGATATCGGATCGCGTCAGATGGCCTGTCTCACCAGGCGCCAGCAGTGCGTGAAGTGCCGCTTCTGGATCAGCGAGGGTCGCCGAGACACCGACCACGGTGAGCGTGGGCGCCAAACGCCGTAGTCGGGCGAGGCAGAGTTGAGTCTGGGTACCACGCTTGGACCGCAGTAAATCATGCCACTCGTCCACCACCACGGTCGCGAGATGCGCAAACAGCGCCTTCGCCCGCACCGAAGCTAATAAAACCGACAGAGATTCCGGCGTGGTCAATATGACCGCAGGGGGCTTTCGAAACAGTGCCGCACGCTCTGCAGACGTGCTGTCGCCATTGCGTGCCACCACCCGATGCTTGGTGCCTACAAGTGGCGCAGATAAGGCCATTTCGATATCGCGGGTCATGGCACGCAAGGGTGTGATGTACAGCAGCACCGGCCCCTCTGTGGTCTCGCGACGCATTAATGTATTGAGCGTCGCGCCGGTGGCCGCCAGTGTTTTGCCTGATCCCGTTGGGCATTGGATCAGTTGGTGCTGGCCTGCTTCAGTCCGTTGCCATGCCGTCTCCTGAAAGGCAAAGGGAGTAAAGCCTTGTGCGGCTAAGTAGTCCGTGATGGAGGCAAATGGCGGAGTCATTGGATGGCCAGCAACTGATGAAAATGGCTGAGATGATCCGCATCCGCGATGCCAATGTCCTGCCGCCAGCGTAAAATACGAGGGAAGCGCAGGGCGATACCGCTCTTGTGTCGCGTGGACCGCGCAATTCCTTCGAAACCGATCTCGAACACCAACTGAGGCAGCACCTGTCGCACGGGGCCAAATTTCGCTTCGGTATGATCGCGGACCCAGCGGTCAATCTGTTTCAGTTCGGCATCACTGAGTCCTGAATAGGCTTTTGCAACTGGAACCAGCTGGTCCTCCTGCCACGCCGCCAAGGTGAAGTCTGTGTGTAGCGTGGCGCGACGGCCATGCCCGGCCTGAGCGTAAATGAGTACACAATCGGCGGTCATCGGATCCAGTTTCCATTTCCACCATAAGCCTGCTTTGCGGCCGCTTAGATAGGGTCCATCCGAGCGCTTCAGCATCAAGCCCTCCGCGCCGACTTGACGGGCCGCCTCACGCGCTTGGGTCAGCTGTTCCCAGGTTTCCGCTTCGATTTGGGGGCTCTGCTCGACTGGCAAGCTGGCGAGACGCTCGCGGCGCTCGTGCAGAGGTCGGTCGCGTAAGTCATCGCCTCCGTATCGTAAGCAATCATAGGCACGGAAGACGGCAGGATGAGACGCCAGTAAGGCATTGGTGACCCGTTTCCGATTCAGACGCACTTGAAGGCTCGCAAAGCTCTCGGGATGACCCTCTTTCAGGATGAGAATTTCACCATCGAGGATGAGTCCGCTGGGTAGTGACTGTGCGGCAGCCACGAGATCTGGAAACTGGGTGGTAATGTCATGGTCACCTCGAGACCACAAGCGAATCAGGTCGTCGGTTTTGATCAGCTGGCACCGGATGCCATCCCATTTGTACTCCGCCACAAGCGAGTCGGGCGACATGTGCTCCTGATCCTCAGGCTGCCAGGGATTGGCCAACAAAAAGGGCAGGGGTCGCGCCTGTGCTTCTGCATCTGAGACCGGTTGGCTGAGGAGTTCCAGCCAGTTGCGCTCAGGCGTGAGCCCACCCATCAATCGCTCATCGATGACCGCCCGATCAATGCCGATGACACGGGCAATGGCGTCATGCACTAAGCCACGACTCACACCGACTCGGAATCCACCGGTTGATAGCTTTAGAAACAGAAATGCTTCGTCGCGGGAGAGGTCTTGCAGCGTTGTGATCACAGCGTTTGGCACCTGCTCCGGAGCCATCTGTGTCAGGCGTTGTTGTTGTGCGACCCAGTCGGTGAGGACCGGAACCTTGTCGGCCGCCGGCCGCTCTGTATCAGCTAAAAGAATCGCAAGTGTTTCTGAAAGGTCGCCTACGGCGGCGTAGCAGTCTTCAAAAAGCCACGGCGTATCGGTAAAGATGTGGCTGGCTGTTTGTCGGAGCATGCGATGACTGAGCCGTTGCGGTAATCGATAGCCAAGCAGTAAGGCGATCCCAAAGGCACTTTCCAGTGCATCTGCGGTCTTAATGAATTGAATCAGCGCATCGCGCTTGGCGAGCGTCGATTGACTGGCATCGAGTGACTGGTACAGACCGACGAAGTTCATTGATCCAAATCTGCCGTGACACCAAAGGCAGTCTCGAGACGCGCTGCATGCAAACCGAGGACCTCGTTCAGATAGCGCGTCAAGACGGTCGTCTCACCATGAGTGGCATAAATTTGCGACGCACCCGACTCTTGGATGGTTCGAATCAACCCAGGCCAATCCGCATGGTCACTGATGACAAATCCCTGCCCGACAGCAGCCCGCCTGCGTACACCACGCAGTTGCATCCAGCCGGATGCCATGGCCAGTTCGCACGGTTGGAACCGTTTCAGGGCATTGGAGCCCGCCACCTGGGGCGGTGCGATGACGAGTTCCGGTGTGAATCCCTTGGCGGCCTCGGTCATCGGGCGCCATGGGCACAGGGGGACACCCGCTTCGATGTAGGCGGCATTCAGGGTGGCCACCGCAGGGTGGACCCACACGCTGCGCTCAGAGCGTGCAGCAATCTCGGCCATTACACGTTGTGCTTTTCCAAGCGAGTAACACAACAAGACCGAGGTTCGGTTTGCGCGACAGTTGGCATCCCACCAACGGAATAGCTGGGTCATCACGCTGTCCATCGAAGGCCAGCGATAGATCGGCAGTGCAAAGGTGGCTTCGGTGATTAATACATCGCAAGGGACCGACTCAAACGGGCGGCAGGTTGGGTCGGGGTCGCGTTTGTAGTCGCCAGTGATCACCCAGGTTTGGGAACCATCACACAACCGGATTTGCGATGAGCCGAGCACATGTCCAGCCGGATGAAAGCTGACTTCGACCTCTCCTAGGGTGACAGGTTCAGCCACCGGATGGCCGACAATCTGCTCGGTCCCAAGCCGTGATTTCAATAAGGACACACCGTCGGCTGCGGTGTGGTATTGACGACTGCCGGTGCGCGCATGGTCGGCATGCGCATGGGTAATGAGGGCGCACTCGACTGAACGCCAGGGATCAATGTGGGCCCCAGCCTTTGGGCAATACAGTCCCTCCGGTGTGCGGATCACAAGAGGGTCACTGTGTGGCAGTTTTTTCGTTACCATGAGCGCTTCGAATGGAT
>CAZVNX010000036.1:0-6126 GCA_964628665.1 uncultured Pseudomonadales bacterium | reverse complement strand
CAAATCTGGAGAGACTCCGTGTTGACGACTGTAAAATCACGGTCAGAGGGTGACTTCTGGCTGGCGCAAACTGGTGGTATTTCACCCGCCCTTCTGTTCAACCCTAATCGTGTCCGCGACAGCTGGCGTGCCCTTCAACGTGCGCTTCCCGGCGTTGAGCTGTTTTATGCGGTCAAATCAAACCCGCACAGCACATTGCTCGCCACCCTCGTCTCGGAAGGTGCAAGCTTTGACGTGGCCAGTGCCCCGGAAATCCAAGCATTGTTGCCCTTCGGTGTGCCCGCATCACGGATGATTCACACCCATCCGATTAAGACCGAAATGGATCTCGATGCCTCCACCAGCCAGGGTGTCAGCACCTTTGTGGTCGACAACCTTGATGAGCTCTGGAAAATCGCCCCCTATCGGCATGACATGACGGTGATGTTGCGGTTGGCGTTTGTTGCACCGGATGCGCCGATTGACCTGTCGCGCAAATTTGGCGCACAGCCTGAAGACGCGCTGCACATCCTCGAAGTCGCACAGCAAATGGGCATCACAGTTGACGGACTGTGTTTCCACGTGGGGTCACAAGCACAAAGTGCCACCACTCACGCGTTGGCATTGCGACGTTGTGTCGAGATCGCCGCGGACGCCAAACGTCTTGGCTTGGCAGACATTGAACGCATCGATATCGGTGGTGGTTTCCCTGCCAACTACAGCAATCGTCCTGTCGACTTTGACGCGTTCTGCGCGCCGATTCGTGAGGCCATGCGCGATGTGCCCGAGCATATCCGATTAATGGCTGAGCCTGGTCGCGCAATTTCCGCTCCAAGCATGACCTTGGTTGCACGTGTCATCGGTCGCTCCAAGCGTCAAGATGACACCTGGTGGTATTACCTCGACGACGGTGTGTACGGTGCGCAATCCGGCCGGATTTTTGATCACATCGACTATCCGATGACCGTCTTCACCGAAGGCGAGGGACAGGCACCTGCAGTCTTTGCTGGCCCGACCTGCGACAGCGTGGATCGATTTGGTGATACCGATGCACTGCCTGAGTTGTCGCTTGGCGACATCATCGTGATCGAGGAAATCGGCGCCTACTCCATCGCAACCGCCTGCCACTTTAATGGTGTAGCGCCGCCTGTGATCATTGACCTGGATGATCAGGTGATGGACTCACGGCAACAAGCATAACCCTTCCAGCTCGGGCCGAAAGGCCCGAGTCAATGCACGCGCCGACGCATCGAGCGCCGAATCTGCCAAAAACCAATCGCACCGCCCAAACCCACAATCAAAATCATCAAGGTCGCCAGCGCGTTGATATCAGGGCTGATGCCAAGTCGCACCTTGGAGAAGACCACCATGGGCAGTGTCGATGAGCCTGGGCCAGACACAAAGCTCGCGATCACCAAATCATCCAAGGACAGCGTGAACGCAAGCAGCCAAGCGGCGATAAGCGCCGGCGCAATCGTTGGAATGGTGATCGTCAAAAACACCACCAGAGGCCTGGCACCGAGGTCCATGGCCGCCTCTTCTAAGGTACGGTCCATGCCCCGCAAGCGTGATTGCACAATCACTGCAACAAATGCCATCCCAAAGGTGGTATGCGCCAATATGATCGTCGTCACACCGCGCCCGGATGGCCAGCCAAAGAGATTATCCAGCGCTACAAACAGCAACAGCAGTGATAAGCCGGTAATGACTTCAGGCATCACAAGCGGTGCCGCCACCATGCCTGTGAGCCAGGTCCGTCCACGGAACCAGTGAAATCGCACCAAGGTCATGGCCGCAGCCAAACCCAAGATAAGCGCTAGGGTGGCACTCACGGCCGCAATCTGGAAACTGAGTTTTGCCGCATCCAAGATCTGTGGATCTCGAAATAATTCCACATACCACTGGGTGGAAAAACCGCCCCAGACAGTGACCAGTTTGGATGCGTTGAAGCTATAGACCACCAAAATCAGAATCGGGATATACAGAAACCCAAACCCCAAGGCGGCTGCAACTGGAAAGACGTACCGCGAAATTCTCATGTCGCGTCTGCCTGACTTTGCAGGCGGTTCAACCACATCAGTGGACCGACAATCAAACACAGCATGATGATCGCAACCGCCGAGGCAATCGGCCAATCGCGATTGGCAAAGAATTCATTCCACAACACCTTGCCAATCATCAGCGTGTCATTGCCGCCCAAGAGCGCAGGGATCACAAACTCGCCAATCGCTGGCACAAAAACCAACAGGGAGCCGGCAAAAATACCAGGTAGTGTCAGGGGCAGTGTCACCGTCACAAAGCTCACCCAAGGTGTAGCACCTAAATCTTCGGCAGCCTCAAGCAGAGTCCGGTCAAGCTTTGACAGGGCGGCATACAAGGGCAGCACCATAAAGGGCAAATAGGTGTAGGCAATGCCCAGATACACCGCGAGGTCGGTTTGCAAAATGACCAAGGGTTCGCTGATCAAACCGGCATGTAAGAGCACCGCGTTCAGTAATCCGTTGGTTTTTAAAATCGCAATCCAGGCATAGACACGTAACAGAAACGAGGTCCAAAACGGCAAGATCACAAGGATCAATAACAGTGTGCGCCGTGGCTCTGGCGCCATCGCAATCACATGCGCCATGGGATAGCCAATGATCAGCGTCACCAGGGTCGCGACTGCGGCAATCCGCACAGACTCTCCGTATGACGCGAGATACAGGGGGTCGTCGATCAGAAACAAATAGTTGCCAAAATTCAGCCGAATCTCAGCCAGCCCCGCATCGACCCACTGCAGCAATGGCTGATAAGGCGGCATGGCGATAGCCGACTCGGACAACGAAATCTTCAAGACCACCAAAAATGGCACAAGGAAAAACACCAAAAGCCATGCGGTCGGCACCCAAGCCACCCATTGACGCGCGGCGATGGATTGAAACAGCCGCTTCGGTGTCATTGTGTCAGAACCACACCCGCCTCGGGATCCCAGGTGATGTACACCCGCTCATCCCAAGACTCAGCAAAGTGGTCCATCCGACTGATGTTGGGTCGGCTGACACGCACCCGAAAACCGGTATCCAAATCAATCCAGTAGACCGAGAAATCCCCTAAATAGGCAATCTCATGCACCACTCCTGACAGCACGTTACTGGCCGAAACCGGTTCACGTGACAGCCGCATCTTCTCGGGCCGGATCGCATACCAGAGAACCTGGTTCGCCGGCGCACTGAGGCCCATCGGCGGCTCCAAGGTGGCATCAATTTCAGCGGAATACAGTGATGATGCGTTGTCTGCATCCTCGGTCACTAGGCACTCGAATAGATTGATGTCGCCAATAAAATCGGCGACGTATTTGGAGCTCGGATACTCATAAATTGTGTGCGGCTCATCGGTCTGCACCAGATACCCCTCATCCATCACACCAATCCGGGTTGCCAGCGTCATGGCCTCCTCCTGATCGTGGGTGACCACAATAAAGGTGATCCCCAGAGACTCCTGGATCTTGATGAGCTCGAGCTGCGTGTCTTCGCGAAGATTTTTATCCAAGGCACCCAGTGGCTCATCCAATAAGAGCACCTTAGGCCGCTTCGCCAAGGCGCGCGCCAGAGCCACCCGTTGGCGCTGACCACCGGAGAGTTGATCGGGTTTCCGTCGGCCAAAATCCTTCAATCGGAGCAAAGCCAGGAGTTCGTCAACGCGGCTCTGGATGTCTGCCTTGGCCACACCGTCGCGTTTCAGGCCATAGGCGATGTTGTCAAACACGGTCATGTGCGGAAACAGCGCATAGGACTGAAACATCATATTCACTGGGCGCTCATAGGGAGGGATATGCGTCACATCGACGCCATCGATCCACACGGAACCCTCGGTTGGCGTCTCGAACCCAGCCAACATCCGCAAGAGTGTGGTCTTGCCAGAGCCTGAGCCACCGAGCAAACAAAAGAGCTCACTTTGATAAATCGCCAAATTCACATCCCGCACAGCTGGGATGCCTGCGTAGGTTTTAGACACCCCGCGGAACTCAATAAAGGGTGAGGCGTCTGGGTCAAGCCATCGCTTGTCTGGATTTCCAGTGTGGGTCATGAACACTCCCTGTGAGAGGGGCCGGCGTGGCCGGCCCCTGCCGTTTACTGGCCTGTTTTCACACGAGTCCAGGTGCGATTCATGATGCGGTCATAGCGTGGACTATGCGCACGCAGCGCAAATAAGCCTGCTTTCACCGACTCGCTTGGATAAATTCCAGGATCTGAAGTGACCTCAGGATCGATCAAGGCAGTCGAGGCGGCATTGGCATTGGCGTAAAACACATAATTGGTAATGTCTGCGGCGATCTGTGCATCCATCACGAAGTTGATGAATTGATGCGCTTCGTCGACATTCTTAGCGTCTGCTGGGATTGCCATCAGATCAAACCACACGACCCCGCCCTCTTCAGGGATCACATAGGCCACTTCCACTCCATTGTTGGCTTCGGCTGCGCGATCGCGTGATTGCAGCAAGTCGCCTGAATAGCCCACAGCCATACAGATGTCGCCATTGGCGAGATCGTTAATGTATTGCGATGCATGGAAGTAGCGTACGTGCGGACGAATACTCGTCAACAAAGCTTCTGCTTTCGCAAGATCGTCTGCTGACTCACTCGCAGGATCAATTCCCAGGTAATGTTTCGCGGTTGCGAGAATGTCAGACGGGGACTCCAGAATCGCCACTCCGCAGTCAGCAAACTTCGAGATCACAGCGGGGTCAAAGATCATGTCCCAACTGCCAACAGGCGCGTTCGGCATCCGTTCTTCAATTTTGGCGACGTTGTAGGCTAATCCTGTCGTTCCCCACATGTACACCACGGAATGTTTGTTGTCAGGGTCGTGTTGACTGACGATCCGAGTGATCTCTGGATCCATGTTTGCGAGATTGGGTAGCTTTGCCGTATCCAATGGACGAAACACACCTGCTTGGATTTGGCGCTCCAAAAAGTTGCCTGTCGGTACCACAACGTCATACCCCGAAGAGCCTGCCAAGAGCTTCGCTTCCAGCAGTTCGTTGGTGTCGAACACGTCGTAATTGACCTTGATGCCGGTGGCGGCCTCAAACTTTTCGATGGTGTCTTCAGCAATGTAGTCAGACCAGTTGTAGACGTTCACAACGCCCGCGGCCTGGACTGAGGTCGCTGCCAAAAGGAGTACGGAGGTTAATAATCGCGTCATATCAATGTTGTCCTTGTCGGTTTCACTCACTCAGCCATGCTGAGACCTTCCAAGGCTCTATCGCGGGGTCACGCAACCCATGCAAGTCGCGCGGAGGGCAAACGCCACAGATCCTCAACTACTGAGCCCAGAATCCATTGCGTTCGGTGGTCGAAGACGCCGCTCACGCTCGGAAAAACGGAGTGTAGGACATCTGTCTTCTGCGTCAATCCACGCGAAAAAATATTTCAGGACCCAAGGCGGCAAAAACTGCGAAACATCGTGTTTTATCCGCGAGTGAACACGATACACTGGTCTCCAATACACAGGGGCAAGGGCCGGACATGAACGCACAGCTTGAGATCACTCCGTTGCATATGGATTTTGATCAACGTGTCGTGATCAGACCATCGGATTATCAATGGATCGAATCGCCCGCTCGTACGGTCTCACGCATGCCGTTAGAGCGCGCGTACGCGGAGCACGGGCACACCACCTCAATCGTCCGATACGCCCCAAACGCGTCGTTTCCGGAACATACCCACCCCGGTGGTGAAGAGATTTTCGTGTTAGAGGGTGTGTTCCAAGACGAGCATGGCGACTACCCCGCTGGAACCTATCTCAGAAATCCGGTAGGGACAGGCCATAGTCCCAGAAGTGCATCGGGATGCCTCCTGTTCGTGAAGCTGTGGCAGTCCGCACCCGATGATCATCAACACCTGGCCATCAACACGCACGAAGCGTCCTTTGTGCGAGGTCACGGAGGGCTACGCGTGTTGCCTCTGCATACGCATGGAACGATATCAACCGCACTGGTTTTCTGGCCGAAAGGGGAGCAATTTGTGCCGCACACCCACGTTGGGGGCGAAGAGATTTTCGTGTTACGCGGTGAATTTATCGATGAGCACGGACGCTACCCAGCAGGCAGTTGGCTGAGAAGCCCGCACCTTTCTGTTCACAACCCTTGGGTGGAAGAAGACAC
>CAZVNX010000035.1:0-6244 GCA_964628665.1 uncultured Pseudomonadales bacterium | reverse complement strand
AGACGCTGGCTATACCGACAGTGAGATTGATGCACTGTTCGATGCGGGTGTGGTGTTTTCCGCAGACGCTTGATCGCGCGGTCATCTGAAATCTGCTAAACACGGGGTTTGTTTCGGAGTATCCCATCGTGTGGCGCCATTTCAGACAGCACCCTGTCATCCATCAGCTCGGACTGTCACAGATCCTTGCATATGGTGCCTTGTTTTACGCCTTCGCCAGTATCAAAACTCCCCTCGCTCAGTACGCTGGAACCAGCGAACAAGCCATTATCAACGGCCTGAGTGTCGCCTTTCTGTTAAAAGCGATTTCCGCCCCTTGGGTTGGCAAGGCGGTCGACCATTTCGGCGCGATTCGTGTGTTAAGCCTCGGGCTATTCATGGGTGGTTTTGGATTTGCGGCCCTGGCATGGATCCCAGATATCCGTTGGATTTGGCTCTGCTTGATTCTGATCGCGACAGGCTATGCGATGGCGACCTACGAGGTAGCCTTCGGTGCCGCGGTACAATATGACGAGACCCAGTCGCGGCTGAATATTTCTGTCATCACCTTCTATGGCGGCGTCGCAAGTAGCTGCACTTGGCTTTTTCTCGGATTTTTGATTCCTGCCCTAGGCATTGTCGGCGCGACCATGCTGACTGGCGGGTTATTGATGGCGATGGGTCTGATGTTCTTGTCCTATCGATCCACAGCAAAACCGGTAGGCACAGAGCCTGTTGGATTTCAGTGGAGTGGGCTGACGGTCTCCGAAAAGCGCGCACTTGGTGTGTTGGCCACAGTCGGTACGCTTGATGAGATCGTGTTTGGTGCGGTGACCTTATTGTTCATCACCTGGTTTGCTGCAGTGGGCTTTGGTGCCGAGTGGGCTGTGATCTTGGCCGCAATCTATGGTCCGTTCCAGGTCATTGGACGCGTGATTGAGATGCGGTTTGGTCATCAATACGATGCCCGAGTCACCGGGCTTATCGCGGTGGCTGGCGTCCCCGCATCCTTGGCACTCCTCTGGCTTTCAGGTGATTCGATGCTTTGGGTCTGTGTCGCAATGGCGACCTTTGGTATGGCCAATGGCATCATCACGGTGACCAACGGATATGTGGTGAATATGTATTTTCGAGCCCAAGTCTATGGGCGAGCGAAGGGGCTGATCACGGCCCCCAAAGCCTTGGGTTCGTCACTTGGTCCCGCGATCGGGGTGTATGTGTACCAAGGCCAAGGTGGCAATTTATTTTTACTGATGTCGGTGTTGGGGTTCATTGCAGCAGCGGTCTTTGTGCTGTTGCTCGTGACTCCACCTCGGACAGATTTGCCGCAAAGGACGCGTTAGGTCCGTTTGCGCTCGGGGATGAGCCCCTCGGGTGCGTACCGTAACGCAATCAATAAGATCAAACCCACTGTCATCAGTCGCATGTGAGCAGCACCTTCTAATAAGTGAGCTTTCAGTGCACTGCCTGGATCCATCCCTGCTGTCAGTGTGTTGATGATCCAAAGGCCAATTGGCTCGGCTTGAATCCAGAAAAACCAAATGAAGAAGCCGCCAAGTACAGCGCCCCAATTGTTCCCCGATCCACCGATGATGACCATCACCCAAATGAGAAAGGTGAATCGCAGTGGCTGATATCCCACAGGTGTAAATTGACCATCCAAGGTTGTCAGCATCGCACCGGCCATTCCAATGACTGCGGAGCCGAGGACGAAAATGCGCAGGTGCTGCCAAGTCACATCCTTGCCCATGGCCGCGGCGGCGACCTCATTGTCCCGAATTGCGCGCATCATCCGGCCCCAGGGTGAGCGCAGCGCCGTCTCAGATAGCCAAAGAAGGATTGCGATGACGACCAAAAATAACAGCGCATAGCAGAGTTTCACGAAGATGGACGATGCATCTGCGACATCCAGACCGAGTTGCATCGCGAGGTCCTGAAACCATACGGTTTGCTGTAAATCCACTTCAAAGGGGACGGGGCGCGGCAGACCATTGACGTTCTTGACGCCTCGGGTCAGCCACTCTTCATTTTTTATGAAGAAGATGATGATCTCAGAAATACCCAAGGTGGCAATGGCTAGGTAGTCCGACCGCAGACCCAGGGCAATTTTTCCAATGACAAAGGCCACACCGGCGGCAAAGAGCCCCCCAACCGGCCACGAGACAATGATTGGCAAGCCAAGGCCGCCCAGATAGCCGGTTACGGATGGGTCAATGGCCTCAATTGCATCGACCCCTGGGTCAAAGAAGGTTCTCAGTAATGCGTATCCAATCACAATGATTGCGAAGAGGATCCAGTACCGTCCCCGCCGGTGTTGGATGCGTGGCCAGATCGCCAAACAGGCCATCACGGTGGCAAAGGTGATGACTAAGCCAGAGAAAATGCCTACGCCACCCGCCTGCCAGGCCTCAGAGACTGGCGGCATGGAAACCAAGACGCCCGCTAAGCCGCCAAGTGCTGCAAACCCCATGACACCGACGTTGAACAGTCCGGCGTAACCCCACTGCATGTTGACCCCAAGCGCCATAATGGCACTGATTAGGCACATATTTAGGATCGTGAGCGAGACGCCCCAGCTTTGCATGACGCCCACTAAAATGAGCATCAACGCCATGATTGAAAATAAAATTGGCGCTCGGTGTGCTTGGAAGACGGAACCCAGCATTACAGTGTTTTCCCTTGAAAGATTCCGGTCGGACGAATGATGAGTACGATGACCAGAATGATAAAGGACACCGCAATCTTGTAATCGGTGCCCAAAATTTGCATCAAGGTCTCAATCTCAACTCCCTCGGGCGCGAGGTACTGGATCACCTTTTTGTAGGCAAACGTCATAATCAGCTCGCTAAATGCGATCACATACCCACCCACAATGGCGCCAACAGGGTTGCCAACACCGCCAACGATGGCCGAAGCAAAGATCGGTAACAAAAGCTGCATGTAGACAAAGGGTTTGAAGCTTTTATCCAGGCCATAGAGTGTTCCAGCGACCGTGGCTAATGCGGCCACCAGAATCCAAGTGATCAACACCACACGATTGGGATTGATGCCAGACAGGAGTGCTAAGTTCTCATTATCCGAATATGCGCGCATCGATTTACCGGTGCGGGTGTGGTTTAAAAACCAAAACATGCCAATCACGATAAGGATCGCTGTCACCACGGTCACTGCTTGTGTCATCCGAATGGCGAGGCCTTCTTCGAGCCCGGTCATGGCCTTGAACTCCCGCGCTGAGATAATGAAGCGGGTGCCGTCGAAGAAAATTTGGTCATTGGGTCCGATGATGAACCGAATGAGGCCGCCCATGACAAACATCACACCAATCGACACGATGAGAAAAATGACCGGGCTGGCTTTGCGTTGCCGATGGTAGGCATACACTGTTTTGTCGATCATCAGAGTAAACAGCACGGTGCCAAGGATCCCGAATGGCAATGCAAGTAATGCTGTCGGGAGTGGGCTGATCGAGATGCCAAGGGCCTGAAAGCCCCAGGTCACCAGAATCGTTAACATCGCACCGAAGGCCATGGTTTCGCCATGTGCAAAATTCGAAAATCGGAGAACGCCGTACACCAGAGTGACGCCGAGTGCCCCAAGGGCGAGTTGCGAACCGTAGGTGAGGCCAGGCACGATCAAGAAGTTCGCAAGTAAGGTGATGGCATTGATCAGATCGGTCACGGGTTAGCCTCCCAAAAATGCGCGACGCACTTCGGGGTTGGCAAGTAACGCCTCCCCTGTGTCGGTAAACCGATTATGTCCCTGCACTAGGACATAGCCTTTATCGGCGATCTCGAGAGCTTGTTTGGCGTTCTGTTCAACCATCAAAATCGCCACATCGAGTCGTGCGATCTCAATGATCCGATCGAATAATTCGTCCATGACAATGGGTGAGACGCCCGCTGTCGGTTCGTCGAGCATCAAGACCTTTGGATGGGTCATCAGTGCACGCCCTACAGCAACCTGTTGCCGTTGTCCCCCAGACAGTTGGCCTGCCGGTTGTTTCCGCTTCTCTTTCAGAATCGGGAACAGATCATAGACCTGCGCGATGGAGTCTTGAATATCGTCCTGACGAATAAAGGCGCCCATCTCGAGGTTTTCCTCGACCGTCATGGAGGTGAACACGTTGTGGGTCTGTGGCACAAACCCCATGCCTTTCACGACGCGTTCCTCAGGCTTCAGTGCTGTGACATCCTCGCCATCAAACATCACCTGCCCTTTACGAAGCGGCAACATGCCGAACACAGCCTTCATGGCTGTCGACTTGCCAGCACCGTTTGGGCCGACGATGACAGCAATCTCGCCTTTCTCTACACCAATGGTGCAATCGTGCAAGATATCAGCGGCACCGTAGCCGCCGGTCATGTGATGTCCGATTAAAAAACTCATGCAGTTCGCTTATGTTTCAGACCGGTACCCAGATAGGCCTCGATGACTTGCTCGTTATTCTTGACGTCGTCGACAGTCCCTTCGGCCAGCACCGCGCCTTCGGCCATACAGATCACGGGGTCGCACAACCGGGCAACAAATTCCATGTCGTGTTCGATCAAACAAAATGTGTAGTTGCGTTCCTGGTTCAGCTTCAAGATTGCATCACCGATTTTATGTAGCAGCGTGCGATTCACGCCGGCACCGACCTCGTCTAGAAAGACAATTTTGGCATCGACCATCATGGTGCGGCCAAGCTCTAAGAGCTTTTTTTGGCCGCCCGACAAATTGCCTGCGAATTCATTGGCAACGTGCTCAATTTCCAAAAAGCGAATCACCTCATCCGCTTTTGCACGAATCTCTTCTTCGCAGGCTCGAACCAGACCGGGTCGCAGCCATGTGTTGAGGAGACTTTCACCTGCCTGATTCGCGGGCACCATCATTAGGTTTTCGCGCACTGTTAACGTTGAAAATTCGTGTGCGAGCTGAAAGGTACGAAGGACACCTTTGTGAAATAATTCATGGGGCTTGAGACCGGTGATGTCTTCATCACCGAGTAACACCCGCCCAGAGGTTGGCTGGTAGAGTCCAGCGATAACGTTGAACAGGGTCGTTTTTCCTGCACCGTTCGGCCCAATGAGGCCGGTAATGGACCCAGGCTGTATGCGCAGGCTGGCACCATTGACGGCGTGGACGCCGCCAAAGTGCTTGTGCAAGTTTTCAACACTGATCATGTCATGCCACCGTATTCTGTGCCGAGAGCCAGGCTCTCGACACAGAATCGTTTGGATTAACGGTATTGAACCGTTGTGATCTGGCCGCCTTTGACCAAAATTTCACGGTAGCTTCCAGCAGACTCGCCACCACCAATCAGTTCAACCGCTGTGGCACCAACGTAGTCGATCTCACCACCGGATTTCAGGATCTTCAGTGCCTTTGCAAGCTCACCTGGGAAAATCTTTTCGCCGGGTGCGTTTGCTACATCAAACACCTTGTTCATGAAGACTTTTGAGTCTTTTGAGTTGGCTGCCTGCATCGCTAGTAAGGTCAATGCCGCCGCATCATAGGATTCAGGAGAGTATGGACCTGCTTCAAATCCATCAGCTTTTGCCAATTTTGTGAAGGTCTCAGCTCCGGCTGAATCTGTGCCTGGAACAGAACCAATGGCGCCATCAAGATCTGGACCAATCGCTTTTACTAAGCTGTCGCCGATCATCGCATCTGGGAGGAAGAACTGGTCAAAGGCACCGGCATCCAGTGCTGACTGGATGATTCCTTTACCACCTTGATCCAGATAACCCACAACTACGAGGATGTCACCGCCTGCTTGTGCTAGGGCTCCCACTTCTGCGCCGTAGTCACCCTTGCCGTCTTCGTGTGGGGTATTGATCGTGACTTTGCCGCCGGCCGCTTCGAAGTTCGACTGTACGGCATCTGCCAGGCCTTTACCGTAATCGTTATTGGTATAAGTCATGGCGATTGTCTTGTGGCCTTTCTCCATCAAAATCTCTGCGATGATCTGGCCTTGGCGTGCGTCTGAGGGTGATGCACGGAAAAAGAATCCGTTGTCTTCAAGCGTGGAGAGTGCAGGCGATGTCGCAGATGGTGAAAACAAGACAACACCCTTTGGCATTGCAACGTTTTGCAGCATCGAGATCGTTGCACCAGAACAGAGTCCGCCGATGATTGAATCGACTTTCTCGGCTGAAACAAGGCGTTCAGCGGCAGCTGCCGCAGCGGAGGCATCAACACAGGTTGAATCTGCGCGAACCACGTCGACTTTTGCGTTATCTAATAGTGTGCCGGCTGCATTGACTTCTTTGATGGCGAGTTCAGCGCC
>CAZVNX010000034.1:0-6340 GCA_964628665.1 uncultured Pseudomonadales bacterium | reverse complement strand
GTGCCTGGCCCCGCGGGCTCAAATCAGCCTCCGGATTGATCCGTTCGAGGGTCGCTCCATTGCCGAGATGAAACCGAGCGACAGGATCAATGGGGCGGCCCTCGCGAGCACTTGTCAGGTACTTCGCAACCAGGCCAACAGACGCCTCTGGGTCCGCATGATTGGCCAATATGTTGTGCCAGTCGGGATGCTCTTTTTCGATCCAGCGTGCGAGCCCAGGAATGGGTGAGAGCGTGACAAAGCGCTTCAGCCTCGGATGCTCTGCTTGCAGCACCGACACCACTTGTTTGATCAGTAAATTGCCAAAACTGACGCCCGCAAGCCCAGGTTGGCAGTTGTTGATCGAATAGAACACAGCGGTATCGGCGTTGACAGGGGGTGCCGGCGGCGTATCAAGCAAAGGCCGGATGGCTGAGGCCATACCCGACACCAAAGCGACCTCGACAAAAATGAGCGGCTCATCGGGCATGACCGGATGAAAATAGGCAAAGCACAAACGGTCTTCTGCCAAACGTCTGCGCAGATCATCCCATCCTTGTATCTCATGCACAGACTCGTATTGGATCAATTTCTCAAGCACGGCCGCAGGCGTCTCCCAGTCGATCCGCTCGAGTTTGAGAAAGCCTTTGTTAAACCACGAGGTAAAGAGATGCACAAAATCTTGGTCAATCGGGGCGAGCTCAGGTTGCTGGCGTAGCGACTTCCGTAACACCTCGCGCATGCGAATCAGTGTTTTTAGACCACCAGGAGCCGCATTAATACGGCGGAAAAGTTCTTGGCGACGGGCCTCAGCGGCCTGATGCAGTCGCAGCGCGCCGTTTTCTGAAGGCGTTGCCTGATAGGCCGCAATCGCCTCACCAAGCGCCTTCTCATCGGGGCCAAACTCAGCCAGTAAGCGCTGAAAAAAGGCGATGTGCTCGGACTCCGGAAGGGTTGTCCAACAGGACACCACAGACCCTGCAAGGGCCAAGCCTGTCGCCTCACCTCGCCGCGACAACACCGCATGACATTGTGAAATCAGGTCATTGACCGGCTCTTCAGTGGCTTTCAGGTCGAGCATCAATAACGCACGATCGGTAACCTGCTGAATCCATTGTTTAATGCCGACAGACATGACTCCCTCCTAGCGCTGAAACAGTGCACCAACTCCAGGCATCCGCGTCTCTAAGCCGAGTGCGCGCATCATCGCGTATGTGGTTGCCACCGCAGCGGAGACTGTCGGCAACCCGGTCTTCTCTTGGATAGCCTGCACCGCTGGGAGCGATGGCATTTGCACACATGCGGACGCCACGATGGTGTCGACGCCGGTCAGGTTCAAACGCTCGACCAGATCGACGGGGGCCATCGGGTCTTGCCGAGCAACCTCAAGGTTGTCGGGGATCTCGAGACTGACCGAATCCAACACCTGAAACCCTTCGGACTCCAAGTAATTGCAAACCAGTTGTGTCAGTGGCTTCCGGTACGGTGTGATGACGGCAATTTTTTTCGCCTCCATCACCTGTAATCCGTCCACCAAAGCACCGGCGGAGCTGACGACCGGACAGCCATGGCCGTTGTCTTTGGTGACTTGTGCGAGCCGCGCCTGACTCTCACAGTGATAACCCAACCCCATCGACATGATTGCCACCAAACAGGCGTAGCCCATCACGTCGACATCGGCATCCGACAACTCGAGTGCACAGCGGTCGCTGTCTGCATCCATCGCCTTCAGTTCTTCGGCAGTGACTTGCTTCATGCGCATGCGACTGGAGTGAAACGTGAAGCGCTCCGGATAGTGCGATTCGCGCATCCGAAAGACGGCCGGAATCTCGGTTTCCATAGTCACGTTTGAGCTAGGGACAATCTGTCCAATCCGATAGATCTGGCTCATGACACCACCGGTCCCATCATCAGATCTGGCAACCAGGTGGCAATCCCGGGGAAGAAGCTCAACAGGATGATGGCAAGGATCATGCAGCCCACATAGGGAAGCGATCCACGCAAAATCGTTTTCAACGGGATCTCAGGTGCGATGCCATTGATTACATACAAATTCAGCCCCACGGGTGGTGAAATCAAACCGATCTCCATGTTGATGGTCAGAATCACTGCAAACCAATAGGGATCGAATCCAGCGCCTAAAATAATCGGCATCAAGATCGGAGCGGCCATCAAAATGACTGCGACCGGTGGTAAGAAAAATCCAGCCACAAGCAAGAAGATGTTGACGTAAAACATCAACACCCACTTATTCACATCCAAGGTGCCGATCCACTCTGCAATCGCTTGGGTGATAAACAAACTCGACAGCATGTAAGAGAACACACCGGCCGCGCCGATGATGAACAAAATCATCACCGACTCTTTGGTGGTATCTCTCAGCATCGTCCACAACTGCGTGACATCAGTCATACGGTAGATAATGACAGCCAGGATGACGCAGAAAATTGCACCGACAGCGGCGGTCTCAGATGGTGTCGCCACCCCGCCGTACAGCGTGTACAACACACCCGCAATGACCAACAGGAAGGGCACCACACGCGGCAACACTTCAAACTTTTGCTTCCAGGTAAATGACCGACCCGCCAGCGCGTCCATGTTGCCAGAGCGCCACGTTGAATAAATCGACCAGGCCATGAAGAGAACCACAAGCAATAGTCCAGGCATCACACCGGCGAGGAACAAACGTCCGATGGAGGTTTCTGTCGCAATGCCGTACACAATCATCGTGACAGACGGTGGAATCAAAATACCCAGCGTTCCCCCAGCCGCGATGGAACCGGTGGCTACCCCGTCTGGAAAGTTCCGCTTACGCATCTCAGGGATACCCATCTTGCCGATCGCTGCACAGGTCGCAGGCGACGAACCAGACATCGCGGCAAATAGCGCACAGGCGCCCAAGTTCGAAATCACCAAACCACCCGGTACTCGTGTGAGCCAGCGATCAAGGGCTTCATAAAGATCCGCACCCGCACGTGTGGATGCGATCGACGCACCCATCAGAATAAACATTGGAATCGACAGTAAGGCAAAGTTATCGAGCTTGCCGTACAAAATCTCAGGCATCAGCTCAAGCGAGCGAAACCCATCGAAGGTAATCAAAAATATAGCCGACACAATCAACAGACCGTTGGCTACAGCGACACCTGAAAACAGGACCAGAATTGTGGCAATCGCAACGATCGCCCCGAGTAGTAACGGATCCATTAGTGCCCTGCTCCTTCGATCACAATATCCTCTGCCTTGGTGCGCAGGGTCTCAAAAAAATCAGCCAGCAGTTGCAGACAAAACAGTCCCAGGCCAACAGGAATCGACAGATAAGGAATCCATAACGGGAACGCCCAAACAGTCTCCGACTTCCAGTTGCGCGTAAATGCGATGTGGGTCAACTCATAACCATAAAAGGCCATCACGGCGAGGACACCAACCGCGCAAAACAAACTCAGCAAAACCACTGTTTTTCGAGCCACAGGGGGCAGCAACATCGGGATCAAGTCGACATTGACGTGTCCTTTGAGCTTCTGCACGTAGGGAAGGCCCATCAGTGTTGCTGAAATCATCAGGTACACCACTGCCTCGGTCTGCCATACAGTGGACACATTGAGGAAATACCGAACCACAATCATCTGGCAGGTAATGACCACCGCCAACACAATCATCAAGGCGGACAACACCCCAATCGCCTGAGACAAGCGATTCACCCAACGTATAAAAAATTCCATGATGTCTTCCAAACAGGCGGGGAGAACCCCCGCCTGGATTCGTCAATTACTCAACGGCTAAAGCAAGATCCAGCAAACGCTGCCCGTCTGGGTAGTTCGCTACAAACTCTTTGTACGAAGTGGTCTTCGCAAGTGCCTGCCAAGCGTTGAAATCGGCTGTACTCATGTCCGCCACTTCAACACCGGCTTCTTTGAATACACGCACAGACTCAGCATCTGCTTTCTTCGCTTCGTCCAAATAGAAGGCTTCGGCTTTCTTGGCTCCGTCGCGCAATGCTTTTTGTTGCGCTGCAGTCAATCCGTCGAAGGTGGACTTATTCATCAACATCGGCTGATACATAAACCACAGTGCGTTCGCGCCGGCTGGCGTGTAGCACTTTACTTGCTCATACAAACGGAATGAGACAAACGATGAGGAGGATGTATTCACAGCCTGCAACACGCCGCTTTGCATCGCGTTGTACACCTCAGAAGAGGCCATCGAAGCAATCGATGCACCTGCACCGACGAGCATTTGCTCAAAGGCTTTACCAGCCGCACGTGTTTGCTGACCTGCGACGTCATCTGGCTTGGTGATGCACTTTTCAGTTGAGGCGAATCCACCTGCAAGATATCCGTGTACGAGGACCATGACGTCGTCACTGGCCATGATCTTCTCGATTTCTTGCATGAACGGTGAGTAATTCAACCGCGCAGCATGATCGTGGTTCTTCACGAGACCAGGCATCAACGTTAAGTTGTACGCTGGCTGCTGTCCGCCGGCGTATGACAATGGCAACACGGTCATATCGAGCTGACCACGAGACAACGGCTTATATTGCTCACGCGCTTTGAAGAGTGCCTGTGAAGGGAAGATTTTGATATCCAATCCCACATTGGCTTCTGCCACATGATCCGCGACCATTTGCGCAACTTTATGACGCACGTCGGTTGACGAGAACTGGTGTGAGACGCGTAGCTCGGCCGCAGTGGCCATTGAGCTTAGGAACGCTGCGCCGATTGCAGCGGAAAAAAGGGCTTTCAATTTCATAATAGGCTCCTGCCGATTGTTATGAGTTATTACGGCTTGCATATTTGTGTATGCTGAAGTGAAATTATCGTATACAAAAATAAGATGCAACGAAGAATTACAAATGAGTAGTCGAGCCGCAACCCGAGTCTTTCAAGGTATCGAGGAAGAAATCGCCACAGGACAATTGAAAGATGGCGAAAAATTAGACGAAGCCACCCTCGCTGAACGCTACGCGGTTTCGCGCACGCCGGTGCGTGAGGCGCTTCTGCAATTGGTCGGATCTGGGCTGGCAACACAGATTCCAAAACGTGGATGTTTTGTTCGCTCACCCTCGTTTCGAGAAACAATCGAGATGTTCGAGGTCATGAGCGAGCTCGAGGGTTTGTGCGCGCGATTAGCCGCCCGCCGTATCTCAGACAGTCAGCTAGCCAGGCTCAAAGCCGCAAATGCCGGCTGTGAGCGAGCCATCGCTGAAGGCGACAGTGATTTGTATTACGCCACCAACGTTGAGTTTCACGAGTGCATCTATGAAGCGTGCGGCAATACGTTTTTGGCCGATGAGACCCGGCGGCTACGGCGGCGATTGCAATCCTTCCGGCGTCTGCAGCTACGTGTGCGCGGCCGGATGCCTCAATCGCTCGAAGAGCATCACCTCATCATTGACGCCATTGAGGGTGGGCTTGCCGAGCGTGCAGACGAACTGTCCCGGACCCATGTGATGATCCAAGGTGAGCGCTTCAACGATCTGTTGATGCACATGGAGCCCGTGCATTGAGACCGAAGGCGCTCTTGTTTGATGTCTTTGGCACTGTGGTCGACTGGCGCTCTGGACTGATCCGCGATCTCAGCGCGCACTTCCAACGATTCCCTAGCACACTCGATCCAGCCCTGGTGGCCGATGCATGGCGGGCGGAGTACCAACCAGCTATGGCGCCCATACGTGACGGTCTTCGCCCGTTTACGAAGCTTGATGTGTTGCATCGAGAGAATCTTCTGAAAATCAGCGCAGACCTTCAGTTTGATCTGGGCGATGAGGACGATATCGATTGGCTTGTGCATGCATGGCATCGACTACCCGCTTGGCCAGACAGTGTGTCCGGAATTAACGCGCTCAAAGGACTTGCGATCTGCGCATCACAGTCCAATGGACACATTGCCTTGGCCGTGAATCTTGCGCGATACAACGGATTTTCTTGGGACGTGATTCTCGGCGCTGAAGTTGTCGGGACCTACAAACCGGCACCTGACTCCTATACCCGTGCGTGCGATGCACTCGGGTTGTCGCCGAACGACTGCATGATGGTTGCCGCACACAACTCAGATTTGGCGGCTGCTCGCCTGAGCGGTTTGCAGACAGCTTTCATTCGTAGACCGACTGAGTATGGCCCTAATCAGAAATCTGATCTTGAGCCAGCGGACCGCTGGGATCTGGTCTGCGAGAACCTCACTCACCTTGCGCAACTATTGCGTGCTTGAAGTCACGCCTCAGCCCGTAAATATTCAAAAATAATCTTTATAAAACAACGGATTAAAATAATTTCAAATTCCTGTTGATTTTTTGCAAAAAAGATCGAAAATGCGCGCTCCTGAAACAAGCAATTGGAAATTTTATGCGTTTGTGACCCGG
>CAZVNX010000033.1:0-9279 GCA_964628665.1 uncultured Pseudomonadales bacterium | reverse complement strand
AAAGAGGATCTATGGTTCTGATTGGCTTTGAAATCGCCTCCAATGAGATCAAAAAAGAGCTCTCGACAGAGCACGGTTGGTCGAAATGGAACTGGTCGACTGAAGCGCAGATCGTGCGCGATTACTTTGCCAAGTGTGCAGAACTGACACGGCCAGGGATTTCTCCGAAGGTGTCGTTTCAAATCCTACACACTGCAATCCCCCTTAAAGACTGGTTGCTTGCCGGTCATGGTTCGGTTTGGCGGTTGCTGGATTATCAACAGACACGGTCTGCGTTCCGTCGGAAGGTGATGGACGACTGGTTTGAAAATGTCTCAAGCCGTGATGAGTATGTGATGACCCTGTTGGCCACAGTCAGTGGTGACGTGGCCTTTGACCAGGTGTGGGACCGTTTGTTGGCGCAAGCGAAACATTTCCGTGGCGATGTGTCCGTGGTCGAGTTCAAGCGCGGTGCGCTTGAGCTCTCATCGTTGTCGCACGTGGATCACAAACTCCATGGCATGGCTGTGGGCGAACCCGGTTTTCGTTTGAAACTCGAGGGGGTGTCCGAAGACCGTATCGAGCACATGCAGATGGTTGAATACTTTGATCGGGTGATTAAAGAAGTGAAGCGCCGCGAAGAGCTGGTTCGTGCCGCTCAGCAGGCTGCCGTTCACACCGAGGAGGTGAGCGCCTCGAACTACAGGATTCGGATTCTCAGCGCGTTAAATAAATTGACCCTGGCGCGACTCATCCATGAAGAGCTTGGTCTGTCCTTGACCGAAGCCCTACAGCAAGTGGATCAGTTGCCCTGTGAGCTTGAGGATGTCTATGAGCATCGTGAAGCGCGCATGCTGTCGCGCTTACTGGAAAGTGCGGGTGGTCATGTTGAGCTGATTGAGATTGAGGGCTAGCCGCGCTCTTCTCGTAAGAGTTCAAGCTCGCCACCACGAATCAGTCGCTCGATATCGCGCATCTTGTGTTCGTCCTTAAACTGGTAGGTGCCACCGAGACGCCAGCCGAGCCCTTCTTTGGTCTCGTTGATCCAGAGGCAGGTGAAATCCACTTCGGCACGGAAACTATCCCAAACTAAGATGCCAGACACGGGTTGTTTCACCACAATGCCGTAGTTGTCCGGATCACGGTATAACCAAAGACCCACACCTTCGATTGAGATGTCACGAACTTCGACATCGATCATTTCGCCGAAACTCTCGAACTGCATCTGGATCGTGCGGTGCATGCCAGGTGCCAACCGGAAGGAATTCCGACGTTGGATGAAATACATCTCAAACGGACAATGCACGACGTACACGACGCTCTTCAATACTTTGCCTGACTTGGAAACCATCTCTTCGCCGGGCTCAATCCGCAGGACCGTGCCATCCCAATGAGATTTCACACCATCCACGAAGCCATACATTTTCAACGTCGCACCCGGCTCAAGAAGGCTGTGCGCTTTGTCGTCCATCAGTTGGTCGAGTTTGTAGGTACCGGTTTGTCGGTCTACGTCGACAACGATCGTCGAGTATTCCATTTTCGAGTCATTGATTCGGAGCGTTACCATGGTTTTGGCGCGCGCTGCACGCACCATTTTCCCAATTAATGCAGGCTTATCTTCAAGAAAGATCCAGCCTTCTTCGGCCACTTTTCGCGCCTGAGCACGCACGATATTCTCCGATTTTAACGGCTTCTTCGGTTCAGAGAATTTCGTAAACAACTCTTTCATGGCTCCTCGCGATAGTGTCGTGTTGACCGCGTTATGAAATGAATCATGCCATAGTTTGGGGGTAAGGCGCAGGCCCTTTATCGCCGAAACCATGCTGAATCGCGGCCACCTGAGGATTGAGCCTGCTTAGGGCTTCGAGGTATTGTGCAAAGGATAAATGATGACAAGGATGCACGTATGCAAATACCTCAGATACTGGGCGCGGGGCTTATGATTTTAGCTGCAAGCTTACCCAGCCATGCCGAATCCACTTTTAGCCTGACCTCGTTGACGCCAGAAACCGCTCTCAAACTGGCTGAGGCTGCGCGCAAATCCTGCAATGACTCCGGATACCAGGTGGCTGTTGCCGTGGTCGACCGCAGTGGTCTATTACAAGCCTTTGTACGCGATCGTTTTGCCACGCCGCATACGGTCGAGGTGGCCGAGCGAAAAGCTTGGACTGCGTTGTCGTTTCGGATCCCGACCTCAGAGATGGAGCGTGCAACCGCGCCAGATACGGTCATGTTTGGTATTCGGGAAGCCGGGAAGGCCCTCATGGTAGGTGGCGGATTACCGATTCAAGCAGCGGGCAGTCTCATTGGCGGGATTGGTATTTCTGGAGCCCCAGGAGGGGATCTGGATGAGATCTGTGCCGCCGATGGGCTGGCCGCGATCGAAGACGACCTGCTCTTTTAACAAGGGGCCGGATTACCGGCCCATGGTGCTCAGGGCTTGACGGTAGTCAGGCCGAGACTTTCCCAAGCTTGCATACCACCGCGATACCACTTGATCTTGTGGGCTGGATAGCCAAGTGTCAGGAGCGTGCGGATGTTGGTCGGCGATTGGCCACACCAAGGGCCATTGCAATACAACAACAAGGTTTTCGCGTTCGAGAAGTCCCACAAGCCATCTAACGCAATGGCACCAAACTGCGACTCCAGTACGTCAGCGATGGTAAAGGTGTCTGACTTTTGCAACGACAGTGTGGTCCACGGAATATTGACCGCACTGGGGATCATGCCCTTGGCTGCCCAGTCTGGTGTGCGCGAATCCACCAAGAGCGCATCGAGCTCACCAAAGTCACGCTGCTCCATGAATTTCAACAGTTCGAGTTCGCCAATAGTTTCAACACCGGGAGCGATGGTCATTGGCTGAATGCAAAAGGGCGGGCAAGGCCGCGAGGTCAGCGCAAAGTCATCTGTGATGCGGTTGGCGTTATCGGGATTTCGTTGGATGACAACTGTTTGCCCGCGATGTTGCACCTCCATACTTGGCATGCTGCCTGTGATACCAACAGGACGTGCATGGCTGGCTGCAAAGACGGGGGCTGACAGGAAGAACGTACTCAGTACTGCGATCATTATTTTCATAGTCACTCCTTGTGATGTGGACTCCATCGCCTCAGGCTAGAGCGACAGACGGATCCTGTCTAGGTGCAAATCCACGCCTTCTCCACCATCTGTCGGACGGTCCTCCCATCTCTCTGATCTGGCTTCAGGCCTAATGCAACCATCCAAACAGAGGAGGATGCAGATGAAACAGTTGGCAATGGGCGCATTGGCGCTGGCACTTTCAATCCCAGCATTGGCTGAGACCGAATCAAAACTTCCTGAGCATATCGGCTTTGGCAGCGGCGCGGCCTTGGGTGCTGCGATTGCAGGTCCAGTCGGCGTTGTGGTCGGTGGCACCTTAGGCACACTGATTGGTCACGATATGGTCAATGAGCGTGCACTGGCACGGAAAAATGCAGAGCTCGGTGCCCTGCATCAAGAGATCGGAACTGCACGGCAGACCCTGGCGCAAGTCAATGCGGAACAAGCCAAAGCAGAAGCCGAGTTGGCAGCCTTTCGGCAGTTACTCACCGAGCTCTCGGTGGCGATCCATTTTGAGACAGATTCGGCTATGACAGCAGCACGTTATCGTCAGGCCCTAGAGGCAGTTGCCAAGGCGTCGACAGAGATTGATGGCCTCACGGTGGAGCTCGTTGGTCACGCCGACCCAACAGGCTCAGCGTCGTACAACCAAACCCTCAGTGAAGCCCGCGCACGCTCCGTAGGCCAGGTATTAGTGTCTGCAGGCGCGCCTGTGTCCGCTCTGGTCAGTGAAGGGCAAGGCGAGCGAGAGGCTCTGGCCGATGGTGCCTGCGGATTCTATGCCTTGGATCGTCGGGTGGATTTGAAGCTTGGCTTTCGTAGTCCAACCGATGGGCGGCTGTACTCGGTTCGATGACCGACTCGCCAGGGTCCGCATGGCGGGCCCTTCAAGCCGCTTGATGTCTAGGGAGACCGCCTTATGGCGAGAGAAAATTTTGCAAATACCGGGCTGAATCACGCGATGCCAAACCGGCTATTCCGTCAGAAACAAGGTATGGTGACACGACGGGAGCGTGAACAATTGGCCTTTGAATGGACCGGAGGGGCAATGCACTCACATATTGT
Organism: uncultured Pseudomonadales bacterium; assembly: GCA_964628665.1. Taxonomy (GTDB): domain Bacteria; phylum Pseudomonadota; class Gammaproteobacteria; order Pseudomonadales; family Litorivicinaceae; genus HIMB30. Next base: position 5,154 of record CAZVNX010000033.1, on the reverse strand, counting down.
CGTGGTCGAAGATGATGTCGATCAGCTAGCGAATTATTCTTATGCCCTCAGTAAGAAAGGATTTTCGGTGTCGGGCTATGAGACGGTGGATGAGATCCACCATGCGCTGACAGGTCAGCCGAGCTTGGTATTATTGGATATTCACCTCGGCCAAGACCCAGACGCAGGCTTTGGTATTTGCCGTTGGCTGTTGGATCGCTACCCCGGTTTGCCGGTCATTTTCCTCACCAGTCGCACCGACGAGATCGACCAAATTTTTGGTCTGAGGCTCGGTGCCTGGGATTACCTCACCAAACCCATCTCCACCGCGCTTCTCGTGGAAAAAGTCGCGGCTGTTTTGAAGCGAGCAAATCGCAGTCGTGGTGCCCTAGGGCCGGTGTTGCAGGATGGGGCATTAATCGTCGATCCCGACCGCGCGTTGGTCTCATTTCATGGTGAGCATGTCAGTTTGACGGTCACGGAATTGGCAATTCTGGAAGCCTTGCTACGCGCTCAGGGGGCGATTCTGACCTATGATCAGTTGGCCGAGCGGACGCGGCAAACGGTGGTGACGAACAATACCCTCAGCACCCACATCAAACACATCCGGCGGAAACTAAAGGCGATTGATGCGGACTTTGATGGCCTCATCAACGTCTACGGCACGGGATATCGATGGGAGTCGCCGCCTGGATGAGACTGAGCCTCAGGGTCAAACTATTTGTCTTTGTGCCGGTCTTGGCGCTCTTGCCTTGGCTTGGCTATCAAACGCTGCACAAATTACAACTGTTTGCGACTGAAGCGCAGGCTGAGGCCTTACGGGTGTTAGCCGATACACTCCGCGTTGAACTCGACACCATCCCAGTGGACGCGCCTACCGGTGGACTGACGCTGACTGTTGAGCCCTTGCCACAGGCGCCTGTATTGGATGGATTCGTGGATGACTGGCCTGTGGGATCAGAGGTGTTATCGGATGGCCTGATTGGATTACGGATTGGTCAGTATGCGGACTCGGTGTATTGGGTCGCAGAAATCCGAGATGCCAGTCGGTTTTACTCCGAGCCCCGATTTGGTCGCGATACACTCAAACCCTTCGATTCATTGGTGCTGCGTCAGGTGTCGCCAGATCACCGTGATCAGGTGGTCTTAGCCACAGAGGCTTCAGGTCGGCTCGAGGTGCCACAGGAGCGCGCGCTCGCGTGGCAGCCAGCCGAACCCATCCGTGGTTATTGGTGGGAGCTCGCTGGTGGCTACCGTGTTGAGTGGCATATGCCACTTCATTTTGTAAACCAGGGACCGATCGAGTTGGTGGTCAACGATCATGATGTGATCGCGCCTCGCCAGAGTGTGTATCGATTCACAGTGCAGACCTTCCCATTGGCACTGAGCCAACTGGCTCGCCGGTTGGCTGGTGAAACCCGCCAGATCATGGTCTTGAATCCGCAGCGACAGGTGATTGCGCAAACACCCGCCGTGGAGACCATGCGGCCGCTTGAATATGCCGATGTATTGTCTGCAGGTATGCAACTCGATGCCGAGACGGTTACCGTGCAGGTCGCTGTGACGACGGACTCGGGAGTGCAATACCAGGTGCTGATTCGCTCACCGCGAAGTATGATTTTGGGCGGCGCGCAGCAAGCACTGGTCAGTTTGGGATGGCAGACCCTAGGTGTCTTGACTGTGTTGGTGATTGGCTTGTCGGTGTTTGCCGGTCGATTGGCGGAACGGATCACCCGGTTACGCCGTGAGTTACGCTCGTATTTGGATGCCAAGGGACGTCTCGCACAGAGCCCGCGGTTATCTGAAACAGGAGCCTCCGATGAGGTGGGTGAGCTGTCACGCGACATCGCGCAGGTGTTGTCGGATCTCCAGCGCTACACCCTGTTTTTGGAACGCATCCCACGCACCCTAAAGCACGAACTCAGTAATCCCATGAGTGCGATCCAGACCTCGCTTGAATTGTTGAGTGACGAGAAAGATCCAGTCCAACAGGCTCGTTTGCGTGCGACCGCTGAGCGCGGCATCCAGAAATTGGAATCGACTTTGGCGAAGGTGACTGAGGCTGCGAGTTTGGAAGAAGCACTGAGAGATGAGGAAAAACGTCCTTTCAATGCGGTACAGGTGGCGCAAAACGCATTAGATGCCATGGCATTGTCGGCACCGGATCGGCACTTTGTCTTAGATGCCCCCGACGCACGCGTGGTTCTTCTTGGTCATGATCTCCGCTTCGAGCAGTTGCTCGATAAGCTCTTAGACAATGCCCGTGATTACACGCCAGTGGATGGGCGGATCCGAGTGGTGTTGCGCAACCAAATCACCCATGCTGATCTCATGGTGGAAAACGACGGACCACCGATTTCAGGGGCGGCTGCGGCCGATGCCTTTCAGATGTTCACAGGGACCCGTAACGATTCGACCGGCGTCCACTTAGGTCTCGGTTTGTATGTGGTGCGTGTGATCGCCGAGTCGATGGGTGCTGAAGTCAGTATGGAAAATACCGAACGTGGGGTTCGGGTCGCCGTCCGCGGATTCACCGTTCCTTGAGAATTGTCACAATTTGTTCATCAAGATGTGATGCAGTGTCGCCTGGCAAAAGGAGCAGCATGTGACTGATTCAATGGAGTGGGCGGAACTTGAGAAGCGATTAGAGCTTGAAGACTTGTTTGATGAGCTTTATGAGACGGAGCTTGAAGACGACTTATTAATTTCACAAAAGGTCCGTGAGGTCTACAAGGGCGCGCGGCCACCGCAGATGGATCGCCGTTTATATTTCCGCGAGTTGCTGCGCTTACAGTTTGAACTGATCAAGCTGCAGGACTGGGTGGAGGCCACCGGTGAAAAGGTCTGTGTGGTCTTTGAAGGACGCGATTCGGCCGGTAAGGGTGGTGTGATCAAGCGCATCATGCAGCGATTGAATCCACGGATCTGTCGTGTTGTGGCGCTGTCGAAGCCGACCGAACAAGAGCGCACGCAATGGTACTTCCAGCGCTATGTATCGCATCTCCCGGCTGCGGGTGAGATCGTTTTGTTTGACCGCTCTTGGTACAACCGTGCCGGCGTTGAGCGGGTGATGGGTTTTGCCTCAGATAGCCAGGTGGATGAATTTTTAAAAGATGCGCCTGAATTCGAGCGCATGATTACCCGTTCGGGGATCCGATTGGTGAAGTACTGGTTCTCCATTACAGATGAAGAGCAGCAGTTGCGATTTTTGATGCGGATTCATGACCCCATGAAGCAGTGGAAATTATCACCCATGGATTTGCAGTCGCGAGTGCGCTGGGAAGACTACACCAAGGCTAAAGAAGAGATGTTTCAGGCCACCAACATTCCTGAGGCGCCTTGGTATGTGGTGGAAGCCAATGACAAGCGTCGCGCACGTTTGAACTGTATTGCCCATTTTTTGGATTTGATTCCGTATCACGAGATCCCCAAGGACACGGTCGAGTTGCCGCACCGAGTCTTCCACTCAGATTACGAGCGCAGCCAGTTGCCGCGTGAGCTCTACGTACCTGAGCGTTACTGACCTCGGCGTCTTGGCTTGTTATGCTCAGGCGAAAAGGAGTTCTCGATGCGCTTGAGTCTGCTGCAATACACCGCCGAAGCCTCTGTCTCTGAGTCCGAGCAGCGTCTGTATCCGTTGTTGGAGCAGGCGATTCTGGATCGGCCCGATGTCATCGTGCTGCCTGAGTGCGCGTTGTTCTTATCGACTCGGCAAGCCGCCTCGCGTGAGGCGGCCTTGGCTATGGATTCCGATCCGGTGATGCGACTGGCCGAGTTTGCTCGCGCACATCAGGTATGGATCGTCGTCGGATCCTTGATCATTCAACGCGGCGATGCGATCGTCAACCGAACCTTGGTGTTTGATCGGGCTGGTCAGTTGCAGGCAATCTACGACAAGCTGCACCTGTTTGATGTCCAACTTGCATCCGGCGAGCGCTACCAAGAAAGTGCGCTTTTTGCCGCTGGGGACGCGCCAACGCAGATCGAGATCGAAGGCTGTCAGGTGGGGCTCAGCATCTGTTTCGACCTCAGGTTCCCTAAACTCTATCGCCACTATGCTGCCTCAGGCGCCAGTCTGATGCTGGTACCGGCTGCATTTACCCGGACCACGGGGGCAGCACATTGGCATACGTTGCTGCGTGCACGGGCGATTGAAAATGGTTGTTTCGTCGCCGCCGCGGCGCAATGCGGCGACACCTTCGAAGGCCGTCAGACCTATGGGCACAGCCTGATCTTTGATCCCTGGGGAGATTGTCTTGGGGAGCTGTCGGATACACCCGGTGTACTCACGCAGACACTCGATCTATCAGCCGTGAACCGTGCGCGCGCACAGATTCCGGTGATCCCGCAGGATCGGGATTTTTAGTTTGCTCGATCCAGGCGGATCAGCTGTCCACGGCCTGCGTCAGTAAGGAGATACAGCGCTCCATCTGGTCCTTCGCGGACGTCACGAATGCGCCCCAATTCCCCCCGAAATAGCCGCGCCACCTGACGCATCAAGCCGTCACCTTGGTTCAGTTGTACAAGCATTTGCGCCTTGAGTGCGCCCACAAACCAACTGCCTTGCCACTCGGGGATGGCGGTACCTTGATAAAAGGTCATGCCCGAGGGCGCAATAGAAGGATCCCAATACAGCTGTGGTTGCTCCATCCCATCTTTTTCTGTGCCCTCGCCGATGGGCGTGCCAAGCCCATAGTTGCGCCCGTAGGTGATGATCGGCCACCCGTAATTACGCCCCGCGACGATCCGATTGATTTCATCGCCACCTTGTGGGCCGTGTTCGTGGGTCCATAACGCCCCAGTTTCGGGGTGCAACGCAGCGCCTTGGGGATTGCGGTGACCGTAACTGTAGATCTCAGGCAGTGCATCCAGCTGGGTGCGGAAGGGGTTATCGTCTGGAATGCGTCCATCGAGATGAAGACGGATGATACTACCGGCATGATCACTCAAGTCCTGACTGCGATCTTGTTCGCCGCGATCGCCGATTGTTAGGTACACATGGTCTTGATCCAACATGATCCGACCGCCGAAGTGGCGACCTGAACTGCCGCCTTTGTTCATCCAAAACAGTCGCTCAGGTTGTTCGAGGCGCTGACCACGCAGTTGTGCCCGCCACAACTCGGTCCCTGTGCCACCATCGGGATGTGCTCCGGCCAGAGACAGATAGACCCACAC
>CAZVNX010000032.1:0-10519 GCA_964628665.1 uncultured Pseudomonadales bacterium | reverse complement strand
TTCGCTGTGTCGGCGATCAATGCACGAATGGTGTCTTCTGCACGCGTGACGCTTTGGTCATCCATGACCTGTTGGTCTGCGGCGATGACTTGGATCGCTTCGATGCCGATAAACCGCAAAACCTGAGTCAGATGTGGTGAGGCGAAATCCACCGCACTGCCGACGGGTACGCCGCCTGACGTGACAATGATGTAAGCGCGTTTGCCGCTCAGTAGACCCACCGGTCCACTCTCCGTGTAATTAAACGTCTGTCCGGCTCGGCAGATTTGGTCGATCCATGCTTTTAACGCACTCGATACGCCAAAGTTATAGATCGGGCAGGTGATCACCAGCGTATCCGCAGCCTGCACCTCAGCGATCAGCGACTCAGAGAGTGCGAGCGTGTCGCGCTGTGCGGCAGACCGCTCCGCCTCTGCCGTGAAGTTCGCCTTGACCCACGCTTGGTTGATCGATGCCATTCCAGCAGACAAATCTCGGGTTGTGACGGTGGATGGGTTAAGTCCGTCGAGAAGCGTTCGGGCCAACTTGGTGCTGGTTGCCTCTTGGCCCTGTGCGCTCGCGATAATTAATAATGCATGATCAGTCATCAAACTCTCCTTTTGAACGCGCATGCTAGAGCCTTTGGGATGTCATGTAACTGACATAAATTCACCAACTCTCGTTCCATTTCGGACCGATTCGTTGCAACGATGTCAATTGGCGATCCGTGATCAGGTCAGGACGCGGATCGGTTGCCCCTGATGGAAAGCGCAGAATGCTTGAAGCATCTCGGTGTAGAACACGGCAAAGGTTTCCTCTGTGCAATACCCGATGTGTGGTGTCGCTAAGACCCGTGGGTGCCCAATGAGCCCATCAGCAGATGTTGCGGGTTCCACCGGAAAGACATCGGTCGCGAGGCCTGCGATCACTCCATGATCGAGCGCATGGATCAGTGCGGAGTGTTCGATAATTTCCGCCCGTGATGTATTGACCAGATAACCGGTTGGCCCGAGTGCTTGGAGCTCGGGCGCAGCGACAAGATGTTGCGTGCGCGCTGACAGTCGTAGGTGAACCGACACCACATCGGCCTCTGAAAACAGACCGGACTTTGTGACATAGCGTACCTGTTTTGCTTCACAGTCCGCTTGAGACAGGTTTTCCGACCATGCGATGACCTCCATCCCGATGGCTTGGCCGAGCGCGGCGACCTGAGATCCGAGGCGGCCTAGGCCCAAAATGCCGAGTGTTTTTCCGCGAAGATCAGCACCCATCTGTGCCTGCCAAATACCCTGTTGGCTTAAGTCCTGACTCAACGGCACAAACCGACGCACCAGATTCATGATCATTAGAAACGCCAATTCTGCTGTTGCATGGCCTGGTGATGAGGTGCCACAGACGGTGATGCCGAGTTTGGTGGCAGCACTTAAATCGATCGCGGCATTTTGTTTGCCGGTGGTAACAATTAATTGAAGTTCTGGAAGTTGGCTGAGGACGTCTGCAGGAAAGGCTGTGCGCTCCCGCATGATGCCAATCGCATGATAGGGCTTCAGCGTCTCGATCAGGGTCGTTTGGTCGGCGATGTGATCGGTGATGAAATCGACCTGCGCGAAATCGGCAGCGGACCAGTCAGCAAAGGAGTGCGCGCGGCCAAAGTAATCATCAAGGATGGCTATTTTCATCGGTCTCTCAGTCCCTGTGTGCGGACTGGAATGCTAACCTAGCGATGCGCGTCCGGATACAGTGACGCAAGTGAAGGAGCCGAACACATGGCACTCGATCTAAGTGCACCCTGGGATCACCTGGAAGTTGGCTATGACATCCCGGCGAAACCCGGAATGACTGAGTCGGAGATCCAGACACCCGCACTGATCATTGATTTGGATGCGTTTGAGCGGAATTTATCGCGGATGCGACAGGCGCTCGAACGCACCGGTGTGCGTTTGCGTGCGCACGGCAAAATGCATAAATCTGTGGACAGTGGGTTGCCCTTGGTGAGCGGGCACTCTGCCATTCAGTACTTGAAGTGCTCTGATGAGCATGGCGTGCTGGCAGATCCCAACGCGCGTCTTCAGATCAACGAGCGGCTACGTCTGATCCCCGGTCATTGTGACCCAACCTGTAATTTACATGATTGGTATGTGTGGGTGCGCGAGGGCATTGTTGAGTGCCTGTGGCGAATTGACGCTCGGGGTAAATCGTTTTGATGGTGTCAGGCGTCGATGCCTGAGGGATTACTGGGATCGCTGATCACGCTATTTGCATCGGCATTTTTGGCGGCGACCTTGGTTCCTGCGCAATCCGAGGCGTTGCTTTGGTTGACGGTCCGAAGCCATTCCGAAGCGATTGCGTTGGTTGTGCTGATCGCGACCTGTGGCAACGTTCTCGGTGCCTGTGTGAATTGGGTCCTTGGGCGATTTTTCTCACACTACGTTGGGCACCCTCGATTTCCGTTCTCGACCCGACATATCGCGGCAGCACAGTCGCGATATCACCGCTATGGATGGTGGAGCCTGTTTGCCAGTTGGGTGCCTCTCATCGGCGACCCGATCACCTGTGTGGCCGGGTTTTTACGTGAGCCGTTTTGGCGATTCATCCTCATTGTAACGGTCGCAAAAGGGGGACGTTACCTGGTGGTGCTCTACCTCGCGCAGACTTGGTGAGATACACGTGTGTCCACAGCTTAGGTCAGTGCATCCAGGCTAGGGTGGTGTCGAGCATTCTGTTGGAGAATCCCCACTCATTGTCATACCAGGCCAAGACCTTGGTTAACCCACCGACGACCTTGGTGTGATTCAGATCGACAATCGAACTGGCGGGGTTGTGATTAAAGTCTGTGCTTACAAGGGGCAGCCGATTGACCCGTAGGATATTTCCACGACTTTTTTCAGCCGCTGCTTCGAGGGCTGCATTGACCTCTTCCACGCTTGCAGCTGTCCGCAGCCGACAGGTCAGATCCACCAGGGATACGTTGATTGTGGGTACCCGAATAGCCATTCCATCGAGGCGGCCATCCAAGTGTGGCAAGACCAATCCCACCGCTGCTGCGGCCCCAGTTTTGGTTGGGATCATCGAGTGTCCTGCGGCCCGCGCTCGATAGAGGTCAGTGTGGTAAACATCGGTGAGTTTTTGGTCGTTGGTGAACGAGTGAATCGTCGTCATCTGTCCATCCTCAATCCCAAAGGCTGCGTCGAGCGCTTGCGCAACTGGGGCAAGGCAGTTTGTGGTGCAGCTCGCATTGCTGATGATCTGCATGTGCTCTGTGAGGATGGTTTCGTTGACGCCAAAGACCACGGTGGCATCGGCCGCTTGCGCTGGCGCACTGATGATGACCTTACGTGCGCCCGCGGCGAGGTGTGCAGAGGCTTTGTCGCGATGCGTGAACAATCCCGTGCACTCATACACCACGTCAATTTGCAGGTCTGCCCAAGGGAGTTTCGCTGGATCGCGTTCTGCAAAGATTTGGATCGCATGTCCATTGACCACCAATGTGGTCTCGGTCGCGGTGACCTCGCCCGCGAAGGGTCCGTGCGTCGTGTCATATTGCAACAGGTGCGCGTTGATCGTTGGGCTGCCAAGATCGTTGATTGCGACAACCTCGATTTCTCCCTGTAGATTTCTTTCAAACAGCGCTCGGAGAATATTGCGACCGATACGGCCAAAACCATTAATTGCCACGCGTGTCATGTCATGATGCTCCCATCTCAATGGACCGAACGCCCAATATGTTTGTAATATTACGTAAATTTACGAAGAATTCGTCGTCACTGCAAGGAGAGGTGTCCCATGCTGTTGCAGATTGAGCAGTCGCTCGAGCAGTTAAGTCCGTCAGAGCGCAAGGTTGCACGCTTTGTCTTGGCTGATCCTTCTGTCGTGTTGTCCATGTCCATTGCAAAATTGGCGCAGCATGCATCCGTATCTGAGCCGACCGTAAACCGGTTTTGTCGCTCATTCGGCGCGACTGGATTCCCTGATTTTAAATTGAAGCTAGCGCAAAACTTGGCCAGCGGATCCAGTTTGACCACGGCGATGGTGGCCGCCAGTGATGGGATGCCTGAGATTTTTGCCAAGCTCACCGACAAAGCGATGCACTCGGTGCAAGATCTAAAGCAGAGCTTGGATATTACGATCTTGGAGCGTGCTGTGGACTTGTTCTGTCAGGCGCGTCAGGTTGCGTTTTTTGGCATGGGTGCCAGCGGTTCTGTCGCACGCGATGCGCAACATAAGTTCTTTCGTTTCAACATGCCGGTCGTCGCCTACGAGGACGGCTTGATGCAACGCATGCATGCCGCGGGCATGAAGACGGGAGACCTGGCTGTGGTGATTTCACATACGGGACGGACGCGTGCGATGGTCGAGGCGGCCGGCCTGGCCCGCGATTCAGGAGCCAGCGTATTGGCGTTGACGCGGCAGAATACGCCGCTGGCAAAAGTTGCATCACTCACTGTGCCCGTTGAGGTGGATGAGAACACAGAGCTGTATATTCCGATGATGTCTCGGTTGATGCAGTTGTTGGTGCTTGATGTGCTGGTGACTGGTGTGGCGCAAAAGCGTGGCGTTGATTTTCAACCGCATCTGGCGCGAATTAAGCAGGCATTGGATGGAACTCGACTGGCCGATTAGGGTCTTTCGAATTGGTTAAAATATTGTTAAATTACTACATCATGCTTCGGCGATCGAAGTTGTTGAAAGGAAGCGGCACATGCGGAGAACAAAAATTGTAGCGACATTGGGGCCAGCCTCAGATCGGCCGGGTGTGTTGTTGAACCTGTTGAAGGCTGGAGTCGATGTGTGTCGACTGAATTTTTCACATGGCCATGCCGATGACCATCGGCGCCGCGCAGTCGAAGTGCGTGAATTGGCCGCATCGATAGGCCGCACGGTCGCCGTGCTTGCCGATTTGCAGGGCCCCAAAATCCGTATCGCTCGTTTTGCATCGGGTCCTGTGGTTCTTGAGCGCGGCGCGCGATTCACGCTCGATGCCGCACTGGCTTCCGATGCTGGAGACCAGCATCAAGTGGGCTTGGACTATCAAGAGTTGCCTCGCGATTGTCGGCCGGGTGATACCTTGCTACTCGATGATGGTCGGGTTGTGTTGTCGGTCCTTGCGGTTGAAGGAAGCGCCGTGCATACCGAGGTAACCACCGGTGGGAAGCTCTCAAATAACAAAGGGATTAATAAGCAAGGTGGAGGGCTATCGGCCTCTGCACTGACTGAAAAAGATTACAGCGATATGGACGTTGTGGCTGAGATTGGCGCCGATTACGTAGCGATCTCGTTTCCGCGTGATGCAGAAGACATGCATTTGGCTCGCGCCGCCCTGCAAGCCCGAGGGTCTCAAGCGGGGCTGGTTGCGAAGATCGAGCGAGCAGAGGCCGTGGCGGATGATGCCGTCCTTGATGCATTGATTTCAGCAAGTGACGCGGTCATGGTTGCCCGAGGGGATCTCGGTGTCGAAATCGGTGATGATCGGCTAATCGGTATTCAAAAGAAAATCATTACCCGTGCTCGGGCGCTTGACCGTCCAGTGATCACAGCGACCCAAATGATGGAGTCCATGATCACCAGTTCGATGCCGACGCGTGCCGAAGTCTTTGATGTCGCCAATGCGGTTTTGGATGGCACCGACGCAGTCATGCTCTCGGCTGAAACTGCGGCCGGTGATTTTCCTGTGGAAACGGTTCTGGCTATGGCAAAAACAGCGGAGGGAGCTGAGCTGACCGATCAGGCGCAGGCTTTGGGCGCGCGCGTTGAGGCCCAATACGGTCGGCGTGATGAGGCGATTGCGCTTGGGGCAATGTACATCGCCAATCACCTCAATAAATTAGCGGCCATTGTGTGCATCACAGAAAGTGGCTCGACGCCTTTATGGATGAGTCGCTCCGGAGCCAGCGTGCCGATTGTTGCGCTGTCGCAAAACCCGCAAACTCTGGCACGGATGTCTTTGTTCCGTGGCGTGATGCCCTTGGCATTTGACCCACCCATTGATCGCCCGATGAGCCGAGTGGATCAACTGGTTGTTTGTCAGGTTGCTGAGGTACTGGGGCTGCCAAGCGATAGCCAGGTGCTCCTGACGCGTGGTGATCGGCTGAACTATCAAGGTGGCACCAGCACCCTCAAAATTGTCTCTGTGGATGAAGCCATAAGGATGACCGATCGTGACTGAAACGCGGATTCCAAAGGAAGCTGAGATCCCGCCTACTGACTTTGTTGTGGTCGGTGGCACCGGTGATTTGGCGTTACGGAAGATCTTTCCTGCATTGTTTCATCGGTTTGTCGATGGTCAGATCCCAGCGAGTTGTGCCCTGATTGCAGCGGCGCGTCACATGATTCCCAAGGAAGAGTTTTTGAAGTTGCTTCGACCATTCTGTGCAGAAGTGATTGAGTCTGGTCAGGAGGCTGCATGGGATGCGTTTGGTGATCGTCTTGAGCTGATTGGGTTTGATGTGATCACGGGTGACGGGGCCGATGAGATCGAGGCGGCATGTCGTGCGACCGAGGCTGTTCCACGTGTATTTTACTTAGCGATCTCACCCTCCTTATTCGCCGCGGCATGCCAAACATTCCAGCGGACCGGATTGAAGACAGAGCAAACTCGCTTGGTGATTGAGAAACCCATGGGCCATGATTTGGCGAGTGCGCAGGCGCTTGATGATGCGATTTTGGAGGTATTCGAAGAGCGGCAGATTTACCGAATCGATCATTACCTCGGTAAAGAAACGGTACAAAATCTGATGGCGCTTCGGTTCGCCAACTCATTATTTGAATCCCTGTGGTCGAATGCGCATATCGATCACGTGCAAATTTCCGTCGCAGAAGAGGTCGGAGTGGGTTCTCGGGCGTCATATTACGATGACTTCGGGGCACTCAGAGACATGGTGCAGAACCATCTTTTGCAGTTGCTGTGTTTGGTGGCCATGGAGCCCCCATCGAAGTTTGTTGCGGATCAAGTGCGTGATGAAAAACTCCGCGTGTTGCGAGCGCTTAAGCCAATTACGCATGAGAACTTCGATCGCAGTGTGAAATTAGGTCAATACCTCAAGGGCTCCATTGCGGGTCAGCCAGTGACGGCTTATGCAGACGAGGTGGGTCATTCAAGTCAAACCGAGACCTTTGTCGCGTTGCGCTGCGAAATCAGTAATTGGCGTTGGTCTGGCGTGCCTTTTTACCTACGTACAGGTAAGCGTTTAGCGGGTCGTGCAAGTGAGATCGTCATCACCTTCAAACGGCCGCCGCACAACATTTTCTCAGAAGGACCTGCCACTTCTGACGCGATGGAACCCAATCGCTTGACCATCCGATTGCAGCCAAACGAAGGGTTGAAACTCGGCATGACCAGTAAAGAACCAGGCCCTGGTGGGATGCGCCTGTTCCCCGCCAGTTTGAATTTATCCTTCAGTGATACCTTTAAAACCCGATTGCCTGAGGCGTATGAGCGGCTTCTGATGGATGTGGCGCGTGGGAACCAAACGCTCTTTATGCGCTCTGATGAGGTCGAAGCTGCTTGGGCCTTTATTGATCCGATTGTGCAAGAGGCTAAACGTCGTCGTCCTGAGGGGTATCCTGCGGGAACCTGGGGACCGGTCTCCGCATTTGAACTGATGGCTGAGCACGGGCGCCGCTGGATTGAGCCTGAGGCGCATCTATGAGTGCGTTGATGCGGGTTGCCAATGCGCTGGGTGAGGCGATCGAAGCGCGCGGTGAAGCGCGCCTTGCCTTGCCAGGTGGCCGCAGTGCGGTGTCTTTGATGCAGGCACTTTCCGAGACCGCCATAGACTGGTCATCGGTTGTTGTCTCATTGGTTGATGAACGCGCGGTCGGCACCTCAGATTCGGCCTCCAATGCAAAGCTCGTGCGCGACACCTTGTTACAGAATCAAGCTGCCGCTGCCTCGTTTATCCCGCTTTTTGACGGGATCAGTGCAGAAAGCTCCGCTCGGTCCCTCAACGATTCACTTGAACCGCTTGATGTGGCGATCTTGGGTATGGGTGAGGATGGCCACTTTGCGAGCTTATTCCCCGCGGTGCATCCGGTCCCGGGCCTTGCGGATGGTCGTCTTGGGTATGTGGCGACTGAAGCTGTTGGATCACCGAAGTTGCCACGCATCTCAATGACCTGTGCGCACATCCTGACCGCATCAACCATATTGTTGTTGGTGAGTTCTGAAGAGAAGCGTCAAAAAGTGCGGTTAGCACTCGAGGGAGAAGACCCTTTCAATCCCATTAGTTATTTACTGAGTGCGCCACATCCAATCCACATCGTTTGGCCGGATGGAACGGTTGCAACCGCATTGCAGGGAGCCTTTCAATGAATCGATCTCAGAGTGTTCGCGCGGTCGTTCAGGCCATTGAAGAACGCAGTGCAGCATCGCGTAAACGCTACCTAGACTCGATCCAAGTGATGGCCGATGCATCAGATTCAGATCGTGGACAGGTTGGCTGCTCAAATCTCGCCCATGCGGCTGCGGGCGCACTCGATGACCAAGCAACACTGCTGGCAGTGGATGCGGGTCGCGCGAAGAACATCGCCATCGTGACGGCATACAACGACATGCTCTCAGCACATAAGCCCTACGAACACTACCCCGAGCGGATTCGGCAGCACGCGCGACGTCTCGGGGCAATGGCGCAGGTCGCCGGCGGTGTTCCAGCAATGTGTGATGGTGTCACGCAGGGGCGCCCTGGGATGGAGCTGTCTTTGCTATCGCGTGATGTCATTGCGATGTCGACGGCAGTCGCGCTCAGTCACAATGTCTATGATGGTGCAGTCTGTTTAGGGATTTGCGACAAGATCGTGCCGGGGCTCTTGATGGGAGCGCTGTCGTTCGGACATTTGCCGACACTCTTCATTCCAGCGGGTCCGATGCAAACCGGTATCAGCAACGATCAGAAGTCCTCGGTTCGAAAAGCCTACGCGCGCGGAGAAGTGGGGCGCGAGGCGCTGTTGCAATCCGAGGCGGCAGCCTATCACAGTCCCGGTACCTGTACTTTTTACGGAACTGCCAATTCCAACCAGATGTTATTGGAAATCATGGGATTGCAGTTGCCAGGCTCGAGTTTTATCAATCCCGGCGATGAGATGCGGGACCGTCTGACAGAGGCTGCCGTCGAGCAGCTTATGGCAAAGATGCGAGGTGGTCCGGCTTATCAGCCGATTGGGCTGCTTGTCGATGCGCGCACCATTGTGAACGCCATCGTTGGCTTGCATGCCACAGGTGGATCGACAAACCACACCATGCACCTGATAGCGATCGCGCAGGCCGCGGGCTTACAGGTTACCTGGGAAGATTTCTCAATTCTCTCGAAACTGACGCCACTGATCGCGCGCGTTTATCCGAACGGTTCGGCCGATGTGAATCACTTTCATGCGGCAGGCGGCATGGGCTTTGTCATGCGAGAGCTACTCGATGCAGGTCTTCTCTGCGGCGATGCGCTGTCGATGTGCGGCGACACGCTGGCATCGAGCCTGGCGGAGCCGACCATGGAAGCGGGCGCGCTGTCTTGGCGGCCTGTGGTTGAGAGCTCCCTCGATGCAAATATTTTACGTCCTGTTGATGCACCTTTTCAGTCCACTGGTGGTTTGGTGCATTTGCAGGGAAATCTCGGTGATGCCGTCATCAAGACCTCGGCTGTCGATGATGATCGGTTGGTCATCGAGGCACCCTGTGCTGTGTTTGAAAATGAGGAGTCGGTGCAGGCCGCGTTCCAAGCCGGCCTGTTATATCGCGATGTCGTAGTTGTTGTGCGAGGTCAGGGACCGCGTGCCAATGGGATGCCTGAGCTGCACGGTCTGACGCCTGCTTTGTCTGTACTGCAAGACCGGGGTCATCAGGTCGCATTGGTGACAGACGGCCGTATGAGTGGTGCCAGTGGCAAGGTGCCGGCAGCCATCCATGTGTCGCCTGAGGCCAAAGCTGGCGGCATGATTGCGAAGCTTCGTGACGGCGACATTGTGCGCCTGGATTCCACAACGGGGCAGCTGAGCGTTCTCGTATCCGACACAGAGCTTGCGGAGCGTGAGCCGGTTGTTGTGCATGAACCAGCGCATCCTGCACCCTGGGGTCGGACGTTATTTGCCACCTTGCGTTGTCACGCAGCGCCTGCCACCGCCGGTGGTGGCTTGTCTATGCAGACGGAGGTCTGATGCATTCTGTTATTTCCGAAGCGGTTACTCGAAATCGCGTGATGCCTGTGTTGGTGATTCCACAATTGGACATGGCGGAGCCCCTGGCTTTGGCCTTGGCTTCTGGCGGTTTGACGGTCTTTGAGATCACGTTACGTACGCCATGTGCATTGGAGGCGATGGCGCGCATGAAGTCAGTCGTTCCACAGGCGCTGATCGGTGCGGGTACTGTCACAGATGCGACACGGATGCGTCAGGCTAAGCAGGCGGGTGCCGATTTTGCCGTGAGTCCGGGCACAACCGAATCGCTGTGGGCGGCAAGCGAATCCAACGGATTACCTTTGTTGCCAGGATTTGCAACGGCATCGGAAGCAATGCAATTGATGGAATTGGGCAGTGCGTTTGGGAAATTCTTTCCGGC
>CAZVNX010000031.1:0-10628 GCA_964628665.1 uncultured Pseudomonadales bacterium | reverse complement strand
ATCCTCGTGTCGCGGGTTCAATTCCCTCCGTGGCCACCGCTAAATTAAATAAAGAGAACAACGAATAGCTGTGAATCTGGCTGCTCAGATCGATTCAAGAAATGCGTCAATCCCAGTCAGCAACGATTCAACCTCTAGATCACCAACATCCAAGTGCGTGATCATTCGAATCTTTTGTATTCCAACAGCCATAACGTGAACATTCTTGGTGGCTAAAAATGCTTTGAGTTCTGAGGCAGTAATTCCAAATTGAGGATTAATTTCCGCCAGCACGATATTTGTGTCGGCTGGATATACCTGACAGAACAATTCACAGCCCCTTAGTACCGCTTCAATACGTTTGGCTCGCGCATGATCCTCTGCCAGGCGATCCACATGATAATCCAATGCATACAAACACATCGCGGTGAGTACTCCGGTCTGGCGCATGGCACCCCCGAACATCCGCTTGAAATGCCATGCGTGCCGAATAAACTCTCGAGACCCTGCCAAAACAGCACCCACTGGGCAACCCAGTCCTTTTGTGAAGGCAAGCCAAGCACTGTCATGATAATTGGCATAGGTGGCAAGGTCGATTCCGGTGGCAACAGAGGCATTTAGCGCTCGCGCTCCGTCCATGTGCACAGAAAGCCCTAAGTCTTGCGCTGTTTTTGCCACATCTTCCAATTGTTCTGCGGGCCAAACGGCCCCTCCACCCAAGTTCGATGTCTGCTCAGTCACTACAAGTCGCGTGCGTGGAGCAAATGATGATGGGCGACGATATAGCCGTGATACATCATCGCCTACAAATAGACCTCGTTCGCAGTCAATTACCGACACCATAGCGCCCGAGAGTTTTGCTAGCCCGCCAGCCTCGGCGAACACAATGTGGCTCTCACGAGAGCAAATAATTTCATCGCCTGGTTGGGTGTGAACTGCAATCGCAATTTGATTACACATACTCCCGGAGGGCAGAAACATAGCTGACTCCATCCCAAAAAGATCGGCAACGCGCTCACACAGGGCATTTGTGGTCGGACAAGCACCATGGCGTTCGTCACCTGTCTTCACGCCGATCACACTCTTCAGCATGTCGTTGGTGGGCAGAGTTTGAGTATCCGAATAAAAATCGGCCACCGGAGTCTGAGAAACGCTCAAGTTAGGACGCTCCTAGTCTCTTCATCACCGCCTGCGCACAGGCTAAATCTTGAAGTCCCACACCCGTGCCATCGAAGACCGTAATCTGATCATCTCCCGTTCGACCCGTCGCCGTACCCTGGACGATCGAACCAATTGTCAGAATATCTACATCAGATGCCACATGTTGGAACTCACCTATGGTTCGAGACTGAGCGATTTCATCAGTAAAGCGTTTCGCCCGTTGGCAAAGAGCCGGATCGAGCTCTTGTTTTCCCTTGGTATCAGTCCCCATGGCAGCAATATGAGTCCCGGGATTCACCCAATCACTGGGAAACAAGGCCTTCATACAGGAGGTGATGGTGATGATTACCTGAGATTCCCGGACCACATCTTCGAGATTGGACTCGCTGAAAGCCACCCCGTAGATTTCAGCCAGAGCTCGATGCTCAGAAAGATCACGGCTAGATCGGTTCCAAATCTTGACCTGTTCAAATGATCTCACTCGGAGTGCAGCCTCTAGTTGGTAAAACGACTGATGCCCCGTGCCGACTAAACCCAAAGTTGTTGAATCAGACCTCGCCAGGCGATCAATCGAGACAGCAGAGGCCGCCGCAGTCCGCAACGCAGTAATGGTGTTACCGGCCAATAGCGCCTTGCACTGCCCTGTCTCTGGATCAAACAAAAAAATGGATGATTGATGATTAGCAAGTCCCTTGGCAGCGTTGTTAGGCCAGTATCCCCCTGCTTTCAGCCCAAGCGCACCAGAGACCGGGTCAAACCCAGACTTAAACCCATACAAAGCACCCTGAAATCCCAGTGATTCTCGGACCACCGGGAAATTCCATGCTTGGGTTTCCATGCTCTTAAACACATCCTGAACAGCAAAAAATGCAATTTCCGAATCCAAATTCTCACTAATTTGCTCTTCAGTGATGACCAGCATGGTGTCCCTTCTCTCCGTTTGAGTGGATCAACGATTAATACGCTTTACCGCGCGCTGAGACCGGCCAAACTACTTCCACAACACCTTTACGCACCCCGACATACCAGTCGTGTACATTACAGGTCGGATCGCAGTGCCCGGGGACTAAACGCAGTTTGTCGTTGACCTTGAGTACCCCGTGGGTGTCCTCGATCACTCCGTGTTCATCCGAGCACTTCACATATTTCACATCGTTACGACCAAAAATCACCGGGAGGCCACTATCGACCGACTGCGCTTTCAAGCCGGCATCACAAATCGCTTTGTCCGCTTTCGCGTGGCTCATCACAGAGGTCAAAATAAACAACGCATTCTCCCACTCACCCTGGTCAATCCGCTTACCTTTATCATCGAGAATCCGACCGTAGTCGGCATCCATGAAGGCATAAGAACCACATTGAAGCTCGTTATATACCCCAGATGCCCCTTCAAAATAGTAAGAACCGGTCCCGCCGCCGCCGACGATGTCGCAGGTCAGATGATGTTCAGCAAGCGCATCGACTGCGTCCCTTACCATCGCAATTGCGCCTTGGATCTTCGCTTGACGCTCTGAATACAGATCCAAGTGTTGCATGGCGCCGTGATAGGCTTGAATACCTGCGAATTTCAGACTATCAGCACGATCAATCGCAATCGCTATCTCAACCACTGCCTGCGTAGTCGTGACCCCACATCGGCCCGCTCCGCAGTCAATTTCTACCAAGCACTCGATCTGAGTTCCTGCTTCAGTCGCCGCTGCTGACAATTCAGCAACGTTTGCCAAGTCATCAACACAAACAATGGTACGTGCCCCTAACATTGGAATCCGTGCTAATCGTGCTAATTTGGCTGGATCACGGACCTGGTTTGAAACCAGTACGTCTTTAATGCCTCCGCGCGCAAAGACTTCTGCTTCACTCACCTTCTGGCAACAGACGCCGCAGGATCCACCCAGCTTCTCTTGAAGCAAGGCGACATCCACTGATTTGTGCATCTTGCCGTGGACCCGGTGGCGCATCCCATTAGCTTTTGCAAAGTCACCCATTTTTTTGATGTTGCGCTCAAGCGCATCGAGGTCAACTACAAGACACGGTGTTTGCACTTCACTCTCGCGCATACCCACTCGAGCCGGAATATCGTACCCAACCTCTAAATCGTTCCAGTTCACTGCACTGTTCATCATCTTTCTCACTTCATCCAAGGTAATCGATCTAAGTCGACATTTCCGCCGGTCACAATGACTCCAACCCGTCGACCGCGGAACACATCTTGATTCTTTAAAATAACTGCTAAGGGCACAGCACAACTGGGCTCCATCACAATCTTTAATCGCTGCCATGTGAGTTTCATGGCATCAATGATCTCTTCTTCTGAGGCCGTTAAAACGTCTGCAACATAGTGCGAGACAAAGTGCCAAGTATTTTCTTTCAACGGCACCTTCAAGCCATCAGCAATAGTCACAGGCGCATCGTCAGCGATAATGTGGCCGGCTCGAAAGGATCGAGCCGCATCATCAGCCTGCATCGGCTCTGCCGCGAAGATCTCAATCTTTGGTGCGAGATGGCTGACTGTTAAACAAGTTCCAGAAATCATGCCACCTCCGCCAATTGGCGCGACGATACAATCCAGCCCGTCCACAGACTCAAGCATTTCCGCCGAACAAGTCGCCTGGCCCGCAATCACCCGTGGATCGTTATATGGATGCACAAATTCAGCCCCTGTTTGGCTTTGAATTCCAGCAAATACCTCTTCTCGACTGCTGGTCGATGGCTCACACTCTGTAATCAACCCCCCATAGCCTCGAACAGCATCTTTTTTCGCCTGAGGTGCTGTCCTTGGCATCACCACATGACATGGAATTCCTCGACGACCCGCTGCATAAGACAAACTTAAGGCGTGATTTCCGGATGAGTGTGTTGCTACACCGAGTGCGGCATCCGCATCGGTTAGGCCAAATACCGCATTACAGGCACCGCGGACTTTAAATGCACCGGCTTTTTGAAAGTTTTCACACTTAAAAAAGAGTTCCGCCCCAGTCCGCTCGTTTAGATAGCTGGAAGTTAAGATCGGTGTGTTGTGGACGTAGGGTGCAATGCGCTTTCGAGCATGCAACATATGATCAATGGTGAGATCAGCAGCTCCCACCACCTGTTCCATCCCAACGCATTTTATAGGGCTAAGTTGGTCTTCAATCGATGAATTCATCAGGCGGCGTCCTCGCAGGTGGCTGCTGTGGTCGAAAGCTGCATTGCGTCAACATTGAATGTAGCGCGATACCATTCTTGGGCAGCCGCGACGCCACTTCCGATCACAATCGGATAGTTCAGATCCTTCATCGCCATCTCAATCACAGCAAGCCCGCTAAGTGCCTGCGCTTCAGACAGCATCCCAAGGTGGCCGATCCGGAAGGCGTGGTTAGCCAGCTTACCGAGGCCCGCGCCGAAAGAGACGCCATATCTCGAATAGGCATGTTCGACCAACCGAGCTGCATCAAAGCCCTCGGGAACCATGATGGTTGTGACCGTGTCAGAGGCGTACTGTAGGTCGTTACAACATAGATCGAGATTCCACGCTCCAACCGCGCGTCGCACTCCCTCCGCCATCTTGAAGTGCCTGCTGAATACTGCTTCTAGACCCTCGGTTAACAATAGGTCAATTGAATGTTGTAAGCCCGTCAGGAGTTGCATTGGAGGTGTGTAGGGGAAGCCACCTTGATCGGTCATTTGCTCCATTTGTTTGAAATCAAAAAAGAATCGAGGGAGATTTGCTGTCTTACTTGCCTCTATAGCTTTGTCGCTGATCGCGACAATGGCCAACCCAGCCGGCAACATCAACCCTTTTTGAGATCCAGTAACTGCAGCGTCAATGCCCCAAGCATCCATCTGAAAATCCATCGAGGCGATCGAACTGACTCCATCGACAAAGAACAAAGCGTCATGGCCGGCCCGGTCGATGGACTCACGGATCGCTTTCAGGTCACTCCGTACACCGGTTGCAGTCTCGTTGTGCGTCGCCAAGACTGCTTTTATGGAGTGACCTCGATCGGCGCGTAATGCCGCTTCGATATGCGCAGGATCGGCTGGACCTCGCCAATCACATTCGATGACATCAACAATTAATCCGAACGCCTCACACATCCGAATCCATTTGTCAGAAAATACCCCATGCCGACAAGCCAAGACGCGATCACCTTTTGATAAGGTGTTTGAGATGGTGGCTTCCCAACCGCCAGTCCCAGTAGATGGGAAGATAAAAATGTGGCCATTCTTTACTGAAAAAATTGATCTCAACCCTGCAAAGAGTTCTGGCATCGCTTCAGCAAAGGCGGGAGACCGATGATCGATCGTAGGTACATCAATTGACCGCCTCACCGATTCCGGCAAGTTGGTCGGACCTGGGATAAACACTGGATTAGAGTGGCTCATCTAAAGCTCCTTTATAATATTTATGGGTGAACTTTACGGCCTCATGAAAGTTCCGTATATTTATTCAAAATATAAATCTTCAAATTTTTGGTAAAAAAATAAACATGAAAATCAATCCTTTAAATTTTCCAAAAATGAAAAATAAATAAAAAATGAAAAATTTTGATTGGCACCTCAGAGTCAAATCCCAGCCGAGAGAGCTTCTCGAGAGAACAAATGAGCCCAACTGATATCAAGAAGCCAAGAGGGAGACCGCGTCAAGCTGCGCTCGAGAGTGCGCCCGCCAAGGCACTCGATAAAGGGTTAAGTGCGCTCCGACGAATCGCAGAATCAGACGGGATCTCACTAAACGACCTATCACTTGATCTTGATATGCCGTTAGCAACTCTGCATCGACTGTTACTCACACTCGAATCTCATGGATTTGTGCGTCAGTCCAAATCTGATACAACTTGGTCTATCGGTATCGAGGCATTTCGGGTAGGTAGCGCCTTCCCAAGAGCGGCCAAACTGTTAAGTATTGCTCGACCTATCCTCAGGGACCTCGCGTTAAAAACTGGTGAAACTGCGAACCTTGGAGTCATCGATCAATCCGAGGTGATTTTCATTGCACAACACGAGACCCACCACGCCATCCGAGCATTCTTCAGGCCTGGTTCGCGAAGCTCTTGGCACTCCTCGGGAATTGGTAAGGCCATCGTCGCCTTCAGTGATCTAACCGACCAGCGATCCCTCCTAGAAGCAGCACCTTTCGAACAATTCACTCAGCACACCCTGATACAAGAAGAGGAGCTACTTCAAGAGTTCAAACGGATTCGGAGCGTTGGTTATGCGTTTGATCAAGAAGAACGATTTATTGGGATGCGTTGTATCGGGGCTCCAGTGTTCAACTCAAACAACCAAGTTGTCGCTGGGATTTCGATCTCCGGGCCCGTAGCGCGAATGAACGATGATCTAATTGCGCAATTAGGACAACAAACAGCTCTGTTTGGAGAAGAAATCTCTAAGCAGCTAGGTGCTGAGACGCAGGGTTGGAGTCTACATCCTGCAAACGGTCAGCACACTCTGTAGCACACCGACTTTTTATTTTTGCAACCAACTGAAAATGTGAAGGAAATTTGCAACACGCCATTGAAAATCCTCGTGTCGAGTGTTCGATTAAGCGGCTATTTGCGCGATGCACGCTCCATAAAAATAGTCACCTCGGCGACGTCGAAGCCGAACTTCTGGAGATAGGATCGATTCATCAGGCGATCTGCATCCAACGCCCAAAACCAGTCTTCAAAGCGGACTTCAAAGCTCCGATCACCAACTGGTAGATCCATCCGATAGGTCCAGTGGAAGGCGTTCCCAAACGAGCGACCGACTGCTGAGTCCAGCACATCGCCCGCCGATCCAAGGTAGGTGCCATCATCCAATCGTTGGATTTGCCAGGTCCGCTCGCGAACACCCTCACCCAGTCCGTATGTAAACGTCTCGTCTAATGTCAGCCGGTTACCCTCGATACGCCCAGTGATGTCCACTGTAAACTGTTGCACCAACTCGCCACTGCGGTCTTGCACCAAGCCCCAGGCTTTGACCTCGCCATCGAAAAAGCTGAATAAATCGAATGCTGGGCTGAGCGATTGATACTTCGGACCTTGGATCTGCGTTGCGCACCCAGAAAGCAGCATCGTGATACACAGTAAATAGACGCACTTCTTCATCATGGTTTAAACCCCAATAGTTGTTGCCTCAGTGTTGGCCGCGAGGTGTTTTCTGCCAACCAGATATCAAAAAATCGCCGACTCAATTGCAAATCTGAGATTTCACCAATCAGCGTGTCATTGAGAAAAAACTCGCCCCCTCGCTCGGGGTAGAAGATGCCAACCAATCTGTCGCCTGCGACGATGTTGGGAAACAGTGCCACTAACTGTTTTTTCCACTGCGCGAATTGCCCAGGAGCGATCGCACTTTGACGCTGCATTTCCTGCATCGAGGCATCAACGATGTCATCGGCATCGACTGATCTCAGGTAATCCAGCACCAAGGCGAAGGGGCGATTCGCATCATATCGTTCGGTTGCACTGTAGAGCTTGATGTCATACACGTCCCAGAACAAGACCGATAGCCGTCCCTCACCAATCAGGAGCGGTTCCCCAAGGCGGCGCTCAAGGCCGGTATTCGCCTGCGCGCTATGCACAAGCAGAAGACCGACGACCCACGGCAGAAACCAAGCACCTCGAGACGGCCGAATCATTGACGGTTTTTTGCCGCGTCTTCATGTAATTCAATCGCAAGCTCAATCAGACGCTCAACATCCAACTTTCCATAGTGCGCTTGGCTCCAAGCCAAACCTTCACGTAGATCGGCCTCACTGAGTTCCATAAGGCCTGTGATGATTTGTTCGTGAGCCCCGCGGACCAAGATCTCAACCGCACCCTTGCGTGTTTCTGCCATCTCTTTTCTCCAGTGGTCTCAAAGACCTTGATCGCATCATATGACATGCCAATCACATCACGACAGACGCGTTAAGACACAATGGGGCATCCACATCGAAAAATCCAAGGGGAGTGCATTGATTGCTGGTTGGTCTGGGGGTCCACCCAGGAGGCTGCGTAGGTCCCTCAGGTATTAACCATCGGAGTGGTGCAACATGCCGTAAGTCGAGACTACCAAGGCTTCATAGTCTCGCAAGTTGGCCAGCGCCACGCGCGTCAATTTAAATCCCCGCGCACGTGAATCCTGCATGTCGGTTTCTTGGACTAGGTGTCGCTCGCCGAGGCTCTTCATCACCCCTCGGAGTGTACTTTCTGCGGAGTGTGTTGATAAACAGAGTACTTTCATCATCAGCGGCGATGGATGGCTGCGATACAACTCCATCAATACGTCCAGTTGCACCTGTGTCATCCCAGCCAGCCGATGTCGTTCGAACATACGTACCATCTGGTATGCATTGCCGAAGTCCATCTGCGCGTGCTGTCGGGGAGGTTTATACATGTCATGAACATAGCATCGAGCCCAGCCCTCTCGTCGGTGGCCACTCAACACAGAATGCGCGAAATCCGCGATACCAACTGTCTGTTTTAAATGACTAAAATTAGTATCTAGCTATTTTTTACCGCGAAACAAATCGCTATTTCTCGCTTCTCTACAGTGTCTCTACCCTCGATGTCTCGTAGCGTTAGGTAGCTATAGACGAGATACATGCGAGCCTCATGCATCGAACCGACCCGGGAAATAGTCTCATTCGCGAGACAATCGAACAGCTTCGAATGATCAGTGACGGTGGCTGTGCCGAGCGCGCAATGGCCCATCGCGAGCAACATCGGCTGACACTCGTAAAGCAACTCACACAACAACTTCGCGATGACCCGATTTCAGCCACGTGCGCCGCCCATCTGATCGTCGATCTGGCACTTGGGATCCTCAATAAAGAGGCTCACACAGATTCATCTGATACAGATCCAGTGCCAAACACGTCTTTGAACTTCAGGGGAATTCGGTCAAACGATTGATCAACCCGCCTTGCATCTACTAGGATGGGTCACGTATTCGAATCAAGAGGACCTCCTCCGTGCGCACATGTTCCGTTTGTGGTACCGAAATCGACAAAACCACCGCCTACACCGTCTCTGGTGAACAAAAGGCCCAAGGCCGTCGTTGTATAAATTGTGTAGAGGGGGCGGCGCCAGCCAAACCAGAAGTCACGAAGCATGAGCCGCAGGCAGCGCCTGTAGTTGAATCCGTTGCTCCTCAGGTCAAATCAGAGCCCTCAGCTTCAGTCTCAGATGAGACGCCGAAGGGGATTTCAAAGACCACGTATCTGATCGCAGCGATTGCCGTGATCGTGGTATTGCTCGCACTGTCTGACTGAGCTGCCTGCGCTTCTGCTAAAGCACAAGCGCAGCACCACCGGCCATGAGCGTGGCCGCGAAGAGAAACCAGCGCAGAATTTTAGGGTCTGTGTATACAGCCATCTTGACGCCTAAAAAGGCGCCAACGACGTAGCCAATCGATAAAATCCCTCCGGCAAGCCAAGCAACTTGATCCTGCCAAATGAAAATCAGTAACGAGACCGACGTAAATACGAGGGTACAAACTAGCTTAATCGCGTTGGCGCGCACGATGTCATAACGCAGCGTCCCTGCAATCGAAGCCAGCAATAGAAAGCCGACGCCTGCCTGAACGAAACCACCATAAAACCCTGCCGCAAGTAATCCAATCCATGCAGAAGGTGTGTCCTTCACCCGTCGAACAGCTGTTCCGGTTGGAGGTGAAACCACAGCAGGTCGCAGTAAGACCAATAAGGACATGCACACCATGGTTCCAATCAATAGCGGCTTCAGGATATCCGGGGGGGCGAAGGCTGCGGCCAGCGACCCAAAGAGCCCACCGATCGCCATAGGAATCAAAATAAGTTTTAGATCGAAGGTTTCTAGGCGATCGTGCCGCTTAAATTCTGACACGCCGATCACAGACTCAACAAAAATTCCAACGCGATTGGTCGCATTAGCCACCTCGGGCGGCATCCCCATCAGCATCAGGGTGGGGAGCACGAGGTTTGACCCACCACCGGCAACGGTATTGATGGCGCCTGCAATCAATGCAACCGCAATTAAGAGTGCGATCTGAAGTGCGTCAAACGTCATGCGCTCTTTCCTGAAAAAAACGGAGCATACGCCCCGCTTTTTGAAACGCAAGCGCACTGCTTAACGTGTTAAGGCAGGAAACACTGCCGGCACATTATAGAATTTCAGGAAAAATACGGTCTAGTAAACGACCGGTAAATCAATCTCGTGCAGCCAGTCGGCAAGCTCGGCAGCCACTGGCTTACCATGCTCTCCAAGGAACGCGAGTAAGCGCTCTGGTGTCATGGTCACAACCTGTGTTTCAGGAAACCCAATCGCGTCAACCTTGCCAAGCGCGACATCCACATCACCAATGGTGTAGTGCACGTGCGAATCACTGGAGAGCGCAACCTTCCAATCCAATCGCATCACCGTTTCAAGGATCTCAACACAGTGCGGCTCACTGCCAAGTCGGGAACTGACAAACGAAGAGTTATTGATCTCAATTAACACATTGTGGTCACGGGCAGCGCGGACCACTTCTTCAATATCAATCGGGTAATTCGGGTTCCC
>CAZVNX010000030.1:0-11558 GCA_964628665.1 uncultured Pseudomonadales bacterium | reverse complement strand
GCGCACCCTTTGCCATCGCTGCACGCGCAGGTGCAGACGCATCACAAAAGGCATCAATCTGATTGCTACCAAGATACTGCGAGCCCGTCACATTCTTACATGTGCCTGGTTCATCGCCCGTGACCCTGTGGCTGCGACCTACTTCATTTCCGGTAACCGTACCGCCACCACGCGTAGGACTTACCCGTACCTTACGCGGCGACTTCGGCACTTCGCTTTGACAAAACGAACGGAAGATGTCGGCACCAAGATAGTCCGTACCTGTAATGGTGCGGCACGTACTCGGCTCATCGCCTGTCATGTTCTGACTGCGACCGACCATCGTTCCAGTAACACTCTGACCATAGGCCGTTTCGCCCACACCGACTTTCCAGTTGGCATCTGCAGCCGCATTCGCTTTGCTACGGGGCGGACGCGTAGGACGTGCTGTTTCGGTTTTCTTCGGCATGCCTGCCGCGCCCTGCTGGCTACGCTGCTCACGCAACGCTTGCGCCAACTCACGGCTATTCAGCTCTGCCTTACCCGAACGCGCACTGACCGCAGCCTTGGTACCACTACCACCGGATGCGCTCTTACCACGCGTGGACTGTGACTTGCGTCGAGCAAGTGCAGACGCACGAGTCGGATTGACCGCCACTTTCATGGAACGAGCCGCGTTGCGTGCACGCGGCGCTGCCGTCGCTGCAGGTGCAACGTCCTTGTGCTGGCAGCCACAGGCCGGCTTGGTGTCAGCCGCTACCGGTTGTTCAGCCGTTGCTGAAGCCGGTGAAGCCAACACCGCATCGGCGCTGCGAATGCGATCCTTGCTTGGGAGTGCGCTCTTTCCACGACTCGACATCGCGCGACGACGTTCGAGGGAGGCTTGGCGACTGGTCTGTGCAATCTGGCTCATGGCAGTTTCCGTTCGTTACTTACGTCCATTAATGACACCGCAAAGGGATGCCAGCTTAGGAGCGACCCTCATACACCACAAAAGAAGAACCTTGGCTCTGGGTGTAGTTGTCATAGCCGAGAAGACGGATGTGGTGATCCGGATAAGAACGACGGCACGCTTCAAGCTCTGCCAATACGTTGTTCAGATCACGCTCACCGAAGAACGGCAGCTTCCACATCGTCCAGTAGTGATGTCCTGCGCGACTTGGATGCTCGTGTTCAATTGCCGGCGTCCAGCCATTGGCAATGATGTAAGCGATCTGGTCGTACAGTTCTTCCTGTGACAGCTTCGGCAAAAAGCCGAAGGTTTCCAGGGTCTGTGCGGTCTGGAAATCACCGATGTCATGACTAGCCATGTTGATTCCTTATACGTTCGTGTTTACGTTCGTGAAGTTCATCTGGGGAAAAGCGGGATCAACCCACATCAAGCTTGTCGACGGTGTCGAATTCAAACTTGATTTCCTTCCAGGTTTCCATCGCGATGGCGAGCTCAGGGCTGTTCTTCGCTGCATTGATAAGGATGTCTTTGCCTTCCTTCTCAATTTCGCGACCCTCGTTGCGCGCCTTAACACAGGCTTCAAGCGCAACACGGTTTGCAGCAGCACCTGCGGCATTCCCCCATGGGTGACCCTGGGTACCACCACCGAACTGCAGCACAGAGTCATCACCAAAGATGGTGACAAGTGCTGGCATGTGCCAAATGTGGATACCACCGGATGCAACCGCGAATACGCCTGGCATTGAGCCCCAGTCCTGATCGAAGAACACACCACGAGAGCGGTCTTCCGGAACAAAAGACTCACGCAGCTGATCAACGAAGCCGAGCGTAGAAGCACGGTCGCCTTCCAACTTGCCCACAACGGTACCGGTATGGAGATGGTCGCCGCCGGAGAGACGCAAGCACTTCGCGAGTACACGGAAGTGAATACCGTGCTTCGGATGACGGTCGATTACCGCATGCATCGCACGGTGAATGTGCAACAACATGCCATTCTTACGGCACCAATTCGCGAGGCCGGTATTTGCAGTGAAGCCGCCGGTCAGGAAGTCATGCATGATGATCGGCACGCCCAATTCTTTAGCGAATTCAGCACGCTCATACATGTCTTCTGGGGTTGCTGCAGTCACATTGAGGTAGTGACCCTTGCGCTCACCGGTTTCCATTTCTGCTTTTTGAATGGCTTCGGCAACAAACTCAAAACGATCACGCCAGCGCATGAACGGCTGTGAGTTCACGTTTTCATCGTCCTTGGTCAAATCCAAGCCGCCACGCAGACATTCATAAACCGCACGGCCATAGTTCTTTGCAGAGAGGCCGAGCTTTGGCTTAATGGTTGCGCCGAGCATCGGACGACCATACTTGTTCAGACGATCGCGCTCGACCTGGATACCCGCCGGCGGGCCGCCACAAGTCTTGATGAACGCCATCGGGAAACGAATGTCTTCCAGACGCAAGTGACGCAAGGCCTTAAAGCCAAATACGTTACCCACAAGGGAAGTCAGTACGTTTACGATTGAACCTTCTTCGAACAGGTCGATGGGGTATGCGATAAAGGCATAGAAGGATTCAGAGTCGCCCGGTACGTCTTCGATGCGATATGCACGACCCTTGTAGTACTCCAGGTCGGTCAGCAATTCTGACCACACCGTACTCCAGGTACCGGTTGAAGATTCCGCAGCAACCGCCGCAGCAACCTCTTCACGCGGTACGCCGGCCTGACCGGTGCACTTGAAGCAAGCAAGAAGATCGGTATCCAACGGAACGTAGTCCGGGGTCCAGTACATGTCGCGGTATTCTTTTACGCCCGCGTCGTACGCTTTCACAGCCATGGTCAACTCCTGTTCGGTTGTTGATGGACAGTCGATGGTGAGTTATGCGACTTGGGCGGAGCATAGAGATCTATCTATCTCATCTTCCAATTGATATTTCATTTGCAATGAATAGACGAAGATCTATATCGATGGAAAAACATGCGCTTGCGGTTCCACTATTCGTAGTGTGTGAATAGGGACAAATCCCATACCCAGAAAAGAAAAACGGCCACATTACGCGGCCGTTTTTTAAACTCGACAAGACAGGGTCAAATCATGGCGTTTAGCCTAATGCGTCATCGGCAACATGATATTTGGGGTCTTCCAATACATTCACTTCGACCAGATTTCCCGCCTTACGCAGCAGCGCACGACACTCCGCACTCAAGTGACGCAAATGCAAACGGCGTCCAGCCTTCAAATATTTATCCGCAAGACTGTCGATCGCTTCAATGGCGGAGTGATCGGCCACACGCGAACGACTGAAATCGATAATGACTTCCTGCGGATCCTGTTTCGGGTCAAACAATTCAAGGAAATTTTTGACCGACCCGAAGAACAGCGGGCCGACGAGGTGATACACACGCGTGCCGTCGGCGAGCTCTTCGCGATCGGCGCGAATGTGACGGGCATGCTCCCAGGCGAAGGCCAACGCAGACACGATCACACCCACCACCACGGCTACCGCAAGATCCGTCACTACAGTGACGCCAGACACCAGAATCAAGACAAAAGCATCGGTACGCGGAATCTTGCGCAAGATCCGGAAGCTGGTCCATTCAAAGGTACCCAGCACTACCATGAACATCACACCAACGAGCGCGGCCATCGGGATCTGCTCAATCAGCGGCGCAGCAAACAGAATAAATGCGAGCAAGAACAAGGCTGCGGCCACACCCGACATACGCTTGGTGCCGCCTGAGCTGACATTGATCATGCTCTGACCAATCATGGCGCAACCGCCCATGCCGCCAAAAAAACCATTCAGGGTATTGGCAAGACCTTGGCCCACACACTCACGATTGCCCTGTCCGCGCGTCTCGGTGACATCATCAATCAGACTCATGGTTAAGAGCGACTCGATTAGACCGACTGCTGCCAGCACCGCAGAATACGGCGCAATGATCTGCAAGGTCTCCCAGCTCAGCGCCACCATCGGAATGTGGAAGCTCGGCAGACTGCCTTGAATCGAAGCCAAGTCGCCCACCGTACGCGTATCAAACTGCAGGCCGATCACCAGTACGCTCACCACCACAATCGCGGCCAGTGACGCTGGAATCGCTGCGGTAAGCCGTGGCAGGAAATGAATAATGGCCATGGTCAGCGCAATCAATCCCAAAAACAGCATGAGCAACTGAGGCTCCATCCACTGCAAGGCACCGGAGGCATCCGGCATTTTGAAATGCTGCAATTGCGCGAGAAAGATTACGATCGCAAGCCCGTTCACGAAGCCCAGCATCACCGGATAGGGCACGATACGAATGTATTTTCCGAGCTTAAAAACCCCCGCCAAGATCTGTAACACCCCAGCCAACACTACGGCAGCAAACAAATACTCCACACCATGCTCAGCTACCAGCGCGACCACGACCACCGCCATCGCCCCCGTTGCACCGGAGATCATGCCGGGACGGCCACCAAAAATAGCCGCAACCAAGCCAATCATGAATGCTGTGTAAAGACCAACATGCGGATCGACACCGGCAATAAAGGCAAAGGCAATCGCTTCTGGCACCAGCGCGAGTGCAACTGTGAGCCCAGACAGAATTTCATTTTGCGCACAAACTCGCGTAGCGCAGCCCAAACGGAACATACAAAACACTCCTACTGCCGATTCATTTGAATCAGCACGCGGTTATCAATGTGAATTTACAGGCCGAGATCTTGCCAGAGTGCGTCGATACGCGCTTTGATCGCAGGGTCTTGCTCAATCGGCCGACCCCATTCACGGGTGGTTTCACCCGGCCACTTGCTGGTCGCATCCAGCCCCATTTTTGACCCCAGACCGGAAACCGGCGAAGCGAAGTCGAGGTAATCAATCGGGGTGTGATCAATCAGCGTGGTGTCACGGGTTGGGTCCATACGCGTGGTGATCGCCCAAATCACCTCTTTCCAATCGCGAATGTTCACGTCTTCATCTGTGACTACGACAAACTTGGTATACATGAACTGACGCAAAAACGACCAGATCCCAAGCATGACCCGCTTCGCGTGTCCTGGATATTGCTTACGAATGCTGATGATCGCCATGCGATATGAGCATCCTTCCGGTGGCAGATAAAAATCCACGATCTCCGGAAACTGCTTTTGCAGAATCGGGACAAACACTTCATTCAACGCCACACCCAACACCGCTGGCTCATCCGGCGGCTTGCCGGTGTACGTCGAGTGATAGATCGGATTCGTTCGGTGTGTAATGCGATCGATGGTGAACACTGGAAAACGATCGACCTCGTTGTAATAGCCGGTGTGATCGCCGAACGGGCCTTCTTCCGCCATGTCTTCCGGGTGCAGATGTCCTTCCAGCACAATCTCGGCATAGGCCGGCACTTGCAAATCAGAACCGACACACTTCGTCACCTCGGTCTTGCCGCCACGCAACAAACCGGCGAAGGCATATTCGGAAAGCGTATCCGGCACGGGCGTGACTGCCCCCAGAATCGTCGCAGGATCGGCGCCCAACACTACGGCAATGGGAAATGGCTGCCCCGGATGCTTCTTTTGCCAATCACGGAAATCCAGCGCGCCACCACGATGGGCCAACCAGCGCATGATGACGCGATTGCGGCCAATCACCTGCTGACGATAAATACCCAGGTTTTGCCGCTCTTTATCGGGGCCACGCGTTACCGTCAGGCCCCAGGTGATCAGAGGCCCCGCATCTCCAGGCCAACAGGTTTGGATCGGCCATTGCGACAAATCAACTTGCTCACCTTCCAACACCACTTCTTGGCAAGGTGCGTTACGCCGCACCTTCGGCGACATATTCAATACATTCTTCAGAACCGGCCATTTTTCAAAGGCATCACGAAACCCTTTCGGGGGCTCCGGCTCTTTCAGATAGGCCAACAAGCGACCGACCTCACGCAAGGCCTCAACTGATTCCTGCCCCATCCCCAATGCCACGCGTCGTGGCGTACCGAACAGGTTCGCAAGTACCGGCGTATTCGAGCCCTTCGGATTTTCAAACAGCAAAGCTGGCCCTTCAGCGCGTAAAACACGATCCGCGATCTCCGTCATCTCCAACTTCGGATCGACGGACGTCGCGATACGCTTGAGCTCACCTTGTGCCTCAAGCTGTTCAATGAATTCACGAAGGTCGCGATATTTCATGTACTTACTCGAAGGTCGCGATCACGGGCGCGTGATCTGAAGGGCGTTCCCACGCGCGCGGCACTCGATCAATCTCACTGTCCGTACAGCTGTTGCACAGCACCTCACTAGCGAGAATCAAATCGATACGCAGCCCAAGATTGCGGCGGAAGCCTGCGGCGCGATAGTCCCACCAGGAAAAGCTGGCTTCGTCTTGATCAAACTTACGGAAACTGTCACACAATCCCGCGCTCAACAAACGCTGTAATGCGTCGCGCTCGGGTCGTGAGCAGAGAATTTTATCTTTCCAGCTTTCTGGATCATGCACATCACGATCATCCGGAGCGATATTGAAATCACCGAGCAAAACGACTTTTTGATGTACCTGTAATTCGGCCTCAAGCGCTTGCTGCAGGTGCTCTAGCCAATTCAGCTTGTACGCATATTTATCGGAACCCACTTCAGAGCCATTGGGCACATAGACATCCATCACCCGAATATCACCGATGGTCGCAAACAAAACGCGACGCTGCGGGTCTTCTAACCCGGGCAGCTCGGTAACGACATCCTGCGCCGCGACTTTAGAAAGAATCGCAACGCCGTTGTAGGTTTTCTGCCCAGAAAAAACGACGTGATAACCGGCTCCCTCGATTTCTTCCTGTGGGAAGTTTTCATCAATGGTTTTGGTTTCTTGTAACGCAACCACATCAGGCTGTGCACTGACCAACCATTCGAGCAAATGCGGCAGACGAACCTTGAGAGAGTTAACGTTCCAACTTGCGATCTTCATTCTTTGAGATCGTCAGGCACACCGTCAAAGAAATCAACCACACCCGTTTCGAGTGAATACTCCGCACCCACCACCAACAACTTCCCTTGTTGAATCAGGCCTTCGAGCATTTGTGAGCCATGGCGAAGTTGATTGACCGATGCACGAATGTTTGCGCGTACGGCTTGGTCAACTAGATCATGGTGTTCCCAATCCGAACGCAGCTCGAGCAGGTTTTCTACCGAGGGTCGAATGCGGCTCACAATCGAGTTCACATTGGGAGAAGCATGTCGGTTTTCGAGATCTTCTAGCGTTGCCAAAATTGCACCACAACTCGAATGCCCCAACACCACGACCAACGGCGTGCCATAACGCTCAGCGGCAAACTCGACACTACCCACGCCGGAAGGTGCCACGATGTTGCCGGCCACACGAATGACGAACAGATCGCCCAGACCCTGATCAAACACCAATTCAGCAGGAACCCGCGAATCGGAGCAACCCAAAATAATTGCCAATGGATTCTGACCGGAAACCAAGGCATCGCGGTGCGATTGTGTCACCTGCTTGATGCCACTCTGGCGCTCTTGCACAAAGCGTGCATTCCCATCAATCAAGCGCTGCAGTGCCTGCTTGGCATCTAACATCAATCAGTCCTCGTGGGATACGTTACTGCTTAAAGACCATTTAACCATGCATGAACATAGATGCTCGCGAAGTAGCCGAGCGCAATTGCAGGCGTCCATTTCAAATGACCAAAGAAAGTGTATTGACCACGCGCCTGTCCCATCAGTGCCACACCCGCAGCCGAGCCAATAGAGAGCAAGGAGCCACCAACACCTGCGGTCAAGGTCACCAACAACCATTGTCCAGTCGACATATGTGGATCCATAGTCAAGACCGCAAACATCACAGGAATGTTGTCCACAATCGCAGACAGGATGCCGACTGCAACGTTGGCATAGGTCGCGCCCCACTGGGTGTACATAATTTCAGATGCAACCGCGAGGTAGCCCAAGAAACCAAGCCCGCCGACACAAGCCACCACGCCGTAGAAGAACAACAAGGTATCCCATTCCGCACGCGCCACTGGACGGAACATGTCAAACGGCAGAATGTCGCTGACTTCACCATCGGTCACCTGATAACCCTGCATGCCATGTGCACGTCTGCAGGTCTTCTTCAGGAAGTACCCAAATACACCGAGATAACCCAAGCCGGTCATCATGCCGATCACTGGTGGTAGGTGCAGGAAGTTATGGAACGAAACCGCAGTTGCGATCGTGAGCAGAAACAAGGCAATGATGCGGCGCGCACCACGCATCATTTCGACATCATCACCTGCCTCAATGGCTTCCGGCTTTTCATTTGGAATCGCAAAGTGCATCAACATTGCTGGCACCACGAAGTTCACCAGCGAAGGTAAGAACAAATCAAAGAACTGCCAGAACTCAACCATGCCTTTCTGCCACACCATCAGCGTGGTGATGTCGCCAAACGGTGAGAACGCACCGCCGGCATTGGCGCCAACCACAATGTTGATGCATGAGAGCGAGATGAAGCGTCCGTTTTTTCCGCCGACGGCCATGACCACCGCACACATCAACAATGCTGTGGTCAAGTTATCTGCGATTGGCGAAATGAAAAACGCTAGAAAACCGGTAATCCAGAACAAAGCACGGAAGCCCAGACCCGAACGAATCAGCTTGACGCGCAGGGCGTCAAACACCTTCCGCTCTTCCATAGCATTGATATACGTCATTGCTACCAACAAGAACAGCATCAACTCAGCATATTCGAGCAGGTTATGACGCAGCGCGGCCTCGGCGGAATGACCATCGCCATTGGTGGAATACACCCAAGCAATCGCTGCCCAAATAATGCCGGCGGCAAGAATGACCGGTTTGGATTTACGCAAATGCGTGAACTCTTCCGCCATCACGAAGAGATAGGCAATGACAAAAATTATGATCGCAAAGTAGCCTACGGCACTCTTCGTGAGATCAATGGTTTGCCCCGATGCCATTTCGGATGCAAATGTCGCACCACCAAAGGCTAGCGCCATCAAACCCAACACCCACTTCAGTACTGCACGATCAAACATTATTTATCCTCAAAATAATCAGGCCGAACATTCCTGCTCGGCCTGATGAGATACCACTTCTATTTTTAATCTCAGAATACGAGATTCATCATGATCATCATGACCACCAAGAACAGGATGGTCATAATGCCGCCCGCACGCATGAAGTCGGGCACACGGTAACCGGCAGGCCCCATGATCAACGCATTCACTTGATGAGTCGGAATCAAGAACGAGTTTGATGTTGCAATCGCCACCGTCAGCGCATACACCGCAGGATTCGCGCCAACACCAATGGCGATATTCACCGCCAGCGGCACCAACAGAACGGTGGCGCCCACATTGGACATCACCAACGTGAAGAAGGTTGCCAGCACCGCGACCGAGGATTGGATCACCCAAGGGGGTGCATCACCAATCACGTCCAAGACTTGCTGCGCAATCCATGCCGCGGTACCACTGGTTTCGACCGCGAGCCCGAGCGGAATCAGCGAAGCGAGCAAGAATACCGTTTTCCAGGAGACTGCCTGATACGCCTCTTCGATTTTCAATACACCCGTGATGACCATGCCCATGGCGCCCGTCAGCAGCGCAATCGATAAGCGTACATCAGTGAACAACAGCATGAACAATGCGATGCCGAAGAAGATGCCGGCTTGTGGCACCTTGTGCGGACGCAGTTCTTCATGCGGATACTCTGTGGTCACCACCACAAAATCTTTGTCTTTCTGAATGCGGTGCAGGTTGTCCCATGCGGTATGCACGATCAGCGTATCCCCAGCCATGAACGGTAAGTCACGAATGTGATCACCTTCTCGCAGGGTCTCACCATTACGGTGGACGCCAATCATCGCGAGGCCGTAGGCCTTACGCATCCAAATATCGCGCGCACTTTTGCCAATCAGTTTTGAGCTCGGCGGGATGACGACTTCGGCAATCCCTGCTTTGGTCGGCGCCAGCGATTCGACGAAGGTACGCAAATCGCTGCGCTTCTCGAGATCATACTTGCCGACGAAGTGAAACAAGTCATCCGGCGAGGCAACCACACCCAAAGTCATGCCGCCCACAAACTCAGTGTCACGCGCCAAGGTGCCCGGACCCACGCGACTTTCTTCCCCTGGGTACTGACTCGCGATGACGCGAACCCGATAGGTGGTTTCAACGTCATCTAACTTCTTGCCAATCAGATCACTGTTGGCAGGGACCACAACTTCAAACAACGAGTACTCAACGCCATAGACGTCTTGGAAATAGCGCATCGGATCAGAACCCTTGGTGCTGCTCTCACTCTTCGTCGCAGGTAATACAAACCGCCCGGCGACAACAAAGTAAATAATCCCCGTCGCCACCAAGGCTAAGCCGACCGGTGTTACCGAAAACAGCGACCAAGTCTCCATTTGCTGATCGGCCGGTAACGCTTGATTCGACGCAAGGATCAGGTCATTCAAAAGAATCAGTGGCGACGAACCCACCATCGTTATGGTGCCGCCGAGAATTGCGGTAAAGCCCATTGGCATCAGCAGGCGCGACATCGGCAAACCCGAACGCGCTGAAATCCGGCTAACCACCGGTAAAAACAAAGCGGCTGCGCCAACGTTCTGCATGAAGGAAGAAATGAAGCCAACTGTGCCCGAAATGATTGGGATGATGCGCTTCTCCGTGGTGCCGCCCACTTTCAAAATGAAAGTGGCCACACGGCTCATCAAGCCGGTCTTGTCTAGACCTGCGCCAATGATCATCACCGCGATGATGGAAATCACCGCATTGGAAGCAAAACCATCGAACAAATGCTTGTCATCAACCAGCGGAGTGGACAGCCCCATGATCGGCGCAAACAACGAAGTGAGGCCCAACAGCACCATGACACTGGTTGCTGCAACATCCACGCCCACCACCTCGAACGCAAATAAATAAACCGTAAAGAGCAGAATCCCGCTGACCCAGGCAATCTCAATCGAAGGAACTACGGTTGCGAGGTACAACCCGAAGATCAGAAACAAGACACCCGCAATGATTTGCTTGCGGCTCAAGATAGGCTTGCGTGTGGAAGATTCGCTCATGACTCACTCTTTTCGTTGTGGGGTTCACAGGCAGATACAACATCTACCCCACGCCAGAGGAACGGCTCAGGTCTAGCGAATACGCGGCCTATTGCAGGCCAGTCAGTCATTCGGCGCTACGGGAGACCTCCCCGGCGAAGGCGCGCAATCATACCAGATCAGCGACTTCCATCGATGGAAGCCGTTGATCATTATCTATGGGATGCAGTCTGCCTGAATTAATTTAGCCTATGCCTCCATAGGCTAAAACCTCAGCCAAAATGGCAGATGTAGTGATAGGGGCCCTGATCGACTTCGATGTCGAACGAGCCGTTTTCTGGAACCTCGAAGTGATCGCCCGGATTCATGGTCTGCCAGTCTCCGCCAGCGATCTTGACCCGCGCAGTACCCGCAACGGTTTGCATGATCTCGGGCGCACCAATCGTAAAGGTCAGGGTTGGGCCTGGCAGAATGACGCCCACGCTCTTCCGCGAACCATCCGCCGAAGTCAGGCTATGCGAAACACAACGGCCATCAAAAAACACATTGGCCTTGGTCTGAACCTTGGCGTTCTCAAGCTGTTCCATGCGGGACACTCCAAATAGATAAA
>CAZVNX010000029.1:0-11843 GCA_964628665.1 uncultured Pseudomonadales bacterium | reverse complement strand
GTAGGTCAATAGCACCTGAATATCCTGAGTCTCCATGAGCCAGCCATATTGGTTTCTTCCGAGCGGGGCGTTGGGCGACTCTCTTCCACCGGTGATCATGCGTATTTTCTGTTCGATCGTTGCCAAGGGTACGCCGGAGAAACGACTGACTTTCGCAAGAATCTCAATCGCATCGTCGCGGGACGGGTCAAGGCCGGTGGTGGACATCCCAACCGATATCGTCGGGTCAATCAGGGTCGGAACGATTGTTTCCTGTGTGAGGTTCAGGTCCGCTTGATACAGTAAAACCATTGCGTTGAAACCCAACAGATCTGTTTGATTGAGATGGCCACTGCGATGCAGTGCTTCGGTATGTGTCGTTGAAGCAGACATGAAGATATCAAACTGGGCGCCTGACTCAATTTTCGCTCGCAAGGAACCCGAGGGTCCAAAGGTTGTGTGAATCGATACGGGATGCGCACGCTGGTACAGTTGTACCAATCGCGGCATGAGGTGAGTCATGCTTCCTGGGGCGAAGACCCGCAAGTCAGACATGACACACCTCCAGTGTGTGCGGCTCATGCGCCGCACTCAATTATTTTGCGTTCGGGAAGAACAGCTGATCACCATTGACCTGGTATGAGGCGATGGCTTGTTGTCCCTTGTCAGAAATTAACCAGTCCACGAATTTTTGGCCCGCGTCGGTCTTTACAGACGGGCATTTTTTCGAGTTTACGAGAATAACACCGTACTGATTGAATAGCCGCTCGTCACCTTGGACATGAATCTTGAAGTCACCTTTGTTACCGAACTTTGTCCAGGTTGCACGATCTGTCATTGCATAGGCACCCATGCCAACTGCGGCATTCAGTGTCGCGCCCATACCGGATCCCGTTTCGCGATACCAATCTCCTGAGCCTTGCTTTGGATCGGTTGCGGCAACTTTCCACAGACGTAACTCGGCCTTGTGAGTACCTGAGTCGTCGCCACGTGACGCGAATAGGGCCTTCTTCGAGGCAATCGCGGTTAATGAACTCGCAATATCTTTGGAACCGCCGACACCTGCTGGATCATTTGCAGGGCCGACAACGATAAAATCGTTGTACATCAGGTCAAAACGCTCAACACCGAATCCTGAATTGACAAACTGTTCTTCGGACGCCTTGGCGTGAACGAGCAAAACATCGGCATCACAATTTTGTGCGTTTTTGATGGCTTGACCCGTACCAACAGCGACAACGTTGACTGTCAGGCCTGTGTCTGCTTTTACTTTCGGAAGCAAATAGTCATACAGCCCCGAGTTCTTCGTTGATGTCGTCGACTGCACAAGGATTGTTTCAGCCTGTGCGAGGGAGGCGAGCGGTAATACCAGCGCGAAGCCGATCGATTGAAGGGTCGTTTTGATTGTCATGAAGAGTCCTCTCTTTTCTGCGGTTACAACACAAGTTCGCCATCTAGATATGCCTTTGCTGCCTTAGATTGCGGGTTTGTGAAGAAGGTACTGGCATCGGTGTGTTCGGCTATCTGGCCGCGATGCACAAAGACCACGTCGTCGGCCAAACGCCTTGCTTGTCCGAGATCGTGGGAAATAAACAGTGTTTTGACCCCAGCTGCGTTTGCCTCTTGGATCAGCTGCTCAATAATGAGCACGGAGGCTGGGTCGAGACTCGCAGTCGGCTCGTCTAAGAACAGAATCTGAGGGTCGGTGAGCAGTGCGCGTGCCAGCGCCAGACGCTGTTGTTCGCCACCGGATAACAATCTGGCGGGTTGTTCAGCTTTGTCCAATAGGTGCACGCGGGTCAGCATCTGATCGATCGTGTCTCTGGTGACGCCGCGATCCTTGGCAGCGAACTCGAGATTGGCCCGTGCCGTCCGGCGCAGCAAGACCGCTTTCTGAAACACCATGGCCTGACGATGTCGCAGCGTGGACATGGCGTGTCCGCAAAAGTCGATCTGCCCATGCTCTGGCGTTAGCAGCCCATGCAAGCACCGAAGCAACAAACTCTTTCCCGCGCCGTTGGGGCCCATCACCATGGTGGTACCCGTGTATGCGGTGGTGAAATGCATGTGATCGAGCAACAGTCGATTGCCGAGGGTCAAGCAGAGGTCGGTGACCTGCAGAGACTGTATCGATGGACTAGACATAGGCATTTCTCAGTGCCGCGCCTTTTATCCAAGTTACTAACGCGTTCACGAATAACGCTAATGCAAGCAGGATCATGCCAAGCCCGAGTGCGATCGCGAGTTCGCCCTTGGAGGTTTCTAAAGCGATTGCGGTCGTCATAACGCGGGTCAGGTGGTCGATGTTGCCGCCAACGATAATGACCGCACCCACCTCGGAGATTGCACGCCCGAAGCCGGCAAGAACTGCAGTGATCAGAGAATACCGCGCATCCCACAAATAGGCTGGAACCGCTCTTCCCACCGAGATCTGCAGACTTTGAAATAGATCGCGGTATTCGCGGTGCAGATCATCCATGACCTGATAGGTCAGTGCACCGATGATAGGGGTGATCAAAACAACCTGTGCGATCACCATGGCTGTGGGTGTGTAGAGCAGTCCTAGAACCCCGAGTGGCCCCGAGCGCGAAAGCATTAGATACACCA
The DNA here is from genome assembly GCA_964628665.1 of uncultured Pseudomonadales bacterium. Taxonomy (GTDB): domain Bacteria; phylum Pseudomonadota; class Gammaproteobacteria; order Pseudomonadales; family Litorivicinaceae; genus HIMB30. The sequence goes on along the minus strand of CAZVNX010000029.1, from coordinate 9,257 downwards.
AAAGCCCGACAACAACCGGAGGCAGGCCCATAAGTGAGTTGAGGATAGTCACGCAGGCCTTTTTTCCAGGAAATTGTGTGATAGCCAAAAGTGTACCGATCGGGAGGCCGAGTGCGACGGAGCAAAATAACGCCGTCAGGCTGACTTGAATGGACAGTCCGAGGATTTCGACGAGAACGGGATCTCCTGACAGAATCAAAGAGATTGCTTCTGAGAATGCATCACCCAGCATAGTTATGTCTAATTTTCACTTTTTGTAAATTAAACATGATTCTGAGGTTTGCATGAAGAATTGCAACCTGTTTAAGTTGCGTTCTGGAAATTTTTTGTAAGAGACCTACGAGCGCTTGAAAAGTCAGATCACTCGATTTGTTACTGAATCATCTGCAGCATTTGCGGATTTGGGGACTTTTCTGCCGCTAGTCCTCGGTCTTGTTGTCGTCACAGGTATGGACCCCGTTGGCCTGCTGTACGGGTTTGGTTTGTTTGCTCTCTTGACCGCTCTGGTTTATCGCCGGCCGATTCCAGTTCAGCCGATGAAAGCCGCAGCAGCAATGGGGATTGCCGGCTTGATTTCAGCCGATGCCCTGATTGCAACCGCGATTCTTATGGGTGTGATCTTGATTGCATTGAGCCAAACCGGGTCCATTGAGTGGCTAAAGCGCATGGTTCCCAAGACGGTGTTGCACGGGATGCGGCTGGCGTTGGCGGCAAGCCTGCTCGGTCTTTTGTTCAACGATGTGCAGATCCACTGGATCGGCGTGCTGTGTTTGACTGCCGCGCTCATTGGATTATTACAAACTCCGTTGGCTGGCTTTGGGTGTCTCTTTGTCGTGGGTGCTGGTTGGTGGATCTTCGGAGAGGCCATACCGCTATCTGGCGTTTCATCTGAGTGGGCCTGGCCGAGTATTCGGCTACCGAATGTTGCCGATTTTCAGGTCGGCTTGACTGAGGCCGTTCTACCACAACTCGCACTGACACTGACCAATGCGCTGATTCTGACTGCTGTGATCGCAAAAGAGTATTTTCCTGAGGATGCTGAGCGCATCACTGAATCACGACTTGCACTCACGTCGGGGGTGGCTAATTTGTTTTTCGCTCCAATCGGTGCGATGCCAATGTGTCATGGCGCCGGCGGGTTGGCTGCGCATCGAGGTCTCGGTGCGCGGACTGGTTTGTCGATTGCAATTTTTGGGGGCACCTGTTTGCTGGTTGCCGGTTTATTCGGTTCGAAAGCCATCGTGTTATTAGCCAGCATACCGGCCGAGGTTTTGGCAACGCTTTTGATATACGCCGCTTGGGTGCTGGCCGATCCAGTGAGCATCGCTAGGACGCGAATGTCATGCCAGATACTGATCGTTGCCATGGTGCCTGTGGCTATGGTGTTTGGCCTGATGGCTGCATTGGTCTTCGGTGTGTTAGCTGACCGTATGCGCGTTCATTTTATGAGACGCGTCATGATCTGAGCCATATACGTTCTTCGCTCAAACGTTGCATCGTTGGTGTGGTGGGCCCGTGAGACCATGGTCTATTGGCGCAATTCCTACAAGCAATTCCCTTGCAAAAAAACGATAACACTCTGTTTTTAATAGTTTTTAAATCATTTTGTGTGGATGCATGGAGGCGCAGAATGCTGTCTGGGAAAAATTGCATATTTTTGCATATTGTCAGTCTTTAAGAGCGAGAGTAGGTTCAAAGGTGATTAAGGAAAATCAAGGCGCTAGGTCGAGACTGTTTAAGACTGGTGCGTGTCATAACAATAACATGCGAGGAAAAGATGCAGAAATCACTGTTTATCGATCCGGAGAAATGTACCGGATGTCTTCAGTGCGAGATGGCGTGCTCATTTGAGAACACGGGGACATTCAATCCCTCCCTCTCGCGAATCAAAGTGTTTAGTTTTGAGGATGCGGGTCGTAAGGTGCCCTATACCTGTACGCAGTGTGACGAGGCGTGGTGCATGCAGGCCTGTCCAGTTGACTCCATCAAGCTCGACGCAGAAACCGGCGCCAAAGTGGTCGATGAAGATACGTGCGTAGGGTGCAAGGTGTGCACAATCTCTTGCCCATTCGGGACCATTAATTACGTTGCGGACACTGGCAAAGTGCAGAAATGTGATTTGTGTGGCGGTGACCCTGCGTGTGCGAAAGCATGCCCAACTGATGCCATCACTTTCGTGGATGCCAATTGGACTGGGTTGGAAAAGATGCGTAAGTGGGCCCAAAAAGCCAACGAAGCAAGTTTATAGGGAGTGTAGACACATGGGTTGGACTCGAAAAATCCTTCGTGTGAATCTCACCGAAGGCACTTGTCAGGCAGAAGACCTGAACATGCAGTGGGCGATGGATTACCTCGGATCGCGAGGTTTGGCATCAAAATACTTGGTCGAAGAGATTGATCCGAAAGTTGATCCACTCGCACCTGAAAACAAACTCATCATGGCAACGGGACCGCTGACGGGAACCACCGCGTCAACCGGTGGCCGATATACCGTCGTTACCAAGGGTCCCTTGACCGGTGCAATTGCCTGCTCAAATTCCGGAGGATATTTCGGTGCTGAGATGAAGTTTGCTGGTTGGGATATGGTGATATTTGAAGGGAAATCGCCAAAGCCGGTGTATCTCATGATTGAGAATGAGCGTGCAGAACTGCGCGATGCATCGCATCTCTGGGGAACATCCACATGGCACACCGAAGAGCAGATCAAGAAAGAAAACCAGGATCCACAAATTCGTGTTTCGTCGATCGGTAAAGCGGGTGAAAACGGTGTCATGTATGCCTGTGTGGTGAATGATCTTCACCGGGCTGCCGGCCGGTCTGGCGTCGGTACCGTGATGGGATCGAAAAACTTAAAGGCTGTCGCCATTCGCGGAACTCGCGGCGTGTCGGGATTAGAGGACTTCGAGGCCTTCAATCGGATCGCGACCGAGAAGAAGCAAATCTTGGCTGACAACGCAGTCACTGGAGAGGGTCTGCCGGCTTATGGTACTCAGGTGTTGATGAACGTCATCAACGAAATGGGCGCTTTGCCGACGCGCAATCACCGCGATGTTGCGTTTGAGAGTGCCAACGATATTTCAGCCGAAGCGATGGCGAAGCCGCGCGAGACGGACGGCAAGGCCCATTTGGTTACCAATCAGGCATGTTTCGGTTGCACCATTGCGTGTGGCCGTATCTCGAAGATTGATGAGAAACACTTTTCGGTCGTCAATAAGCCCCAGTATCACGGTGCTTCTGGTGGTCTCGAATATGAAGCTGCATGGGCATTAGGTGCCGCCAATGGCGTGAAAGATCTTGAGGCGCTTCAGTACGCAAATTTGATTTGCAATGAACAAGGCATGGATCCGATTTCCTTTGGTGCAACCATCGGGGCGGTCATGGAAATGTTTGAGAACGGGACCTTGGATGAGGCCACGATAGGCGTCAAGGCGCCATTTGGTTCGGCTGAAGCTTTGTGTGAACTGGTTGACATGACGGCTAGTGGTGAAGGTTTTGGTCGAGAGATTGGCCTTGGCTCCAAGCGGTTATGTGAGAAATACGGTCAACCTGAGTTGTCGATGAGCGTGAAAGGACAAGAGTTCCCAGCATATGACTCTCGCGGAATCCAGGGCATGGGTCTAACCTATGCCACCTCGAACCGTGGTGCCTGTCATCTGCGTTCATATACGGTGGCCTCAGAAGTTTTGGGTATCCCTGTGAAAACCGATCCACTCGTGACCGAAGGTAAGCCTGATCTTGTGATGGCATTCCAGGACGCAACCGCTGCCTTTGACGCGTCTGGGCTGTGTATCTTCACGAGCTTTGCGTGGTCTCTTGGCGATATCCAGCCACAAATCGATGCCGCCTGCGAGGGTGACTGGTCGATGGAGAAGCTGAGTGAAGTCGGGGAGCGCATTTGGAACATGGAAAAAATGTTCAATTTGGCCGCTGGATTCACGAAGGCAGATGACCAGCTACCAAAGCGTCTCACTGAAGAGGCTGCAAAGGAAGGTCCGGCTAAGGGTCTGGTATCTGGTGTTCCTGAAATGCTTCCTGAATATTATGAGAAGCGTGGTTGGGACACAGAAGGGCGGCCCAAGGCGGAGACCCTCGAGCGCTTGGGTCTTTAGTTAGGCCAATCGGCTTAAAGAAAACCAAGCATGACACGCTCCAACTCAGTCTGAGTTGGAGCGTAGCTCCGTGAAGTGAACTGTTGAGGCATGGACATGAACTATCTGATTCTCGGCAATGGCCCGGCGGGCGTGATTGCGGCAGAAACACTCCGTAAAGCAGATCCCCAATCGAGCATTACAATGATTGGTGGGGAGCCTGAGCCACCGTATTCGCGGATGGCAATCCCCTATCTTCTCGAGGGCAATATCGATGAAACCGGGACCTACTTGCGAAAAACAGCCGATCATTTCGATCGGTTGCGGATTACCAACCGTGTCGCCATGGCAACCGCTGTGGACCCAGTTGCCAAGCAGGTGTCGCTCAGTGACGGTACCACGGCATCCTATGACAAGTTATTGATCGCTACCGGCTCACATCCGATTCGACCACCGATTTCTGGGATCGATTTACCGAATGTACACACTTGTTGGACTCTGGCTGATGCGCGCGCAATTGCAAAGCTAGCGAAGCCTGGTAAGCGCGTTGTGCAAGTAGGTGCAGGCTTTATTGGATGCATTATTCTCGAGGCTTTGGCAAAAAATGGCGTTGACCTGACTGTTGTGGAGTTGGGCGACCGTATGGTGCCGCGCATGATGACACCGAAAGCGGGTGCAATGATTAAGGATTGGGTTCAGTCCAAGGGGGTGCGCGTAGTCACTTCGGCCAAAGTCGAGCGAATTGACGCCGCAAATCAGGCGGATGGTTCGATATTGGATTCGGTCAAATCGTTGTTTACTGGGCAACAAGCTGCCGAGGCATCCGATTTGATGCAGGTTACGCTGTCGACTGGTGAAACCCTCGAATGCGATTTAGTGATCATGTCTGCTGGTGTGAAGCCAAATATCGAGTTCCTCAAGGGTTCTGGTATCCAGATGGGTCAAGGAATTCTCACCAACGCGTCCATGCAGTCTTCAGATCCGAATATCTTCGCTGCAGGTGATGTTGCCGAGGCTCCAGATCTGTTTAATCAAGCACCGATGGTCAGTGCGATTCAGCCTAATGCAGCGGATCAGGGTCGAATTGCTGCACTGAATATGGCGTCAAAGACATCTTTACACCGAGGTGTGTTGGCAATCAATGTGCTTGATACCTTGGGGTTGATCTCGAGTTCGTTCGGTCAGTGGGAGGGTGTCGAAGGGGGCTCTGGTGTGGAGTTGGCTGAGCCTGACCGCCATCGCTATCTCAGTCTGCAATTCCAAGGAGATGTGCTCGTCGGGGCGACATCCATCGGTCTCACGCAGCATGTGGGCGTATTACGTGGATTGATTCAGGGTCAGACGCCTTTGGGTGACTGGCGAGAGACTTTGATGAACGATCCTCTCAAGATAATGGATGCGTACTTAGCGTGTGCACAGAAACCTCAGGTACTGCATGCCTAACACAACAGTCACGTTAAAATTGTATGCGAGTTTGGCCGCACATTTGCCTGCGGGTGCGCGTGACAATAAAGCGACAATTGAGATCGCCGATCAGGTCTCAGTCGCTGATATCATTGCGCAGTACCAACTACCTGAGCGATTGGTCCATTTAGTGCTCGTAGATGGTGTCTACATCGAACCGGAGAACCGGAGTAGTCGGGTGCTGAATACGGGCGAAGTGTTGGCAATTTGGCCTCCCGTGGCTGGCGGCTGAGATGACTGAACCACCGCTTGAAACGCTGGTTCGTACTGTATCCGCGTCTCCCCAAGAGTATTTGCAAGGTCTGCAACAAGCTGTACCAGGGGGTGTGTCTGGCGGCCCGTTGCAGGTTCAGTTGATTGATGGTCCGGTGTCGATTTCCATCGGGATTGAGGTGCAACCGGACTATGTAATCGCACTGATGCGACTGCCCTCCTTGATTGCAACTTGGCAATTTACTTCAGGTACTGATGCTGAGCGTAAGGCCTGTCTCGCGCGCATTGACTGGTCGATGAAGCGTGGTGGCGGCTAAGTGAACGATTCGCAATTACTGCGTTACAGCCGGCACATTTTATTGCCGCAGATCGATGTTGAAGGACAGGAGCGACTACTGAGAAGCCATGTGCTGATCGTTGGTCTAGGTGGGTTGGGGAGTCCGTGCGCTCTCTATTTGGCCGCCGCGGGAGTCGGTGAACTGACGTTGTGTGACTTTGACGAAGTCGAGCTCAGTAATTTGCAGCGGCAAATTGCGCACCGCCCCAGTCGTGTCGGTGTCAATAAAGCGCGGTCCGCGCAACAGGAGTTAGCTGAGCTGAATCCGGAGTGCCAAGTTCACATAGTGACTGAGCGGGTTACTGCCGACCAAGTCCCCGGGCTGGTAGCCGCGGCGGATGTCGTAGTGGACTGCAGTGATAACTTCGCGACCCGACATCTCTTGAACCGTGCATGCGTAGATACGAAAAAACCTCTGGTGAGTGGCTCAGCGATACAGACTGTTGGGCAGATCGCTGTATTTGACTTGTCCTGCGCGGAATGCCCTTGTTATGCATGTTTTGTCCCTGAGGACGCGGTGGACAGCGCATTGAATTGTGCGTCTGCGGGGGTTCTCGGTTCGCTCACGGGAACTATCGGTAGCATGCAGGCGACGGAAGCCATCAAATGTGTGATACGGAATGATCAGAGGATGGTGGGGCAGGTGATGTTGTACGACGCGTGGGCTGCCGAGTGGAATCGACTGCCGATTCGAAAGCAACCTGATTGTGCCGTGTGTGGGATCCCCTAGGCGAGAACGCGACTGCAATCAGGACGACTGGCTCGAGCCTGAGCAGTCACATCGGCGATTCAAAATGGGTGTCAGGCGCAATGTTTTAGGCGACCACTATGATTGGTAGTGAACCCTTTGAAGCAGATATTGACGATTTGGATAGGTGTCGATCTGAACAATAGAGTCATCAAAGTTGGTCTGCGCGAGGGTGCTGTGAGCCTCGTGTAACAGCTCGACCGAGAGAATTTGCGCAGCCGTCTCAATTTTTCCGAGAGAGTTCGATTACGTCAGCCTTTTTTACTGACACGCTTTGTCCGTGATTGTCGTCGAATCGAACGATAATCGATTCTTTTTTCTTTCCGATAAAGCCCATTACAACACCTTGGCGCTGAGAGCCGCCGAGCGTAATGCGATCACCATACTTGTATGGTGTGTTGAGGGTCAGGGTTGACCAATCGGAGCCATGTTTCGTAGTCATTGAGAAATCTCCCACTCCCAAAAACGCTATGCCCGCAGGGTATAGCGCTTAGTCGGGTTAATTAGTCTTCAAGGCTGATGTTTGTCGCCGAAGTCTTACCGCGTTCTTCTTGGAGCTCATACGACACCTTCTGCCCATCGCTGAGTGAGCGGATGCCCTTTAGAGACAGTGCTGAGATGTGGACGAATACATCTTGGCCGCCTTGATCTGGAGTGATAAAGCCAAAACCTTTTTGGGTATCAAAAAATTTAACAACGCCTGTGTTCATAATAATTTTCTCGTAAATAAGATATGTGGCCCCGAGACCACATGGTCTTGAGGTACTAAGATTTCAAAGAGGAATTCGAAGGAAAGTCAAAAACTGAGCTAGGAAGATCTAATGAAAGCGCGGTGACTAAAACACACAACGTGTGCAATAGATACCTTTAATTCGGCTTAGTTGGAATTGGCTACAGACGATAACCGCCAGACCGGTACTTAGGAAAACATCGACCGCGCACCTCCGGGCACAAATGCCGTATCACGTATGCATCCAATTAATAAGAAAGAACGTAAGGGTTCACCCTCAGGGTCTGTTGCGGTTTAACTCGCGCAGCAAATCGCCCGTCCGGAAGGGATAAAGACAGACGGTGCGACGCACCGTCTAAACAACATGAATTAGATCCACGACCATTTCAGATCGATATTGTCTAACTCCTTATCTGTATAGGGAACCGTCGTTGGTTTCCTATGCGTCGTTGCATCGAGTACTGATCGGTACTTTGCTTGGGCATCCAAAAAGATTGTTTCGAAAATCATTAACGAAATGAAAATAAACCCAATCATTTGTCGCTCATGATCTGCTTGACGATATCACCCAGTGACATATGCCGATAATCCGGATTAATTGCCTTCAGGTGCTGTGCGATTTGAAACGCAGATTGAAGCCGCCGTCCTTCGATAACGCTATCGTAGAGGCGTATCAAAAATGCTGAAACGGGTTTCATTACCTGAGCAATGTCGAAAACAGGTTTCCTTAGGGGTGCGTCTATGTGCATGGTTCGCTTTCCTTGTGAGAATAGATGACTTAGATGTAACTTTTGGTTACATACTAAAGTCTATATTTTAATGCGGCGCAGCACAACTCTCCTTTAATGATTCTTCTCGGTGAGTTCGGAAAATCTGATACTAAAAATTAGTTTAGAGAGAACTATCAGATGCAACTCCAATTCGGACTCACTAATGACTGGAGCCAGTTTGGCGGTTGGTCATTCTGTCTCGCCGGTGTAGTCTTTGCGGCATACATCAAGAGGATGCGAGCTCCTGATTGGAAGTTGCTCAACATCAATGCCCAACAGAATCAATAGACAGAACAGATGAAAAAACCGGATCGCGTAGCGGATAACAAATTCACAATGCCTTATGGCGACAGCGTAAGTGCGCCTGCAATTACGCAAGTGGACACGACCGGCTACCGTGAAGTGAAGTCGAGAGAGGCGTCATCGAAATTGCGCAGTCGATACGACGAGTTGCAAGATGAATTTCGTAAACTTGTCGAAACCTCAGAAGACACGCAGAGGATGTATGACGCGTCTATCAGTTTCGTTCCGGTTGTCGGAAAAACTTATCATTTGTATAGACGAGAAAATGGGACTGAGTGGGTGAGTATGGTCTCCCCCAGCGACTTCGGTAATTATTTTCATGAATTTATCGGCAGTTATCGTCTAGCCACGGATTCAGTATGGATCAGAGTGTCATGAATCACGAATAATCCTGACGTTAGGAAGTTTAGGTCGGAAACTCTGTGAAAAATTAGATGAAGGCTAGGCCTGTCACTACCCATGTTATCCGCCTGTGCGCCATGGGTGTGTCAATTTGACGAGAGACCAGTGTGAAGAACTTAGTGAATTGGCGCGCCCGAGAGGATTCGAACCTCTGACCTTTGCCTCCGGAGGGCAACGCTCTATCCAGCTGAGCTACGGGCGC
>CAZVNX010000028.1:0-12042 GCA_964628665.1 uncultured Pseudomonadales bacterium | reverse complement strand
TCATTATCTCACTTGAGACACTGCTCTTTTAATTAAGTGAGATAATGATTTCACACAAATGTCATAAATGCCTAAAAAATGCGATATAAGCCTTTCAAAATCAATCACTTATACCTGTAATCCTAAGCCTCGCCGGGATGTCCGATTTTCCTACAAGTTATTGATCTATATGGAAAAATATGAGTTATCCACAATGCTCTTTGTCTCATGTCAGCAGATCAGTGCATTAGTTACGCATCTAGCAACAATCGAACCTGCTTCATTGTCATAAACATGCGTGCTGAAATACTGGGAAACTCCTGAAACCCAAACGATGTATGGGTTCTACCCCACTTACACCTGCAGCCTTGCAATAATTTCACGTAGATCATCAGCGAGATCGGACGGCTTGGGGCGTTATCAATCGCTTAGGTCGCCTTTACGCTTATCGCTCACCAAAAATCGGGTTGGTCCGGGCCACGTAGAAAAGCATCTTCCATATAATCTAAAAACATTGAGACGCGAGCCGCGAGGGTCGATGTTGGCAAGTACACGGCATAAATGTCCGCAGGGGGCGTTTTGTATTCAGGCAACACAGATTCGAGTGTCCCGTTTCGTAAGTATTGCGCCAGATCCCATTGGGCTCGCATGAGTAGTCCGTGGCCCTCGAGCGCCCACTTCAATGCCACCTCTCCATCATTGGTGCTCATGCGGACCGGCACCTTTATTGAGTAGGTGCGATCATCGCGTGTGAGTCGCCAAAGGTTTGCGGTTTCATCATTCTGCCTCAGAGCAATCGCTTGATGTTGACTCAGATCCTGAGGTGTGGCGGGTCGTCCATATTGATCGAGGTACTTTGGACTCGCGCACAGAATCCGTCGATTCGGTGCAATTTTTCGTGCGATCACACGAGAGTCCGGAATTTCGCCGAGGCGGATGACGATATCAACCGATTCATCTGGCAAGTGAAAATAGCGATCGCTGAGCGTAAGCCGGATCTCGAGGTCGGGGTACTCGGAGATAAATTCAGAGATCAATGGCGCGAGGTAGCGCCGGCCAAATCCCAGGGGTGCATTAACGGTTAGGGTGCCGCTCGGCTTTGTTGTCTGCGTGCGCATGAGTTCCTCGACACGACCAATGTCTGCAAGGATTTTCTGCGCATGCTCAAAAAACATATGTCCTTCAGAGGTCAGCGAGACTTTGCGGGTCGTGCGATTAACGAGCTTTACGCCCAATTCTGCCTCGATGTGGGCTAGTCGTTTGGTCGCTGCGGAGGGCGTGATATCGAGATCACGGGCTGTATCGGAGAGTGATTTCCGGTGACAGAGCGTGACAAAAAACTGCATTGCCAAAGTCGAAATCAACTTGTTCCTCCGAGACATATCTGAAGTTCCTAGTGGTTCATTTTGCACGATCACGCGGGTCTAAGATAGATCCACTAAATGAGCTTCCCGCTGCATGCCAATTGCGATAACGCGCGATCGTGAATGTTGCGGAGACTCTCGAGACGATTTTGGAGATCAAGTTGATGCATGTGCAAAAAGGAATCGATCAAACGATCGAGACAATGGCTAAGTTCACGGCCTACATCGGGAAACATTTACCAACCGATGTTGTCGAGAAGCAGGCTGAACTGAGGAAGCGCGAAACCAATCCGATGGCCATTGAAATTTATGATGTGATGGCTGAGAACCAGGAGGCTGCAGCGCGCCTCAACCGACCGAGTTGTCAGGATACGGGTGTTATTCAGTATTTCATAAAAGCCGGATCGCAATACCCGTTGATTGGAGAGTTAGAGGAAATGCTCGGGTTGGCTACGGCTCGAGCTACCGAAATTGGACCACTGCGTCATAACGCAGTGGAAACCTTCGATGAACACAACACCGGAACCAACACCGGCTCATCAATTCCCTGGCTAGATTGGGAAATCATTCCCGGCGTGGACTATGCGATTGTCGATGTCTATATGGCTGGCGGCGGCTGCACGTTGCCGGGGGCATCCAAGGTGCTGATGCCGGGCCAAGGCTACGAGGGTGTTGTTGAGTTTGTCCTTGATGTCATTACCTCACGTGGAATCAACGCATGTCCTCCGCTACTGGTCGGAGTTGGCGTCTCCACATCGGTGGAAACGGCCGCTCGACTGTCCAAGAAGGCGATTCTCAGACCCGTCCACAGTAAGAACACAAATCCCAATGCGGCGTTGATGGAAGAGCTCTTGGAAGAGGGCTTAAATGAACTTGGGATCGGTCCGCAGGGTTTGACGGGCGATCGCACTGTCATGGGTGTCAACATCGAAAACTCTGCGCGTCATCCTTCCACTATCGGAGTGGCCGTATCAACGGGGTGTTGGGCTCATCGGCGCGGGCAGATTCGCCTCAATGCAGATGGGTCCTACGAAATCCTGTCACATGAAGGAGTTTCCTTATGAAGCACCACCTGAGTACGCCGATCAGTGATGCTGATATCGCAACGCTTCGGGTTGGAGATATTGTTTATCTCGATGGAATCCTCGTGACCTGTCGCGATGTGGCGCATCGGCGTCTGATTGAGCGTGGACGCACCTTGCCAGTTAATCTGGAGGGTGGGGCGATTTTCCATGCCGGCCCGATCGTTCGTACGCGAGATGATGGCAGCCATGAGATGGTCTCAATCGGTCCGACCACCAGCATGCGGATGGAGAAGTTTGAACGAGAATTTATCCGTGAAACTGGCGTCAAGTTGATTATCGGGAAAGGCGGTATGGGCGAAGAAACTGCTCTCGGTTGCGCTGAAAGTCATGCCGTACATGCGGTGTTCCCTGGGGGCTGTGCTGTTGTTGCGGCCACAAAAGTGGAGGCGATTGAGGGGGCTGAGTGGACAGATCTTGGCATGCCAGAAACTCTCTGGGTCAATCGCGTGCGGGATTTCGGTCCGTTGATCATTTCGATCGATACCCAAGGAAACAATCTGTTTGAACAAAACAAGCAGCGGTATAACGCGAAAAAAGCCGACGTGCTTGCAAAGATCAGTGCGCAGGTGCGGTTCATCAGTTAGTGAAATAGCGCCTAAGCGATTGGGCACTCCGAAAACCTGGCGTTTATTTCTAAAAAAGAAATTCAGTATTGAGTGAAATGACTATGACTTGAGCATTGTTTCGTTAAGATAGGCGCGTTCGGGACAGATTGTTCGGTTCACTGAAAAGTAAGAAAAAGACATCGGAGGATGGATATGAAAATAATGAAATCGCTCGCTGTGGCGGCAGCAGTCTCAGCGGCAGCGACACTCGCTCATGCAGGTGGTCACAATGCTGGCTGGCCAACAAACTTCACAGTTGGCACCGGATCTCAGGGCGGAACGTATTTCGGATACGGCACAGCATGGGCAAATATTGTCTCTGAAGCGACCGGCGTTCCTGGTGGTGCCGAAGTTACTGGTGGGCCAATGCAGAACATGGCACTTGTGCACACTGGCGACAACGCATTTGGTATGACCACGATGGGTCCAGCACGTGAATCCCTAAACGGTACAAACCCAATCGCGCCTGGCGTTGAGTTGAATAATTCATGTGCAATGTTCCCGATGTATCAGACTCCATTTTCAATCACCACATTGAAGAAGTCTGGCATTACATCTGTTGCAGACATTCCAGCCGGTGCAAAGATCGGTTTTGGTCCTGCAGGTTCTACCTCTGACACTTACTTCCCTCGCATGCTCGAAGAGCTGGGTGTGAAGTTTGAGCGCCGTAACGGCGGATGGTCTGACCTGGGTGGCCAACTTCAGGATGGATTGCTTGACGTAATCGCTTTTGCTGCGGGTGTACCAGTTCCTGCTGTGAGCCAGTTGGAAGTGCAGACTGAAGTGAACATCATTGAATTCACAGAAGCTGAGCAGAAGAAAATCACGGAAGCATTCCCAGTATCGAACTTCGATATTGCTGCGAGCACTTACACGACGCTGACTAAGCCAGCGCGTTCAGTGTCAATGTGGAACTTTGCGATCGCAAACTGTGATCTGCCTGAGAGCTTCGTTTATGAGGCGACCAAAGCAGTCATGGGTGACAACGAGCGTATGGTTCGTGCCCACAAGGCGGCACGCACAACCCTGCCACAGCATTGGGACAAAAATACGTTCCTGCCATGGCATCCAGGTGCGGCGAAGTGGTTCAACGAAAACGGTGGCAACATCTCTGCTAACCTGATTCATAAGTAATCAACCACAGTCGAGAGCCAGTCACGCTGGCTCTCGATCGTTCCTGAACACTTTTTCTAATGTTGAGATACCGAAATGACAGATGTTAATCGCACAGATGACGTGCTCGAACCTGTTTTGGCTGTTGGCGTCGATGAAGAGCCTGTCGAGAAAAATAAACGACTGTTTCAAGGCCGATCTCAGCAAATCGTATTTGCCGCCGCGTTTTTGTATGCGGCACTGCATATGGTGGCATTGAATGGAGTCTCCATCTCGGAATATACCGGTGGATTGATTAACCTCCCATTTCTTCCCCAGTTTCCAGTTGAAACCTGGAATTTTCGAATTGTTCACGTTGCCGGCGCGTTGATGCTGGGCTTTATTTTATTCTCCTCGACGAATGCATTCCCCGCCGAGGGGACAGCGGGCAACCGATTGGTCGGTGTGCTGGCTTATCCACTATTGGCATGCGCACTGTTTTCTGCAGGCATGGCCATCTACTTCATGTTTGAGATCGCCAATGGTGTGAAGTGGAATGGTTTAGATAAAACCATTCGGTTCAACGAAATTTGGTTGTATGGCGCGCCATTGTGGGTCGCCACGGTCGGATCGATTGTGCTGTCAATGTTCGATAAACGATCGCGAGATCGGTTTGCACCACATGACTTCGTGTTGGCTGTTTGTGCGGTGTCGGTTGCGATCTATTTGATCGCGATCTACGGCACGTTGATGCGGAACTCGACCGGTACGCCATTTGCCCCGATAGGGATTTCGATGGCCGCCGTCGCTGGTGTGGCGTTGATCATGGAATTGACGCGACGTGTTGCAGGTTTGGCGTTGGTGGTGATTGCGTCAATCTTTTTGATCTATGTATTCGTTGGATCAAACCTCCCTGGATTCCTTGCATCACCCCCAATCACGTGGGAACGCTTTTTCAGCCAGGTTTACACGGACGCAGGCGTGCTTGGCCCAACAACTGCGGTGTCGTCCACCTACATCATTTTGTTCATTATCTTTGCTGCCTTTTTGCAGGCGTCGAAGGTCGGCGACTATTTCGTTAATTTCGCCTTTGCATTGGCAGGGCGCGCCCGTGGAGGGCCCGCGAAGGTGGCGATCTTCGCATCGGGTCTAATGGGTATGATCAATGGAACATCAGCCGGTAACGTCGTCGCGACAGGTTCACTGACGATTCCGTTGATGAAGAAAGTCGGATACGAGAAAAAAACAGCCGGAGCGATTGAGGCAGCCGCATCAACAGGTGGGCAAATCATGCCTCCGATCATGGGTGCTGGCGCATTCATCATGGCGGAAGTCACCGGTATCGCATATTCCGATATTGCGATCGCAGCCATCATCCCGGCCGTGCTCTATTTCGTGTCGATTTATTTCATGGTCGACTTTGAGGCTGCGAAACTCGGTATGCGTGGAATGCGCGAGGAAGAGCTTCCTGTGTTGTCGCAAATGATGCGTCAGGTGTTTCTGTTCCTCCCGATCATCATTCTTATCATCGCTTTGTTTATGGGGTATTCCGTTATCCGTGCCGGAACATTGGCGACCGTCAGTGCTGCCGTGGTGAGTTGGTTTACGCCATATCGAATGAATTTTCGTGGCATTCTCAAAGCGTTTGAGCTGGCTGGAACAATGTCCATCCAAATCATCGCTGTCTGCGCGTGCGCGGGCATTATCGTCGGCGTGATCTCGCTTACCGGTGTAGGAGCTCGTTTTTCGAGTTTGTTGCTCGGTCTGGCGGAGGCCTCGCAATTACTCGCGCTCATCTTTGCGATGTGTATCGCAATTCTGTTAGGGATGGGGATGCCGACAACAGCAGCCTATGCGGTTGCGGCCTCCGTTGTTGCACCGGGTTTGATCGACTTGGGTATTCCGACGCTAACCGCGCATTTCTTCGTTTTTTACTTCGCTGTTGTGTCCGCAATCACGCCACCGGTTGCGCTCGCATCCTTCGCGGCAGCCGGGATATCCGGGGCCAATCCGCTTGAGACCTCGATGGCGTCGTTCAAAATCGGGGTAGCCGCTTTTATTGTTCCGTTCATGTTTTTCTATAACTCTGCAATTCTGATGGATGGAACGTTTGCGGAAGTTCTGCGATCTGCGGCGACCGCAATCGTTGGTATTTTCCTGCTGGCTTGTGCTGTGCAGGGATGGTTTATGGGATATCGGTCGTCTTGGATTATTCGTGCACCATTGGTCGTGGCTGCACTGTTTATGATCTCCGGGGGCCTCACCACAGACTTAGTCGGCGTCGCAATGGCGATTGGTTTATTCGTATTGCAAAAATTTATCTTTGGGAAGCAAGGCGCCCCTGAGCTCGCCAAGGGTCGGATTGATTGAGCCGTTCGTATACGCACTTCTTTAAATTGTTTGGAGAGTTTTGATGGCAATGCATCGCATCGCTGTAATTCCAGCTGATGGAATTGGTCCCGAGGTCGTCGCTGCTGGCATTGAAGTGCTTGAGGCCATGATGCAAAAACAGCCAAGTCTTCAACTTGCGTTTAGTCATTTTGATTGGGGAAGCGAGCGCTACCTGAGAGAGGGTGCCTTGATGCCCGACGATGGCGCAGAGGTATTGAAGCAATTCGACGCGATTTTATTTGGTGCAGTCGGTGCGCCTAATGTACCCGACCACGTGACATTGTGGGGGCTGCGTTTGGCAATTTGTCAGCCACTTGATCAGTACGCGAATGTGCGGCCCGTGACGGTCTTTCCAGGTATTCAAAGCCCGCTGACAGGTGTGACCGAGAACGAGCTGGATTGGGTCATTGTTCGTGAGAACTCTGAAGGCGAGTACTCTGGACAGGGTGGCCGTGCACACCGCGGACTTCCGATCGAAGTGGCGACGGAGGTCTCGATCTTCACCCGAGCGGGTGTTGAACGAATCATGCGCTATGCGTTTCAAACCGCACAGGCTCGGCCGCGGAAACTCTTGACGGTGGTGACCAAGTCCAATGCGCAGCGCCACGGGATGGTGTTGTGGGATGAGGTCGCAGCAGAAGTTGCGAAAGACTTCCCAGATGTCACGTGCGACAAAATGCTGGTTGATGCCATGACCGTACGCATGTCTCTAAAGCCCGAGTCACTAGATACGATCGTAGCCACTAACCTGCATGCGGATATTTTGTCAGATTTAGCGGCTGCGTTAGCTGGGTCGATTGGTATCGCTCCTACGGCGAACTTAAACCCAGAACGTGAATTCCCCTCGATGTTCGAGCCTATTCATGGGTCTGCATTCGATATCACTGGGAAAGGCGTTGCGAATCCGATTGGGACGTTCTGGAGTATCTGCATGATGCTTGAGCACTTGAACGAAGCAGATGCCGCTCGACAATTAATGCAGGCAATTCGGGCGGCGGTTGCAGACCCAACGTGCCATACACCCGACCTCGGCGGGAATGCCAAGACGTCGGATGTGACCCAAGCTGTGATCGCTGCACTCTAATGCGCTATGAGCGCTAGCAATAGCGCTCTGGACCCCGCCAATTTGCTTCAGAATATCGGTCTCCGTGCGCCCAACCTGCCTCCAAGAGTGTTTCGCAGGTCTCGATTTGAGCCTCTGTTAATGGTGTTGTGGCCGCGCGAATGTGCGCATCAAGATGCTCGACATATCGGGTGCCTGGGATGGTGATGATGTTCTCGCTCTTCGACAGAACCCACCCCACTGCTAACTCTGCCGCAGTCATTCCTTGGCTTTTTGCATACTCTCTGAACGCTTGAGTCGCCTCAATGTTGCGCTCCAAATTCGGCGATAAAAACCGCGGGTTGGTATTTAGCCAGATGAGATCCGGAATTTGCTCAGGCGTGCGCGGTTTGTCTGTGAGTAGACTCCGCGCGACTGGCGCGAACGCGACAAATGTGGTGCCCAGTCGCTCGCAACGACTTAGTAATCCGAGTTCTGGTGTGCGTGTTGCGAGCGAATACTCTGATTGCACTGCAGCCACAGGTCCGATCTTCCATGCCAGTTCAAGGGTCGTTGGCGCAATCTCCGAGAGACCAATCCCCCGGATGAGTCCCTCTTCTTTCAATCGCACAAGGCCTTCCATGACTTCCTCAATTGGACGTGCCGCTTCACGTCTGTGCAGATAAAAGAGGTCGACATAGTCAACACCGAGGCGGTCGAGACTTTTCTCAAGCTCTGCACGAAGGTATGCAGGATCGTTGATGAATGCGCGCTCTGTGCTTCCAGGTTGGCGCCCAATCCCTGCTTTGGTGGCGATGAATAACGTCTCACGTGCAATGCCGTTTTGACGCATATACTCACCAATAAATCGTTCAGACTGTCCCGCACCATATACATTGGATGTGTCTAGGTGATTGATGCCAGCTGCCAGCGCGCGATCCATAATCGCAAATGCCTGCGCTTCGGTGACTGGGCCATAAAAGTCTGAGAATGACATGGCGCCAATACCCACTGCGGAGAGCGGTTGTCCGTACTGAGAGAGTTGTCGATATAACATGGGGACCTCTATTTTTCTGTTGTTGTGTGGATGCGGATCTCATCGATCCCAACTTTATGGGAGATACTCTTCTTTCCATCGAAGTACCACATTAAAACTGACAGACACCCTCGGTTCATGGGATAGATTCGGGTGAACCAAGTGGTGCAAAAAAGCTGGCCACAATAACAACATGCCAGGAACCGGTTTCACTCGATGCTCGGGATCGACTTCGCCATCGCCACGGATGGCTGTCATATTTGCTTGGGGCCTCGGATCATAAAAGCTAATGCAGTTGGGTGTTCGATCATCGCGTCCAGGGGGCAGGCTGTCATGCTCAGGAATGCTGACGTAATACGTGCCACTGAGCCATGAGTGTGGATGATTGTGCAGGTTGTGGTAGTCCCCAAGACGATTGATGTTCGCCCATCCTTGAATCAGGAAATCCAGGCTGTAATCGATTCCGAGTTGTGCGGCATAGTCGACGACGGCCCGTTGGCAGGACTGATGCAACCACATCAGTGCTGGATGCCCCTGATCAAAGAGGTTGGTGCTCAAGTAATCCGTTGTCATTTGCTCGGCCTGTTGGTCGAGGTCCTGAAGAAATTGCGCGAGTAACATGTTGGCCTGATCGGAACCGGGCAGCGTGATCTCCATTAACTGTGTGGGCCAAAGATTAAAAAATGTCGGTGTCGACGCTGACATTGGGAGCTCCTGTTATTTTTCCAAATTGTGGCACACTTCGTTTCATCGTTTGGAGCAGTGTGACCGCAGTTTTATGTATGTCGATCGATTGATGCAGACGACTTCGATTCTGCTCTTGCGCTGAGAGATCTTACGTTAGGGAAACAGGTCGATCCCAAAATTTCGTAATATCCTCGCGTATATCCAGAACACGCCAACGGTCATGGCGATACTCATCATTAGAGCCCCGATAAACCCAGCCCGTGAAAGCAGCCACGGGAATACCAAGAACATCGGCAGGGTGGGAAGTACATACCAGAAGGTGTACCAGGCGTGATTGCCAATCCGCTCAACCGACTGACCTTCAACTGCCAGCCAAATTAAAGTGAGGACCGAAACCAAGGGCAATGCAACGATGAGTGCACCGATAAGGTCATTGCGTTTGGCAATTTCGGAGGCCAGCACCACCACGCCTGCGGTGATCAGATATTTGGTGATTAACCAGCCCATTCTTAGGCGACCTCGATGACGCCTGCCATGCCGGCTGCGTGGTGCTCGAGCATGTGGCAGTGAAACAGCCAAAGACCTGGATTGTCTGCAACGAACACCAGATTGGCGCGTTCGCCGCGATCAAACAAATAGGTGTCTCGTTGTCCATCGAGGAATTGGCCATCCTCAGTCTGGATCCAAAAGTGATGCCCATGCAGGTGCATGGCATGGCGCCAGCGGGTGTCGTTATACACCTGAATACTGGCCACCTGATTGCGATCGAGTTTGCCAAGCGCCCCGTGATGATCAGAGACCTCACCATTGAATGCCCAGACCTTTTTGTGTTGCTGTGCAAGCTCACGAATCGGCACCAGCTGACCGTGGTACATCGCTTCCTGTAGGTTACCCATTGCACCGCCTTGCATGTGCAGTGGGATGGTCACGTCAACCTGACTCGGCGGTATTGCCACGGGCCGTTGCACGAGGGCGGTCTTGGCAACGCGATTCTCAGGCGATTCAGTCGGCTTCAAAGTGACCGCAGGGTAGGGGTTGCCGTTCCCTGTTTCGACGAGGTTCCAGTCACCGTCAGGTAGATCGACGATGATGTCAGCGCGTTGTGCCGGCGCCAACGTGATTTCAGTGAGGGTGCGATGCGTACGTGGGAATCCGTCTTCAGCAATCAGGGTGCCTTCGCTCGGAAGCGTCAATCCAAAGACCCGCGCATTGGCGGCGTTGATCAAACGCAAACGGACACGTGCGCCTGCCTTTACTGCAATGTGTGGATGCGATTCACCATTGACCGTCAACCAGTTACCGAGCCGACCCCCATGCGCCCAGTCATGCAGAGAGCCAAAGGATGCCTCGTCGATGGTGCCGTCTTCGGCCAATAGCCAGTCGTCGATCATCAACACTAAGTCATGATCAACTTCGGGATCGAGTGCATCTTCGACGATCAACGGTCCATAGAGGCCGCGGGCCACCTGTGACCACGTCTTAGCATGACTGTGGTACCAGTAGGTGCCGCTGTCGGGCAGTGGGAACTCGTAGCGGAAGGTGCCCCCTGTGGGAACCTCAGGTTGTGTGAGCCCAGCAACGCCATCCATACCATTGAGGTTCCGGATACCATGCCAGTGGATGCTCGATCCTTCCGGCAATTGGTTGTCAAAATCAATCGAGACCCAGTCATCTTTTCGGTAGCGAAGTACGGGTCCTGGGACTGTCTGGTCAAATGCCCAGACGGTGGCGTTTTGGTACTCGCTACCAGGAACTAGGCGTTTCTCTGCGAGTGCCGCTTTAAGGCTACGAGTTGTCTTGGCAGACCACGCGATTCTTGGAAGGCAGGAGACACCGGCGATTGCGAAACTGTGGGTTAAGAACTGACGACGATTGATAGGCATGAATAGACCTCGATCTGTGTTGCGATCCCTGCCTTCACGTTCCTCCGGATAGAATATCGGAGCGCGGTGGGCCTGACTAGCATCTGTGAGGCTTAGAGCTGACGCGCTGTGCTATCAAAGATCGCGTTGGCGTTGGCCGGAACAAATCCTTGAAACAGTTGCCCATGTGCATCTGGGTAGCGCTTTGCGAATTCGTAAAAACAGGTGGGGACCTCATGCGTCTGACCATCTGCAAATGTAAAGCGGGCGGTGTCGGCTAACGTTGACGCTTGGACCAGCTGATTTTCCGGCAACCCTTTGATCACACCGCCGACGGTATTGAGACGAAAACCTGCGGACTCAACGATCTCAATCAATGCGTCCATAGAAGTCACCTGGGTCAAATGATTGATGCTGACCGTGAAATGATTGGCGCGATAGCCCATGGTGCTGAGCCAAGCGGCGTACTCGCTCACTTCGGCAAGCTTCAAATAGTCATCCCATGTTGGCTTTGCGAACGGATAGGTCCCAAGGAACGACTCCAATGACAGTGTATGGCCGACTGTGGGTGCGATTAGCTGATCAATGAGCGACTCGACGGAGTCTGAAAAGACACCACGTCGCAACGCACTGATGAAAATCTTCGGCGCATCTGGATCATCCATGACTCTGAGCGCATGGGCATCCAGATGCTTATCTGGAAACGTGTAGGTGTCAAACACGCTGTAGCCGATGGATTCAAAGCAGGACACCGCGGTCTGAAGATCGAGTCCAGGCGCATCAATGGTCCGAAATGCGACGTGGTCGTTGATGACCTGATCGCCACCGGCCGCAAACAACGCTTCAATGGCGCGGGCTTGAGGTGTCAGCTCGGCATATTGATGCCAAAGTGTGTCGAA
>CAZVNX010000027.1:0-13889 GCA_964628665.1 uncultured Pseudomonadales bacterium | reverse complement strand
TTAAGCAAAGTCAGCGGTCAATGAACCCTGCGTTTCAGGATCAATCTCGTCGACACGGAAGTTGTACTTCGGATGATCAACACCCATCGCAATCGCCGCCCCATTTTTGATCGCAGCAATCATCTCAGTGGTGAACTCGAACCGTGAAAAATGCACAGAGCTTGTTTTTTCGTCACTTGAGCGCTGCAAGTCTTCATCGGCAATCGCGTACACACGGTCATAACCCTGGACTTGAATGTAGGTGCGGTTTTCAACACCAACCAGCTCGGCCAACTTGATCTTCCGCTCGTCTTCATCTGGAAACTCGATCATCTGGGTGCACTTCAAATTGGTGCCATCGGGGATCAACGGATTGTAAGCGTCGAGTTCGTCGACAATGCCATCTTCCTCGAAGGTCTTTTCGATACGCAGCATTTCTTGAATCTGGTAGCGAATGGTCGCTTCGGATTCAAACTGCAAGGTCATGTTCGGTCCGACAAAGACACTGCGCAGACGCTTTAGGCGCATCGCCTCGGCACGAATTTGATCGCGCTGCTTGGCGTACTGCTCGAGTGACAATAATGAATCAATAGCAATCTTGGTCATGTTCATTCCTCATTTAGTCCGTAGGCCTTAGCGACCAAAGACAGTGGATGCGCTAAAGCAGGTTCATTGTTGTGGTTTTCGCGAATACCTTGGGCAATGTGATGTCCACCCAATGGGCAGTCGCTTGAAATGTAGTCTGGGTTCTGGTCGTTCATGGCGCGGAAGACTGGCTTACCAATCTTCATCGAAGTTTCATGAAACTCTTTCTTCACGCCATAGGTTCCCGCGTGGCCCGAACACCGTTCCGTCGTCTTCACGACCGTATCCGGAATCATTTTCAACAGCTCTTCGGTTTTTTTACCGATGTTCTGTACACGACCATGACAGGGCGCTTGATAGGACACAGTGCCCAGACCGTGCTGGAACTCAGTGGACATCAGTCCATCCTTGATCCGAGCAATGAAGTAGTCAAACGGATCCCAGAATGCAGCCTTGACCGCCTGTACTTCGGCATCATCGGGGTACATCAAGGGGATTTCTTGCTTAAACATCAGGGTGCAGGATGGCACTCCCGCCATGATGGCGTAGCCTTCTGCGGCCAACTTGGCGAGTTGCGGGATATTGACTCGCTTCAGTCGGTCGACCGCCTCGAGATCCCCTTGCTCAAGCTTCGGCATCCCACAGCAGACTTCCTTCTCAGCAACGACCCAAGGGATGTTGTTGTGCTCCAGAATCTTGATCAGATCGGTGCCAATTCCAGGCTCGTTGTAGTTGATGTAGCAGGTCGCGAAGATGGCCACCTTGCCCGGTGTCCGCTCACCATCGACCACATCGACTGCTGTGGCGTTTTTAATCATTTGGCGCAGTTTCTTCGGTGCAAAATCTGGCAACCAGGCGTTGTGGTGCACACCGAGGACGCTCTCTACGGCTTTACGCACAGGCTTCCACTGGTTCACCGCGTTGACCGTTTCGGTCACTAACGGGATCCCAGCAAGCTTGCCAAGGCCATCGGTGTCTGACAGCACTTTGTCACGCAATGGCATGCCTTCCTTCTTGTGCTTCACCGCTTTGGCTTGCAGCATCAAGTGAGGGAAGTCCACGTTAAACGGATGCGGTGGAACGTACGGGCATTTTGCCATGTAGCACATGTCGCAGAGATAACATTCATCCACGACTTTCACGTAGTCTTCTTTGGCGACACCGTCCACTTCCATGGTTTCGCTGTCGTCAATCAAATCAAATAGGGTCGGAAACGAGTTGCACAGACTCAGACACCGCCGACATCCGTGACAAATATCAAACACCCGCTCTAATTCGGCGTCCAACTTCGCTTCGTCATAATACTCAGGATTTTTCCAGTCAATCGGGTGACGCGTGGGGGCTTCCAGGTTGCCTTCACGTTTGTAATCTGTAGACATGCTTCTCTCCGTAGGGGAATGAAACCAGGGGCGAACCCCCGGTTTCGGTGCGATTTAAGCTTCTGCTTTGTACGCGTCCAGAGTCTTCTGGAACTTGTTGGCGTGGCTGCGCTCAGCTTTCGCCAGCGTTTCAAACCAATCTGCGATTTCGTCGAAACCTTCGTCACGCGCAGTTTTCGCCATGCCTGGGTACATGTCAGTGTACTCATGCGTTTCACCAGCGATTGCAGACTCAAGTGCTTCTGCAACGTTACCAGCCGCTAGGCCTGTTTCTGGATCACCAGAACCCCCATTGATGAGGTATTCCATGTGACCGTGTGCGTGGCCAGTCTCGCCTTCTGCAGTGTTGCGGAATACGTTAGCGACTTCTGGAGCGCCTTCGATGTCTGCCATGTTTGCGAAGTAGAGGTAGCGGCGGTTTGCCTTTGACTCACCAGCGAAGGCGGCCTTCAGGCTCTCTTCAGTTTTTGTACCCTTCAATTGCATGTGATATCTCCTTTAAGGGGTCATGCGAATTCAACTTTCATGGCATCGGAGAGTCCGATGTCGAATGAGACTATGGGGATCTGTTCAGTCGATTTCCAAGTGTATTTGACAATCGAGTCGATAAAGATTCGCTATAAAAGTCGTTGAGAATCAGATCACTAAATGAATGCGAATCATTTGCAAGGCGATCGCGCTGACCTTCTCTGCAAAACCGAATACACTGCGTCTATGCAACTCAATCCCCCACAAATGGAAGCGGTCACCGCGCCTCCGAGTAACCTGCTCGTGATAGCTGGCGCCGGTTCCGGTAAAACCCGTGTACTGGTCGAGCGCATGGCACACCTGATGCGTGAGCATCAATTGTCGCCGCATGCGTTACTCGCGGTGACCTTTACGAACAAGGCCGCGCGCGAAATGCGTGAGCGTTTGGAGCGTGCCGTCGGACGGTCATTGCATCAGATGTGGGTCGGCACCTTCCATGGATTGGCGCATCGTTTTCTCCGCGCGCATTGGAAAGATGCCGGGCTGTCCGAGCAGTTTCTGATTTTGGATTCAGACGATCAAACGCGGATGTTGAAGCGAATGATCACTGAGCGACAGCTCGATGATGCCAAGTTCAAGCCGCGTGGCGTTGCTGGATTCATCAATGGTTGTAAAGATGAAGGACAACGGCCGCATCACTTACAAACGGGGCGGGATTATTATCACGACACCCTCGTATCTCTGTATGCCGAATACGATCGGCAATGCAGAGCACAGAATCTGGTTGATTTTGGTGAGTTACTGTTAAGAACCTTTGAGACCTTACGCGACCATCCCGCGCTGTTGGCGCACTATCAGGCGCGGTTCCGTCACTTATTGATCGACGAATTCCAAGACACCAACACCATTCAGTATGCATGGGTTCGGCTGTTGGCAGGCGCGGAGACAGCAGTGATGGCGGTCGGTGATGATGATCAGTCGATTTATGCCTGGCGTGGAGCGCGGATTGAAAACATCCATCGGTTCACCACGGATTTCGCGCCGGTACAAACCATTCGTTTAGAGCAAAACTATCGCTCGACTGAGGTGATTTTGCGCGCGGCCAATGCGGTGATTGCAAATAATACCGATCGACTTGGCAAAGAGTTGTGGACCGATCAAGGCCAGGGTCGTCCGATTGCGTTGTACGCCGCATTTAATGAGCAAGACGAGGCGCGATTTGTTGCAAATCGCATCAGCGCGCACGTGGACCAGGGTGGGCAGTACGCGGAGCTCGCCATCCTCTACCGCTCCAACGCGCAGTCGCGAGTCTTGGAAGACGCTTTGTTACGCGCGGGGGTGCCCTACCGAATTTATGGCGGGCAGCGATTCTACGAACGCCTCGAAATCAAAAATGCGCTGATGTATCTCCGCCTGGTGCAGAACCGTCTGGATGACACGGCATTTGAACGAATCATTAATGTACCTCCGCGCGGCATCGGCGAGCGCACTGTCGAGCAGATCCGTGAAACGGCGCGCGATGAGGGTTGTGGTCTTTGGGAGGCCAGCCAACGGCTCATGGCCGGTGGAGGATTGTCCGGTCGGGCAAAAACTGCGGTCGCTGGGTTTGTTGAACTGATCGAATCACTGGATCAGCGTGCCCTGACGTTAGAACTCCCGGACTTGGCGCGTGAAGTGGTCGAGAAAAGCGGCCTGTTGGCCTATCACGGCTCCGAAAAAGGTGAGCGTGGTCAGGCGCGGGTCGATAACTTGAACGAACTGGTCAGTGCGTGTCGCGCATTTGAGCCTGAAGATGAGGACACAGCAGTCTTGTTGCAGTTTTTATCACAGGCGAGTCTCGATGCCGGCGAAACCCAAGCCGATCCTGACGACGATGCTGTACAACTGATGACGCTGCACTCGGCCAAGGGTTTGGAGTTCCCGAATGTCTTTTTGGTTGGTGCAGAAGAAGAGCTGTTCCCGCATCGGATGAGTATGGATTCACCGGGCGGTTTGGAAGAGGAACGGCGCCTTGCCTACGTCGGCATGACCCGTGCCATGTCGCACCTGACCGTTACCTACGCAGAAACTCGCCGCTTAAATGGCCGAGATCACTATGGGTTGTTGTCCCGATTTATCAAAGAGATTCCAGCGGACTGTATTGAAGAAGTGCGTTTGGAGTCACAGGTTGCGAGGCCGTTTTCGGCCAGTAGTTTTGGCGCCCGTCCTATTGAGCGTCAGCCAAAACATCCCAGATTCCAGAGTTGGCAGGATCCTGTTGATGAGGGGCTTGCCTTCGGTGTCGGATCCCGTGTGGATCATGGCTTATTCGGTGAAGGCGTGGTCACTGGATTTGAGGGAAGCGGCCCGCAAATGAAAGTGCAGGTGCGTTTTGACGAAGCCGGAAGTAAGTGGCTCGTTATGCAGTACGCAAAACTCGTCCCATTGGGCTAGCTGAGTCTCTGTACGGGCCCTCAATCAGCTGTGGGCCCCGAAACTTGCCGGATCCGACCATTGGCATCAATCGCGACAAAGACAAACCGCGTCTCGGTGGATTTGTAGGTCTCTTTATTCTGCTCTGTGATCCACACTTCGATGCGAATCTGCATTGAGGATCGACCGATATCCTCCAGTTCTCCATAGATAGAGACCTCAGAGCCCACGGGAACCGGTGCAATGAAGTCGACATTGTCCAATGACACCGTCGCACAGCGTCCACCACTGGCCTGCATGGCGATTTGCGCGGCAGCCTGATCCATTTGATCCAACAACCAGCCAGCATAAATATCGCCCAAGGCGTTGGTGAATCGCGGATGGGCGATGACGCGGAGGATCAGCTCGCCTTCGGGATTCGGTTCTTGCTCGTCAAAATCCACGGCATACCCTTATTGTTGTGTGTGGGGATCTGCAGTCTAACCTGTCAGTCCTCGGCTAAAAAGTGTTCTAAGCAACTGTCGCGATGCGTTGGCGTGGCGAGGGCTGCGGCCAATTGGGATTCACTCGCGAACAGGGCGATGGACTGTTTGGCTCGGGTCAGCGCGGTATAGAGCAGTTCGCGAGATGGTTGATAACGGCTGCGCTCTGGTGGTTCGGGTAAGCAGACCAAAACGTCGGCATATTCCGAGCCTTGTGAGCGATGGATGCTGATCGCATAGGCGGTTTCTGGTTGATTGATTTGATGTCTTTGCACCGTGCGCTCCGACCCACTGATCCAGATCTCAGGCGCTGGGTCGGTTTGCCGCTCTTGATACACACCGATGTCGCCATTGTAGAGATCGAGAGTTGGCTGATTTTCGGTGATCAGGATGCGATGACCGAGACCATCCAGTCCGCGTGCGGCGGCTTGCTGGCTGACCAACCGATTGACCCAATGCCGACCCCCGACCCCGGAGCTGATGCTGGTTAAACATTGGAAGGCTGGGATGATTCGGGTCTGCCCCGCCTCGATGGCCGCGAAATACGGCGCATATCCCTTGTGAATATACGCTTCTAAAGACGACGCCTCGTCTTGTGGTCGCATCCACGGAATCTGTAACGCCTGCAACGCGTCTTTAAAGCCCTCAAAGTTGCCAGCCAGACAGAGATCTTGAATTTGATTCAGGGCCTGGCCTGCCTCTGTGCGGTGCCGTCCTGTGAGGATGAACCGATCGGTTGTAAAGGCAGCGGATTGCGCGAGGGTCGAGAGCACACTGCCGGCTTCCACACTGGCCAACTGGTGGGGATCACCCATTAAAATCAGATGCGCCTCGGGCCTCAACCGCGAAAGCATGCGATCCATCAGGTCAAGCGACACCATCGATGCTTCATCCACCAAAATCAGATCACAGTCCCCAAGTTGATCCAGCTGCCGATGGATTGTCGTGGCTTTCGCGTCCAGAACCGGCTTTAGCGGCTCTGGCATTCGTGCAAGCGCATTTTGAAACGACTCGGTGAGGCGCACGGCGGCTTTGCCAGTGGGCGCGAGGAGTGCGATGGCAGGGCGTTCAATGTGGCTCAGTTGGTGATACTTGGCCGCGATAATGGCGGCCGCCGTGGTTGTTTTCCCGCTGCCTGGGCCACCTAGAATTAAGCTCAGTTGACGCCCCATCGCACCCACAATGGCCGCCTGCTGTGATGCGTCTGCCTGAGGCATGAGGCTTAAGGGGTCTAGCGAGTCAGTGGCGATGGGTGTCGCTCGACGCTTCAATTCAAGAGCCACACGCGCTTCTTGTGCGCGGTGACGACCGGTTTGTAACCAGCCGTTGGTGACCCAGAGCGGTGACATCGCAGCGCTCCCTGTGGCCCATGGACTCTGCTCCCAGGCTACCTGCTCATCGGCTTCGAGCAACACTGCGGTGTGGCCTTCTTGGATCCGCAGAAACAAGCGACGAACCGCGGATCGGAGCATGCTTGGCAGACCTTCGGCCAGCAACAGATTGAGTAATGCCTGTTCGGTTTGATTATGCACGGAGACACCTCGACGCGATCTCGACGATGGCCTCGGCTTCAATCGGCTGTCGCCAAATCCCTTGCATTGGACCGTCGATACCGCGTGCGAAGAGATACACCACCTCACCCAAATGCGACACTGGATCGTAGCCGATCAATCGTTGTTCGAGCCATCGATGCAGTGCCAAGGCGTAAATTGCGGCCTGGGTTTGATAGTGCGACGCGCGCATCGTGTGGGCAATGGCATCGGCTGTGTAGTGCGCGTCGGAATGGCCGAGGTGATTGGTTTTGTAATCCAACAGGTGGTACCGGCCATCGGCTGCATAGACAAGATCGATGTACCCTGTCAGCTGCCCTTTTAGTGGCCTCTGGGACCCTTCGAGAGGATCGTCCCACCACGAGAGTGCGCGAAAACTGTCGAGCAACCCATCGAGCGTGAGGTCATCAGTAAATGGCAACTGAAACTGAGGTTCTGGGCGCACCGCTTCTGGCGATAACTCAGCCAGGGTCACACCGCCAGGCAGAGTCACCTGTCGGATCGACTCAACCCACTGGACGATATGTGCGCGATCTGCATGGTCAAGATGACTCGGCCAGTTTCGATCGACATAGGTGGCAATGTCGGGTGATGTCTGATGACGCGCGGCATGCTCGAGGACTTCATGGATGAAGTTGCCGGTGGCTGTTCCGCCTGGAATCCGATGCCACTGTGCGGCCGTGGGATCGGCTTCCAGCAGCAAATCGATCTCATCTTCGGCCCGGGTTGGCTGGTCATGGTCTGCCTGGTGACGAACCAAACTTGAGTAGCTGCGAATAAACCATGAGGCCATGTGGGGCCGATCAAGCAAGGGCATCTCCGTTGTGGGTAGCGATTGTGCTGTGATTTTGCTTACAGCCGTTGGCCAGGCGAGGCACTGATGGTCGGGCCCCAACTGCGCAAGCGCGCGCCCTGCGAGAAGTGCTTGGAGGGCCGACGTATCGCCTGGTTCGGCCAAGAAGACCGCGTGCTCAGCTCGGGTCAAAGCGACATAGGCCAAACGGTGCGCGTCACTTTCGAGGTCGATGTTTGCAAGCGCTCGTCCTGTGGCATGAAAATCCAATGCCAAACCCTGATCTGTGCAGTAACGGACCGCGAGGGCTTTGTCGTCAGCCGATTTGATTTTCAGCGTGCTGCCGAGGATCACGATCCGGTATTGCAAACCTTTGGCACCATGGACGGTGGTGACGTTGACGACGCCATCGCGGTTCGGTGCGCGCGGTTTTTCGTGTTCGCCTATCTGCGAGTGATTGGTTGCCCGATGGGCCCACCAACGCGCTGCTTCGAATGGATTGAGGCCTTTGCCTTCTGCGCCAAACACTTCGAGCGCCTGCGCTAAAGCCATCCAGCCAGTGAGACCGTCAAAGTCATGCGGAAGACGCGCTTCTGTTTGATACTGGCTAAAGAGCGCACTAACTGCAGCGGCGGGTCCTTCGCGATACCAGGTGGTTCTCGCATGGATCACATGCTGCTGCAGGAGCGCAAAGTCAGGATGTTGTTGCACGCTTCCTTCACCGACGAGTGAGAGACCAATGAGTTGGGTGGTGGCAGCTGAGCTGACCGCCCCGAGGTCATCTGGATTCGCGATGGCATCGAGCAGAGAGACCATCTCGCGGCTAAGTGGGTCTGCAAATACGGAGCGTTGTTCAGCTGAATGAAAGCTCACACCGAGTGCCCGTCCGGCTTGTTGAATACTGGCGGCTGTTTTCCAACTGTCGACCAGTACACAGATATCGCCTGCACAGACCGCCCGCTCGCCAATGGTCAGTCGACCACTGGCACCCAAGGTGATCAATGTCGCGGCAAGCTCAGCAACACCCTGCGGGTTCAAGGACGAACACCACTGGAATCCCGCCAGAGGTTGTTGATCGAGTGTCAGTGGTGGCAGGTCTTTTTTGCCTGTGGAGATGTGCTGACATTCAAGGCTCCCGCCCACAGGATGGAGCGCGTCATATAACTGGTTAAGCCCTTTGACGACGGTATCGGTCGAGCGGAAGTTGGTGTCGAGAGACCATCGATGATCTTCCGGCAACGCATCACGAATCTGGTAGTAAAACCGCGTGTCTGCGCCACGAAAGCGATAAATGGCCTGCTTTGGATCGCCGACCATGACCATCAGGCGCCCCGCTTCATCTGGATACAACTGATCGAGTAAGAGCCATTGGTTACGATCTGTGTCTTGGAATTCGTCGACAAGAATCACCCGGTGGGTTGGGCGATGCGCCGGAGCGATTTGCGATGCGACGCGTGCTGCGTCCTCAATGATTTGGTCTGGGTGCATTTCGCCTTGCATCGTCAGCCGCGCCTGAAAGACCTGCTCGACCTGTCGAAGCGCATAGGCCCGAAAGGCCACTTGTGTGGGCGTGGCCTCAGTCAGGTTGACCCATGCTTGGAATAGCGGCTCTGCCTCGACTTTATCCGCAAAGTAATCGATCGCTTTTTTGGGGATGGCACTGGGCAAGGCCGCCTCGAGCACCTGCTGACAGTATTTTTCAACCGTGTTGGGTTGCGCGCCTTGGGTCTGTTTGAGCTGTTCAATGGTTGGCACAAGGGCCTGCACGCGTTGTTGAAACTCGGCGGTCGCTTCGGATAAGTGTGGTTTGATCGAGCCATCTGGGTGCCAAATACTGGCGTGGTTGGAAACCAACTTGGCGTGGTCAACGAACTGCTTTGCGGAGCCGATGGTGGCGCGCACTAATGCGGGTGGTCCGTCGGCACGTAGTTGGCGGTAGACATCGAGTGCCGCATCCAGCAACAGACCGTCGGTCTCTTCATTCATCGGTCTTGGATGAATACCCACCGTGGGGCCGAGCTCTCGCAGAATATGCAGTGCAAATCCGTGAATGGTCAGAATCGTCACCTGATCGAGTCGCCGAACGGCGGTTTGCAGCCGTCGTTTGATCTGGGCGTCTGTCGATTCGCTTGAGGCTTCGGTTAGCTTTCCGCGCAACCGCGCACGCAGCTCGCGTGTGGACGCACGTGTGAAGGTCATGAGCACGAGATCGGCTGGTTCGACACCATGCTCGCCGAGCATCTGGATTGCGAGTTGCATCAAGGTATGGGTCTTACCGGTACCCGCACTTGCCTCGAGCAGATGCCGGCCCTCGGCTGGGAAGGTTCCGATGTCAAAAGACATTGCGTGATCTCCTCGCGCGCAGGCGCGTGAGTGGCAGAACTAAATCCTGAACCAACTGCTGATGCTTGGGCTTAATCTCGGGATCCTGCGCAAACAGACGTCGGTAATGCGGTTTGTGGACGAGCGGCGCCAGTCCCCACTGCAAATCAATTCTGGTCTCAGGGTCCTTGGCTAAGGCTTCTGCATGCTGAATCGCCAAGGGTGTGATCAACGGACAGGGAGCCTCCGTATTTTGGCTGAGTGCGTCACACCAATCACTGAGGAGTTGTTGCGCGTTCAGGCGAGATAACGGCTCGATCCGATAGATCTTCCCTTCGAAGGTCACCAGATCGACAGGCTCCTCCTCTGTTTGCACAGCAAAACACATCAAAATATCCAAGAGTGCGACGAGCGTCCGCTGCCGGTTTGGCTTCTCGTCACTGGTAAAGCGGGGCACTGAAGCCAAGGGTAAGTTCCGAATCTCCAGCTCGCAGTGGGCCAGTTCCAATGTGGTCGGCGGAAATTCGGGACCCTGCATCGCGCGCGCGATGCGAATATTTTCCGGTGCAAAGGTGTCGGCCAAATCGGGCTCGAGATCCGTTGGCAGTTCGGGGTGGTGTGCTAACCAGTTGGCAATCTGCGTGCGGTCGCCACGCTGTATGAACTGGTCGCGCACGCGATAGGCATCAAGCGGCGAGAGTGCAAGTGGCTCCTGCTGCAGTCGATCGTCAGGAGGGCTGTATAACATGCCGCCTTTGGCCTTTAAAAAGGCGGCAGCCGGATCGACGACGGTGCGGAGCAGTTCCTGTCGTGTGCTTTGGCTGTGTGATGCCATCACAGGTCGCCGGTTCGGTAGCGGATCTGTTGACTGGTGTGGTGCCATTGACAGACCGGTCGGGGCGCGTTGGATCCATGCAGTTTGCACTTTAGGATCTTGTGCGAGAGCGGCCAAAATCGCCATTACGCCGGCGCCTGGTAACTCGTGTTCGAGGCTGATGGGGTGTTCCCCTTGCCAACTGATCCACAGGTGTGAATCCGTGTTCAGCAGAATATCTAAAAGCGCTTGGCGTTCGGCATCTTGCGGAATGAGATCACCTGAGCGTGGATGTTTGAGTATGAGATCCCACGCATGCGCTGAAGGTTCGGTTGGGAAGGTTCCATCGTTCGCGCCCAAAATTGCCACCACCGGCCAATGCATCGCACGGATGGTGCTTGGTGAGGTGACTGAGATCTGATCGTTTAGAGCGACGGGTCGTGACAGACCTGCGCGTTGTTGGCTCGCAAAAAAGGCCATCAGAAGCTGAAAGTCGATGGCGAGTTCATCCGCGAACGCCGGAATGGGGGGCATCTCCAGTGCCTTTAATTGCCCCAGTGTGAGCGTATGTAAGCACTGGGAGATCTGCGCAATCATCATCCCAGGCGTGCCTACATCAGGTGCTTCGATAATCATTTCGATCGCATCAAATACAGCAATCAGGATATCTAAACGCAGGCTTTGCTCGAGCGGCTCGGTCGGTGTCGCATCGCCTTCAATACACGCCACAGGATCGATGAGTAGCCCGCGCAGTAAACGACGCTTTGCGGCTTGAAGACTGTGCTTATGCCCTTCGAGTCCGCGTCGCGCTCCGGATGCGACGAGCCAAGACTCAATCTGTCGAATATCCCGATCGGTCAGTGCGAATGCAGACCGGACGGCTTCAACGGTGAGGAAGCTGAGTACCCGGTTGGCCCGAAATCCATCGCGACGCATCGCAAATAAAAACTGCACACACACATCGTGTAGTGGCTGCTGGATTAATGGATCGGGCGCTGTGGCAAGTGGATAACGCGCATCTGTATCGTTAAAAACCCGTTGCACAATCGGCCCATACAGACCTGGATCTGGTGAGACGATCACGATGTCTGCGAGCGAGTGGTTCGGATTTTGATTGAGGTAACGCACGATCCACGCCTTTAGCGCGAGCACTTCTTGTGTGGGGGATGTCGCGGCTAGAAATTGGAGCGATTGATCTTGATCGATTGGTTGATCCGGTTGCTTGTTGCAATACAGCGCATGTTTGAGGAGTGCCAATGCATGGCGTTGACCATCGAGCGGATGACAGTAGGCCTCAATCGAGGTGTCTGCACTGACCTGGCGCATTAAGCGGGCTCGCTCTGCTCCGAGAGCAAACAACAATGGATGATCGTCCAGGGACTCTGCATCCCGTTCGAGAAACCATCCTTCGGGTGATGGCGACATCAACCACAGGCCAACCGGTCGGTGTTGGCTGATTTGTTTGAGGATTTGCAGTGCGACCTCTGAAAGACGATCCGGTGCAAAGACAAACACACGCCCCACTGTCTGAAGCTCGGGTGCGTCTGTTCCATTGGCCAATTCTAGGAGGCGATGATGTGGTTGGTGTGGAAGGGTCTGGATGACTTCACGCCACAGTGTCGCTTGCCAATGTGGACCTAAAAGGTGGACTGTTTGCTCTCGCTCCCAGCGTGCCAACCAATCGGGGCGATCGGTGAGGTAGCGCTCGAACAGCTCGGTGAGCAACACGATTTGCGGGACGGCATCGGCGGCGGCTAACTGTGGATGCGCGAGTTGCCAGTACTTGGCGATGGCCCAAAACGCCACCTCGAAAAAGTTGCTGCTGTGATCTGTGCGGCTGAGTTCAGACAGCGCCTGACCCAGTGTCAAAAAGCGCGTATTGGCAAGACCACCGAGCGCGGCGACCAAATGCGTTTGTAACCAACGACCGGTGTCGCGATTCGGGACGATGATCCAGTCTTCTTGAAGTGGAGACAGGCCGGCGGTATCCGCCAGTCGAGCAGCCAGCGACTCACGTAACAAGGTCAGGTCATTGGAAACGATTGATTGCATTGATCTGTTTAATCCGCTCCGCACTTTACGTGCCCAACACCGACACGTCAGACTATAGCGGAAGCACGGAGAATTTGTTGTGACCCACCCACTCGTTGTAGATGACACGCGCATTGCGCAAATGAAGCCACTGATCACCCCTGCGATCTTGCTCGAAGAATTGCCGATGACCGAGGCGATGATTGCGTCGGTTGCCAAAGACCGACAAGAAATCTCAGACATCATGCACGGCCGAGATGATCGGCTGCTTGTGGTGATTGGGCCCTGCTCAATCCACGATCCGGAGTCTGCAAAGGAGTATGCGAGTCGTCTCAAGCCGCTCATTACAGCGTATCAATCGACGCTGAAAATCGTCATGCGTGTGTATTTTGAAAAACCGCGCACCATCGTGGGCTGGAAGGGCCTGATCAACGACCCCGGTCTGGATCAGTCGTTTCAGGTCAATAAAGGATTGCACAAAGCCCGGAGTCTTCTGTGCTACCTGGTCGAGCAAGGGATTCCGGTCGGCTGTGAATTCTTAGACACCATCAGTCCGCAGTTCATCGCTGATTTGGTGTCCTGGGGCGCCATTGGTGCACGGACGACAGAGAGCCAGATTCATCGGGAGCTGGCATCAGGGTTATCGATGCCAGTGGGCTTCAAGAATGGCACGGATGGCACGGTGTCGATTGCTACAGATGCGGTGCAGGCTGCGAGCCATCCGCATCACTTTTTGTCGGTCACTAAACAAGGTGTTGCTGCGATCTTTGGCACCACGGGAAATCCGGATTGCCATGTGATTCTACGGGGCGGCCAATCGGGCCCGAACTATCAGCCTGAGGCTGTGCAACCGATCCTTGATGTGCTCAAAGCAAAAAACTTACCACCGCAGCTGATGGTGGACTGCAGTCACGGGAATTCGGAAAAAGATCACGCCAAGCAGGCGCGTGTTGTGGAAAGTGTGATCGCGCAGCGGCGAGAGTCTGGTCATGGAATTTTTGGCATCATGGTGGAAAGCCATTTGGTGGCCGGGAATCAGCCGTTGCAGGCAGATCTCTCTGCCTTGACCTACGG
>CAZVNX010000026.1:0-16012 GCA_964628665.1 uncultured Pseudomonadales bacterium | reverse complement strand
CGGGATAAGCGCAACTCCAATTCCGATTGCTTGGCGTGACGCTCAGAGACCAAGCGTTCGACGTAGTCGATCACTTTTTTCTCCAGGCGCTTGCGGCTCAGCCGGTTGATGTTGGTGATGCCGCCTGGGTTCAACACGTTCACCTCAAGCAGCTTGTTGCCAATCAAATCCAAGCCCACAAAATGTAAGCCGTCCGCCATCAGTTGCGGACCAATTTTCCGCAGCAATTGATGCTGCTCCTCGGTTAGTTTGACGGCATGCGCCGTCGCGCCTGCATGAATGTTGGCACGGATGTCATCTGGTGCAGGCACCCGTTGATAGGCGCCTAAGTATTCTCCGCCAAGCATCAAGACACGCACGTCACCCTCTTGGGCTGCCTCCAGATACTCTTGCAGAATCACATAGTTGCTCTGTCCATGGTTCGAATCGATGTAAAAATCGAGCAGTGAATTCAGGGACCCCTGCGCCTTAGTTTCCAAAAGGATCACGCCACGCCCACCGGAACCATCAAGGGGCTTTAAGATCCAACGATCACGGTCCGATTCACGAATAATGCGCTTTAAGTATTCTTTGTTTTTCGAGACATAGGTCTCTGGCAAATACTCGCTGCCGACCGTATGGAAACTGGTGGTGTAGATCTTGTTGTTGGCTTTCCGAATACCGTCGATGTCATTGAGCACCACAGTCTCGGCTTTAATCGAATCCAAGAAGTTCAACACAATCGGATCAAGCGGCGGATCGCGACGGACGAAGATGGCATCCAAAGAAT
The DNA here is from genome assembly GCA_964628665.1 of uncultured Pseudomonadales bacterium. Lineage (GTDB taxonomy): Bacteria > Pseudomonadota > Gammaproteobacteria > Pseudomonadales > Litorivicinaceae > HIMB30. The sequence goes on along the minus strand of CAZVNX010000026.1, from coordinate 15,243 downwards.
GCAGCGGAACCATCTTTTCATTAAAGGTCACGCGCTTATAAAAGGTCGGCACTGAGTCTGGCACCTTGCCATCCACCAGCAATTTGCGGGCAAATCCGTAGGCGACATTATCGCGGACGGTGAGGTTTCTCGGGTACAAAATGTACACACGATGACCGCGTGCCATGGACTCGCGAATCATCGTCAAGGTCGAGCTTTTTCCAGGCGTCATATCAGCCCAGTCAGCCACCAAAAATGCGATCCGCATGTAGCCTCCTAGGCGAACAGATCCAAAAGCGGCGCTATGAATACAACCGATCAGTCGTCTCGGCAAGCGAAATATCGCGAGGCGTGATTCCGCCTGCATCATGGGACCACCAAAGCACCCGCACGCGCCCCCAAGAGACCGTGATCTCAGGGTGGTGATCGGCCGCGTCTGCGGCCTCTCCGACTCTGGCCGCAAAGGCCATTGCACGGCTAAAATTGTCAAATCGATATTCTCGTGACAGCATCTCGGTGCCATCACGGGTGGCCAACGCCCACCCCTCGGGAATCTGTTGTGTCATTGTATACCTCAGCGACGGCGAGCATCCATGCGACACGCATTGATCATTTATTAATCAATTAAAACAGTAGGTTATCATGAAAAAACTTCGTATTGCATCGATTCCTGGTGATGGCATTGGGACCGAAGTGATCCCGGCCGGAATTGCCGTCGGTCAGGCGGTTGCCGAACGCTTTGGTTTCGCCATGGAATTCACCGAATTCCCCTGGTCATGCCAAACCTATTTTGAGACCGGCTCGATGATGCCTGAGGATGGACTTGAGCAGTTAAAAGACTTTGACGCCATCTATCTCGGTGCCGTCGGTTGGCCTGGCGTGCCTGACCATGTCTCGTTGTGGGGCCTTTTGATCCCCATTCGTCGCGCCTTTGATCAGTATGTGAATATCCGACCTGTGCGATTACTCAAAGGAATCACCTCACCACTCGCCAATCGTGGCCCAGAAGACATCGACTTTGTCGTGGTACGGGAAAACTGCGAAGGCGAATACTCAGAAGCTGGCGGACGACTGTATGCCGGAACACCGCAAGAAACTGTCATCCAAGAGTCGATCTTCACCCGTCACGGCACTGATCGCATCCTTCGCTATGCCTTTGAGATCGCGAAAACCCGTGCTGGCAAACTGACCTCTGCCACCAAGTCCAATGGCATCATGCACTCCATGCCGTTCTGGGATGAGCGTGTTAAAGCGATTAGCGCCGAGTACCCAGAGGTCTCCGTCGATCAGTTCCACATCGACATTCTGACTGCACACTTTGTGTTGCACCCAGATTGGTTCGATGTGGTCGTTGGCTCAAACCTGTTCGGTGACATCCTAAGTGATCTTGGTCCCGCCGTGGCCGGATCGATCGGCATTGCACCCTCGGCCAACATCAATCCAGAAGGCCGCTTCCCATCGATGTTTGAACCGGTGCACGGCTCCGCGCCCGATATCGCGGGCCAGGGCATTGCCAACCCGATTGCCTCCATCTGGACCATGGCGATGATGCTTGAGCATCTGGGTGAAGCAGAGGCTGCGAAGACCATTGAAACGGCGATTGAGACTGTACTGACGGGCGGTGATGCATTTAAAACGCGGGATTTAGGCGGCACAGCCACAACGGCCAAATGTACACAGGCCATTGTGGATGCACTGAACGTTTAAGCGATCTGCTTGGCGAGAATTTTCTGCGCCCACTCGGCGGGACCGGTTTGATGCACACTGGTCCCGTCAGCGTCGACCGCGACGGTGACCGGCATATCCTCGACCCGGAATTCATGGATCGCCTCCATACCAAGTTCAGGGAAAGCGACCACCCGTGAGGCTTTAATCGCCTGCGCCACCAGATAAGCCGCACCGCCGACAGCCATCAAATAAGCCGCTTGATGCTTCTTGATGGCTTCGATCGCAATTGGGCCGCGCTCCGCTTTACCGACCATGGCAAACAAACCGGTCTCAGCGAGCACCTGTTCGGTGAACTTATCCATCCGCGTGGAGGTGGTCGGACCGGCCGGCCCCACCACTTCGTCCCGCACCGGATCCACCGGGCCGACGTAGTAAATCACCTTCCCCTTGAGATCGACAGGCAGAGCCTCGCCCCGATTGAGCATATCGACGATGCGCTTATGCGCCGCATCACGCCCAGTCAACATCAAACCATTCAGCAACAAGGTCTCACCTGGTTTCCAGGAACGCACTTCTTCATGCGTCAGGGTGTCGAGATTGACACGGCGCGCATTGGGACCGACATCCCAAGTGATATTCGGCCAGTCCTCGAGCGCGGGTGGCGTTTGCAACGCAGGCCCAGATCCATCTAGTACAAAATGCGCGTGTCGCGTGGCCGCACAGTTCGGAATCATCGCCACCGGTAGCGATGCCGCATGGGTCGGGTATTCTTTGATTTTGACATCCAGCACTGTCGTCAGGCCGCCAAGGCCCTGTGCACCGATCCCCAAGTTGTTGACGGCCTCAAAGATCTGCAAACGCAACTCTTCAGTCGCTGTCTGCGGACCCCGCGCGCGCAACGCATGGATATCGATCGACTCCATCAGCGATTCTTTGGCCATCACAGCTGCTTTTTCAGCCGTACCGCCGACACCGATGCCGAGCATGCCAGGCGGACACCATCCGGCACCCATCGTTGGTACGGTTTTCACCACCCAATCTAGAATGGAATCGGATGGGTTCAGCATCACCATCTTCGATTTATTTTCCGAACCACCGCCTTTGGCAGCAATCTGCACATCCACCGTGTCACCAGGAACCACTTCGTAATGGATCACCGCTGGTGTGTTATCGCCGGTGTTTTTCCGCGCACCTGCCGGATCGGCCAAGATCGAGGCCCGCAGCACGTTATCAGGATGTGTGTAAGCACGACGCACGCCCTCATTGATCATGTCGGTAACCGACATACTGGCCCCAGCCCAGGAGACGTCCATGCCAATTTTGACAAACACAGTGACAATGCCCGTGTCTTGGCAAATCGGCCGATGCCCCATCGCCGCCATGCGGGAGTTGATCAGGATTTGCGCCATCGCATCCTTTGCAGCTGGTGATTCTTCGCGCTGATACGCCTCATGCACCGCCTGGATAAAGTCCAACGGGTGGTAATACGAAATAAACTGCAGTGCATCCGCAACACTGTCGATCAGGTCATCTTGGCGAATCACGGTCATGAGGCATCCTCTCAATTCATGGGAATCGGAAGCCTACCAGAACTGGTTTCAGAGCGTATTCGCTGATAGGCGTAAGTGAGACCGCGAGATGGCCGACGCAGACGTTCAGCCTCTTTTCCGGTTTCTGGTACACTCGCATCTTTGATAGAGACCACCGACTTGAGTCACGAGGGCCAATGAAGAATCAATACGAGCGGGATGAATTACTTGCGTGCGCGCAGGGTGAGCTGTTTGGCGAAGGGAATGCGAAATTACCTGCTCCGAACATGCTGATGATGGATCGCATTGTTTCGATCACAGCAGACGGCGGCGCCCATGGCAAAGGTCACATGCTGGCCGAACTCGATATCACCCCAGAACTTTGGTTCTTTGCCTGCCATTTCCCAGGTGACCCAGTCATGCCGGGCTGCCTTGGCCTCGACGCCATGTGGCAATTGGTTGGGTTTTTCCTCGGCTGGAGCGGTCATCCGGGCAAGGGTCGAGCGCTCGGTGTGGGCGAGGTCAAGTTCACTGGGCAGATTCTGCCAACGGCGAAGAAAGTGACCTATGAGATCGACATGAAGCGTCTCATTGCACGAAGCTTGGTGATGGGATTAGCCGATGGTGTGGTTCGCGTCGATGGTCGAGCGATATACCATGCAACAGACCTGAAAGTGGGCCTTTTCACATCCACTGACGGCTTCTAACAATAAGCACGACAAGAAAGGAGTCGGCATGCGCAGAGTAGTGGTGACAGGTCTTGGGATTACCTCATGTTTGGGACTGGATGCCGCATCCGTCACCCAATCCCTTCGCGATGGAAAATCCGGCATCTCAGCTAATCCAACCTATGCGGAACTGGGCATGCGAAGCCAAGTCTCGGGATCGATCGCATTGGATCTATCCGAGCTGATTGACCGAAAACTCTTACGTTTTATGGGTGACGCGGCAGCCTATGCCTACTTGTCGCTACAACAAGCCATTGCCGATGCCGGTCTCACCGACGCCGAAGTGAGTCATCCGCGCACCGGCTTAGTGATGGGTTCAGGTGGCGCCTCTTCGGCCAACCAAGTGGAAGCGGCCGACATCTTACGGGAACGCGGCGTCAAGCGGGTCGGACCCTATCGGGTAACACAAACCATGGGCTCCACGGTGTCTGCGAACCTGGCAACCGCCTTCCAAATCAAAGGCGTGAATTACTCCATGTCGTCGGCCTGCTCAACGAGCCTGCACTGCATTGGGAATGCGGTGGAGCAAATCCAGCTCGGCAAACAAGACATCGTATTTGCCGGTGGTGGCGAAGAGGAACACTGGACCCTGTCGTGCTTATTCGACGCGATGGGTGCTCTGAGCTCGAAATACAACGACCGACCACACAATGCATCACGCGCCTATGACGCCAACCGTGATGGCTTTGTCATCGCAGGCGGTGGTGGTGCCCTAGTGGTTGAAGACTACGAACATGCCAAAGCACGTGGCGCAAAAATCTACTGTGAAATCGTCGGCTACGGCGCCACCAGTGATGGTGCTGACATGGTAGCCCCTTCGGGTGAAGGCGCAATCCGTTGCATGCAATTGGCAACCCAAGGTGTTGAAGGCCCCATCGATTACATCAACGCGCATGGAACCTCCACGCCCGCAGGTGACATCGTTGAACTCAATGCCATCAAAACAGTCTTTGGCACCAACGCACCGGTGATTGGCTCGACCAAATCTCTGTCAGGACACTCGTTAGGGGCCGCAGGCGTTCAGGAAGCGATTTACAGCATCCTGATGATGCAAAACGACTTCATTGCAGCCAGTGCCAACATTGAAACTCTGGACCCAGAAGCGGCCGGAATGCCGATCGCACGCGAGCGGATCGATGGGCCGATTCGGACGGTGTTGTCGAACTCCTTTGGCTTTGGTGGCACCAACGCCTGCATGACCTTCCAGAAGATCGATTGATGAAACTGTATTCATCCCCACCCTCGCCATTCGGGCGTAAGGTGAAGATGACCGCTGCGATTGCGGGTCTGATGGATCAGATTGACGTGATTCAGATCGATGCCAACGATCCCGCGAGCCTGGCACTGAACCCAAGCCCGATTCAGAAAATTCCGTTACTCGAGCTCGATGATGGACAGATCGTCACTGACTCCAAAGTCATCTGCGAATATTTGATTCAGCGCGCAGAGCGTCATGAGATGCTGCCAGCCAGCGATCGCATTGCTTGCCTGACCCGCGCGGCCGTTGCCGACGGGATCACAGAAGCCGCCTTATTGATGGTCTACGAGCGGCGGTTTCGTGACGCTTCACAGGTCAATCAGGATTGGCTTAATCGCTTAAATCGCAAAGTCCTCGGCGGGCTGGATTGGATCCAAACCGAGATCCATGCGGTTGATCGCACACCAACGCTGGATCAAATCACGTTGGCTGCGAGTCTTGGCTATCTTGATTTCAGATTTGCGGGTGAGTGGCGCACGCGGTATCGCGACCTCGCGCTTTGGCTTACTCAGTATCAGCAGATGGTTCCGTCGTATCAGGCGACCCGTCCTGATGGCCATGCTTAGCCAGTAACATCATCTCGCGCAGTCGACTCTGCCGACGTAACACGGTTTTGCGTTTTTTCAGTCGCAACATCCGTTGCCGAACCACTGAACCTGCATCAGTTCTGCGCATCTCGATGTGCCTCCATTGCATAGTGCCGCTCCACAGTGTCGGCCAATTCTTGGCGCCAGGGGCGTGGCTTAATGCCAAAGGTGTACAACAATTTTCGGGTCGACAGGATCAATCGCCGAGGCCGTGCCGCACGGCCTTGGATCGAGCCACCAGACACACTTGTAAGCTCTTCCACCGCAAGCGCCTCAAATTGCCGCGCCTGCGCAATGATGCACTCACCCAGCTCAAGCCATGAAGCATCACCCTGACAACCCACATGGTAGGCACCATAGGCACCCGCCCCACTGTGCAGTTGATCGACCACCGCCGCTATCACCCGTGCGACATCAAAAATTGAGGTTGGACAGCCGCGTTCGTCACCGACCATGGGTAACTCAGACTCGACTCGTGCACGCGCCAACACACTCGCAACGAAGCTATTAGCGCCCGGTGCAAACAAATGTGAAACGCGCAAAATCACGTGTTGATCAATGAGGCTCGCAATGTCACGTTCAGCCTCCAAGCGTGCCTGCCCATAGAGATTGATCGGATGCGGTGCATCGTCTTCAAAATAGGCGATGTCTTTTTGGCCATCAAAAATGTAGTCGGTGGAGAGTTGAATCAGCGTCGCACCGAATTCGCGACAGGCGATGGCGAGGCTCACTGGCAGATCATGATTGATGCGTCGACACTCCGATGGGTCGAGCTCAGCTTGGTCGACCCCTGAGTCCACCACGCAGTTCACAACAAAGTCTGGGCGCCGCATACGAATGGATTCAAAGATCTCACGGTCATCGGAAACATGAACGTCCGGCGGCAACACAACGCGCTGCTGCCCTCCACTGGCCCGTGTCTCAAAATACGCATCCGCAAGGCTTGTCTCGCCCCCGATCACCAACACTCTGGCTCGAGGGAAGCGGCTATCAGACTCGTCTTCGAAGCTGGTCGGCTTAGAAGGGGATTTCGTCATCAATATTTGGATCCGGCATCGGCTGACTGACCGGCTTCGGCGCTGACTGTGGCGCGGACTGGGGGGCCGATTGCGGCGCGTATTGTGGACGACTTGCGCCGCCGCCCATGGGGGCGCCATCACCTTCACCACGACCATCGAGCATCATCAATTCGCGACCGACAATCTCAGTGGTATAGCGCTTCTGGCCATCCTGCTCCCATTGCCGAGTACGCAGTGTGCCTTCGACATAGACCCGAGCACCCTTCTTCAAGTATTGGCCACAGATCTCGGCGAGGCGATCGAAAAACACCACGCGGTGCCACTCGGTACGCTCCTGCATTTCCCCTGAACCTTTATCACGCCACGCATCGGTGGTTGCGAGACTCAAGTTCGCCACTTGGCTGCCAGAAGGCAGCGCTTTCATGTCGGGATCATTCCCCAAATTGCCAATCAGAGTGACCTTGTTGACCGAACGCGCCATGTCATTGTCCTGTGTTAATTCGATGTCGTTGGAGCGTAATGTAGCATGGGTCACCCGCTGTCAGCGAGAACGTCGGACGCTGTCCGCGCAATCGGACGCTTTCTCAGTTGAATCCGTGTCCTCGGACCCAAACCAAGGGTAGACTGGTACTTTTGCCAATGATCTGACGGACACACTGTGGATTCGATACAAATCCGTGGGGCACGCACCCACAACCTGAAAAACGTGCACTTAGATCTTCCCCGCGACCGCTTGATCGTGATCACTGGACTCTCTGGCTCTGGTAAATCGTCACTGGCGTTTGACACGCTCTATGCCGAGGGCCAACGGCGCTATGTAGAGTCCTTGTCGGCCTATGCGCGACAATTTCTCTCGATGATGGAAAAACCCGACGTGGATCACATCGAGGGTCTCTCACCAGCGATTTCCATTGAGCAAAAATCCACCAGTCACAATCCGCGTTCGACGGTTGGCACGATCACTGAGATCTATGACTATCTCCGTTTGCTTTACGCCCGAGCGGGCGAGCCACGCTGCCCTGAGCACAACCAGAGCCTTGAAGCACAAACCGTGAGTCAAATGGTGGATCAAGTGCTCGCGCTCCCCGAGGGTGCCAAAGTGCTGATCCTTGCGCCGATGATCAGTGATCGAAAAGGTGAGCACCTGCATGTGTTTCAAACCCTCAAAGCGCAGGGATTCATCCGCGTACGAGTCGATGGCTTGGTAGTGGATTTAGACGATGTGCCAGCGCTCGATAAAAAGAAAAAACATACCGTGGATGCGGTGGTCGATCGGTTGAAGGTCGATCAAGAACAACGCCTCAGACTGGCCGAATCCATCGAAACCGCCCTGAATCTGTCCGATGGTCAGGTGGTGATTCAGTCCATGGACGATGAGTTTGCACCAATGGTGTTTTCGTCCAAGTTTGCATGCTCGCATTGCGGTTATTCAATCGCCTCACTTGAGCCGCGGTTGTTCTCGTTTAACAGCCCCTTTGGTGCGTGCCAAACCTGTGACGGTCTTGGCGTACACCAGTACTTTGATCCGGACCGTTTAATCACCGATCCGGAGCTATCGTTGTCCTCAGGCGCGATCAAAGGCTGGGACCGCCGGAGCCTGTATTACTACCACCTGCTCAAGTGCATCGCGAGCCACTACGGCTTTGATCTGGACACTGAGTGGCAGGATCTCTCGCCTGCGCATCAACATGTGGTGCTCTATGGCTCAGGTGATGAAGCCATCGATTTCAGTTATGTCTCCGATCGCGGCCGCCAAGTAAACAAAAGCCATCCGTTTGAGGGAGTGATCCGAAATCTCGAACGACGGTATAAAGAAACAGACAGCCAATCGCAACGCGATGAGCTGGCGAAAATGATGACGCACGCCCCCTGTCCTGACTGCCAAGGCTCACGTTTGAATCAAGCCGCTCGGCATGTCTTTATTGGCGAGACGCGACTGCCGGAATTGGTCAAGTTACCGATCGGCGAGTGTCATGCATTTTTTGATGACCTCAATCTGCCAGGGCGACGCCAAGAGATTGCAGACAAGATCTTAAAAGAGATCCAGGCCCGACTCGGCTTCTTGGTCAACGTCGGACTCGACTACCTGTCGCTCGATCGAAGTGCCGAGACGCTCTCAGGCGGTGAAGCCCAACGGATTCGGCTTGCGAGCCAAATCGGTGCCGGACTGGTCGGTGTGATGTATATCCTCGATGAGCCCTCCATTGGCTTACACCAACGGGACAATGAACGACTCTTAAAGACCCTCTTCCATCTCCGCGATCTGGGCAATACGGTGATCGTGGTTGAGCATGATGAAGATGCCATGCGAAACGCAGACTACTTAGTCGACATTGGACCTGGTGCGGGTGTGCACGGAGGCGAGATTGTCGCAGCAGGCACGCCTGCTGAGGTCATGGCGAATCCAAAATCCGTCACGGGTCGTTACCTGTCCGGTAAACAGGCGATTGCCGTACCGAGCAAGCGGACACCGAAGGGCGTCACCTCACTGCAACTGACCGGTTGTACTGGGAATAACCTACAAAATGTGGACCTCGACCTGCCCTTGGGGTTACTGACCTGTGTCACAGGCGTCTCGGGCTCTGGCAAGTCGACCCTGATCAATCGTACGCTCTACCCGCACACTGCCAAAGTCTTGAACAAGGCGGTGACCCTGAAAGCCGCCGAGTTTGAGGCCTGCCACGGCATCCACGAGCTCGATAAGGTGGTCGACATTGATCAATCGCCGATCGGTCGCACACCGCGTTCAAATCCAGCCACGTACACCGGCCTGTTTACGCCAATCCGAGAGATCTTTGCAGAAACGCAAGAAGCGCGCTCACGGGGTTACAACCCCGGACGTTTTTCATTCAACGTCAAAGGCGGGCGCTGTGAGACCTGTCAGGGCGACGGCCTGATCAAGGTCGAAATGCACTTCCTTCCAGACATCTACGTGCCCTGTGATACCTGCCATGGACTGCGGTATAACCGAGAGACCCTAGACATTCTGTACAAGGGCAAATCGATTCATGATGTGCTCGACATGACGATCGAAGAGGCACGCGCGTTTTTCGATGCGATCCCAACGCTTGCGCGTAAATTGCAAACGCTTGTCGACGTGGGTCTGTCGTATCTCAAACTCGGTCAATCAGCGACCACTCTCTCAGGCGGTGAAGCGCAACGAGTCAAGCTCGCACGCGAGCTATCAAAGCGCGATACCGGACGGACACTCTACATTTTGGATGAGCCGACCACCGGACTCCACTTCGAAGATATTCAGCAACTTTTAGTGGTATTGCACAGGCTTCGCGATCACGGCAACACCGTTGTGGTCATCGAGCACAACCTAGATGTCATTAAGACCGCTGACTGGGTGATCGACCTTGGACCTGAGGGTGGATCAGGTGGCGGCCAAATTATCGCTGAGGGGACTCCTGAGCAAGTGGCTGACATGTCACACTCACACACCGGTCGCTTCCTCAAACCCTTGCTCGCCAGACACAAGGTAGCCTGACCTAACCGTAGGCCAAAAAAAAACCCGGCGGTTCAGCCGGGTTTTAAGGGTACTCATATGAATCAATTACTCGGCGTCAGCGACCAACTCAGGACGGTCAACTAACTCAACGATCGCCATTGGAGCCGCATCGCCAGCACGGAAACCGCTTTTCAGAATCCGCAAATAGCCGCCTGGACGGTCTTGGTAACGTGGACCCAGCTCAGCAAACAACTTGCCTACTGCTGAATCGTTGCGCAGACGACTGAACGCCAAACGACGATTCGCCACTGAATCACTCTTCGCGAGTGTGATCAAAGGCTCAGCCACACGACGCAGCTCCTTTGCCTTCGGCAATGTAGTCTTGATCACTTCATGTTCGATCAGTGACGCAGTCATGTTGCTAAACATGGCCTTACGGTGACTGCTCGTACGATTCAGTTTTCTTCCGCTTTTCAAATGACGCATGGTCTATTCTCGCTCTCTATGACAACGTCTCACGACGCGTCGATCTAACTTAGGCGCTTTCTTCGCGCGCAAAACCTGCTGGTGGCCAGTTCTCTAGCCGCGACCCCAATGACAAGCCACGTGACGCCAAGACGTCTTTGATCTCTGTCAGGGACTTCTTACCCAGGTTCGGAGTCTTCAACAGCTCAACTTCACTGCGCTGCACCAGATCACCGATGTAATAAATGTTCTCTGCCTTCAGACAGTTCGCCGAGCGCACTGTCAGCTCCAAGTCATCAACTGGACGCAACAAGATCGGATCGATCTCATCTTTCTGTGTCTCGCTCTCAGAGACCTGAGGACCTTCGAACTCAACAAACACAGACAACTGCTGTTGCAACAAGGTTGCGGCACGACGAATCGCTTCTTCTGCGTCCAGAGTTCCGTCTGTTTCAAGATCGATTACCAACTTATCTAAGTCAGTGCGCTGCTCGACACGAGCGCTCTCGACAACATAGGACACACGACGCACAGGGCTGTATGTCGCATCCAAACGCAACATGCCGATTGAACGCGTTTCTTCGTCGTCTTCGCGCTCACTGGCTGGCTCATAACCGATGCCGCGTGAGACACGGGCTTCGATTTGCAATGAACCACGTGCAGACACGGTGGCAATGTGCTGAGTTGGGTTTGCAATACTGACGTTCTGCGGTAATTCAAAATCCGCAGCCGTGACCACACCTTCTCCAGAGTGGTTCAAACGGATGGTCGCAACGCCGTCGCGGCCTTCCAATGCAACCGCAAGCTTCTTCATGTTCAGAAGAATCTCGATGACGTCTTCTTTGACGCCCTCAATCTCTGAGTACTCGTGAGAGACCCCTTCAATCTTCACTTCAATGACGGCACAGCCAGGCATTGATGACAACAGGATCCGGCGGAGTGCGTTGCCCAGAGTATGGCCATAACCGCGCTCAAGAGGCTCAAGAATAATTTTTGAGCGTCCGGGAGCAACCTCCTGGACTTGAATCTGACGCGGTGTCAGCAGTTCCATCGATGACGACATATCGTCTCCTAAATGTGGTTTACTTCGAGTACAGTTCGACGATCAGGTTTTCGTTGATATCTGCAGACAGGTCTTGGCGCTCAGGCATGGCCTTGAACGTCCCTTCCATCTTTGCAGAATCCACATCAACCCAAGCCACGTCGCTACGCTGACCCGCCAACTCAAGTGCAGCACGGATGCGCAATTGGTTTTTTGCTTTCTCGCGGACGCTGACCACGTCACCAGGCTTCACCTGATACGACGGGATGTTCAGCACCTTGCCGTTGACCATGATCGAACGGTGGCTGACCACCTGACGCGCTTCCGCACGTGTTGAGCCAAAGCCCATCCGATACACGACGTTGTCTAAACGACACTCGAGAAGCTTTAACAGGTTCTCACCTGTTGAACCGCGCAGACGCGATGCTTCTTTGTAGTAGTTACGGAATTGCTTCTCCAGCACACCGTAGATCCGGCGCACCTTTTGCTTTTCCCGCAATTGCAGTCCGTAGTCAGATAACCGACCACGCGCTGCACCGTGCATCCCTGGACGAGTTTCCAGATTGCACTTTGAATCAATCGCCCGAACGCCGCTCTTCAGGAACAGGTCTGTCCCTTCACGACGTGCTAGCTTACAAGTTGGTCCGATATACCGTGCCATGCTCTCTAATTCTCCTTACACGCGGCGCTTTTTCGGCGGGCGACAGCCGTTGTGTGGGATCGGCGTCACGTCAGTGATGTTTGTCACTTTCAAGCCAACTCCGTTCAACGCACGCACTGCGCTTTCGCGGCCAGGGCCTGGGCCCTTCACCATCACGTCCACGGACTTCAATCCGAACTCAAGCGCTGCAGTCGCCGCGCGCTCTGATGCGACCTGGGCAGCGAAAGGTGTCGATTTCCGAGAACCCCGGAAGCCTGACCCGCCAGCAGTGGCCCATGACAGGGCATTGCCCTGACGGTCTGTGATTGTGATGATCGTGTTGTTAAAGGACGCGTGAATATGCACGACCCCTTCAGCAACCTGCTTCTTGACCTTCTTACGCGTTGCATTGCGCTGTGTCGCCATCAGAATTCCTTACTTACGAATCGGCTTGCGTGGGCCTTTACGGGTCCGCGCATTTGTCTTAGTCCGCTGTCCGCGAACTGGCAGACTGCGGCGATGACGGATGCCACGGAAACAACCGAGGTCCATCAGACGCTTAATACTCATTGACACTTCACGACGAAGGTCACCCTCAACGTCAAATTTGCCAACTTCTGTACGAAGGGCTTCGAGCTGCTCTTCCGACAGAGAGGCAATCTTGGTGCTCTCTTCAATACCTGCAGCCGCGCAAATTGACTTCGCGCGAGTGTGACCAATCCCATACACATACTGCAGTGAGATCACTGCGTGTTTGTTGTCCGGGATGTTAACGCCGGCAATACGTGCCATTCCTAACTCTCCAAATTCATGAACCGGCCCCGCCGACTCTCGAAAATTACAAGGCGCGAGATTCTATTGATTTCAACAGAAAATCTCAACCCCTACCTTCAATTACCCTTGACGCTGCTTATGCCGTGGATCGGTGCAAATCACACGAACAGAACCATTCCGACGAATAATGCGGCAGTTCCGGCAAATCTTTTTCACTGATGCGCGTACTTTCATATCCAACTCCAAATGCTCTGTTAGCGGAGCAAACCGCCTGAGCCATACCCTTTCAAATTCGACTTCTTCATCAAAGACTCATACTGGCGACTCATGAGATGCGACTGCACCTGCGCCATAAAGTCCATGACCACCACAACCACAATCAAAAGTGAGGTTCCACCGAAATAAAACGGTGCGTTGAAGCCAACAACCAAACTTTGCGGGATCAGTGATACAGCCGCGATGTAGGCTGCACCCCAAAATGTTAAGCGACTCATCACTTTGTCGATGTAATTCGCTGACTGCTCACCTGGGCGGATCCCGGGAATAAATGCACCCGACTTCTTCAGGTTGTCCGCTACATCGCGTGGGTTGAACACCAGCGCCGTGTAGAAGTAACAGAAGAACACGATCCCAACAGTAAACAGCAAGTAATACAGCGGCTGACCTGGTCCCAACGCAAGGCTGATGTCAGACAACCATTCCATGCCTTCACCTTGACCAAACCATTGGCCAATGGAGGCAGGAAAGAGCAACAAGCTCGAAGCAAAGATCGGCGGAATCACACCCGCCATGTTGATCTTCAAGGGCAGGTGCGACTGCTGTGCCGCAAACACCTTGTTCCCCTGCTGCCGACGGGCATAGTTCACCGTGATCCGGCGTTGTCCGCGCTCCATGAAGACCACAAAGCCAACAACACCCACCGCAATCAACGCAATCGCCAGCAGGCCAAGAATATTCAGGTCACCCTGACGTGCCGCCTCAGCGGACTGGCCGATCGCACCGGGTAAACCCGCCACGATGCCAGCGAAGATCAGCAAGCTAATACCGTTACCGATCCCCTTCTCTGTCACCTGCTCGCCCAACCACATCAAAAAGACAGAGCCAGATACGAAGGTCACTACAGCCACGAAGTGGAAATGGAAATCGGCGGTAAAGGCCACGCCCTGTCCTGCCAATCCCATGGACACGCCAATCGACTGGATGGCCGCCAAGAACACTGTGCCGTAGCGGGTATACTGGGTGATTTTTCGCCGCCCAGCCTCGCCTTCTTTCTTCAGCGCTTCCAACGAAGGAACCGTCGCCGTCAATAACTGCATGACAATCGATGCCGAGATATACGGCATGATGCCCAACGCAAGAATCGACATCCGCTCCAACGCGCCGCCAGAGAACATATTAAAGAGACTCAGGATCGTGCCCTGACTCTGCTCAAATAGATCTGCCAGCCGATCGGGGTTGATACCGGGTACGGGAATATGCGCCCCTAACCGATATACAACCACTGCGATCACAACAAAGCGTAGTCGAGACCACAGCTCCGTCAGACCACCTTGCGCGCCAGGAGTCGCCATTATTCTTCGACCTTACCGCCAGCGGCTTCAATTGCCGCCTGAGCGCCTTTGGTCACTTTGATGCCCTTCACGGTCATCGCACGGGTCACTTCGCCTGCCAAGATGATCTTGACGTACAGCGTGTTCTCACCGATGAGACGTGCAGCGCGCAGCGTTTCCATGGTCACTTCAGTGCCTTCAATCTTGTTCAGCTCTGCCAAACGGATCTCATCACGCACCAAGCTTTTACGCGACGTGAAGCCAAACTTTGGCAACCGACGCTGTAATGGCATTTGTCCGCCTTCAAATCCTGGCTTCACAGATCCACCAGAACGCGACTTCAGACCCTTGTGTCCACGACCACCGGTTTTACCCAGACCAGAACCAATGCCGCGACCGACACGCTTCTTATCTGGACGGCTGCCTGGAGCTGGAGATAAGCCATTTAAACGCATTACGCTTCTCCTTCCACGCGCACGAGGTAGTTGACCTTATTGATCATGCCCCGAACGCTCGGTGTATCTTCAACCTCGACTGTCTGATGCATCCG
>CAZVNX010000025.1:0-17585 GCA_964628665.1 uncultured Pseudomonadales bacterium | reverse complement strand
ACGCCGACAGACCAACAGGCGCCCCAGATCAGCGGTCCGATACTGATTGAAGGCCAGTCAGGTCAGTCGATGACAGCTGTTCCTTTTCATGCAGATGAGCCTGTCACCTGGCATCTCGGTGGCCCTGATGCTGCACTCTTTTCGATCGACAGCTCGGGGTTTCTGCGTCTGCAAAGCCCAGTATCGACGGCAAACCCCGAAGACCACGACCAAGATAATCGTTACTTACTGAGTGTGATTGGCACCGATCTGGCGAGAAACCAAAGCCAGCTTTCTGTTGTCATGACCATTGCGCGCACGGACCCAATGCAAAGTGGATTGGCGACCCAAACCCTGCAGCAGAGCCTGCAAGATGTCTCGGAAGTGGCGAGTGCCTCGGTGGTTTCTGTGTCTGAGCGATTGCTTGCACTCCAACATATGCCTGCAGAGTGCCACGGTCTCTCAAGTCAGGGCGTGGCGCTTCAATTTCAAAATCCTGCAGTGGCACAGTTTGTCGAGCACAGTGGTTTGAGCGATTGGCTGACAGCAGATGTGTGTGACCTTTTCAGTGACAGTCGCTCGATTTGGACCGCTGGATCATTGGTAATTGGTGAACGGCCAGGCCCGTCTGCAAACAACGCGCTTTCAATCGACATTCGGCAACTCTCGGTTGGCTATGACTGGCGGCTGCCGGATGCACAAACAGTGGGTGTTGCTGTCAGCTATGGCCAGCAGGATGTGGCAGTCGCCGACCAGTCCTCGGAAGTGAGTTCTGAGTCCATGCACCTCAAAGTGTATGGTCAACGACAGCTCGATACAGAGGCCTACATACGCGGTGTGATTGGGCTTGGTGTGCTCGCACAAGCATCGCTTCGGACAGCGTCTGGCCAGAGATACCAGGGTCAACGGTCTGCCTGGCAGGGTGTCCTTCAGGTTGGCTATGACGATCGGTTGTGGCATCCAAATGATGCCGTCTCTTGGCGCTTAAATGCGGAGATTGATCTGGCCGTCAGTGCACTCGATGGCTACACCGAAACCGGTGGCTCCGAGCCCTTGCGATACGCGGAACAAACGACCTGGTCGACGCGCGCGCGAGCGGCATCTCGTGTGCAATGGAGCCTACAGGCGGGTCAAACCCATGTGCAACCGCATCTCGAGGTGGGCTTGCAACTGGGTTATCAGGATGCCTCAGCGAGTCGTCTGTGTTACGCCGATCAGCCGAGCCAGATGTACACAAGTCCGCATACAGGACAAGGCACACAGGCGATCGATATTGCACTTGGGACCTCGGTACAGTCCGGTCGCCTGTGGTGGGATCTCGCCTATCAATGGACGCAAGATTCGCTCAATACGCGCTATCAAAGTCTCAGCGGCAAGCTACGCTATCCGTTCAGGGAAGATGGTTCGGGCGGACTGTCACTGCAACTGGCCGGCGGCACACCTGGCACACAGGATACGGATGTCTGGTCTGCACGCATGCAGGTTGAACAACGGTTTTAACACAAGGAGTCAGGGATGTTTGTGTATCAACTGCTGGGGCGAGTGTTCCCCAAAAGCTATGTTCGAAAAGTGTTCTCAGCCGCCTTCGTAGGTGTGCATGTGCCATTGATTGGTTTGATTGGGTATGCGCTGATGACCACGCCGGCTGGGAGTTTTAGCCTGTACCAGGGGCCCTTTGTGTGGATGGTTCTGGCGACGGTCCTGGGTACTGCGCTGACCTGGTGGGCCTTGCATGCGTTATTGGAACCCTTGTTTTTGGTTGAGCGATCCATGGCGCGCTACGAGCGCGAGGGTGTTGTTGAGACGCTGCCCTCAGATCATCGCGATGAAGTCGGCCGCCTGATGGCGCAGGTCAATCGGCTGGTGTTTCATGCCGAAGCGCGATTGCATGGTGTGCGTGAAGAAGCGGACACCGATCCATTGACGCATCTGTTAAATCGACGCGGCTTCGAGGCACGGTTTCCGGCCCGCGGAGTGGCAGGTCAACTGATCCTCATCGACCTCAATCAGTTCAAGCCGATCAATGACCGCTTCGGCCATGCAGCGGGCGATGCGGTGCTGCAACATGTCGCGAGCGCCCTGCGCCATACCTTACGACTGGATGGCGATTGCTACGATCTGGCCTGTCGCTGGGGTGGGGATGAGTTTCTCGTCTTTGCGCGGGCTGTTGATCCACGCACGACGCATCGGATTGTGGCGGCCATTCAAGATGCGATTGAGGTGAACCTTCCCATTGGGACGGTAGAGATCCCCGTCCGATGCGCACTTGGCCGGGTGGCCTGGCACGGTGTCGGTGGACTGGAAGAGGCCGTGTCGATGGCCGATGCGCAGATGTATGCCCACAAGGCGAGTCGCCGAGCGCCCGCCCGTGTGGTCGAACCGACACCGATCCGTCTGGAGGCTTGCTGATGCACTGGTATGGTCAATCGGGGCTGGGGTTTGGGCGTGTCTGGATGTATCTGGGTGCACATTTTTATTGGATGGCTTCGATTTTAATTTTGTGTTCGATCCCGACCAATCTGGCGGGCTTGATTGAGCCTGCACGGATCTTGGCAGCATTTCACATCGATGCAGATCCCAACTCGCTATGGTTTCGGTACATCCGTGTGCGGGCGGTCGTCGCCTTGTGTCTGATTGGTGCGTTTGCCTACAGCGTCCTCAGCCATCGGGCATTGCATGTGATGACCTATGTCACAGTCGGCTATCTGTTGCTGTATTTGGCGATCGACCTGTTCACGGTGATTCGGTTCGGTGAGATGTCGTCGACTGTGTGGATGCTATTGAGCGCACGGTTATTGGTTGCAGTGCTTGTCTGCATCAGCGTCGAGCACTACATGCAGATTGAGCAAGATCGACTTCGCATCCGTGCAGGTGCGCGCGGGGGTTAGATCTTTTCGGCAGTTAGGGTCATCACCTTGGCACCTTCCCACATCAGACGTCGAACAGGTGCGGGAAGCGCTTCGCCACCACTGTGTAACGCGGTTTGCCCGTGACGGATTTCATCATCGAGCATCTGGCTCAGAATCTGTCGTGAGGCGTGGTCATTGGCCGGTAATCGCTCAAGGTGCTCTTTGATGTGCCGTTCGACATTTTCCTCAGTGGCATGCACAAAGCCGAGGGAGACACGATCCGACACCAGCGCTGCGACCGCGCCGAGGGTGAAGGAGGCGGTGTACCAAAGCGGATCGAGGAGGCTGGGTCGCGCTCCGAGCTGATCGAGCCGCTCACGGCACCAGGCAAGATGATCCAACTCTTCGGCAGCGGCCTCTTGGAGTGCTGCTGAGGTTGCCTGATCGGATGCAAATAATGCTTGGCCGTTATAGAGCCCTTGCGCGCAGATTTCACCCGTGTGATTGACGCGCATCAGCGCCCCTGAGCATTGCAGTTCGCTCTCGGTCAAGGGATCGTCTAGGGCGCCCTGTGCAGGTGAGGGCTGCTGTGGCATGGGTTGTACGCGCGCCACGGTGCGCAAAAGGCCATCAAATCCATGAATCAATCGGTCGAGCCGGTTCATCGCCGTCCTCCAGAGACCATGCCAAAGGCATGCCCGAGATCCCGGACTTCACGCACCATGCGTTCGGGATCGTCGAGTCGCAAGATGTGTGTTGAGGCCAGCTCCTCATCACTCAAATGTGCCGCGTTGGCGCTTTGTTCGTTGGTTAGGATGCCAAAGAGTAGCCCCTGAGACTCCGCTAACCGCCGGAAACGTTCGCGCTCATTCGGGTCGTCGAACGAACCTGAACACACCACAGGAAAGCCTGCACGCAAAGACAATTCAGCGAGCTCGAGGAGGTGCTTGTAGGTTTGTGGTCGGGAATTTTCCAGCGCACCGTAGAGTCGTTCACGCTCGAGGTCTGATCGCAGTCGGATCATCCCGAAGTCATCAATCAACTGATGCGAGACCGCATGGCGTTGTTCGCGCTCCATCCCCAGCGTGATCAACAACACTCTCGGTCGAATCATGGTGGCCTGCTCGGCGAGGCGCGCATACCGACGATAGCGCGCAACGGGACTTGGATCGGGCTCGTTGGGTAACAAGGGTGCGTTGAGTGAGAGCAAACACTCTTTCGCACGCACCATGGCACGATAGGCACGGTAGCCCTGATACACCCAGAGCGCATGGTAGTCGCCGCTCAATTCGAGGTAACGATTTAACAGGTGCCAGGCGGATGCATAATCATCGCGAGCCTCAAGATCCATGGTCAAAAAGGCCACTTCGCTGATCACATCGATCCAACGGAACTCAGCGCGGTATTCAATGCAATCAAACAGTCGGATCTCGCCATCTGCTGTCCGTAATACATTGCCGAGGTGTAAATCGCCGTGAATCTCCCGAATCATGCCAAGGTCTTTGCGCTCAGCAAACCGCGGCCAGAGGCGTTTGAGATACTCATGGGCCCAAGCTTCCAACTGAATCAGCTGCGCCAGATCTTTGGCTTCGGTCAGCCGGGGTCGGACCTGGTCAAAATTCAGTTGAGCCGGAATGTAGAGCGAGTTGGGCTCGCCAAAAGGCGTTTCAATTCCCGAGACCGGTGCATCGCGATGGAGTGCAAACACAGCTTGGCAGAGTTTTTCGAGCTCCGAGTGCGCCAATCCCTCACGTGCGTGCACCTTGTCGAGGGTGCATTCTGGATCAAACTGGCGCATCTGGACGGCATATTCGATGATCTCGCCATCCTGACCACCGACGGTGAATTGCCCGTCGTGTGATCGGATCGCGACCACATCCAGATAGAGCTCTGGATAAATCCGTTGGTTCAGTTTGTATTCCGCGCGACACAAGGATTCTCGTGCTGTCACGCTACTGGCGTCTAAGAAGTACAGATCGAGCGGCTTTTTAATCTTGTACGCGAACTCACCTGTTAACAGCACCCACGCCAGATCGGACTCGATGCAACGCACCGTCTCGGTCGGATGGGGGTAGCACGATTGATGCTTTAATGCCGCGATGATGGTCTCGTTCAAGGCGTCCTCCCGCTATACTGGCGCCCATGAAGACATGGCTGCCTGGATTGTTCAAACTGACGTTGGCCCTACTGGTGGCAGTGGGGGTGGCGTTAGTCTATCTCAATGCGCACCTCAGCAAGCAATTCGATGCGTTGTCTTGGGCTGTTGGTGCAAAAATCTATGCACGGCCATTGGAGTTGTATCAGGGGGCACCGCTAAGCCAAGCACAGGTGCTCTATGAGTTGCAGCTGTTGAACTATCAGTCGGTGACGACCGCACCGACACAAGGCCAATACCGTCAACTGGATCAAGCCTTGGTGGTGGGGACGCGTGGCCACCGGTTCCCAGATGGTGTGGAATCTGAGCGCCGTGTTCGGATTGGATTTTCAAAAGGCCAAGTGGCCTCGATCCAAACGGTCGATGCGACCCCTGTCGATCTGATTCGGTTTGAACCGGCGGTCCTTGCTCAGCTCTCCGGAACCCACGCCGATCGTGAGCTCATCAGCCTTGAAGATTTGCCGCCGACCCTTGTGCCACTCCTTCTCAACGTGGAAGACCGTGGTTTTTATGAACACCAAGGGATTTCATTGTTGGGCATCTTTCGTGCCTTGGTGAATAACGTCTTAGCCGGTCGCTTTGCACAAGGCGGAAGCACACTCACCCAGCAGTTGGTGAAAAACCTGTACTTAACGCGAGAACGAACACTTACTCGCAAGGCCGTTGAGGCGATCTATGCGGTGCTACTAGATGCCAATTTTTCTAAAGACGCCATCTTAAATGCCTATTTAAACGAGGTGTTTTTGGGTCAGTGGGGCCGCCGAGCGATCCATGGCTTTGGCACCGCATCGCAGTTTTATTTTGGTCGCCCGATTGCTGAATTGACGCTGTCTCAGCAGGCCTTATTGGTCGGGTTGGTCAAAGGACCCAGTGCCTTCAATCCAAGGCGGCATCCAGAGCGGGCACTGGAGCGTCGCAACCTGGTCTTAAAAATGGCCATGGAGTCGCAGTTGATCTCACCTGACGCCGCGGCACAGGCCATGGCAGACCCTCTGTCTGTTCCGAACCAGCCAGCTGATCGGATCGGTCGATTTACTGGGTATGTGACGCTCGTGCGACGCGAGTTGACCCGTGACTAC
Source organism: uncultured Pseudomonadales bacterium (assembly GCA_964628665.1). Classification (GTDB taxonomy): domain Bacteria; phylum Pseudomonadota; class Gammaproteobacteria; order Pseudomonadales; family Litorivicinaceae; genus HIMB30. The sequence goes on along the minus strand of CAZVNX010000025.1, from coordinate 11,523 downwards.
ACCAGTGGGCAACTCACGAGTTCTGGGCTTTCGATCTATACCGCACTCGATCCGCAGGTCCATCGGGGCATGATTTCTGGCAGGCAATCCATGCTCCGAGCCCTCAAAGCGCGCGGGCTTGATCCCGACTCCGCGGTGCAGATGGGTGGCTTAATGGTGGATATTCCGACCGGTGAAATTCAGGCTGTTCTCGCCGGGCGCGATGACACACTGGGGTTTCATCGGGCCTTGGATGCGACCCGACAAATTGGCTCATTGGCCAAGCCCTTTGTGGTGGCGGCCGCCTTGCAGGCAGATGCGCGACTCCACGCGGGGAGCCTTGTGCGTGATGAAGCGATTACGCTGACCGATGCCAAAGGACAGGTCTGGTCGCCAAAAAACTATGATCAAACAGAAGCGGGCGTGGTCCGACTTGAGACGGTCATCGCAGAGAGTATTAATCAGGCAACCGTGCATTTGGCAGTCGGTCTGGGCCTTGATCAGATCTTAGATCGCATTGCCTCCTACGGATTGCCGCTTGGCCCAAGTCGACCACCGGCCACCGTGCTTGGCGTGTCCGAAATGTCGCCGGTGGCGATGGCCAGTTTGTATCAGGCGTTGCTCAATCAGGGGTATCAAACCCCACTGAAAGCCGTGCGTGCGGTGATGGACGAGCAGGGTCAGATCCTGACACGCAAACCGTTTGCATCAAAGCGGCTGTTTCCAGCGCGCGTTGCTGTGCAGGTGGATCACATGATGCGGGTTGGGGCTGAAGCGGGAACCGGTCGCGCCTTTGGTGCGGCTTATCCTGAAGTAATGGCCTCCAAGACCGGAACCACCGATGATGGTCGAGACGCTTGGTTTGTGGGTGCCGATGGACGACGGCTCGGCGTGACCTGGGTGGGCTTTGACGATAACCGGAAAGCGGGATTGATTGGCTCAGTCGCGGCCTTGCCGGTGATCCGCGAGGCGTTTTCCCAGGTACAACGGTCCGATCGTCCACATACACTTCCGGACACATTAAAATATGCGTGGATTGGACGCAGTGGCGAGTTGGTGGCTGAGGGGTGCCCCGATGCGGAGCGGCGTCCAGTTCCGGCAGAGTTTGCAGAGGTCCCTGACGGACAGTGTCAGGGGCAGTCGGTTGGCGAGGGCCAAGGTGGCTCATGGTTACAACGTTGGTTTGGAGGATAGGCATGCGGTTATGGATGATGGGACTTGTGGTGTCGGTGGTGGCGGGTTGTACCCAGCCGCCGATTGCGCGACCACCTGTGGTGGATGCGTCTTGGCGCGCCACCGATGAAGATCGTCGTGCGTTGCCTTTAACGCCACCGGATCGTTCCCGCGAAGTGGGTGAGTCAAACCAAACCATGCCTGTTGAGCCTGTGGCTCGGATCGAGCCGATTGATCAGCCGACCACAGAGTCGCAACTCAGTCCAGCAGTCCTGTCGCTGTTAGAGCAGGCTGATAGCCTCCGAGCAGCAGGCGACTTGGCAGGCGCATCGTCACGACTTGAGCGGGCACAACGCATTGCGCCAACAGAGCCTGAGGTGTATTTCCAGTTGTCGAGTGTGCGTTTGGAGCAGAAGTTGTTTGAGGATGCGGCCAATATTGCCAGCCAGGCAGTTGATCTGGCCGGTGCGGATGCCGCTATGAAGCGTGATTTATATACCCTGGTCGCACGCGCAAAAGAGGCTTTAGGTGATTCAACAGGTGCGAGCGAGGCGAGACGCCTCGCTCGCTTGAGCGGCTCCTAATTTAGAGCGCCTGAAAACTGGCTTTGGCGGCCGTGAGTGTGCGCTCAATGACCGCCTCTGTGTGCGTCGAGGACACAAAGCCTGCCTCATACATCGAGGGCGCAAGATAGATGCCGCGATCAAGCATCAAATGGAAAAACCGTTTGAAGACGTCTTCGTCGCAGGCAGTGACTTCTGCAAAGGAGGTTACTGGCTGCTCGGCGAAAAACAGCCCAAACATCCCGCCACGGCTGACGCCTTGCATCGGAATCCCAGCTGCGTGCGCCGCAGCTACCATGCCGGTCACGAATCCTTCGGTGCTGGCACTCAGCTGTTCATAGAACATCGGTTGATCTAGCAGTGCCAGTGTGGCCAAACCGGCAGCCATCGCCACTGGGTTACCTGACAGTGTGCCCGCCTGATAGACCGGGCCAATGGGTGCAAGCATGTCCATGATGTCTGTGCGACCACCAAACGCGCCGACAGGCATGCCGCCACCGATGATTTTACCGAGGCAGGTGAGATCTGGAGTCACACCGATCAGCGCTTGCGCCCCGCCTTTCGCGACACGAAAACCTGTCATCACCTCATCAAAAATCAAGACCACGCCGTGTGCATCACAGAGCGCGCGCAGCGCCTCTAAGTAGCCTGGCTTTGGCAAAATCATGTTCATGTTGCCAGTGATGGGCTCGATAATTAGGCAAGCGAGTTGATCACCCTGTGATGCAAATAAAGCTTCTGCTGCCGCCAAATCATTAAAAGGTAGGTTGAGTGTGTGCTTGGCGAGATCGGCGGGCACGCCGGGTGAGCTTGGTACACCAAAGGTCAGTGCGCCGGAACCTGCCTTGACCAACAGGCTATCCGAGTGACCGTGGTAACAGCCTTCAAACTTCACGATCGTATCGCGCCCAGTAAACCCACGGGCTAGCCGAATGGCACTCATGGTGGCCTCGGTTCCGCTGGAACAGAACCGCATTTTTTGCATCGAGGGGAAAAACGTTTTGACCCGTTCGGCCATCTCAGTTTCGACCGCAGTCGGTGCACCAAACGACAGCCCATGCTCGATCGCATCACGCACCGCAGATAAAACGGCAGGGTTGGCATGGCCAGCGATCATTGGCCCCCAACTGCCGATGTAGTCGACATATTCGCGGTCATCGGCATCATACAGAAACGGCCCTTTGGCACGGCTAAAAAATACCGGCGTGCCGCCAACTGCACGAAATGCACGGACAGGGGAGTTCACTCCGCCGGCGATCGATTTAGAGGCCTGTTCAAATAAAATGCGCGATTGATTCATGCTGTTTCCTTAAAAAGTTGTGCCAGTCGGTGACACGCGGCGCTGATGTCGGGTGTGTCAAACACGGCGCCTGAGACCGCAATAGCGGCGACGCCTGTTTCGAGGACGCGTGGCGCATTATGGTGGTCGATCCCACCAATCGCGACGACCGGAATCGGACAGGCCGCGACCAAACATTGCAATGCGTCTAATGATAATCCAGCTGCGTCTGGCTTGGTACTTGACTGGAATAGGCGGCCAAAGGCGCAATAGGTTGCGCCCTCATCAACGGCCGCCTGCATCAGTGATTCGGATCCGTGGCACGTACGACCGATCGTCGCCTTAGGCCCTAACAACTGCCGCGCCTCGAGAATGCTGCCGTCTGTTTGGCCAAGATGCACGCCGTCCGCGCCGGTCTCTTTTGCGAGTGCCGCAGAGTCGTTGATCAATACTGGAATATGTTTGCTCTGACAGATTGCAAGAACGGCATCCGCCAGTTCGCGCGCGCGCCCTGGGTCTGTCCCTTTGTGTCGGAACTGCACCCAACTTGCACCACCATCGATCGCTGCCTCGACCTGGGATGCCAATGTCTCAGGATCGTGCACATGCGCTTGGGTGATGACATAGAGGCCGCGCATTAAAACGGTTTGACGATCACCAGGATGACGATGCCAATCAAACTGATCACGGGTGCCTCATTGAACCAGCGATACCACACGTGTGAGCGTGTGTTGGCGTCGTTTGCAAAGGTTTTGACGATTCGGCCACACCAATGGTGGTAGCCAAGCAACAACACAACCAGCGTCAACTTTGCGTGCATCCAGCCCTGGGTCATATATTCAGGGACGAGCGCGATCATCCAAATGCCAAGTGCAACCGCCACGATCATCGAAGGTGTCATGATGCCTTTCAAGAGCTTCCGCTCCATCACCTTAAAACGCTCACGACCGACGGTATCTGAGTCCTCTGTCATAGCGTGATAGACAAATAAACGCGGCAGGTAAAAGAGTGCGGCGAACCATGTCACGACAGCAATGAGGTGAAACGCTTTAATCCAAAGAAACATATGACCTCCTCAGTCAGACGTGAGTAGACCAAGTCTGCCGGCGCTTTGCAATTTGCCTGCGCAGATTTTACTTAATCGCGCTCCCGGTGCCGGATATCACTCTGGACAGCAATGATCGCTTGAAACAGATCGCCTTCGGTTACGGCCCCGAGGAACTTGCGATCATCACGGGCAATGATTGGGACTGATTCGCCAACAAAGTCACTGACTGTGTGCATCGCATCAGCCAGTGAATCATCGGCGTAGAGCGTCGTTGGATCCGCATCTGCGTACCGAAATGCGGGCTCGTCTCCGGCTTCGATGGCCTCATGCACGGACAATTTGCCCGCAAGCCGACCGCCGGACGCCACCACGTAGGCCTCTGTCTGACCCTGTGTGCGCATGGCATGGAGTGCCTCAGTGCCGGTCGCTGTTTCACTTAGCATGACACAGTCTTGGCTCGCGTAAGGCTCCACGGGGTGCTGTGCTAATGCAAGCGCTTCACGACCGGCTGCGAGATCGATGCCGCGATCGAGAAGTTGTCGATCAAAGAATGAGTGGCCGAATAGTCTGTGTGTGAGCAGCATGGTCGCCACCACCGCCATGAGTGCGGCGACTGCATAGGCATAGGATTGCGTCAGTTCGAGCGCAATCAGCACCGCTGCGATAGGGGCCCCGATCAGGGCGGCTGAAACCGCCGCCATCGCGGCCACACTCAAGGCTGTTGCGACATCGGGTACCCCGAATAAGACCGCTAATTGCGCAATGGCGCCGCCGGCTGCAACACCGACAAACAGTGCCGGTGAAAAGACGCCGCCAAATAGACCAAAGCCAATGCACAGCGCTGTCATGGCGATTTTCACGCCAAGCAACATCACAATCGATGGTAGGTCATAGCCGCCGTTGAGCATGGCATTGATGGTGCCAATGCCGAGACCTAGGATTTCGGGGATCCAGATGCCAACCGTGCCGCACACCGTCGCTGCGATCCAGATGAGCCGCTCGGCTGATAAGCCTGAGTTCTTTGCATAGGCAGCGGAATACCGAAGTGCACCCATATAGGCAATGGCCGCGCAGGCAATCAACGGGCTGGCGATAATCAGGAGAGGGATCAGGGTGACCAGATCCGGTGCAGCCGCTGAGATATCAAACACCTTCATACTTGGAAACAGGGCTTTATTCACTGCCGATGCCGTCACAGATGCGATCGCGATTGGCGCAATCGCGCGCACAGAAAAGTGCCGAAGGACCGCCTCATGGGCAAAGACAATCCCAGCGATGGGGGCGCCGAATCCTGCCGAGATTGCCGCTGCAACGCCGCATCCCAGATACACCTCATGCGAGAGCCGACTGGTGATATAGCGGCGAATGACCGCACCAATGGTTGCGCCGAAATGCACCAGTGGGCCGTATTGTCCGACCGAGCCGCCGCCGCTGGCGCTTGTGAATGCCGCCAATGTGGAGGCGATACCATGTTTGATGTCGAGCGGATCCTTGGTTTGTTGCGCGGCATAGATGGTGTCTGCGGGTCCGTGCCAACGCGCCACGCCAAATACCCGTCGAATCATGATGACGATGAAGGCGGCGATCCACAGAAACACGAGGCTTGTGAGCTCGATCTGAGTGCCTCCGAGGGTCATTTCGATCAGTGGATTGTTTTCACGGAGCTTGGTGAAAAATTGCACGCCCCATACATAGCTTGACGACGTCAGTGCCATCAATGCGCCGATCAGTCCGCCAATGGCAAACACAATAAAGAGTTCGGCTGCACTGTCCTTGATTCGTTGATCCATAGCTTCCCTGTGATGTCTGCGCGACGCGTCATTTTTGCCGTATCATGTCGCCATTATTCAACGGGATGGGGATCGAAGTGAAGCGAATTGGCATTGTTGGCGGGACCGGCTACACCGGCGTCGAGCTGCTTCGGATGTTGGCACAGCATCCAGACGCCCAAGTGCAGTGCTTAACCTCGCGATCGGAAGCCGGCAACGCGGTTGCGATGCTTTACCCCTGGCTCGACTGTTATCAAGACCTTGTGTTTCAGGCACCGGACCTGGACACCTTGGCTGCCTGTGATCTGGTGTTCTATGCCACGCCAAATCAGATTGCGATGCATGAAGCGTCTGCGCTTCTCGAGCGTGGTGTGCGTGTGATCGATTTGGCGGCCGACTTCCGTTTCCATGATCAGGCGCTCTGGGAGCGCACCTACGGTGGAGCCCATGCGGCGCCCCAACTGCTTTCCGAATCGGTCTATGGATTGCCAGAACGCTACCGTGAGGCGATTCGTACCGCACGGCTTGTCGGAAATCCAGGGTGTTATCCAACCGCCAGTACCCTCGCGCTACTGCCTCTGATCGAGCAAGGTGTCGTGGACTTGCAGCATATTATTTTGGATGGCAAAAGTGGTGCCTCGGGTGCAGGCCGTAGCGCGCGGACCGATCTAATCGTCGCTGAGGCATCGGATAATTTCCACGCGTACGCAGCCGCAGGGCATCGTCATGCGCCAGAGATTTCACATCAATTGAGTCGCATCGCGGGTCAAACTGTGGATGTCACCTTCGTGCCGCATTTGTTGCCAATGATCCGAGGCATTGAAGTGACGGCATATGTCACCACCTCCTTAACACTGGAAGAGGCTTACGCGCTGTACCAAGAACGCTATGCAGCCGAGCCGATGGTGACTCTGAGTGGTGCGGGCCAACACCCCGAGACCCGTTGGGTGCGTGGTTCAAACCGTTGCGTGCTGGGTTTGTATCAGCAACGCCCTGGGCAATTGATCATTTCGAGTGTGATCGATAATCTGGTGAAAGGCGCGGCTGGGCAGGCGATCCAAAACATGAATTTGATGCTAGGGTTAGGCGAAACGACGGCATTGCCAATGCATGCCTTGAGCCCTTGAGGAACGACCGATGACTGAAGTGTTTATACCGACTCCGATCTCGTTAACAGAGCGGGCCATTGCGAAGGCACGAGAGCTGATCGAGGGCGAGGGGAATCCAGACTTGCACTTGCGAGTGTTTGTCACCGGCGGAGGCTGTTCGGGATTTCAATACGGGTTTAGTTTTGATGAAGAAGAACAACCCGATGATACGCAGGTCGTGAAAGACGGCGTGACAGTGGTGATCGACGGACTTTCGTATCAGTACTTGGTGGGATCCACAGTGGATTATTCGGAATCCTTAACGGGCTCGCAGTTTATCGTTGAAAATCCAAATGCTGCCAATACCTGTGGTTGTGGTGCGAGTTTTAGCCTCGCGTAGGATCAAACCGGGTTCCCAATAAACCGCTCTGGCGTGCACCTGTCACGGCAGCAACCTCAAGACAGTTTCCAGCCAGGGTCTGCAGTGCCAGCCAGCCAAAGCAAGCAGACTCGACCGCCATCGGATCAATCAAAAAGGTGTCAGACGTCACCAGTAACGCATCCACTGCATCATCAATCCGATCCATCAGATGCGTGTTGTGTACACCGCCTCCGCACACCACGAGAATCTCGATATCGTCAGGCAGTGCCATACGCACAAGTTCGGCTGTGAGTTGGTGGATGGTCGCTTGAACGTCGACTTCAGAAACTGGTGCAACCGATGTCAGTTGGGTTTGAAGCCAAGGAAGATTGAAATACTCACGTCCGGTGCTTTTCGGCGCCGGTTTTTGGAAATACGCATCGCTTAGCATCTGCTCCAACAGTGAGGGATTCACCTGGCCCGTACCCGCCCAAGCACCCTGTGCATCGTATGGTCCTTTGTGAAATTGGCGATACCACTGATCTGACAGTGTATTGGCTGGACCAATGTCCCAGCCGCACGGTGCATGGCCCGGACGCAATACAGTCAGATTGGCGATGCCACCGAGGTTTAGGACGCCGACCGATTCAGTGTCTCGGGCAAAGTGCGCGGCATGGAATAAGGGTGCAAGTGGCGCCCCTTGGCCGCCACGAGCCATATCACCGCGTCGAAACTGCGCGATCACTGGGGTTTGAGTGGCCTCAGCGAGCCATTCCGCGTTGCCAAGTTGCAGCGTTGAACCAATCTCGGGTGCGTGCCAGACGGTTTGCCCATGAAAGCCAATCACATCAATTGCAGTTGCGGATGCTGCGATCAGCTGCTGGCATTGAGCGATCACGAGTTCTGTGTACTGATGCTCAATCTGGAGTAACGCAGACAAGCGACTTTCACCCTGGCTGACGAGTTGCTCGAGCTGTTGTTGCAGGTCGGCCGGAAAGGGCGTCGACTGTGTAGTAACCACCTCGATTTGCCCGGAATCGGTCTCGCGGACAAGCGCGGCATCGAGTGCATCCAGACTCGTGCCACTCATCAAGCCGATCGCGGTGCGGGGGTGTTTACTGACGGATGGTTTGAAAAGCCAGTTCAGCATTGCTTCGTTGTGCCTCCAGTGAGGCGATCAGCGGCTCGGCGATACGGACAAACCGGTCCATCTCTGTCTTCGCCAAGGTTTTCGCTTTCGGCAGCTTATCGAGGATGGTGCGTGGATTGCGGTGTGAGCCGTTGACCACAAATTCATAGTGCAGATGCGGGCCGGTGGCAAGGCCGGTGGAACCCACATATCCAATGATCTGTCCCTGCTTCACCTTACTACCGACGTGGTAGCGGCCATACTTCGACAGGTGCGCATAGCGAGTTTCGATGCCGTTGCCGTGACGGACCACTACGAGGTTACCGTAGCCGCCATTGCGGCCGCGATGAATGATTTTCCCATCGCCTGCGGCATAGATTGGCGTGCCTGTAGGCGCCGCATAGTCGGTGCCCTTGTGTGCGCGCATGAGGCCAAGCACAGGATGCTTGCGTGCCAATTTGAAGTTCGAGCTGATCCGTTTGAAGTTCAGCGGTGCGCGGAGAAATGCTTTGCGTAAGCTGACACCGGCCGCATCGTAGTAGCCCGTATCACCCTCGGTGTCGATGTACCGAACGGCGATGAACGATTCTTTATTGTTGACGAACTCGGCAGCCAAAATGTTTCCGTACTCGATGAATTCTCCATCGAGGTAGCGTTTTTCGAAGGTGACAATAAAGGTGTCACCTTCACGAATCTCATAAACGAAGTCGATGACATTGCCGTAGATATTGGCCAATTCCATGATCAAGTTATCAGGCAGACCCGCTTCGGCGCCTGCAAGAAAGAGCGAGCTGTCAATTTTGCCGCGTGCGTGTTCGATATAGATTTCTGGCTCGCGGTGTTTCTGCTCGATGATCCACGATTGGTCGGCAGTTTTTCGCGCGACGGTGTGATGAAAAGGCGAATGAATGACAGCGACTTCGTGCAAATCATCGGCTTTATACCGGAATTCCACGTCCTGTCCTGCGCGCAGTCGACTGATGCGTTGATCGGCTTGTTCGTCTTGAGTGACATCCACGAGCAGTTGCGCTGAAAGATTTTGCTTTTGAAACAGCGCGCTTAGGGTGTCTCCAGATCGAACACGCTCTTTAACGACGGTCAAATCGTCGTTTGGACGGAAGTCAGACTGTGATCCCGGACTGGACTCAAAGAGGTGTGCTAGCGGCATGTTCGATGGGGATTCAGGGACCGAAGATTCGGCGCGCGGCCAAAATACCGCAGCGGTCAGGGCAATTACGGAGGCCGAGAGGCCGAGGACATGCGTTCCTGGGAATGGGTGACACAGGGTATTCAGTCGATCAAGCAGGGCGCGCATTCGGTCCTCAACGTGTTGGCTTTCACGGAGTGTACAGAAACCGATCAGCGGTTGCATATAAAAAACAATGGAGGTTTGCGTACAATAGCCGGCTTGATCAGTGTTAGATTTTTGAGAGACCAACATGACAATTGTGGATGACCTGGCTGTGGATCGCGCGCTAGAGGAGATTGCTCGCGGCGCTGACGAGATCCTGCCGCTTGATGAATTGCGGCAAAAATTAAAGTCCGGCCGCCCTTTGCGTATTAAGGCGGGGTTTGATCCAACGGCGCCAGATCTGCATTTGGGCCATACCGTACTGATTAATAAGCTGCGTCAATTCCAAGATCTTGGGCATGAGGTGATCTTTCTAATTGGTGACTTCACCGGCTTGATTGGTGATCCCACTGGGAAAAATCAGACGCGCCAACCGCTGACTGAGGCACAACTGCAGGCCAATGCAGAAACCTATGCGGAGCAGGTTTTCAAGATTTTAGACCAGAGCCGGACTCGTGTTGAGTACAACAGTCGTTGGATGAACGCGCTGACACCGCAGGACTTTGTGCGTTTGGCAGCAAAGCTCACGGTGGCACGGATGCTGGAGCGAGACGACTTTCAGAAGCGGTTTAAGGCTGAGCAGCCGATTTCAATCCACGAGTTTTTATACCCATTAATGCAGGGATACGATTCTGTGGCACTTGAGGCGGATGTGGAGCTCGGTGGAACAGACCAGCGCTTCAACTTATTAATGGGGCGGGAGCTTCAACGAGACGCGGGTCAAAGTCCGCAGGTCATCCTGATGATGCCGATCCTTGAAGGCCTAGATGGTGAGAAGAAGATGTCAAAGTCTTTGGGCAACTATGTGGGCCTCAATGACAGTCCTGGAGATATGTACGGAAAGCTGATGGGGATTTCTGATTCCTTAATGTGGCGCTACTACGAGCTGTTGAGTTTTCAAACGGTCGACGCCATTCGCAATCTCAAGGCGGAGGTTGAGTCGGGTGCTGTCTCACCGAATGCTGCGAAGGCTGAGTTGGCGCGTGAGTTAATCACACGATTCCATAGTGCAGACGCCGCGGAGCGCGCATCAAAAAGCGCGGGAAACAAGTTCAAGGCAGGCGAGATCCCAGATGAAATGCCGAGTGCGTCGGTACATGCAGACGCAGAGGGTGGTATCCCGTTGTCCGTGTTACTGCGTGAAACTGGCCTAGTTGCCAGCGCATCCGAGGCGCGAAACTTCATCATTCAGGGTGCTGTGCGCATCAATGGCGAGTTGCAACAAGATCCTGCGTTTCGCATCTCCGCCGGAGAAACTCATGTGTATCAATGTGGTAAGAAGCGCTTTGTTCGTTGCAGTGTGACGGAATGATGACTGTTTGATGAATATTCGTTGACAGTGGTGCGGGCCTCTCTATACTTCGCGCCTCTCCTCGAATAGAGCGAGACGGTAAGCAGCCCACCAGAAAAATTTTTCAAAAGGGCTTGCACTGCGAAAAGAACACTGTACTATTCGCGCTCCTCAGATGAGGTGGTTGCCACAAGCACCGCGGAATCGAGGAAAAAATAAGGGTTGCATTGGGAGTGAAGCTCACTACAATGCGCCGACCAAATTTGAGGCGAAGGCCTCAGCAACCGAAGCAAGAAATTGCAAATTAACGGTTGCAAACAACGCGAGATTCGATAGAATGCGCGTCCACTTCAGAGAGGCCCTCTGAAGCGTTTTTTAACAAATTGATCAAGCAATGCGTGTGGGTGCTTGAGCTGGAAGTCGATAAGATTTCAGGCACAAGCAACCTGTATAAATTTATTTAGCAGTTTTGCGATTGTCTGAGCACAAAAT
>CAZVNX010000024.1:16579-18811 GCA_964628665.1 uncultured Pseudomonadales bacterium | reverse complement strand
AAGTGGTATCTATGTATTAAACTTGTGAGAAGTTGCTTAGAATCGCTTATTTAAGATTGTGTAAGGGTCTTTAGGTTGGTGGGTTGAAGCCCATGGATTAAAGGCGTGAGGTAAAAGCGTGTGGGGTTGGTTTGGGTTGGCTTGATGTAAGTATGTAAGGTGGGTAGTCTAGATTCAAGCTAAATGCGTGGGGTTGGTTTGGGTGAGGTTGGCTTAAGGTAAAAGTGTTTGAGTTTGGTTTGGGTGTATACTTGCATTCGGCGGCTGCGCGCTCGCTCCAAAGCCCCCTGGGCCTCTTGACCCCACCCCCCACCAGCCACCACCGCAAGCCCCCGCCCCCTGAGCTTTACCACCACCACAGGAAAGGAAACTTAAGGTTAAGGCATACCACCACCATACGCAAACAACTGTATGCCAAAGACTTGCGCTCCGCTCTCCCTGCCGTTACAAAAGCTTAATGTTGGTTTAGCTGGTGCAACTTAGTGCGCTTTGGTACGAAATAGTTTACTTTTGCACCTTGTTGCATGTCAATAGCTTAGTTAGGTTCGCCCACCGACCAGAGACAAAGCAAAAAAAGACATAGTTTACTTTTGTCTTTTAAACCACCCCACCAACAATATAAGTTTACCCACCAAGCCAATACGACCTAAAGAAACAAGCCCAAACCAAACCCCCAAAAGCTAAATTTTTCTACCTGACTTTCAACAAGTTAAGAAAAAAGATACAATTTTCTTTGTTAAAAATTTGGAAGTAATTGATTTGGCTGTTTATGTTTGCAGTGTTCATTAAAACACAACACCAAAACAACACACATGAAAACAATCATTATTACTACCATTTACGCTATTATTTGTGTTTCAGGCATGTTCGTATCGGCAGCGGCCTATATGGAAGCTGCTAACTGCCCTCTTAACATTCACTTAGGCGTACACGTTGACCCGTTGCCTTATATTGCTGTGGGTCTTTCTTGCTTCATAGGCTTGCTTGCTTCAATCCACTACTTTAACAGAAACCAATAAACATACACACCATGGAAATCAAATTCGAACACGGCATAACAGAAGAGCACGCAAACTTCGCCGCTCTTCTTATTGACCTCAAGAACGTAGCTAAAAACCTGGATGCTGTTTGGTATTGCATTAAGTTGCTATTGCCCGATGGCTTTACCTGCGGACGTGGTGCGGCTCATATTTGGATACATGAAGCGGACGAACACGGCAACCCAAGGAATGAAAGATGGGCAATAATTACAGAATAACAAACGGGAGGGCTTGCCCCTCCCTTAACCTTTAATACATACAAACTATGAAATGTTTAAGATGCAACGGCACAGGCCAAACCCCCTACAAGCATATAGCCGACGGTATTTGTTTTGCCTGCAATGGAAGCGGAAAAATCCAATACAGCCCTGACAAACACGATGACTTGGACTTGTTTATTTTCAGCGGGAGGGTTGATATTGGTAGTGGTACGCCTGTTAAGATGGTTAAGGGTTGCAACAGAGTGAGAAAGGGCGGGGAGTTTATAGCTCAATGCGTAGGCGATTGCGTTATATTCTGGAACAAAAAAGCGGGCGCAAATTGGCATATTAAAGTACCAAAGAGCGCATCCGACCTAATGGCTAAGCACTTTAGAAGATTATGATTCAAACGGGAGGGGCTTATATCCCTCCCTTAAAACTCACACCATGTACACAACCACACAAATAAGTGCGATTAAGCCATAAAATAGGGGCTAAAGCTGCTAAGATAGTAGGCTTTAATGAGGTCTAACCTTTCCGCCCGAAAAATAATTACAAATTTCTTTAATTGAAATTTGTTTATATCAAAAACTCTCTATACTTTTACACACACACAAACACTAAACACCATGCTAAAAACTAACAGCAAACTCTACAGGGAAAGAATTAAAGCCTATATTCTTGGCTGCATAGATAGCGAAGACATTCAGCTCTCAGAATCGGACAAAATACCGCACCTTATGGAGCGGTTCGAGTCAGAAACCAGGCACAATATCAAACACTACCCAAACACACAAAACCGCCTTTCTAATTGGCTGGCTGGCCTCCCTTTTCATTTCGACTATGAAAGTCACAGAGTTTTAGAAGTTGCCCAAGAGCTACACGGCTGCGAACTTACCGAAAAGCAAGAAGATACCATCCTAGAAAATTGGTGGAATCATTTGGCCTACCACATTTTAAAACTAGCCGAATAAAATCGAAACGGGCATTTT
>CAZVNX010000024.1:14970-16479 GCA_964628665.1 uncultured Pseudomonadales bacterium | reverse complement strand
TTGGAGCGAAACCAAAGGAGGGAGCTATTAACCTTTAATAATTCAGACCATGACAATACAAGAGGGATGCCAACTAATAGCGCAGCTAAAAAAGGAAAACGAATCCAACAGCAAAGAAGAACGCCTGTTTAATGAGGAATGGATACGCTTGCTGCACAAAGCTTTTAAGGAAGCAATAAACAAAGCATATCCAAAGCTTCAAAGGGAGAATATCAAACTTTGGTATCTATCCGAATTCCCAGACGATGAACTAGGGAATGAGATAAACCCCTCCGCAACATTTAAAGGAGCGAAAAAGAACCTTGGACGCATTTACGAATACATTGGGGTTCACGATTCGGTGGTTCGGGAAAGGGTTTTTAACGAGCTATCCGAGCGTATGGGAGTACGCTATAAAGAAATATACGACCAATGGCTAAACCTATCTAACGCTTAAAAATTATGAAAATAACCGAAAACCTAAAGCCACAACACGCAGGGACAACGACAAACGTCCACGCAATAAAACCAGGCAAAGAAGAGCTCATATACAGCTGCCGAGGATACACGAACCTTGAGGAGCTCAAAGAAGCAGCGACAAAATACGCTCAGGAACACGGATACGAAGAAATTAAAATCGAAGTATTATGACAATCCAAGCCCACTACACACCCGAATTAATTGCCTCTATTGACATGAATATCTACACAGGTGAATACCTTGTGAAGATTAACCGAGGCGGCAAGCTTGAAAAAACAGGCTTTAAAAGGCACGATAAAGCTTTAGCCTATTATATGGCTGCTATCCGACCAAAAAATAAAAATGAAATTTCTTTGCCAAAAATTTGCAGGTAAAAAAATCTTTCTTAAATTTGAACCACACAAACACACGGAAACCATGAGAACAATCGAAACAACAGTCTTTACTTTTGATGAGCTGAGCGAAGACGCAAAGCAAGCAGCTCTAAATTCCGTAAGAGGAAACGACACCTTTTATGCTGAAGAAATTATCGACAGTATAAAGGCCATTACAGAACTGTTCGACATTAAAACGGCCAATGAATGGACAGACTTTAGGACTGGACATATAGATGATGATGTTCTAGGCTTGTCGGGCATTCGCTTGTTAAAGTATCTTACCAACAATTATTGGCAGAGCCTATTTAGTGGCAAATACTACTCCCTTTGGAGTAAGACTGAAGTATCCTACAAATACTATAAAGAAGGGTATCCAGTCCTTAAATCGAGGCATTCTAAGGTAATGTTCAACAACGACTGCACCTTAACAGGAGTATGCTATGACAACGACATATTAAAGCCTGTTTACGACTTTATGCAAAACCCTTGCAAGCATACTACTTTTGAGGATTTGATTCAGGAAATGGGAAGCGCAGCATATCAATGCTTCATTGATACCGAAGAATGGGTAAACTCTGAAGAGTATTTAAAGGAAATAATAGAGGCCAACGGATACGAATTCACCGAAGACGGCCAAAGAATCTAAACACAAACCAAACACCAGAAACCATGA
>CAZVNX010000024.1:0-14870 GCA_964628665.1 uncultured Pseudomonadales bacterium | reverse complement strand
ACCATGAACGCAATTTTTAAACACACGGACAAAATCCAATTTATCGGCCACGCTGAAAACTTGGAGCAATTTCACAACCTAGTAGGAGAAAGGGAGCATATCTTTGACCAGGAAGATGGCAGAATCCTAGACCAGGGCGGGCGATGGCTTAATGAATCCGAATTTACCCTAGACTTTGGAGACTACCGATACGAGGCAATAGAGCCACAAGACTTAACCAGCGATGAACTATACGCAGGAATTACAGACCCTTCATGGGACTTCGAGCGGCCAAAGGTTGAGTATAATGTTGAAAGATGGCCTGAGGGAGAAATACGCATATCATTCTCACTCAAAAAAGAATCCTTGTCAAAATTCATTGACATAGAACCCGAAGCTTTGCCCATAAATGAAGATGGAGACATGGCGTATATTGTCAGTCTAAACAATGAGCTGTTCGGAGATAGGGAGCTATGCGACAATAAGGAGCAAGAAACGGAAATAGAGCTTTTTGGTACTTCAATAGAGCTTCAAACAATCCTTCAGCACTTCGAGAGGCAAGGGTACGAAATTCCAAGAGCGCAGGATCTAATGGATTTAATCCAGTCCGACATTTCGGACGCTATTTCAACAGCTTGGGAGATAGAAGAAGCATAACAAACCCCTCCCCTGAGCTATGAGCGAACCTAGAGCGAAACTAGGCAGGGGAACTAAACACTTAAACACCATGACAAAACACGAAGAAAGGGTGCACCAATTCGCCCAAGTCAAAAAGGGACAAATTGAGAAACACGAAAAAGCCTATTTTATCCGACATGACACCGCAGTTGCAGTGTGGGAGTATGCCACAAAACGTCCGCAGCACTATTACCGATTCAAGACCCACGAAGAAAGGGAAAAATGGGTGCAAGACATTAAGCAGGCCATAACCCAACGGGCAGATGAGGCACGGGCATACAGGGAGAAAAAGCAAAAGGAGAATGACTCACTTAAAGTAGGTCAAATCATGTACGACTCTTGGGGATGGGAGCAAACAAACATTGATTTTTATATCATTGTCAGAAGGACTAAAGCCGCTGTATGGCTCCAAAAAATTGGAGCGTCTATAATTGAAACGGGCTTCATGTCAGGGAACACAGAACCCATACCTGAAAAGCTAATAGGCGAACCATTCATGAGGCGTATTGGCAAGTATGGCTTGAAAATAGAAAGCCACAGAGGAACGCTAAGCCCTTACGATGGCAAACCCAAATCGTGCTCCTGGTACGCATAATAAACAATCAAACATAAAACACCATGAAACAACACGAAACAATACACCTAAACTATGAGATAACAGGGCGCATACCAGTGTCCGAATCCGTAACAGATATTTGTGCACCACGCAGGGGTTTACGCTCAGCAAAGGCACAAGTATCAGAGAAACGAAAACTTAAAGAAAAATGAAAATACAAGGCAAACCAACAAAAGAACAAGTGCGGCCATTTTTCGGCACGTCACAAGCTTTAGTTAATCAACTGAAGCGAATCAACGGTGACCGCATAGACGTTAACTACATTGTCCGAAACGGGAATATAACAGTTAACGCCCAAACCGAAGAGGCGGTGAAGTTTATTCAGAACCTTGAGATACCAGAGTTTTGGGACGAAGGGGCGAAACAAGAACTTACCCACCATTACAACTGTAAAGTATGCAGTAGTGTATGGGAGGCGAAAGCTAGAATACCCGAGTATCTAGACTCCTTTGTAATCGGAAACAAAATCTATTACCCATGAACCAAATACAAACTACGGATATTTGCCGCAAACGCATAAAAAAAGCAATGATTGAAAAATGGAACAAATGAGAAAGCACTTATCAACAGTATTCGTAAAAGGCAAAGAAGTATTCAGGGGTTCGTCCGCTGAGTGCAACAAAGAAATATGCCGAATCCTATGCTCCCACGGGATATACCACTTCAAGGGAACTTATTTTAACCAGCAGGGCAAAAAGGTGAAAGTAGACCTATACACAGGAGTTGTGCCATCCCTGAAAATTGAACGAATTGCGGACAACAAAAGAAAAAAGCATGAAAAGAATCTTTAAGTACATTATTGCAGGGCTGCTGTTTTCTTTGGGTATCCTCCTTATTTACCTTGGCGGTACGATGTGGGGAGTGCTTCTAATTTTAATCGGAATCCATTACCTATGAAGTACAAGTATTACAGAGACCGATGGGATGAGAAGCCTGCTAAATTCGAGGCAATGATGCAAGTCTCCTCGCTTATCCCAATCTTTGAGCAGAACATTCTTTTTATCCTGCAAACCAGGGGAGTGAAGCAAACCAAGTTTAATACATGGATGCGAAGGGCAAAGCTTGGAGCAGCAAGGTATCTATTCAAAGACCGAGACAACAACAGATACCCAATCATAGACCTTGCCGACTGGAGGGCTATATGCAACTGGCTGAAAGTAGACCTCAAAGACATGATGTTCCACGAACTAGCAGAAGATTGGCCGAAAACGGCAGATATTACAAAAAGGGAGGAGCTAAAGAAAAAAGCCAGAGAAACCACAGGCTCAAGGACTTACGAAAATTCGATAAGGGTCTAATGTTAACTCACGCTGAAATAACAAACCTTTTGCGCTCAAGTTGTATTGCTTATCAAATGGTAATACATATATTTGCAGTAAGCGAAAGGGTGAGACTTAAAGAGACACATGGAAAGGACAGATAAGTATTTTCACATCATGGAAAGCCGTAAAAGTATGGCTGCTGAACTTAAAGCTATAAGGGAGGCAAAGAAAATCTTTGTAACAAAATTGAAGGGCAGGCAGGCTATTTACAATTTTGAGAGAAACCCAACAAACACAAGGGCATCCACCATTGAGGACTACATGAGGGACTTGAACGTTGAGATAATCTTCACAATCCTACACGCTGGCCAATACAATGCTAAATCCTTCTCCGAGGGGTTCAGGTATGCAATTAAGATTCGAGGCGTTAGAATCAAAGATATAGCACGAAAAACGGGTTATTCTGTGGCTCAAATAGAGAAGCATGTAAGCGGCAGGATTGATATGCCATACCACAGGATTGAAACTTTGTGTAAGGCCTTGCGGATTAAACTTCATTTCAGGAACTTGTATCAAGAAAATGATTGAAAAATCCATCATTAAAGGGCGCATTTAAACGTAATGAACTATATAAACATCACAAACAAAACCAAACGACATGGAACAATTTAAAGTTGGAGACAGGGTTTTTGACCTTGTACTTCAAGAATGGGGCGAAGTAACTAGCGTAAACAATACCCCCACATACCCAATTCAAGTTTTATTTAATGATGGAGAATTGGCAACTTATACAGCAGAAGGTATGTACACTAAAACTAATAGAGTACCCCGTCTCTACCACCAAGAAATGGCAATCGCTCCCAAGGATAGCTTGGAGCGGGTTGTGCAGGTTAGAGACCATGTAAATGATAATTGGGAACAAAGGGTTTTAATTAAGTCGCTACCTAACGGAACTGCACTTTGTTGGTGCGATGCAGAAACTATTAAGGAGGCTAAAGACGAAGCAGAAACCACGGTCTGGGCACTTTGGCGAGAACTGTCAACAGAGTCCCAAAAGGTTAAGCTGACCCGTGCAGAAATAGCCGAGAAACTTGGAATTGACATTGACCAACTCGAAATAACAGACTGACATGGAAACACTACTTTACCTTTCATCAGTATGCCTCTTAATTATCATAGGGGTCTACATTATTTGGTCTTTGAGAGACCAATCAGAAGACATGTACTACGACCTTGGGGTTTCAAAGATTGAATCCGAAATTAAAAGGCTAGAAGCTGAAAAGGCAAACGCATACATTGAGCAGCTAGACACCCAACTTGATGTTATGGGCAAAAGGCTTTCAGAGTATAGAAAAGAGGCTAAGGGCTATGAAAGCAGCTTTGAAGCCGCAAAAGCTGTAAACAAAGAGCTAAGGGAACAAATCAAATCCCTCCAATCCGAAATAGACGAATGGAAGCACGTTGCCAAGGCTTTACATCTAACACACGCAAGGGAAAAACAATCTTTGTACGGACGTATAGGCAAAATGACACAAACAATCAACAATCTGAAAAAATGAAAGCATATCAAAAACCACACATCAACAAGAAGAAGAGAAAGCAAACCTTTGCTAAAGCCATCAGGGATAGACAATGGCACTGGCTTGTAACTTTATTCAAGGAGAAGTTCTTGATACAAGTGTTCTCCCACTACGAAATCTACGCAGGTAGCGTAAAGAAAGAAGATGCTCTTAAGCAGCTAGGTGAATGGGAGGCCACAGGAGAAATACCCGAAGCCCTCCCAGAAGAAATATTCACAGACATCTACAAATACCTAGACTCTAAGAAAGAGGATAAGGTGTTTCCCGAATTTTTAATTGAGGTTCTATCTCACTACATTCCCGATGCTGTATGAGTAGATACAAGATGAGTACAGGGTCTTATGTGAAAAAGCATAAGATAGATGACTTAGTCTCTCAGGCTAAAAAACAGCTACGATTAAACGCTGCACAAGATGGCATGAGTTTTTGTTGGGCGAGTGGCCGAACCGATGAGCCATTAGATTGCTCTCATATCATATCGGTGAAGAGATGTCAAGAGCTTGGCAAATCGGAGCTATCTTGGGATTTAAATAACATCCAACTGGAAAGCCGCACCTCACACATGCAATGGGAGTCTTGGGAGGCGAACATCGACAAGGTAAAAAGCCACGATAACATAGACTACAAACTATCATTCATAAAAGAACACGATGAAGAATCATATCATAGATTTCAAAGCTTGCTTGGACTCGATACCGAATGAGGACTTGAGTTTAGCTGCTAAGATATTCACTCAAGAGATGGCAGCTAGAAAACTGCCTAATCTGGAAGCAAAATTAAAAGCCCTCAGGTTTGAAGTATCAAAGAAGTCCGAGTGGAAGTTTGTTGTAAAGGGATTTATTGAGCCTGAATATGTCTTAGGAATTATATCCGAGGCTTTTGGTGCAAGTAAAGAAGATATTGTTGGCCGAAGTAGGAAAGGCTCAATACTAATCGCTCGGCATGTTTATAGATATGTAATGTACAATATCGGATGGGGGAGCTTGGAGGATGTTGCAAGCCTAACAGAAGGCAATGCTGACCACTCTAGGCATGCAACGATAATCAACAGCATAAAGAAGGTTGAGGCCTTAAAAATTGACAAAAAGCACAAGACTATTTTGGAATTTGCCGATAGGCTAGTAGAGGAAATAAAAACGCAAGTCGATGATAGCATACGGAACGGTAACTGAAGATGGCGATTTTATTCCAGACCCAGAGTACAGGCATTTTATGAAACGATTTAAAGGCAGGGTAAGAATAGTCCAAGACGGTAAAGAAAAAGAACGCATGTACGCATACTACCAAACAGTCATAATAGAGGTTGCTAGATTGTTTCTTAGGGACTCAGGAGTAGCAGCAGACGAATCCGATGCAGATATATTCCTTAAGTCTATGTTCGCTAAAAAGAAAGTCAAAAACCCACACACAGAAAATGAACTTATAGTTCTTGTGGATAAAAAGGACATGAGCAGGACAAGACTTAGAGAGTTCATGCAAGATTGTATCTTCTACTTGGAAAGCATGGGATATGAAGTGCCACAAGCAGATAAAAATTGGAAGAAAAATTAAGGAAACTATTGTTTGTTTAAAAAACTTGTGTAAATTTGAATCTATAAACACAAAAACCTAAATAGAAATGGAAACACCAGAAGATTTTTTAATCAAATACGGTATTTGCTCTGATACTACGATTGGTATTGAAGGAGATAAGAAATTGACTGAATTGCTCAAAGAATACGCAACCCAAGCCTTACGCATACACGAGGTTAGCCACCGGAAAGAACTATTGTTTGCTTTCGTAAGATATTTGCAAAGTGAGAATGCGGTTGATTCAGCGGTTAGTAGTTATATAGACGACTTTTTAAGCAAGCAATAGCTGCTAACGTATGGTGCTATGAGCAGTAGCGGATTAATAACAACAAACTTTAAGATATGACAAACGATAATAAACAGCAGAAACTTTCGGATAACACGGACACCGCTATTGCTTATAGCACGTGTTGTGTGTCTGGTGCGGTTTCAAAGGCTGATATTTCAATTTATAACGAGGACTGTTTGCAAGCATTAAAGGCAATGGCAGACAATCATTTTGATTTAGCAATAGTTGACCCGCCTTATGGGATTGGAGCAAGTAGTAAAAATTTTATTAGGCAAGGAAAGCAAACGGGTAAAAGTATGGCTGTAAGTGGCACTAAATACACCGCAAAGGATTGGGATAATTTTGTGCCTGATAAAATTTACTTTGATGAGTTAAGGCGGGTTTCTAAAAATCAAATTGTTTGGGGTGGCAATTATTTTGCTTCATCATTACCTAATAGTAGTTGCTGGCTGATATGGGATAAGGTAACAGGCGATAATTTATATGCTGATGCCGAACTTGCTTGGACATCATTTGACAAAGCAGTAAGGAAATTTACTTGGATGTGGAAAGGTATGTTCCAACAAAATATGGCAAATAAGGAAGACAGGATACACCCGACACAAAAGCCTGTTGCCTTATACAAATGGATACTTGAAAACTATGCAGAAAAAGGAAGCAAAATAATTGACACACATTTAGGAAGTGGAAGCATTGCCATTGCCTGTTGGGATATGGGATATGATTTAACAGCGTATGAAATTGATAAGGAGTATTTTGATAATGCTTGCAAACGATTAGAAACGCATAAGTCTCAATTAACGCTATGGTAGCACTTGCACACAACTCGTTAATAGGCGAAACCATGAACCCAATACACTACCTTATAGCTTTTGCCCTAAGCCATGCGGTTGCTCAAGTCGAAAGCCGTGGCAACGCTTGCGCTTACAACAAAGCCGAGGACGCTGCCGGATGCATGCAGATACGCCCTATAATGGTAGCCGAAGCGCAGCGGTTAGGGCTTAACTTTACATTAGACGACAGGTGGGATTGCGAGAAGTCTAAGGCTTTATTCGTAGCGATTCAAATCGTAAAAGGCCGCACCGACCCAGAGGAAATGGCTAGGTGTTGGAATGGTGGCCCCAGAGGCATGCAAAAAGAATCAACCCTCCACTACTGGGAGGCAGTTAAAAAAGCAAATCATTAAGCCCATGAGATACACAAATAATCAGAACCTACATCCGCTAATAGTAAAGGCGGCATCAAGGAACACTTACGTTTCCAAGGGAGATATAAGCGTAACTACTTTAATTGACAGCCCTAAAATTGCGTTTCTAAAGAAGCGATACCAGCACCACTTGGTTATGGATGTCGAGGACTCTTTAAATGCCTTAGAGGGTACAATGAAGCACTCCCTTTTAGAGCTGGCAGACATATCCAATACCGATGCTTTGAAGGCTATGGAATTTGCCGAGGTAATGAAACGATATGAGCATAAGTACCTGAAAAATGCCAAAGGAGAGAAGGAGATTATCCGAAGGAAATATGCCAAGAAGCTCGCTAGTATGGCTGAGTTTGCCGAGGACTTCATGCAGCAGCACTTCAAAGACTTTAGAGAGAAAGTAATGCTAGAGGAAGTGATGACCTATAAGTTCAATGGATGGATTTTAAAAGGTCAGTTCGATAGGTTCGAGGTTGAAAACAAAGCCTTAATAGACCTCAAGGTTACAACTGTTTGGACATACAAGAATAAGACCGAGCATAAGACCTACTCCTGGCAGCAGAATATCTACGCTTTAATGATTAAGAAAATCTACAACCTAGATGTTGGCAAAGCGAGCCTCTTGTTTTGGTTCAGGGACTTTCAGAAAATCAAACGTGGCCAAGGGTTGTACCCTCCTGCTAAGGTTTGGGAATATCCTGTGAAACTCCTGCCGTTAGATGAAGTGGAGGACTATGTTATTGAGCGCATCAAGCTACACCAAAAGGTAGAAACCGAAGGTGAAGATAGCTATGAGTGTACTCCCGAAGAGCGATGGGCAGAACCCGACATGTGGAAGGTCTACAAAAAGGGAGGGCAACGGGCAAAGATGACGCTATATTCAGAAGCTGAAGCCGAAAGGTGGAAGTCTGAGAATACTGACGGCAAAGACGAAATCAGGTTCTTCAAAGGCCGAAGCAAAAGGTGCGAGGAGTATTGCCTAGTATCTCAATGGTGCAATCAATTTAAAAAAATGCAGAAAGGTTTGGAGTAATCCAAATTTGTTATACATTTGTAACCGAAAAACACACAGTATGAAAATCACATCAGCAACAATCAAAAACTACAAGAACATTTCAGAGCTTACTATTGAACCCGATGGCCAGTCGTTCATCATTGCAGGTTCAAACGCATCAGGGAAGAGTTCAGCTATTCAAGCCTTGCTTGGCACTCTTGCAGGAGAAAAGCCTAAATGTGTTGTAGGCCCAGACGATGAAATTGCCGAAGTAATGGTAAACATTGAGGGCGAAAACCAAGGCTTTCATATCGTAGCACGTTTCCAACAAGACGCTGTTAAAGGCAGGTCTGTTGGTGACATGAAGATTCACGACAAGGATGGCAACAAGATGGGCATAAAAGCTTTCAGATACCTTATTGGTAATGCCACCTTTGATGTTGACCGAGACTTCTTGTCTAAGACCAAAATCGAGCAGGTAGAGTTCTTGAAAAAAGTAACAGGGCGCGTATCTGAAATCAACGAAATCGATCGCAAAAGGAAAGAGGCCTTTGACAAGCGAACAGCAGTAAACAGCAGAGTTAGGGACATCCAAGGAGAGTTGAAGGATGCCGACATAGACTCTAGCTTGAAGCTGATTCCTATCGAGCCTATCAAGGAGAAGATGAATAAGATTGGTGAGGGGTTGAAAACTTGGCAGAGGATAAGCGGTGCTGTGGAGGAGGCTAAACTTAGCGTGAGCGCACACAAAGACAATGTAGCTACCATTGATGATGAGATTGCTGTATTAGAGCAGAAGATTCAAAACCTCAAAGACCGCAAGACTGAACTAGCTGAAACACACAAGCAGAACCTTGACAAAATTGAAAAGGGCGAGGCATGGTTAGCTAAGAACCCTGAACCTAGCATGGAAGCTTTATCTAAGGAAATGGACGAAGCTCTAGAGAACAACAGGCTAGTAGAAAAGCGAGATGCAGTTCTTGAGAAGCACAAGGTATTGAAAGATTACAAGTCTGAGGCTTTAAAATTGACTGAAGCTATTGAGCAGTTCGACCAAGAGAAAAAAGACATCATTGCATCTTCTAAGCTTCCTGTAGAAGGCTTGACCTTTGATGATGATGGTGTGTACTTGGATGGCTTGCCTTTTGAACAAGGGCAAATCAACACAGCCAAGATACAGGAAGTGGGCTTTATGTTATTCCGAGCCTTGCAGAACAATATCAAGGTAATGAAGATGAACATGAATGAAATGGACAAGGAAACCTTTGGCCGTATCATTAAAGCAGCAGAAGAAAGCGGAACGCAAATAATCTTCGAGAAAGTAGAATGGGATAAGAGCTTTGATATTCGCTTTGTTGAAGAATATCTTGACAAGGAGTAAGTTCTTTGAAACCACCTGATTCATTACAGGCAGATAATAATTACCAACACAAGACCAAGGTAAGACTTGGTATGTAGAATATCTCGCAAGGATAATTCAATCAAAAATCTACTCATGGGGACAACTTGAGGTTATTATCAACACCATCCAAGAGGTGTTTAGGTCTGAATGAATGTATTAAGATTATACGGAGATAGTTTAAGTAGTAGAGAAATCTATGAGGGAAAACATTAACGTAATTTAAAGATGCAGTTCGAATCTGCAATCCTAAGATTTTCTTAGTACTCCACAATTGGAGTGGACAGGTGGTTTTTTTTAAAAAAAAATAAACAACTAGCAATATGCGTGGGGCTGAAATCAACGAAGCTTATTGTGAATGCCGTAGCGTCCGACAGGAATTAATGCTCATGGAAGATGCGGCTGTTGTTTTTAATTGGCCGAGTGGCGAAACTGGACTAGACGCACACCACAGTATAATGAGTTGGTGATTCAGGGTGCTTAGCGGCATCAACCTTTAGGTAGGTTAAATGAATGACTGAATGCAGGTTCGAGTCCTGCCTTGGCCACAAAAAAAAATAAAAACATGCATAAAGAAGAAATCAAAAAACTGATGTAAGCATGAAAAGGAAATTGACACATATTAGAATAGACGGACATTCAGTCCTTGTGGCAGATTATCCGAAGAAAATTGAAGGTGCTATATGTATAGACACTTTAACATTCCCTAAGAAGATATTTAAAGACGAGAGCCACTTCCCAATATCTATCGGCCAGAGGCAGGTGGTGTTTGCGGACAAAGAGCTAGGCCTTGACTTGCCTGAGATTCCAAAAGAAGAATCTAAAGATTTTTTAGGTAGAACTGAATTTGATTTACTTAAGCAACAAGCTATTGAAGAAGAAATGGAAGAATTTGATAAGCAAGAAACGCTTGAAGAAGCTGCTGAGAAACTAAGTAAAGATGCTTACAAAAAACATTCAGTTAAAGATGACAGTCTTTCATTAGATCAACAAATACAAAGAAGTGGAGGATTTATTGTAGGCTTTAAAGAAGGTATGAAAGAAGGTGCTAAATGGCAATCAGAAAGAATACCTTCTATCATTGAAGAGTATTTAGAAACAGCTTTTATATCTAAAG
Source organism: uncultured Pseudomonadales bacterium (assembly GCA_964628665.1). GTDB lineage: Bacteria > Pseudomonadota > Gammaproteobacteria > Pseudomonadales > Litorivicinaceae > HIMB30. The sequence continues at coordinate 4,183 of CAZVNX010000024.1, read as the reverse complement.
AACAGGGATACATGAATCCACAAAAATGGTTTGAACAATTCAAAAAGAAATGACAATGAAAAAGTTTGAAAGAGTAGAAACGCCCGATTATATATTGGCTGTTTCGGATGAAACTCCCATATACCCTGAGCCTTATTACGTAAGCAATTCCCTTGGGGATAGGGTTGAACATGCCGAAACTAAGCCAAGCGGCATAATAAAGAAAATCATAGGCTACCAGCCAAAAGGTAATGTCCCTGAGTTGGATTTACCTTTGCTTCCTGAGCAGCCAACTCGAAAGACGTTCAGCGAAAAAGATATGAGAGCTGCCTTTGACCGTGGCGTTGAAGTAGGCATATACTTGTCGGATTACAAAAACGATGAGGTGTTTAATGAGTTTTTGAAGTGGATTAAAAAACCTAAATGGTTTGTTGCTGAAACAAAGCAGAAGTTTCAGCCTGATAAGAATAAAAGGACAGACGTTAAAAATGGAGTTTATTACGAATTAAAAACAGAAACAAACTCCGAAGGAAAACAAGTATTAAAAGGACATTACTTATGAACTACTACATTGTCTGTCGAGTTGCTTTTTCTTTAGGTAGTCAAGGAGAGGTTTGCCGTACATTTACCGTACAAATTTTTAACTGAATGAGAATTACAAAGTCAGGTTGGATATACATCCCTCAAGGCAGGGCCGATTACTTAGCCGAGTCCTATCAACTGGAACTTCACGGAAAGGAATGGAGGGTGCATGTATCTATGATACGCAAGATGGCTTTGAAGCATATCCTTGATGAGCTTGGGATTAAAATTACCAAAGAGCATTCTTCCCTGCTTAGAAATCTATACAAGGAATACCATGATAAATTCAAGTCCAAGCTACACCAAAAAGTAGGGCTTAACGGCAGGGAGTTGTGGGAGCATCAGTATTCTACATTATTGCATAGCGTTACTAGGAAGCACTACATTGCAGCTTTAGACCAAGGTACGGGAAAGACAATTACCACCGCCCTAAAGTCAGAGTACCTAGAGCTCTATCCTACTCTTATTGTATGCGAGGCCTCAGCAAAATACTCTTGGTTCAAATCCCTAACAAAGGAATGGGGGTTTAAGGACTATCAGTTCTCTATCATGTACGGCCAAAACAAGAGCATCATAGCCCTCGAAGAGAGGTTTGTGATAGTCAACTACGATATGCTCTATCGAATGGCCGAGAAGCTAAAGAAAAAGGGCTTTAAGCATATCATATTGGATGAGTGTCAACGGGTGAAAAACCCAAAGACCCAACGGTACAAAGGGCTAAGGGAGATAATTAGCTACTCAAAGAAAAAGTACAAGAATCAGTACCCTCATATAACCTTTGCCTCTGGTACTCCCATGACTAATACGGCTGAAGATTTATTCCTTCCATTGAAGCTGTGCGAACACCCATTGGGCAGGGTTAAGACTAAGTTCCAGGAGATGTTCTTAGAGCAAGAGCAAAATGCTTTTGGTGGCCACTACTCCAAGAAAACAATAGGCAGTAAAAACATTGATGTTCTAAACAAGCACTTAGCGAATTTAATGATACGCTACAAGCTTGAGGACTGCTTAGATATACCTCCTAAGAACTTTATCTTTCATACCGTTGATGGCAATGGCGATTGGCGCAAGGTGTACGATGAGGCTATAAGACAAGCTTGCGAAGAAAAGCAGCGTAGCATTAAAAGCTTAGAGGCTAATTTAATGTCAGCCAACAGGATTGTATCTTTGGCCAAGGTTGATATGGCAGTAGAGCTTGCCTTGAATATCTTAGAGGCAGGAAAGCAAGTAGTGGTATACGGTAGTTTTAAAGACTCCTTGGCTTTGGTTCGTTCTAAGATTGAGAAGGAAGGATATGGCGTGTCGTTTATTGATGGGAGTGTAGCTAACAACAAAAGAGGTAAGATTGTAGAGGACTTTCAAACCGGAAAGAACCAAGCGTTTGTAGGGAATATGATTGCAGCAGGAACTTCTTTGAATTTACAGAACGCACATAACGGGATATTCCTTAACTTTACTTTCACTCCCACGGACTTCGCCCAAGCGATTAGTAGGATGTACCGTGGTGGCCAGTTGAATAAGGTGAACATTAACTGCATACTTGTAGAAGGTACAATGGATGAGTACATTTGGAATCTAATGAAGAACAAGATGAGTACCATTGATGACATTATTGATGGTAAAAAAGTAACCATAACCAACATCACAGAACAAGTTTATCGTATAATCAAATCCAATCAGAAATGACAATTAACACCGAGTCCTTGCGTAATGCATTACAGATGGTTGCGCCAGTCTTTAAATCTAAGACTACCATTGCCGCTACCGAGCATGTCTTAATCTCTGGCGGTTATGTTTCAGGAACAGACCTTACCACTTCTATCCGAGCAAAGGTTGAAATGGAAGGAGATGAAGAAATCGCAGTTCGCTACGAGGAAATTCTAAAGACTGCTGAGGCTTGTCGGAATGGCGAGATTACCTTAGAGATTATTCCAACAGGTGAAGCTTTGATGTGCCACTTCAAAAGCGGCAGGCGCAGAGGTAAATTCCCTGCAATGGAACTTTCGGAAATGGTATCAATGGACTTCTCCGCTCCTGAGCAAACATTTAAAATGAAAAGCATAGATGTATACCAACATGCAAAAGCCGCAGCAGAATTTACAGCTAAAGACGATATTGCACGGCCAAGCTTTGAGTACATACACTTTATTTCAGAAGCAGGGGCAATACATGTAGTAGCTACAGACTCAGCTTCAATGTATTTCGGCAAGCCACACGTAGATGTACCCACAGAAGTTGAGTGCGATGTATGGGTAAAGAAAAATACCGTTGCTATCCTAAAAGAAATGACAGGGTTTGTAGACCTTGGCGTTACTGATGAATACAACTATATCTCATCCGAGGAATGCTGCGTTAAAATACGCAAGATAGATGCTAAGTTTATGACCGTTGAGCAGCTTCGTTCTGTCTTTGCTTACAAGCCCGAATTTAAGCAAGAGATAAACCTTAAGGAGTTCTTAAACGATGTAGGTGATGCAAGCTTATTCAGCACCAAGGGTACTTCTTTGGTTATCTTTGATGAAGGTAAGGTATACTCCGAGGACTTAGATTACAACAGGGGTATTGATGTTAAGACAGACCTGAACATGCCCAAGTCGGGGTTCTCAGCAAGGAACATTCTCAAAACCCCTGAGATTGATATTAAAGCTGAGATAATGATGTCTCCAACTAGGCCTATGCTTATCAAATATTCTGATGTTGTTATTATTGTAATGCCTATTGTACTCTAATGGTCTGTACGGTCTTAGAAAATAACTACAATACCGAGGGTATAGAACGCAAGCTGGATGTTGTTATAAACTATATCCGCTCCGAAAAACTCAAAGATAGAATTGAATCTATCCGTGAGGGAGGGGATGTAGACAAAAAGAAAATGCTCCTACCTGCGTTCTTACCTGCTGGTATATTTCGAGGCGGCAAAACAAAAGAACACCTGTATAAGTTCTCAGGAATAGTACACATAGACATAGACGGCAAGATTAAAGCAGGCAAGGTCTTGTCGCAAATAGATATAACACACGTCTGTTTTATGTTTCGCTCCCCTCGCAAAGGTTTGAAGATAGGGTTTAGAGTTAATGCAAGTCCAGAGGATTACTCCTGGGCGTGGAAGTACCTTAATGAGAAATACTGCTTAGGCTATGGAGATATAAGTTCTAAGGCCTTGAATAAGCAGAGTTCTTTAAGCTACGACCCTGAGGCTTACTTTAATGGGAACTGCGAGGTATGTAACATACCCGAAGCTCCCAAGTACAAGAACGTGAATTACCCTAAGGTAAGGGTGAGGTCTTACTCGGAAGCTTTTAAAGTTGCCGAGGGTGCGTTGAAAAGAAACGGCCATTACTTTAGAAAAGGTAGCAGAAATGATTATATTTATCGTCTATGCTGTATATTAAACAGGATGGGTATTGATAAAGTAACCGCCTCACAACTGTTGGGAAATAGGTTTGGAGGCACAAAGTTTCCAATGTCTGAAATCAACCTTACACTAAATGGAGTCTACAAAAGAAACGCCCAAGAACACGGAAGCAGACCAATCTGTTAAGCTATGCCCTGAATGTGGCAGCGTTGCCGTAAGAAAAGCAAATAGACCTGAGAAGGTTTATACATGCACCGAATGTAAGTT
>CAZVNX010000023.1:19307-21310 GCA_964628665.1 uncultured Pseudomonadales bacterium | reverse complement strand
GCCTATTTTGTTTATGACTTTTCTGATGAGTTGGTTGCCCTGTCGGGCATGGCGCTGGAACCCGCGCTGAAGGCGGCCGCTGAAATGATTGGTCTGACGGTCTTGGTGGTGACGGTGACCCTGGTGGTCATTGCCGCGATTGACGTGCCGTTTCAAGCCCATGAGTTCACGAAGCGGATGCGGATGACCAAACAAGAGGTCAAAGACGAATACAAGGATGTTGAGGGTCGACCTGAGGTCAAAGCGCAGATCCGCAGACGGCAGCGTGAGATGGCCGAGCAGCGGATGATGGAGAGCGTGAAGAATGCTGATGTCATCATCACCAACCCTGAGCACTTCTCGGTGGCCTTGGTGTATGACCCAGAATCCGATGGCGCGCCGATTGTTGTTGCTAAGGGTGTCGATCACCTAGCACTTCGAATCCGTAACGAAGCCAAGGAGCATGGCATTGTTGCTGTGGAGATCCCGCCCTTGGCGCGAGCGCTGTATTTCACCACCGAATTGGACCACGCGATTCCGGAAGAATTGTATTACGCTGTGGCTCAGGTGATTGCGTACGTCTTCAGTCTGGCCAGTGTCCGTCGAGACGGGCAAACTGCAGGCAAGCCGAATCCTGAAATTCCGGCTGGATTTAAGTTTGACGCAGACGGTAACCCCGAATGAGAAAAGGTATAGCCCCACATGCATGAGTTCGATGATCTTCCCGTCAGTTTATGTCAGGACAATGGTGAGATTTTCTTCCGAGCGGCCGATGTTAAGCGCTTCAATCGCGTCTTCGACGCCATTGTGGATGATGCCCAGCATGTGCTGATGACCAGCCACTACGATGGTGTCATCGATCACTACGGCAAACTGATGCTGAATCGTCTGAAGATGCGCTCAGGGCTCGCGGTTGAGACCTATATGCCTGCCAGTACGGAGGCCTTGGTGTCCCGTTTCAATGAGCTAGTCAACCAGATGTCGATGGAAGAAGCCCGTGGTGAAGCTCCCTCAAATGCCCCTGGTCGCATTGTTGTGGTCAATGATCCACGAGCCATCGAGGCGGACGGCTGGGCGCTATTGTCACGGATGATTTCTGATTTTCCAGGGCTCAACATGCGTTTGGTCTTCCTATTGGACCGCATTCCTCAGAATGTGGAAAAGGCCTTAGATCGGTTGGGTTCGCGACTCTTGCGTTGGGAGATTGAACCCCCGAATGCAACCGAACAATTGGCGTTACGGAAAGAGGCTATGGGGGCCGGTCTTGAGTTCCAGGTTGAGCGTGTGTTGTCTCGCATCAATCAGCATGTCTCTGAGCAGTTGGAACCGGATCTCGGTCTGGGTGGGCCATCGGATGCGAGCTTACAGATCGACGTCGGTGAGGCGCTCTCTGAGGGTACGGCTGCCGGTGAGCGTGAAGCGGAAGACATGAAGGCGCTCTTTGAAGAAGAGCCGGTCAAAAAGCGCTCGTTTGGTGGGTTGGGAATCCTCATCTTATTGTTGTTATTGCTTCCTGCGGCCACCTTTGTGGCTGGCTTTGTGAGCCCAGATGTCGGCCGTCAGTTGGATCAGGTGTTGGCCATCGTCGGTGTGCAAGAACCGATCTTCAGTCGCCCCGATCGCCCGCAGTCTGTCGTCGATGCAGCCTATGATGCCAATCAAACGGTGACGCCAATCTTGCCGCCGCCGCTGCCCGAGGAGAAGGGTACCGAGCCTGTGGCTGAGGAGTCTTCGGATCCGCGGACGGTGCTCACCGAGGCGATTGCCAATGCGCCAGTGGCAGAAGCAGATGCACAGTCGGCTGTCGCAGAACCACAGGTGGCCGAGACCGCGCCTGTTGTCGCCGATGTGACGGTTCCCGCAAGTCCAGTCGAGACGCCTGTCGCGACAGAAAGCGCGCCGGACGAAGCACCTGCACTGGCTGTTGCGCCACCTCCAGCGGTCGTTGAACCCACACCGGCGGCACAGGCTCCCACTCAGCCTGCTGCGGTTGCGCCACCCCCGGCTGCGCCGAGGCAGAGTGC
>CAZVNX010000023.1:17147-19207 GCA_964628665.1 uncultured Pseudomonadales bacterium | reverse complement strand
CCGAGGCAGAGTGCGGCCGTGCGTACGGCGGTTGAAAATGTCGTCGATGCCAATCCGCAAAGTCAGTTTGTGCAACATATCGTCTTGGGCTCAGAAGGGCGCGCGCGTGCCTGGCTCTCCGGTCAAGCAAATCTGCCAGCTGCCCTTGTGGTGCCGATTCGGGTGAACAATGCACTGCGCTACGCGGTCGTCAGTGGCCCCTTCCCAGATCGGGCTGCGACGCTTGCTTACATTCAAGGAATGGGCGCTGGTGCCGATTATTGGGTGAGAACAGCGGGATCTTTGCAACGGATCCTCGAACGGGGAGAGTAACCAAGTGGGTGACGAGCTTTTCCGCAACGACGGGCAGAACCGTTCGGAGCGGGCGGTGGTTCAAGACAATCGCAGTGCGCATACGCATGAAAAACATGAAGGCCCAAAGGTCGGTGTGGATTTTTATCGCGATCGCTTTGAGAAGGTCGAGCCGGGTCAGCGCCTCAAAGGTGCATTCGAGACGCCGGCCCGCAGTACACCTGAGTTTACTTCGGTCACCCATCTGAAAGCTGAGTTGGCCGCTGTGGCAACCATGCCGGCACTGACCTGGGATTTGCCCGAATGGCGCCCTGCGGTGGTCAGCCGCGAGTTGTTGAAGCGGCTCGCAAATATTGTCACACAACTTAAAGTCGTCGCCGGTGCGACCGATGAATTACAGAACAAAGTAGACGCACTGTACGAGGATCCTAATCAGGCCAAAGCAGATGCGACAGCAGACGACGCAGTAGCGGAAGAGACAAGCAATGAGTGAGAACGAAACACCCAAAGACGACGATCGGATCGACGAGATTCCTGAGGAGACCAATGCCGCCGAGGTCGAGGCTGTAGACTCTCCTGAGACGGATGAGACCTCTGAAGCCGAAGCGTCTGCTGATGCCGCCTCAGAAGCGGGTGATGCGTCGGAGGCCGATTCAGCGCCCAATGTGGCTGCAGTGACGGCCGATACCTCACTGTCTGAAGCCATCCATTTGGCCGATGAGTTGGTGAAGACACGGATCGAGAAGATTCACGAAGCGGGTGAACGCTCTGTCTCGCAAGCGGTGCAATCCATGGAGACCCTGATGGGATCTGTATTGGATTCGGCCGAGGCAGCGACCAAGGCCTCGGCCACCGCGAACGTCTCCACCGGAAACCTGGTGAAGGCGGCGCGGAAGCTTGATGCGGTGGCACACACGAGTTCGAAGATTTCGACCATTGTCCTGAGTGTCGGTGGCGCGATGCTCTTTATCTCAGTGGCTGTATTTGGGTTCATGGCCGCACAGGTCTCCAAGCGTTCGGCTGAATTGGAAGGCATGGTGCTTGCGGTCGGTAAGCGGGTGGTTGAGCTGAACGTCGGTCTTGAGCAGTTTCAGATGATCAATGACTCCATTGAGCAGTTGCGTCTGACTCAAGAAACATTCCGTGATGCGCAGATTCAATTGACCTCGCGGATGAACGACTTAAACGGTGTGTTGCAGGCGGTACAGAGTGAAGTGCCAGCCAAGACTGCAGAAACCGTCGGACGGCAAAGTGAAGCCTTTACGCTCCGTGTCGGTGAGCTGGAAGGACAAATCCAATCACAGCAAAAAGTCACCGAAGATTTAGCGAAGTCGATGCAGGCACTGTCTTCACAGGTGTCGTCACTGCGTGGCTCGATTGGCAGCGTGGCAGAGCTGAATAAGGATGTGGATGCCTTGGTCACCTTGCAGCGTGAGCGTTATTACGAGCTATTACAGGCGCAGTCGCAAGCTGTTCAGAAACAGGCTGAGGCACCTGCAGCCAGCGATGTTGTTGTGCAGTATCCCAACCCTGAGGCGCCACTGCCTTTGCCAGAGGGTGCGAAGACCGAATAATTCGGGTCGTGACAATGAGTCTAAAAACAAAAGCCCAGCTCTTGCGAGTTGGGCTTTTGTGTATCTGGGGTCGAAATTAAAGATCCCGCTGGATGATTACCGTGTGCTGTCTGAATCTGTTTCGCCAGGTGGCAGTGCTAGGGTCTCATCGGATGCCTCTGTCTCGGGTTCTGGATCCGGTAAATCATCAAAGTT
>CAZVNX010000023.1:0-17047 GCA_964628665.1 uncultured Pseudomonadales bacterium | reverse complement strand
GGGTCTCATCGGATGCCTCTGTCTCGGGTTCTGGATCCGGTAAATCATCAAAGTTTTCGTCGTCGTCATCGGTTTGTGGCAGGAGTGCGCGACCAAAGGAACGCGTCCGCTCAAAACCCACCTGGCCGAACAAGTCATCGACGATTTCATCGACTTCGGTGACTAGATTGTCTGCTTTCTCTGGTTTGGTCTCGATCTCTTGACCGATTTCATAGAGGCGGGAAGCCTCCGCATACGGAATGTAGGATTCGACAGATCCACGCAGCATGGAGATGCGCATGGTGGATTTGGGTTGGCTGCGCTCATTGGCCCGCCCATCAAATCGACCATCCTCAATGAGCGTCTCGATGTGACGCGAGAGCACCATTTCATAGCGTGGCTTGATCTTGTTAATGTCACCGACCTCCACGTTTGGATCATCGATTTTCTCGCCGATCATGGCCTTCCACAGATTCTCGCCATTCAAATCACCAAACGGATTGGGCCCATAGGTGACATGCTCGGCCAGCTTGTCGGTGGTGACTTTTGGATTCAGTCCAAGGAGGGTCTCAAACACATTGATGCGATCGCTTAGGTAAATGACGATGATTGCTACGCCGCCAAGCACCAGGACTAAAAGACCGAGAATCCATTCCATGATGTTCAGCTCCCGAGGAGCTCATCCTCATCGGCATCTGGCTCGAGTGCGGCAATTTCTGCCTCCACATCCACACCTTCCGCGGCCAATTCTTCGCGCAGGAATTCAAGTGCCACGAGGCTTTGGGATAGGTTGAGTTCAGCGGCTACCGCATCAATGACTTTTTGCACCATGTCGATCGCTTTCGGGCCGGTGATGTGCATGCTCTGATAGGCCATTCCTTGTTTGAAGACCAGGTTGGCATACTCTTCAGGCAAATAAGACCAGACTTCACCGCTGGCCGTGATGAGTTTCATGTAGTTTGAGGCTTCAGGTGGCTCTGGCTGCTTCTTCCCTTCAGCAATACACAACATCACCAATTCATTGAAGCGTTCGGCTTTCTCCGCTGCTTCAACAAAGAGCTTATCGATGTGTGCACGCACGCGAAGCGCAATTCGCATCCGATAGGCGTCTTCTTTCCGAGAGTCACCCTTGAGTGCAGCTGCCTTATCGAATTCTTTTTTCGCATCGGCTTTTAAGTCTTTTTCACTTGGTCCAAACAGAGCCATCTTGTTTCCTAGTCTTCTGACAACGCCAGCATTTTTCGTAACTTCTTCACATTGGCGGTCAATAACTGACTGACGCGAGATTCACTGATCTCGAGTACCGCACCAATTTCCTTTAAATTCATATCTTCAGTGTAGTACAGCGACATAATGATCTGATCACGTTCAGGTAACTGCTCAATGGCAGCTGTGAGCGAGTCCATCATCATCGCGTCCCCAACCTCCTGTTCTGGCTCATAGCCTTGGGTCGCTGGGGTGTTCATCATCTCATCTTCGGCAGCTTCTGAGTCCACCATCAACATCTGATGTGCATGTGAGCGTTCTTTTTGGTATTCGGCTTGCTCCTTGCCCATGAATTGTGCCAGTTCTGCCTGGGTGGGTGCACGCCCTAAATCGGTTGCCAGCTCTTGTGTGGCATGGTTTGTCTCGCGGATGTGGGAAATTGCCGACCGTGGCAACACCGAAATCCGGCGGACCTCATCCAAAATCGCGCCCCGAATACGGGTGCGTGCGAAGATCTCAAACTCCACACCGCGTGTTGCATCAAAGCTTTGTGAGGCTTCAATCAAGCCCACCATGCCGACCTGAATCAATTCGTCCACATCCATGACTTGCGGGATGCGACCTTTCAGATGCAGCGCAGTCCGTTTGACGAGGCCAACATGCGCCAAAATAGGGTCTTGGTTGCTCTTACCAACGCGGGTGTATAAATCCAAATCAGCCATTTTTGGCCTCCGCCTCAGTTTTTAGCATCCGCTCAACGAAGAATTGCAGACCGCCTGAGTCATGCTCTGGCGACGGAATGAGATCCAGTTCTTTGGCAAGCTTTCGGAAATCACGCGCCGCCATCGAGCCAGGTGAATAGGTCATGACCGGTTGATACTTCCGTGCTGCTTCTAGGACGGTCTCATCCGACTCGATGCTGTAGGTGTACTCCAGATCGAGACTTAAAAACTTCACACAGACCGCATTCAGTCGTTGGAACAAAAGCTGTCCTGAGCGTTGGTCTGGTACGCCATTTGGAATCAACCCAATGTGGCGATAGTCATGCTCCGTAGCCAAGACCTTCACCAAGCCATACGCATCTGCGATCGAGGAGGGTTCATCACGCACCACCACCAGCGTTTGGTGGCAGGCCTTTAAAAAGGTGGTGACGGCGGGCGAGATACCGGCTGCCACGTCGACGATGAGAAAATCCAGCGGTTGGTCGAACTCAGAAAAACTTTGCACCACACCCTGTAGTTCGGCTGAACTGAGGTTTGCCATATGGCCAATGCCAGAGGCTCCTGGGACCACATACACGCCCGCTGGGCCACGCACGACAATCTCTTTGAGTGTCTTTTCGCCGTTGATAACGTGGCTGAAGTTGTAGTCTGCCTGAATTCCCAGTGCGAGTTGCGCGTTGGCCATACCCAGATCACCATCAAACAGCATCACCTGATGGCCGGCTTGTGCCAGCGCGACTGCCAGATTGGTCGAGATCGTGGTCTTTCCCACGCCGCCCTTTCCGCTGGCAATGCCAAGGATTTTCAGATCGCTCATGGTGTCGTTATCTGCCTGTTTGCATCGATTCGGTCTTCGCTGTCAGATTGGCGTGACGATCGTTTTTCGTCGCACGCAGACCTGTCAGGAAATCAAGTGTAGACACGCCCTCTAAGGTTTGTCGACCATCATGCTCAGCCGAAGGACTTTCGGTTTCGGCCGTGTGCGGTAATTCGATTGTCGAAATGACGGCAGCAACCCATTTGTGGGCGTTCAGTTGTGCCACCGGCTTATTCAGCTGACCTGAGGCTGAGCCGAGCCACAGCTGGCAATCTGGGGCCTGTAAGAGGCCATCAATGAGTACCCAGCTGTCGGTTGATTCATCGAGTTTGCTGACATTCACGCTATCCCAGGTGAGTGTATCGAGCAGTAATTTCTTCACCGATGCCCGTGAGGTTTCGGTACTGACCACCAAATGCATCAGAGCCTCGGGTGCATGAGCTGTCAGGTCTGCGTAGTGGTTTGCAATATCGACACCACTGGTGTCGATCAATACACAGGCCTTATCGGTCAATTCGCGTAAGAGGGTATTCAGCATCTCCGGTCCGTTGGCCCGATAGCAGGTCACGTCCCATTGGGCGGCCATCAGTTGCAACTGATTCCAGGCACCGAGTTTTTGATCGGCATAACTGATGATCGCCACTTGGTTGCCACCGTAGGTCTCTGCCGCCTGACGCGCGAGTTTACCCACGACAGTCGTTTTGCCGGCACCGGTGCTGCCAAAAAATGCATGCACCCCACTGATGTGTGCTGGATCTTCAGAAACAGTCTCAAGGCCTTCCATCAAAACCGCATGCAGCCGCGCTTCGGCTTCTTCGGTGTCTTCGATTTCGGCCAGCGCATCGACTAACAGCGTTTTTAGACGACTAGGGATGGCATGGTCCATCAATCCTTGTTGCCAAGGCGTCAGTCCATCGGGGCGCGACATCTGCATGTGCCATGCGGAGGCCTTCCGCGTTTCTTGGATTTCACGCTTCAGAATCTGAATTTCGTCACGGAATAACGCCACAATCTCTTCCGCGCGTAGTGCGTCGGTGTGACGGGTTTCGGAGATCGACTCGTCACCCAAGAGTGCCGTACGGAACCCAGTTTTTTCCACTGGTTTGACCGCCTTGGCGTGCGCAGGAACTGGCGCATCAAGATGGAGCTCATCATCGGGCACATCGAGTAGGCTGAGATCGGGTTCAATATCGACCGCCACCACCAGCTCAAATTGATTACGGACTTGATGACCAGAGACCACGAGGGCGTCTGGGCCATACAGGCGAACCACCTGTTCCATGGCCTGTCTGTTGTCTTTACCGAGTACGCGTTTCAGTTCCATGTGACATCCTTAGGCTTGTTGATTGACCTGAGCGGTGACAGTGGCAACCACTGAAACGGCCTGGTCTTCAGGAATTTCTGTATACGAAAGCACCGTCAGATCAGGGATCCGAGGGCGAGCTAAATTGGCCAACCAAGGCCGAACAACAGGCGAGACCACCAAAATCGCTGGCTTGCCGTCGTCTTCAATCTTTTGCGACTCTTCACGCATCGAACGGAACAGGTTTTCAGCCAGTTCGGGGTCGATCGTTAAGGTTTTGGTTTGGTGCGATTGCTGAACGGCGTTGTGCAGCATCTGCTCAAGCTGTGGATCCAGCGTCATCACCGCCATGCTCTCTGACATATCGACCAAGCTCTGCACGATTAGACGGCCGAGCTTTGGACGCACCAGTGCGGTGAGCTCATCCGGATCTTGGATCTTGCTGCCTTCTTCGTTCAATACCTCGAGGATGGTGCGCATATCCCGAATCGGCACGCCGTCACGCAGCAGGTTCTGCAGGATTCGGGTGATGGTCGCTAATGGCAACTTCGACGGTGTCAGATTCTCAACCAGTTTCGGTGAGCGCTCTGCGGTCTTATCCAATAACTGCTGGACTTCATCATGGCCCAATAGCTCTGGGGCTGCGTTGTACAACAGACTGTTTAAATGGGTTGCAATGGCGGTCGGTGCATCCACCACGGTGTAGCCGAGTGTGCGGGCATAATCGCGCTGTGACGGATCAATCCAGAACGCATCCAGACCAAACGCCGGTTCTTTGGTGGCGATGCCTTCAAGCGGTGTGGTGATGTGACCTGGGTTGATCGCCAAATCTTTGCCGGCATGGCTTTGACCGCGACCACGGATCACACCGTTGACCAGTAAGTGATAGGTGTTCGGTTCCAGATCCAGATTGTCCCGAATCCGAACGGGTTGCACCAAGAAGCCGAGTTCGGTCGAGAGCTTTTTCCGCACGCCTTTTACGCGTGTGAGTAGCTGTCCACCGGTTTCTGTATTCACCAACGGAATCAAGCCATAGCCAATCTCAAGGCTAACCAGATCCACCTGACTGACATCATCCCACTGAATTTCTTGTTCTTCCGGTTTCGCCGACTCACGCTCGACCTTTGCGGCTTCCGCATCGTCAGAGACCTGACCGCGTGCGCGAATCACTAAGATGCCAATGGCGCCTGAAAGAAGCGCAAGGCCGATAAAGACCATCGACGGCATGCCTGGGATCACACCAAGCAGCATTAAGATCCCTGATGCGACGAAGAGCGCGCTGGGGTTGGCCAACTGGGATGTGGTCTGTTCGGTCATGGATTCGCTGGTGGTGACTCGTGTGACCACAATGGCGGTTGCGAGTGACAACATAAGAGAAGGGATCTGTGCGACCAGGCCGTCACCAATGGTTAACAGCACATAGATTTCGCCAGCTTCAGTGAAGCTCATGTCGTATTGGCTCATGCCAATAATCAAGCCACCGATAATGTTAATGATCAGAATGAGGAGACCTGCGACAGCATCACCACGGACAAATTTACTGGCACCATCCATCGAACCAAAGAAGTCGGATTCCTGTGCGATTTCAGCCCGGCGCTGCTTAGCTTCTTCTTGGTCGATGACACCACTGTTTAGGTCCGCATCAATTGCCATCTGTTTGCCAGGCATCGCATCGAGCGTGAAGCGTGCAATGACCTCAGACACCCGACCGGCACCCTTGGTGACAACGATAAAGTTAATGATCATCAAAATGCCGAAGATGATGAAACCAACTAAGTAGTTGCCGCTGATGACAAAGTTGCCAAAGGCCTCGATTACTTTACCCGCAGCATCGGTGCCCTCGTGGCCGTTGACTAAAACAATCCGCGTCGATGCTACGTTGAGGGAGAGCCGCAGCATCGTCGCGAAAAGGAGGACAGCCGGGAAGGATGAAAAATCCAGCGGCCGTTCAGTATGGATCGCAATCATGATGACGATCAGGCCGATCATGATGTTGAAGGTAAAGAGGATATCCAAAAGCCATGTGGGCAGTGGCAGGATCAACATGGCGATGATCAATAGCACCAACGCCGGAATGCCCAGGGTCTTCCAATCTACCTGGGGAATCGACTGTCGGATATCTGACAAGGCCAGTTGCACCTATAAACCCTCGTAAAAACAGTTATTTATCGAAATTCTCGGACACCCCTTCGGTGTCTGTGATGGAAGATTGCAAGAGTGATGCCAGTTTGTGTTGGAGGGCCCGCAGAGGCTCTGATCGGAAAACAGTAAATATTCTGTGGCTTCTGCCGATATACCCTGTGACGGGAAGTTTGGCTTGGCATTAATCCTGCTAGACAAACCCATAGAAGATTCTTTCGACAGCATGAAGTGGGGAATAACAATGCGTATGATGGTTCGATTCACAGCGCTGGCGCTGATTACATTAGTGACAGGCTGTACGGTGAGCATGGCGCCGCCGGGGCAAACTTCTGCCACCTATCCGGTCACACCCAAGGTTGAGACCGTGACAGAAACTAAAGCGGTACCTGTCATTGAGCGTCGCAGCGCAATCCGTGCGACGGGCTATGCGGTCATCAGTATTCAGGCTTCGGATGTCGATGCGCAGCAGCGTTTATTGGCGATCCGTGCATCGAAGCTCGATGCCTATCGTGGTTTGACAGAACAGGTGTATGGCCAGTACTTGGATTCGACCACCACGGTGGCTGACATGGCGGTCATGAGTGACACCTTCCGGACACAGGTCGAGGGTGTGATCTATGGCGCACGTGTTGTGAGTATCGCGCCAGTGGGTGATGACACCTACGAGACCACCCTGTCGTTGGATCAGGATGTTGTCGATGACTTGCGTGCCCTCTATTTGGCACAGATGGCGAGTCGGTCGTAAGTGATGCGCATTTGGGTTGTTGTATTTCAGCTGACGCTCGGCAGCATGCTGTCGATGCAGGCCATGGCCGCTGCCCACAGCGGTGAGGCTGAGTTGCCGGCATCAGCTGACGAATCAACCCTGATTGCCATTAAAGAAGCCTTGGTTGAAGAAGCGCAGAGCGCAACCAGCCAGGTCATCAACACGGCATGGCTTGATTCCAAGGGGCAACTGCACGAGAGCACCATGGTGCAATCGGGCATGCGTGTCCGTGGGATCCAGGTGAAGTCCTATCTTGATCAAATGCAAAAGCCCAAGGTGGAAATTGCACTGGATGAGAAACAAGGCGCACTGCCTGCCTGCTTTGCCAAAGACGATCATTTAACGCGGACGGTACGATTTCTTCCTGTGGCGATGACCGATCGCTTTGGTGTCGACTCCCGTCAAATTGCACTGATGGGCAGCGCCTATGCAGCGGAACGCTTGCGGGCATTGATGGGCGTGACGGAAGACTGGCGGTTGGTGGATGTAACCCCAAAAGTCAGCGGCTACCAAGCCATGGTCAGTGGCATTACCGAGGCTCCAGCGCAGTATGTGATGCACATCACCGCCAGCCGAGGCCAGCCACCCTTTGGCCACAAGGCTGAAGTGATTCCGGGCTCGGACCCCATTCAATCATTTTTTAATGGTGCGCCTTCGATGTTTGCTGAGGACTGGATGCGCCTGACCGTGGAATTGAAAACCAACCATGATGGCACCTTGATTTGGACGGGTGTGTCTGACTTTCGGATTCCGGTTCGCTCGGTTGGCTATGGTGACCAGGGGTTGCCAAAGTCCTTAGGATTGGTGCTTGAGAGTCAGACTTCGATTTGGGCCGATGCATTAAACCAGTATGCGCGCTGTGAGCCAGTGAGTTTCCGTGTTGCGACACGGACAGCAGATCGGGCGCATTTGGATGCGGGTCAGGAGGCTGGACTTCAGGTCGGTGATCGGTTGTTATTAATTGATGCGGAGCGGATTCCGAATCGCGTTCTGGAACCTGGCACACTGGCTGAATTGTCCTTGGTGCAAGTGGTGTCTGTTGAGACCGGATCTGCGGAGGTTGCGTATGCGGCCGGAGCACCCATTACCGATGCCACGGGTAAAGTGGCGTTACCGTTTTAACGAGGAGTTGTGATGCGTTGGTTTGCTGTTTTCATCACCACAGTATTGGCGTCAAATATTGCAAGCGCGTCTGAGCAAACAGTGGATCAAGCAGTCAAGCGGCTGCTGAAAGACATTGATTCGGTGCAGCTCGAAGTCATCAAGGTGCCTGTGCCTGGCGCTGCAGCTGTCACCACCAAGGGTGGTAAAGCGGTCAAGCAGACCGTTCCCGCCGGTGCGATTCCTACATCGGGCACGTATCGGGTGCGCCGTGGTGAAACCTTGGACATGGTGATTCGTCGTTTGGCACCGAATTCACCGCTACAAAAACAGGTCCTGCAGCAAGCGTTTGTAAAAGCCAATCCACATGCCTTTCGGCGTAACAACCCAAACTGGTTGTACGCAGGCGCCGTGTTGCAAGTCCCTGATGTCGAGCATCTGAGGCAAGTGATTTTCAAGGAGACCCCTGGTCGTCTGAAAAAAGACATTTCAGACGAGAAAGCCGGTTGGGTTCGGTTCCCCTAAGATGGATCTGGCGGCACCCGGCGGTGTTCGCCTCGATCGAACGGCCACCGCGACATCGCACCTGTTGAAGGTGCAGTTAACTGACGAGGCGGCGTTACAGATTCAATCGAAGCCCGCGCAGTCGGCGGTGTTGCGTCTGGATCCTGAGAGTCGGTTGCCTGTCCTTCAGTGGCAAACGGCCCAAGGTGCGGTCACACAAGTCTTACCAAGCCATCCAGAACTCATCCGATTACTTGAGCATACCCCGCGGGTGCAGCTATCCGTTCAGGTCACGGCAGAGGGTCTTGTCCGCTTAACAGGGCAAGTGGCATCGGCGGTTCAGAGTGGTGCCGCTGGCAGTCACATGACACAGGTGATTTTAGAAGGGCAACTGAAGGGTGCCGTGATCGAGTCAGGCACGGCGAAAGCACCAGCCGGGACGACACAGTCCTTACCACCTGTGGTGGCTGCCATGGCGCAGATCAATCGGGATCAAGCGAATCACCTGTTGCATGCCAGTCGACCGATTGTATTTGGACCGAGTCAAACAGAACCGGTAGAGTTTCAAACTAACACGCCCGCGCAGTTGGCGCAGGCAGTGGCGCGGTCGATTGAGGCCATCGGTGGAGGAAAACCCATGCTGATTCCAGATGTGTCACCGGCGATTCCACGCCCTGTCGCGCCGGATGCATTACCGAGCCAGGTGCCCATCCGTCAGCCGATTGCCAATGAGCTCGGATTGAAGGCGGGTCAGGTGGTTCAGGCCATGGTGTCATCCAGTGGCGACAAGATGGGCTTGCAGCTCGGTCAGCATCAATTACCACTGCCCGCCAATGCCAAACTGGCTGAAGGCCCTGTCGCTCTTCGGGTGGTGCAGACCCCCCAGGGATTGGCGCTTGCACCGCAACTCACCGCTCAAGTGGCCAGTCAGCCACAGGCCGGACAGGCGGCAGCCGTATCGGGTTTGTCGGCAGCGCTTGCCCAAGTGATCACCAAAACCGGCGTGCGTCCGCAAACCCAGAGCTTGTTTGCACCCAATGGCATGGAGCGTCAGCTGACACAGGTCGGACTCCCCAAAGAGGCGCAATTACTGGCCTCACAACGACTGCTCTCGACGCAACTCACAGGCGCACAGATTGCCTCAGCGCTGAAGTTTGGCGGGCTCGCGAATGAGAAATCGCTGCTAAACGGTGTCAGTTTGCAAGGTGGGATGTTGAAGCCTTGGCTTCGACAGATGCTGAGACTTTTACCGAGCCAGTCCGAATTAACCACCCGGATCGGTGAGTTGGTCAGTGAATTGGAAAGCCTGCAACTCGAAGCGCTCCCGCAGCAGGGCACCCGAGAGTCCGGTATGAGTGCATTGTTGTTGTTTCGGGATCAGCCGCCGGTGGAACTTCTTTTCGAGCGTGAAGAAGTGGGGGAGGGCGAAGCCCGCAGGCACCTTTGGGTGGTGAATTTACATACTTCGCTTGAGCACTTAGGTGAGGTGTGGCTGAAATCCGTGTTTGAGTCGAAACAGGTCGAACTCACCTTATGGGCTGCTGATAGCCAAACAGCAAAGCTTGCACGCAGTGCCAAAATGGATTTGGAGGAAGCCTTGTCTGAACACGGGCTGACGGTGAAGACCATGCATATTTTTGATGTGCCGAGACCGGGTCACCGAGACCTCAGTCAGGGTGCGCCACACATGGATCTTGAAGCATGAAACGTCCCATGAAAGAAGCGGTCGCATTGGAGTACGGCCAACAAGCCGCGCCAACGGTGTTGGCGCGAGGGTCCGAAGAGGTGGCGTTCGACATCATTGCTGAGGCCAAGAAGCACGGAATCTTTATTGCCGAAGATCCACAGTTGGTCGCGGCCTTGTCGCAAGTGGGTTTGTCCGAAGAGATTCCGGAAGAGCTGTATCACGCGGTGGCGGTGATGTTGTCGTGGGCGTATTGGATGAAAGGTTTGTCACCGGACGAGACCAAACGTTAATTGATTTTTATCACACTGGTCTTGTGAGTCGTTCGTCAGTGCTGTCTGGGATTTTCTGTCTCGATGAACTGGTAACAGATTTTTGGGGTTGATCAATGTTTAATCCCTCTGGTCAACATTTGAACTATTAAGTAGAACTTAATAGTTGGCCGCTCGTGGTGTGACAGTCTAGGGCGGATCTGAATCATGTTGATGGTCTGAATGCTTAACTTTCTGCGGTAGTGGGGGTTTGTTTTGGCAGTTATTAAGTCTTACTTAATAACTGACTCCTGTTTGAGCTCATCATCCGAAATAATCCAGCTTTGTGTTTTAATTCATGGCCCTCACGAAATCTGAAAAGCCGCCTAGTTACGGCGTACGTTTTTTATGCGATGTTTTAAGTAAGGTCTGGTTGTAAGAATCAACGGCCGCTTTGCGGTGCATCTCGTGCTGGGTGGTATTGTGGTGTCACTGAAATCAGTGGTCGCGCATGTGGCGGCAGGTTTTGTGTCTGCATCAGTAGATCTGAGGTGTTTGCGATCCAGTGTGGTCGATAAAGACTGATCAGAAGACCGCTCAATCCCACAAACAAGAGCATCAGGTAAACGATTTTCATCCGAACCGCGAGCGGCTGATCGGGGGTGAGTGTAATGAGGCCTGACGACACCCAGGTTTCCGGGCCAAACTCGGGAAGATGCGCGCGTGACCACACACCGAATTCGCACACCACAGTGACCAGATCCGGTCTATTCTTTTGCCCCAGCACGTTGGAGAAGACCGTCGGCAGATCCCGTATGTTAACTCGATCCGCATTGACCTCAGCGGTGCGATGCACTACCTCACCGTTATCACAGGCCACTTCCGGGCGTGGGTCCCATTGGTCAAGCGAGGTTTGAAACAGATTGAGTAGTGCAACGAGCAGAAGCATTCCGGAGATCGCGAGCGACAGTCGCGGTCTTTTCAAATCTGTTTTGTGTGTTGAGGTGCTATGCATCCCCAGAGAGTATCGAACGTCGCGATGATTTAACACGTCCAAGTTTGGTGTAGAGCTCAAGTGTGCCGTTAGGATCTTGGTTTTGCAGTGTCGCGAGTGCACCTTTGATGGCATCGAGCTGCTTGGAGATTAAGAGTTCGTTTCGTTGATGACTTCGCTTGCAGGTTTCAAGCAGATCGGTGATGTCAGCCCAGAGCGGGTCGGCAAGGAGTGCCTTCAGTGTGTCTGCATCTGCAGGCTCTCCGGGATTATTCAGAACTCCGCTATTCGCGAGGGTTTGGAGCAATACCACTTTCTCTTGCTGCAGGGACTCGAATGCATCGAGTCGCTGGGTCTTTAACGCGTCGAACTCATCGGTGAGGAGCGAGTCCAAGCGTTTTACAGACGCCAGGATGGCCTGCAGATCGGGCAGTGGCATGGGCCTCCTTACAAGAGTTTTTCGAAGTCTCTAAAGCCTTCGGCGATCCGACGGGCATCGACTGGATAGTTGCCGTCAGCGAGTGCTTGCTTGATCCGCTCAACTTTGTCGGCATCAAATCCGGCACGATTTAGTTCTTGCGTGGCTTCCGCACTCAACTCCACACGGTCTTCGCGCATGGGCACGACATTGCTTGGCGTTGCTTCAGCGTCTGAAGGGCGCGTTTCTGTTGCGGGATTTTTGACATCTCCCGGCTTGATTGACGAAAGCGGACGACCACCAACGCCTAAGATTCCATCTGCCATTTCCGTCTCCTCACCTTGCGGAAAAATTCTACTACAAACATAGAATCGGACTGCATTTCGAAAACTTTAACACTTTTTACAAAAAAGTTTCGAGCCGTCGGTTTAAAGCCCCTTGGCTTGATGACGACCGGTCACAATGCCGCGGATCTCTTTGCCAGAGTCACTGTTTTGCAATAACACCTGTTCCCCAAGCTTGGCATCTTCCATGGCTACTGTATCGACCGAAATCGTCAATGCTCCACGTGTAATTGTCAGTGTGACGTTCTCACCCTTTCGGATGAGGTCGGCGGCCCTCAGATCGGATGCGCCCAAGATGGTGCCAATCCTGAGCGTACGCGTCGCTTCAAAGCCAATGGCTTCTTCGGGCCGCCTTAAGGGCGTGCCACGCACCTGGCGTTCCGGACGTGTCTCAATCGCGACCATGGAGGATGTGATCACCTGATTTCGAACAATGTTGTCTTGAGTGACCACCACATGAACGGCCGCCTCAAGATCGGATGGACTCAAGAGGGTCTCGGCGGTGAGTGGTCGGTTGGCAACTACCGTGCCTTCTGGCCATTGCGTGAGGCTGCCTGCGCGCGGACGATTCGTGGATTCGAAAAACACGTCCATTCGATCAACGACCTCACCCTGCTCATAGGCGCGTAGCGTCGTAAATTGCATGGCCTCGGTCGCGATATCTTGGGGTCGAATCGGATCGCCTGTGGCGAAATCACGCGCGAGCGTTTGACCAACCAGCGCCTCGATCGTGCGGATGCGGTCTTCTGGTGCTTCTCGCATCCGGATCTCTATCAAATCCTCTCGATTCAGGACATGTCCCTTGGCGCGGTCTGTCGTGACGGTAATAACTGTGACCTGCGGCTCGGACCGCACTTGCAAAAAGTAACGCCATGCTGGGTTCGCGCAGCTGACTTCAAGCGTCCGAGTATTGCTTTGAAACGGCCATGCAAACAGAAGGTCAGTGTGGCACGACGCAATCGCGGCACGACGGTCTGGCGGTCTGACATCAATGTCAGCGGGATCAATCCCTTGGTCTTGTGCGATCCAGTTTGTGGCTTCTTGAACGACTTGTGTGAGGGGATCGACCGGTTCTTCAGCGAATGCGACTCCGCCAAAGGTCAGTAACAGTATGTGATACAGAATGTTTTTCCACATGGTCTCAGTATGGGCGAGCCTGATGGCTTTGCAAACTGGAAAAATCTTGCCACACCACACGGTCCTTGATTGCCGTCGGCAACAGACCTTGCCAGTTCTGGCGCGGTTTAGTGGGTTGGCATAGCGATTGCTTCTACGAGCTCGGAAGTGTCATGTATCCGTCATCAGTGAAATCGGATGCAGAACAGAGAACTTGAGAGGCAGGCATGAAATTGCTCGAAAACCCATTTGGGATACACGAACAAGCGTTGAGCGTGAAGAACCGGCGGATGGAAATGATCGCTGGAAATATCGCGAACGCCGATACGCCGCACTTTAAGGCACGTGACCTCGATTTTAAGAAGATTTTAGCCGCTGAAAATCCAGCGTCGATGGCTGCGACCAATACGCGTCACTTTGCCACAGGCGAAATGGAGAACCCAGGTGGTGTCGTCTACCGCGTGCCATACAACGCCGCAGTGGATGGCAACACGGTGGAAATCAGCGTGGAACAAGCGAAATACGGTGAAGCGGCGGCGGACTACCAAGCCACGCTTCGTTTCTTGGAAAGCCGTGTGAGCGGAATCCGAAAAGCCCTCAGGGGTGAATAAGGAAGAGAGCCATGATTAAGAACATTTTTGGAATTGCCGGTACGGCATTGAACGCACAGGTGATTCGGATGAACACCACGGCGTCGAACTTGGCAAACGCCGGCACCGTGTCGCCCACTGAGGCTGAGGCCTACCGCGCCAAGCGTCCGGTGTTTAAGGCACTGGTCGAGCAGGCGGATGTGAATCGCGGGTTTGATGCCTTAGGTGGCGTGAAGGTCAATGAAATTGTTGATGACACCTCGCCTGTGCGGAAAGTTCATGACCCCGGTAACCCTGAGGCCGATAAAGATGGCTTCGTGTTCCTATCGAACGTCAATGAGGTGACCGAAATGGTCGAAATGATGGCTGCGTCCCGTTCCTATCAGAACAACGTGGAAGTGGTGACTACAGCGCGTCAGCTGATGATGCGGACACTGGATATTACGAAGGCGTGATGATGAACACAGATTTTTCTTTTGCAAATGCCGGCATCGTGACGAAGCAGGAATACGACGAATCACAGCTGATCAAAGAGGCCGGTGAAGATGATTTGGACCGTAACGCATTCTTAACGTTGTTGACGACACAGCTACAGAATCAGAATCCCTTAGATCCAATGAAAAACGAGGATTTTGTTGCGCAGTTAGCCCAGTTCTCGCAGTTGGAAGGTATTACCAACATGTCGACGAGCTTGGATGGGATGTCGGATGTGATGCGTTCGGATCGCATCTTGGCGGGCGCCAACTTGGTTGGAAAGTCAGTATTTGCGCCTACAGGTCGTATTACCACCGATGGACAAAACCCAAGCCAGATCGAAGTGGATCTGCCATTTGGCGCCGATCAAGTGGATCTTGGGATTTACGATCCGGTGTCTGGAGCACTGCTCCGTTCGATCGTCGTCGGCCCACAGAGCTCGGGCGTCATGACGGCGAACTGGGATGGACGCCAGGCTGATGGCACGGCGGTGCCTGCAGGCACTTACACCATCCGCGCAACGGTGAATCGTGCCGGCGCCTCCGAGACAGTAGCGCCTTATACCTATTCGAAAGTGGATACCGTGTCTTGGGATTCGCTGAACTCAGATTTGAATTTGAACCTTCAAGGAGGCGGGTCGCTGCCCATTTCGCAGATTAGCCGCTTAGGTCAGCCCGTAGAAAGGGTGACCACTCCTTCAACTGATGCATCAAACGGAGAATAATCCATGTCGTTCTTTACCTCGTTGACTGGTCTGAATGCGGCAACTACGCAGTTGTCAGTAACATCCAACAACATCGCCAACGCCGGGACGACCGGATTTAAGCGGTCACGCTCCGACTTCGGTGATATTTTCGCGACCAGCCCGTTGCAGAAGGCATCGACTGTGGTCGGTCAGGGTACGGCCTTGAAGCAGGTCACTCAGGAATTCTCACAGGGCAACATCGAGCTCTCAGGAAACTCGCTCGATTTGGCGGTGACAGGTGAAGGCTTCTTCCCACTGCGCTCTGCGGACGGCCAGGATCTCTTCACACGGAATGGATCCTTTTTGCTCGATGAGCAGAATACGGTGGTGAACTCGGCCGGTCAGTTCCTGAAAGTCGCATCGGTCGACTCCCTCGGTAAAGCGGACTTTAAAGCGGAATTGATTCCGTTGACGATCGCACCACGCACAGTGGGTCAGGCGATTGCAACATCAAACATCGATTTCGCAATCAACTTCCCAGCAGAATCTTTGCCATTAACGACGGTTGATGAAAACAACCTAGAACAAATTAAACCGTTTAATCCAGAAGACCCATCAACCTTTGCTAAGTCTGCTGCGATTACGATCTTTGATGAAAACGGTAACGACTTCTTGTTGACCTTCTATTACCGCCGGATCGAAGTGGCGAGCTCAGAAGAGCCGTTCAACAAATGGCAAACACACGTTGTTTTGGATGGACAAGAAATTACTCCCGCTCTGGGTCAGGCGACCACGCAGGACGGTCGGCCTTTGTTTGTTGATAAATACGGCAACATCGTCCCAGAAGATGAGTTGCCGGTTGTATTGAACGACAACTTAGTATTTCAGAAGTACAACCTCGATGATCTGTCAGATCCTTCGGTTTCAGTCCCCGCAACGGCACGCAGTGGGCAGGTGGATAAACCGTATTTGAGCGATGAAGAGGGCGTGCAGTTTGCGCCGACCATGGCGTCACAGACCCTAACCGTGGCTGAGGCGCAAATTGGGAATATTGCCGCCGGCGATAAGATCTCGCTTCAACTAACGGACGCCGACAGTAATGTCGTCACCCTAACAACAACTCAGCCAGCGTATGCAGATATCAGTGTGCTGAATTCGGCTGATCTAGTTGCTGGAAACATCTTTGCCTTGGATTTGACTGGCGTTGGTGAGGCATCAGCCACCCCGATTTCGGTCACGATTTCCACTGGCGAAACGATAACCTCCCTAATCGCCGACTTAAATACAGCGGCGTCTGGGACTGACTATACCTTTTCTGCAGTTGATGGCTTTGATCCTGACTCCACGGTGGATGTTTCGAAGATCCGAATTACCCGCGCAGATGGAACGAACTTCCAAATAGCGTCGGGCGGAACAATGAATCTATCCGGTGATGCTGCAGTTCATGAGAACATTGATAGCAGTAGTCCCGAATTGACAACCACACCGACTGATCTCACAACCAATGGCGTTAAGCTAGGTGCGGATGCAACGGTTGCCGAGATCGTTGCGGCACTGCATGTTTCATCGGCTGCAACAGACTATGAAGTTCAAGTTTCTACAACAAGTGCAAACGACATAGTCATCACAAAACGCGATGGAACGAATTTTAAGGCCAAGACCACTGTGCTTCCCTCTGGCACGACAGGCCTGTTGTCATCCGGAACGACGGCCCTCTCAACAAGCAACGATACGGGCCAATCGATTGATGGCGTCAAGGCACCGGTACTCACTAATGCCTTTGACCTAACGATCGATGAGGATCCAAACGACGTTAACGCGACGTCTGCACTAACGATTGACTTGTCCGCGCTGACAGCCCCAGAAAATGCCGCATTGTCTGGTGACCAAGTCGCAGCCTTGATGACCAAAGAAATTAACCGTCAATTCGGTGACCAGCGGTATTTCAATT
>CAZVNX010000022.1:0-22536 GCA_964628665.1 uncultured Pseudomonadales bacterium | reverse complement strand
CACGGATTTGCAATCCGCTGCATAACCACTCTGCCAACGCGCCGAAGGTGGGGCGCAGATATTACCTACGCGGGGCGATTGTGGCAACCGTTGTAACTTTGTTCAAAAGGACATCTCAGTGATTTGAGAGCAAAACGATGGGGGCCACCGATGGTAGCCCCCATAGCGAGTATCAGCCAAACATATCGCTGACGATACCGTTGTACCAACCAATCGACTCTTCGTAGGTCTTTTTCCGTAAGTCGGCGTCTTCTCCAACTTGAGAAATGAAACCAGTCGTTTTCGCAATCTTGCCTTCGCTTGCTTCATAGCTCGCACCGACTTTCACGCCATCTTCGGTTGCAATAAGTGACCAGCACGTGTTCGAGTATTTTGGTTTAAACACACGAGATCCAGTTAAATCACCTCGGATCGACATTGCAGCGACCTTTGCTTGCGAGTTCGCAGAGAATCCAGATTTGGGCATATCGCCCGCAATCGTCGCATCACCCAGAACGTAAACGTCGCTATTGACTGCAGATTGCATAGTTTCTGCATTAATTGGACAGAATCCCTTGTCGTTGGTCAAACCAGCTGACACAGCGATGTTTCCAGCGCGTTGGCCCGGGATGATATTTGCGGCGTCTGCCTTGAACGTATCGGCTTCAGTCTCGATCGTCATTGCATTCGCATCGATCCGCTTCACTCCGCCATGGAAAGACGCAGGAATCCACTCCACCATGCCGTTGTAGTGACGCTCCCAACCCTCTTGGAAGAGACCTTGCTTGGAGAACTTCTCCTTCGGATCAAGAACGATGATCTTCGCTGTTGGATTGGTTTGCTTCAAGGTGTGAGCGACCATTGATACCCGCTCATACGGCCCTGGAGGGCAACGATACGGATTCGGTGGTGCGACCATTACGAAGGTACCACCTTGGCGCATCCCATCGATCTGCGCTTTGAGCAGTTGGGTCTGGGAGCCACCTTTCCACGCGTGTGGCATACGGCCCGTGGACTCGGCACCATAACCAGGCGTCGTGTCATAGCGGAAATCAATGCCAGGGGCGACGACTAAGCGGTCGTATGTGACCTTTGAGCCCGATGCGAGCGCAATGGTCTTGTAGTCCATATCAATTCCCGCAGCCCAATCATGGATCACGGTCACACCATAATCGCTTGCCAGCTTGCCGTAGGTGTGGCCGATAGAGGAGAAATCACGGAACCCACCAACGTAGAGGTTGGAAAAGAAACACGTATAGTACGTCCGGGTGGGCTCGATCAGCACAACATCCAGTGCGCCTTTCGAATCCTTTGCCAGATATCGCGCAGCGGTTGCACCGCCGGCACCACCGCCGATCACAACGACTCGCGGCTTGGCTTGCCCGATAACAGAAGGCGCGGCACTCGCTAATGCCACGCCGGCCACAGCTCCCTTCAAGAAGGATCGACGATTGACCATAACTCAACTCCTTTTATTTTTTATCTTTAAAATAAGCGGCTAGGGCCGCGATTTCCTCATCGGCCAAATTTGCAGCCATCATTTGCATCACCGGATGTGGTCGCGCCTTACTTTTATACGCATGCATCACGGTCACAAATTGCTTTTCGGGCCACCCCGTAATCGACGGGATACCCTGGTCTGATCCATCCGACTGATGGCAAGTAATACATTCACTGCTGAGATACTCCCCATATTCGGCATCACCTTTGATCGCAAGCAGCGCTGGATCCACATCTGGATCTGAAGGAGCCATCGAAGGCAATGATTCAGGAATATCGCGTGGGTTTACACTATACGCGCGTAGAAACGCGATGAGATCGGCTCGGTCTGTCTGATCTGACACGCCACCGAACATCATGTTTGTACCTGTCACAAGGGCTACAGGATTTTTAATATATGCATCCAGATGTTCAACATCCCAAACGAGCCCATCGATTCCTGCCGACTGCAGTCCATCCGAGTACGTAAACCCTTCAACACTTCCAGCCTTCCGACCAAACAGCTCGTTAAGATGTGGACCCACCTTGTGATCGGCGCCTGGCCCTATCGCGTGACACGATTGACACTGAACAAATAACTTAGCACCACGCTCCACATCAACTGCGAGCCCAAGTGCCGGCAGGAAGCTTAAGGCCCCTGCCACAATGGCTTTTGTCCAAATCAAAATAAGCCCTCCGGTGCTCAGCTTGATGTTTTCTATTGTTATATGCATATAACTTAAACGAGTTTTCGGTCCGGAACAACACTTGCGTCTCGACGACAATGACACACAGACTGTCGACGCGAGAAAGCAATATACTGTGTGTTCAAGGCGGTCTTCAAATATCAGATATTCATATGGATAGAGCATCATGGTGACGCAACAACGGATCTCAGAATTGCTTAACAAAGGACGTAAGGGCGACACCATCAGCCGGCGCATCGACTTCGCACTCGCGATGCTGATACTCGCAAACCTAATAGCCATCATTTTGGAATCCTTGGATTCCCTGAATAGCCGGTTCGCGACTTATTTTACGGCTTTTGAATTGTTCTCAGTCATTGTCTTCACAATTGAATACGTATTACGGCTCTGGTCTGCCCCAGCTCGCAAGGATCTGCCAGGGAAAGGAGCTGCAAACAAAAGAATGGCCTATGTCTTTAGTTTCACGGGATTAGTGGATTTGCTCGCGATCATACCAAGCCTTTTACAATGGCTGATCCCTGGCGCGGATCTGCGCTGGCTGCGCGCGATCCGCATGGTCCGACTACTCAAAATTAGCCATTACTCGTCTGCATTGGAGGATTTAGTCTCCGCCATCTATGAAGAGCGAAGGTCATTTGGAGCAGCCCTCTACCTATTCGCAATCGCGCTATTCCTTGCCAGTACAACGCTATACGTTGCAGAAAACGACGTACAACCAGATGCATTTGGTTCCATTCCAGACGCAATGTGGTGGGCCCTGATCACACTAACAACAGTCGGATACGGCGATGTGTCCCCCATCACACCACTTGGAAAGCTCATTGGTTCAGCGACCGCATTGATGGGCGTGTGCTCTGTCGCCTTGCTTACTGGAATTGTGGGTAGTGCATTTTCCAATCAGCTGTCGAAACGGAGAGCAATCTTTGAAGCAGAAGTTGGTAAAGCGCTCGCTGACGGCGTCATTAGCCACGACGAAGCAGCGCATATTGAGCGATTGCGCAAGGAGTTCAATTTACCTGAAGAGCACGCGCGTGCGATCGTGACGTCATTGACCGAACAACTGAAATCTGATGAGAAATAGTCGGCTTCGAAACTGATTACCGAATTAATTCGTCAGGCATCAGACCCAGACGTTATTCAGTTACGATGCCGTTTTATTAATACAAAAAATATTTATTTTTCAACTATTTAATCACTTAAGACACTTCCATAAGACCATAATGCATCGTAAATTGAACAGGCCTAAAGGGCTTTCAGGTGTGCTTACATCGGTCGAATGGTCTGTGGGGGATCTGCAACATCGGTGTGCTCCATGGAAGGGCAATAAAGGCAAGAGGCCTTAAGCGACACCAACCGCTGCATCTGCAGCGGTTTTTTTTCGCTATAACCGAACCACAGAACACCCGCACAGATCCAATGCGGATGAAATGGCGTGGTCAATTGTGTCTCGTGAGGATCGCTCCATCTACCTTCATAGAGTAGAGCCTAAAGTCTGAAGAGGCTGTGATGGTGCCGGTGGCCGGACTCGAACCGGCACGAGGTTTCCCTCTCCGGATTTTAAGTCCGGTATGTCTACCAATTCCATCACACCGGCATGTGTGTCGTCGAAGGCAGATTCAGGGCGCGGAGTATACTGGTTTGCGAGCAGATTGGCACCTGCTCAGTTCGAACCACCTGAGGAAAATGTCTCTTGAATTGAGGAGACGTCTGATCCCATACCGAGATCCACCGCCCCGAGACCCATACTGATGCCAGCATTGGTGGCCACATCAGCGAGAATCGTTTGTTGATCGATCGGCGCATAGCCACAGGCTTCACGCATCGTTGAGGCATTTTTCCGATCGGAATAATCAAGCGCCGCGTTGGCACCGACAAGCACAGGTAACAAGCCAGCAGACGCGACGGTTAAAATGGGCGTCGCCACAATGCGGCCCCATTTGATCTCGTTCTGTACCTCAGCGGTTTTGACGGCCTTCGCGCAAGGCTCTCCGGCACTGGCAACGTCTAACGAGGATAAGTCACGCGCGGTTTGATGACTGACACTCGAACAGCCCACCATCATCACACATCCACACAGCACCCATGTAATCGATCGCATCCTAGATCTCTACTAATTCAAGGGGTTTCGTTATACCAGTAAGATGATGATCCGACTACCGTTTACTTATAAATCATTGGGTTGCAAATGTGGCCAGGCCGCGCGGAGGTAACTCCACATCGACCAAAGGGTCAGTGCCGCCGCCAAGCCGAGTGCCCACAAACCCGGATGCAACAGATCAACGCGCACAGGCAACGCCAAGCAAAGGATAATCGCCACCATTTGCGCCGTGGTTTTCAGCTTGCCAAGCCAAGACACGGCAACTTGCGCACGTTGACCGATCTCAGACATCCACTCTCGGAGCGCAGACACGACGATTTCCCGGCCGATGATGATCATGGCAGCCAGGGTCACCCAGGCGGAATCGAAGGCATCGACCAACAAGACGAGTGCTGCGGCAACCATCAACTTATCAGCCACTGGGTCTAGAAAAGCGCCAAAGGCGGACTCCTGCTGCCAACGCCGCGCAAGCCATCCATCGAGCCAGTCTGTGATGGCGGCGAGCAAAAAAATACCCGCTGTCAGTTGTCCCGCGAACTTCATCGGAAGGAACCAGGCCGCCACCAGAATGGGGATCAAAAGCACACGCAACACTGTCAGAATATTTGGTAGGTTCACTCAGATCACTCACTCTGCATGCAACGCAGAGTACACCAATTCTGCGGATTGTTGACTCATTCCCTGCACTTTGGCGATGTCAGCGATACTGGCCTTCGCAAGCTCTTGTAACCCCCCAAAGTGGCGTAGCAACGCTTGTCGCCGCTTTGGACCAATGCCCGCAATACCTTCGAGCGGACTTTCAGAGCGCGCCTTGCCACGGGCTTGTCGGTGCTTCGTGATGGCAAAGCGATGCGCCTCGTCGCGGATATGCTGAATCAGATGCAAAGCGGGCGCGGTCGGTGGCAACACCAATTCTTCATCTGTATCCGCTCGATGCAAGAGTTCAAATCCAGCCTTTCGAGTGGGCCCTTTGGAAATCCCCAGTAAAAACACCCCATGCACACCAAGCTCATTTAAGATTCCCTGCGCCTCCGCAAGCTGCCCTTTTCCACCATCAATGATCAAAATGTCTGGCAGCTTGATCTCACCGGCTTTCACACGGCGATATCTGCGGGTAAGCGCCTGGCGCATGGCCGCATAATCATCACCCGCTTTCACGTCAGTGATGTTAAAAATCCGATAATCACTTTTCAGTGGACCGGCCGCATCGAACACCACGCAGCTGGCGACAGTTGCCTCACCACTGGTGTGACTGATATCGAAACATTCAATCCGCTCAGGTTGATCCAACTGAAATCGCTCGGCCAGATCCAGAAGCCGTTTAGCCTGCCCATCTCGCGTCGCCAGCTTCAACCCAAGCGACTGCTCCGCATTGGTTTTGGCGAGATCCAAAAACTGCTGGCGGAGGCCTCGGACCGCATGCGCCACGCGAACCTTGTGGCCTGCCGATTGACTCAAGGCCGCCGCAACCAAGCTCTCGTCGGCAATGGCATGCGACACAATCAACTCAGCAGGCACTGAGCGGTTGGCCGCCAGATAATACTGCGGGATAAAGGCTTCGAGCACCTCAGCAGGACTGTCCGCGAGGCCGATGTCTGGAAACTGGCTATTCACCCCGAGCACGCGCCCACCGCGCACACTCAAGACCGCGACACAGAGGCCACCTGAGGCTTCTGTCACTGCCAACGCATCAAGGTCCTGGGAATCACTCTCCATCGCTTGTTCTGACTGAATCCGCCGAATTCTCGAAATCGTGTTGCGATGACGAGCCGCTTTTTCAAACTCAAGTAAGCCCGCCGCCTCATCCATCTTTGATTGAAGGGTTTTGACCAGCTCTTGACTCCGTCCCTCTAAGAACAGCCGCGTGTGCTCCAAATCCTCAGCGTAGTCGTCCGCTGAGATGTATCCGACACAAGGCGCACTGCACCGTTCAATTTGGTACTGAAGACAGGGACGACTGCGATTCTGAAAGACGCTCTCCTCGCACTGGCGAATTTGAAACGTTTTTTGGATCAAGTTGAGCGTTGACTTCACGGCCCCAGATGAGGGGAAGGGACCAAATGTTTTGCCTCGACTTTGCCGATTCCCACGCCGATAAAACAGGCCCGGATAGGCATGCTCGGTATTCATGTAAATGTACGGATAGGACTTATCGTCGCGTAACAGAATATTGTACGGTGGGCGCTGATCTTTGATGAGATTCTGCTCAAGCAACAGCGCTTCAATATCGCTTCGCGTGACCGTAATTTCGACATCTGCAATCTTCGACACCATGGCGAGTGTCTTGCTGGCTAAGCCTGTGCCCCGAAAATAACTCGACACACGCGCTTTCAGATTCTTTGCCTTACCCACATACAAAATCCGCCCCTGTGCATCGAGCATGCGATACACCCCAGGACGGACTGTGAGGTTTTTTAAAAAGCGTTGTGGATCAAAATCGGCCATCGGGGGATTCTAACCCCTTCAAGCCGTGCTGGTATGCCAGATGTGTTAATTGGACATCCGATGAAATCCCCAATTTCTCAAAAATCCGGTAGCGATATGTATTCACTGTCTTGGGCGAAACCGCGAGATTGCGAGCGATCTCAGGCGCCCGACTGCCTTCCACAACTAAATCACAGACCGTGAGTTCCCGAGGCGAAAGGCTTTGAAACGGATTGGTCTGGCCAAGACGGCACAACGCAATCGCCTGAGCCACCCGCGGTGAGAGGTACACCTCACCACGTAACATTCGACGGATGCCTGCGAGGACCTCAGTGCCAGAGATTCGCTGATCAGCGAGTCCTTTGGCGCCGACAGATAGGAGTGTCTGACACTCTGTCCCACGCACCTGTCGCAGATAGACCAGGACCCGTGTATCAGGCAGTGCCACTTTCAGGCGATCAATCCAGACCATCGGTGTACCGCCCTCACAGGCTGAGTCGAGTACGACAATACGCGGACGCGACTCGATGAGTTCCATGTCGGCAAATTGCCCTTGAAATGGCATCAAACGCACCTGAAAGTCGGCACCGGACAACGCCTGTCGAAACGACTCAAGTAACAAGGTTTGGGGGGATACAAAGGCCAGGGGGATCGACATCAAAGGCTCCTTCTCTCAATCATGAGAGCGTAGCCCACAGACATCGCCTGAACGCCCTATCGTACTCTTGGTCAGGAACTGCCAATCACAGCGAAAAGGACTGCCGCCAAAGCCAAGCGGTACCAAACGAACGGCAGTAATCCAACGCGGTTAATCCAAGCGAGAAACACACGGATGCACAGATAGGCTGACACAAAGCTCACCACCACACCGAGCGCCACAAGATCCCAAGCCACCGGATCTGTGCTTTCCAACAAATCTTTGATCTTCACCAAACCGGCACCCAAAATAATCGGGATCGACATCAAAAACGAAAATTTGGCAGCAATCCGACGCGATAAACCAAGCCACAATCCCGCCGTCAGTGTGATGCCTGAGCGTGAGGTCCCCGGAACTAACGCCAAAGCCTGCGCAAATCCCAGCAACAGCGCTTGCCGGAAACCAATGCTGGCAAACCCTTTGGTTCCCCGTTGGTAGTGCGCCCACCACAACAACAGCCCAAACACCAAGGTGGTGGTGGCGATCACCCAATCCGCACGCAATCGCCCTTCAATCAGATCTTTCGCAAAAAGCCCAATGATGACAGCAGGAATCGTGGCCACCGCAACCATCCATCCCAACTTGGCATGCCGAGGGTAGCGATGCCCAAAGCCGCAAAGCATGCCGCGCGCAATGCGCTCACACTCGATACGTAAACTCAGGCACACAGCACCCAATGAGCCGACGTGCACAGCCACGTCAAAGGCCAAGCCCTGATCAGCCCAACCAAACAGCGCTGAGGGCAAGATTAAATGCGCGGAACTTGAGATCGGCAAGAATTCGGTCAGGCCTTGGATCAAAGCCAGAAAGAAGGCGTACTCAACGCTCATATAATTTTGATGGCTGCTCTGAGAGCGGCTTCCACGAGACTGTGTTGCGGATATAACGCGGGGTGAGTTGTTGTGCCGGAATCCACGCGGAGTCAGGTTGACGAGCCGCCAATTCACGCAATGTTTCAAGGCTTGGGGTCACCGAAACGGCCAGAGGAAACCGTTCTGCATCGTCGCGATGGCAGATCCGGCCAGCACCTTGATTTAGGCTATCCAAGGGTACGATTGCAAGCTCCTGATACAAACCAGTTGCACCCAGAGAGCGCCCAATATAGGCATCCTGCATGCGCGCATCCAACACAGCCTCCGTCGGTCGTTTCGAGGCCGCTGCCAGCAGTGACAGCTGATCGACAGGCAAGGCACGACACGAATTGACTGCGTCTAGGGCGTGAATTGCTGAAACCGCAATGCGTAAACCCGTGAAACTTCCTGGCCCATTGACCACCACAACTCCCTCGAGCGTGTCTAGAGTAATTGACGCCTCCTGACAGACGCTGTTTAACGCATTGAGCAAAACAGCATCATGGCGGCCAACAATGTTCTCTCGAACCACCCACTGTGTGGCTGTTGCACACCCGATCGACAACCGATCGCGGCTCGCATCTAGATAGAGCAGATTCAACCTGAAGTCCTTGCGTCACTCAACCGACGACCTGACGTTCAAGTCGCGATCCAAGTCGAGTCAAAATTTCATAGCCAATGGTATCACTGTCACCCGCCAAACGGTCCACGGTCACAGCGCTACCCATCAGCTCCAACCAGTCACCTCGCTGAATCTGAAGCCCATCACCAACCAGCTCGGTGACATCGACCGTCAACAAATCCATGCTGACACGACCCACAACGGGTGCCAGACGACCGTTGATTGCCACACAGGCACGATTACCTAAATTCCGCAAATAACCGTCTGCGTAACCAGTTGAAAGTGTCACGATGGTCTGTTCCTGACTGGTTTGATACGTCCCACCGTACCCAACCGGTACACCTGCCGGGAGTTGGCGAACTTGCAGTACCGACCCAAGCCAGCGTGCGACTGGCGTAAACCCTGCCGGAGCCTGCGGATCGGGCGACCCTCCGTACAAGCCAATCCCAGGGCGGGTCAGATCGAAATGATACCCTTCACCTAACAAAATGCCCGCCGTATTTGCCAGCGAGTACGCAGGTATCCGCGCTTGAAAATGCGATTGCAGTGCTGTGAAGTGGGCCAACTGCGTCCTGTTACTCTCCGCAGCCGGCTGATCGGCTGACGCAAGATGGCTCATCAACAGTGCAATGGGTTCATGTGCGACAAATTCGTCGATCGCTTCGACGGCATCCATGGGTAAACCTAAGCGTTGCATGCCTGTGTCCACATGAATGGCTGGCAAAAGACCCGTACCGCGCACAAACCTGAGTTCTTCAAGGGTATTCAGCACCGGTCGGATCGAGAGTCGCCTGCAGTCCTCAACATCATCCGCATCAATGCCATGAAAGACATAGATTTCAGCCTCAGGAAGCAATGCACGGAGGGCAACCGCCTCCTGTAGATAGGCAACAAAGAATGTTCGGCAGCCTGCCTCCCAGAGCGTCGGACCGACAAAGGCAATGCCAAGACCATAGCCATTCGCTTTCACCGAGGCTGCGCACGCCGCCTGGCCCGATAACTGACACAGGCGCTGATAGTTCCCTATCAGCGCCTGTTTAGAAAGCAGAAGGCGAGGCCTTCGGCGCATGGATCAAGCTCCCTTTAAGATGCCGAAAATCTCGTCACGAATTTCTTCGACTTGACCAATACCTTGCACACGATTCATCTTCGGTGCCGTGTCTGGTGCCGTGCGTGCCCAAGTTGAGTAAAAGTGAATCAACGGCTCGGTTTGCTCGTGATAAACCGCCAAGCGCTCGCGCACCACTTCCTCGCGATCGTCATCCCGCTGAACCAGGGGGTCGCCAGTTTGATCGTCGATCCCATCTTTTTTCGGTGGATTGTAAATCACATGATATGTGCGACCTGAAGCGAGGTGAACACGACGGCCGGCCATCCGCTCGATGATCTCTTCGTCATCCACGGCAACTTCCACCACATGATCAATCGTTACCCCAGAGTCGCGAAGGGCTTCAGCCTGAGGAATCGTGCGGGGGAATCCATCAAAGAGGCATCCGTTGGCGCAGTCCGGTTCGGCAATCCGCTCCTTCACCAGGCCAATAATGATGTCATCACTCACCAAGCGGCCCGCGTCCATAATTTCCTTCGCAGCCAGCCCTAAAGGTGTCTCGGCTTTGACCGCAGCGCGCAACATATCACCAGTCGAAATCTGTGGAATTCCAAACTCTTTACAAATGTATTGGGCTTGGGTGCCCTTCCCGGCACCAGGGGCGCCTAACAAAATCACTCGCATGTGCTGTCGCACTCCTTCTTCTAATTAGCTGAACCCTAGCGGTAGTCGGCCCAAAAACGCAAGTTACACCATGGTGCAACTAGCCGGTGTTCCGCATACCCGCGGCAATCCCTGCAACTGACGCCATCAAAGCCCGTTCAACCACAGGATCAAGCGGTGACTGCCGATCCCGACGCAGTAACTCGGCCTGTAAAATGTGCAATGGCTCAAGGTAAGGGTGCCGAACAGCCAGCGAACGCGCAATGCCTGAATCATGCTGCAAAAGCGACTGTGTTCCCTTCACGCGTTGGATCAACGCGATCGCTTGGCCTAAGCGTGCTCGTAATTGCTGACCAAGTGGTACTTCAGCGCCAACCAAAACCAACTCGTAATGCTTAGCGATATCCACATCACTTTTTGCCAGCACCATCTCGAGCATATCCACATAGACCGTGAAAAATGGCCATTGGGTGTACATATCCTGTAATTGGCCCAAGTACCGCTGTGACAGTGCACGCTCAAGCGCAGTGTCTGTGCCGAGCCATGCTGGCAACATCAACCGGACCTGCATCCAGGCGAAAATCCACGGAATCGCCCTGAGACTCTCAATGCCGCCGTCGGCGCGACGTTTAGCTGGACGTGAGCCCAGCGGTAACTTGCCAAGTGCATCCTCAGGGGTCACGTCTCTGAAATAAGAAACAAAGTCTGCATCGTCGCGGACGGTCTGCCGGTAACTGGCAATGGCATCTGTGGACAGCATGTGCATTGCATCACGCCACGCATCCTTTGGTTGCGCTCCGGGATCCAAGGTCGCCTGCATCACCGCATGCACATAGGAGGTCAGGGTTTGACTCGCCAAATCTGGCAGGCCGAACTTCCAGCGAATCATTTCACCCTGCTCGGTCACGCGAATGGCATTGTTCACCGACCCCGGTGGTTGCGCGAGGATCGCACGGTGTGCCGGACCACCGCCACGACCTACCGTGCCTCCACGGCCATGAAACAAAACCAAACGGACGCCAAACTCGGCTGCAATGGCAGCCAACGATTCCTGTGCTTGGTATTGCGCCCAAGCCGCCCCGAGGGTCCCCGCATCCTTTGCAGAGTCCGAATAGCCAATCATCACATGTTGGATGCCGTCGATCGCTTGCACATACTCAGGGTCAGACAACAGTGTTCGCAATACGTCCGGTGCACGCTGCAGATCGTCGAGTGTCTCAAATAGCGGTGAAACTGGAAGTGGCGAACCCACTCCACAGGCTTTTTGTAACAGCATCACCGCCAAAACGTCCGATGCATGCCGCGCCATCGAAATCACATAGCAACCCAACCCATCCGGATCCAGTGTTGCCAACACGCGACAGGTTGCCAAAACCTCAGCAACATCGGCCGTCCCAGTAAATCCGAGAGGCAACAAGGGTCTTGGATTCCTGAGTTCCTGTGTCAAGAATGCGCGTCGTGTGGCCTCATCCCAAGAGCGATAGGTACCCAACCCCAATGCTTCGGTGATTTCTGTCAACGCATCGGTGTGCCGCGTGGATTCTTGACGCACGTCTAATGTCACCAAACTGAGACCAAAGGTGCGCACCCGACGGAGTGTATCCAACAAGTATCCATCTGCGATCTCACCCATTCCAAGCTGGTGCAGGGATTGCCACAGCACCTCGAGCGGATCAAACAAGTCAGCGGTTGTGCGCAGAGCGCTGTAAACACCTACGGGGCGGCCGGCCAGTTCGGCTTCGACCTCTTGCTGCAATACGAGTAATTCACGTCGCAACCGCTTGAGAACGGCGCGGTAAGGTTCAACTTCGTCGGCCCCCGCGAGGGCATAAACCGCCTCTGTGGCTCGAGACATGGATAAATCGGCGATCAGCGCCGACAGATCTCGCTGATACAGATCACTCGCCGTCCAACGCGCCAATAAAGTCACCTCGCGCGTCACCTTGTGCGTGACATGAGGGTTCCCGTCGCGGTCACCACCCATCCATGAACATAACCGCACAGGCGCAGTCGATGGCGACAGTTCACGGCCACTGACCAACGCCACCTGTGTACTCAAATCACGCAGAAAATCAGGAACCGCGTGCCACAGTGAGTTCTCAATCATGGCGAAGCCCCATTTCGCCTCATCGACTGGTGAGGGACGTGTGGCGCGCATCTCATTGGTGTGCCAACACTCACTAATTAACCGCTTTAATCGACGCCTAATGTGTGCCTCACGACGCGGTGACAGTACCCCACCGTCGAACTCCGACAAGCATGCCGCGATTTTTTCATACTTTTGAATCAGGGTACGGCGCATGGACTCAGTCGGATGAGCTGTCAACACCAAGTCAATCTGCATGGTTGCCAGCGTCTGGTGGAGATCATCGGGTTTTGCCCCCTGTGACAACAACCGCGTAAACAAAAGCGGTATCGCGGTTTCGTCAAGGTAGGGGTCGCTTTCGGCAAAATCGCCGCGATGTTTGCGCACGCGATGGTGTTGCTCAGCAATATTGGCGAGATTCAAAAATTGTGTGAAGGCTCTTGCGACCGCAACCAATCGATCCCCATCAAGACCACTGACAAGGTCTATGAGCTGCTGCCGTGCGGCCTGATCGCCCTGATGGATGGCCTTCGAAAGCCTTCTCAGTGTCTCAATCGTCTCTAAAAAATCGACACCCTGATCTGCTCGCATGATCTCGCCGAGTTGTTCGCCGAGTAAGCGCACGTTTTCACGTAAAGAAGGATGGAGCTCCATGCTTAAGTATCCGTATGTTGGTGCGCCTTGGCGCGATTCCATAACTCGTCTTTCAAGGCCGTATCAGCCGTTGTGAGATCGATCGAATCGGCCTCAGCGATGGCAAGAACGGTCTGCATACGCCGCGTAAATTTATCGGTTGCAAGCCTGAGCGCTTGTTCATTATCGACGCCTAGGTGCCGGCCTAGACTAACGACTGTAAATAATAGATCTCCGAGCTCCTCAACAACCTGCTCAGGGGCTCCCTCGCATCGCGCCGATTGCAGTTCTGCAAGCTCTTCCGTCAGCTTCTCAAGCACTCCATCGGGATCAGCCCAATCATAGCCCACGCCACGAGCACGTTTCTGAATCTTTTGAGCACGCGAGAGTGCAGGCAAGTTCACAGGCACATCATCAAACACGCCCTGTTGACCTCGAGCCGATCGCTCGCGCGCCTTCTGCGACTCCCAACGACCCTTGATCTCATCCAAGGACGCATCGTCTGCTTTGCCAAAGCTTGCAAGGGTGGCGTCTGGAAACACATGGGGATGACGGATCAGTAGTTTACTAACCAGTTGGTGAACCACTTCCGGAAAGTCAAATCGCCCCTCTTCTTCCGCGATACGCGCGTAAAACACCACCTGAAATAACAGATCGCCCAATTCACCAGGAAGCTCATCAAAGGCGCCTCGCTCAATGGCGTCGGCAACCTCATAAGCCTCTTCTAACGTAAAGGGAACGATATCTTCGTAGCTTTGCTGCAGATCCCAGGGGCATCCATGTACGGCGTCCCTCAGACAAGCCATCAATTGAAGCAAATCCTCAATGCCGTACCGTTTCATGAGGAGCGAATCCGCTTTGCAGAAATAATGTTATGGATGCGCTGCACACGGTCCAATACATGGGAGAGTTGCGACAATCCATCCACTTCGATAAAGAGGTTCAGTCGCGCTGTATTGGACTGCGTGTCACTTTGTGACTGCATGCCTGTGACGTTCACCCGTTCATTTGCGAAGACAGAAGTAATATCTCGCAGCAGTCCTTGGCGATCATAGGCTGTTATCTCCACTTCCACAGGATAGGTCTCAACCTGCTGATCACCCCAAGCCACCTCAATGATCCGCTCAGGCTGCTCTTCTTCCAAAGCCAGAATATTTGGGCAGTCATCTCGATGGATACTGACGCCACGGGCTTTGGTGATGAACCCAACAATCGTGTCGCCGGGTACGGGATGGCAACAGGTGGCAATCTGCGTCAACAATTTACCAACGCCCTGAATCTGAATCCCGTCTGTGCGCTCATGTGGTGAGGCCTGACGCGGTTCCAGATCCAGTTCGCGTTGCGTGACTCCAGACAACCGACTCACCGCGCCCACGACCTGTGAGACGCGCACATCACCCGCGCCAACAGCCGCATACAGATCTTCGACTGCTTGGAGATTCAAGAGACCAACCACGGTTTTTAGATCGACTGATCCAAGCGCTAGTCGCTTGATCTCCGCATCGATCAGTTGTTTTCCGGCCGAGACGTTTTGCTCACGATCCAGTAACTTAAACCAAGCCTGCACCTTGGCCCGAGCACGCGACGTTTTGAGATAACCAAGCCCTTGATTCAGCCAGTCGCGACTGGGGCGTGCTTCACCTTGGCGCAAGATCTCAACCTGATCACCGACCTTTAATTTGTAGGTCAGCGGCACAATACGACGGTTCACCTTCGCGCCGCGACAGGAATGACCGACTTCGGTATGCACTTTGTAGGCAAAATCCAGTGGCGTGGCGCCGGCTGGCAGATCGACCACATGGCCATCTCGCGTAAATACATAGATGCGATCTTCGAGAACGTCTTGCCGGAGCGCATCCGATAAGTCGCGCAAATCACCGACCTCATCATGCCAATCGAGGACCTGTCGTAGCCAACTGATTTTCTCTTCGTAGGCCTCGCCACGTGTTTCGGTATCGGTTCCCTTGTACCGATAATGCGCACAGACTCCGTACTCAGCTTCATCGTGCATCTGTTGGGTACGAATTTGAACCTCGACTACCTTGCCTTGCGGACCAATGACGGCGGTGTGCAGTGATCGGTAACCATTGGGTTTGGGTGACGCAATATAATCGTCGAATTCATGCGGGATGGCCTTATATGCGCCATGCACCAGACCCAAGGCGGCATAGCAATCTTGCACGGACTTCACCAAAATCCGAATGGCTCGCACATCGTAAATCTGTGAAAAATCCACTTGCTTGCGCTGCATCTTGCGCCAGATCGAGTAGATGTGTTTCGCACGCCAGGTGAGATCGGCCTCAATTCCTTGCGCCTGCAAAGCCACTCCCAGATCACTGACCAGCTGCTCAATGTAACGCTCTCGATCCTCGCGACGCTCTGCCAGCGATTGTGCGATCTGCTTATAGTCCGTCTCGTGCAGGTACCGGAATGAGAGGTCTTCGAGCTCCCATTTCAATTGCCCGATACCCAGTCGATGCGCCAGAGGCGCATAGATTTCGGAGACTTCTCTCGCAACCTTATTGCGACGGGCAGCGTCAGCATTCTTCACTGCCCGAATGGCCGCTGTCCGTTCCGCCAACTTGATCAAGGCAACCCGCACGTCATCAATGACCGCAACCAGCATACGACGGACCGCATCGGCTTGATTTTCAGCGGCACCGAGGAATTGTTGCGGTGAATCTTGATGGGTCTGGCTGATGATCGCCATCTGCTGCACACCTTCGATCAACTTGGCTGGGGTTTTACCAAATTGGTCTC
Source organism: uncultured Pseudomonadales bacterium (assembly GCA_964628665.1). Classification (GTDB taxonomy): domain Bacteria; phylum Pseudomonadota; class Gammaproteobacteria; order Pseudomonadales; family Litorivicinaceae; genus HIMB30. Next base: position 6,489 of record CAZVNX010000022.1, on the reverse strand, counting down.
GAACATCTCGAAGCGCTAAGCGCCCGATCCGGACAGAGCGATACAGCAGCGCTGCAAGTAAGGCATCCTCGTCAATCGGCATCGTCGAGAGAATGTCCGCCATTTCAAGGCCAAACCGGTGTGCGTCTGGACCTCGCCAATGCTTGGCCTCGGCATCGGCCAGCTCCAATGTCTCAACGAGTTCAACAGCCCGCGCAATGGCTTCTGATGCAGGCAAGCCGGCCTGTTTGGTGAACCGAGCAGGCCAGTTTTCCGCTGAGAGGTCAGCGTCCAACTGCAGTGGATGGATTTCCCGCGCTTTAACCACGAGATCCACGTTTCACAAACAGCGCCATCGACTCCACGTGCGCGGTTTCAGGGAACATATCCATGATCCCACAGTGGGTCATCTGGAACCCACGATCGATCAAAATCGCCGCATCACGGGCCAGTGTGGACGGATTACAGGACACATACAGCACGCGGTTGAACTGCTTCATCGGCAAGCTTTCAAGCACTTCTTTGGCGCCCGAGCGCGGCGGATCGACGATTAATGTGTCATAGGTCGCCTGCGCAAATGCCTGATCTGCAATGGGCTTCGTCAAATCAAAAGCCACTGCATCCACGTTACTCAGACCGTTATGCGCGGCATTATGGAGCAGTCGGCCCACCATGGTTTCAGACACCTCGACCCCGGTCACCTGCCCCGCACGCGTGGCCGCAGCCAAAGTGAAATTGCCGAGACCACAAAATAGGTCGAGCACCCGCTCTGTCCCTTGCAAATCCAACAGCTTCAGCGCGGCCAACACCATCTGTTGGTTGATCTGCGCGTTAATTTGGGTGAAATCAGTCACCTCAAAGTGATACTCAAGGCCTAGCTCACCAATTCGGTAGCTCAGATGGGTCGGCCCCGTCTCCGGCCAAATCCGGTGGATCGAGTCAGGACCTTTGGGTTGCAGGTAAATATGCCATCCAGTGCGCGGACCCAATGCCGCCCAAGCGTCAAGATCAGGCTCGGTCAGTGGCTCTAAATGCCGCACTACTATCGCCACCACATCGTCACCGGCGGCCACTTCGATCTGAGGAATACGGTCCGGCGTTGAGCTCGCCGCGATCGTCTCGGCCAACAGCGACAGCGATCCACCGATTCGTGCGTCGAGCACTTCGCAGCGTTCAATATCGGCAATAAAGTTCGAGGCCTTCTCCCGAAAACCAACCAGCACCCGCCCCTTCGCCCGAACGGATCGGACACCGAGGCGTGCACGACGCCGGTAGCCACGTGTAGGGCCAACGAGTGTAGGCAAATTGGTGACCTTGGCGAGCGACACACCTTCTTTTTGCATCAGTGCATGGAGGGTGTCGATTTTTAACGCAAGTTGGTCCGCATGGGGCATATGTTGCAGTGAACAACCGCCGCACATCTGCGCATGCGGGCAACTCGGGGCCTGTCGGCTTGGCGCCGGATCATGCACGGCCACCACAACACCCTCGGCAACCTTGGACGATTTCTGTGTGATATGCACGGTGACCAACTCGCCCGGTAACGCACCGTCGACAAAGAGCACACGTTCGCCCCAGCGCACCACGCCACGACCTTCATGCGACATGCGCTCGATTCGAATTGGAAAATCAGGCGTCGACTTTCGCGATTGCCCGCGGTTCTTGTGTCCACGCTTCATCGCGGAAACAAGTCCGTTGATAGATACCGATCACCCCGGTCACAGATGATGCACACCACCACACCGCGTTTCAGAGTTCGGGCCACCTGCAAGGCACCGAATACAGCACCACCGGCGCTCACACCGCAGAATATTCCCTCCTTGACGGCCAATTGACGTGCCATCTCTTCGGCATCTGCTTGCGCAATATCACAAGTCATATCGACCCGCTCAGGTTCAAAAATTTCAGGCCGATATGCTTCTGGCCACCGCCGAATTCCTGCAATCCGAGATCCTTCGCTGGGCTGAAGTCCGACAATGGTGACATCTGGATTTTGCTCTTTCAGGTATCGGGAGACCCCCATAATGGTACCGGTTGTCCCCATCGCACTGACAAAGTGCGTCACCGTTCCAGCCGTATCGCGCCAGATCTCTGGGCCTGTGGTTTCATAGTGCGCCAGCGGGCAATCGGGATTGGCAAACTGGTTCAACACGCGCCCCTCACCGCGAGACTCCATAAGCAGTGCAAGATCGCGTGCACCCTCCATCCCCTCAGTTTCGCTCACCAAGACAAGTTCGGCACCATAGGCAGTCATCGCGCGCTTCCGTTCATCGGACAGGTTGTCCGGCATGATCAAGCGCATTTTGAACCCCAAAATCGCGCCGACCATCGCAAGTGCAATGCCGGTGTTACCACTGGTCGCTTCAATCAGGCGATCGCCTGGTGCGATCTCTCCGCGCGCCAATGCACCCTTCACCATATAGAACGCGGGACGGTCTTTCACCGAGCCGGCAGGGTTGTTTCCTTCGAGCTTACACAGCACCTGAACCTCTGCTGGGAGATCCGCGTTTAAGCGTTGCAAGGTGACAAGTGGGGTGTGTCCTAATGTGGACTCAATGGTGGGATATGGCACAGGCTCCTCCTTTTGCGGCGCAAGTTTACCGCAGACCAGAGCCCTGTGGGGATGCTGTCAGTCGAAGGACAACGGCTGGCGGAAAAACCGCTCGTAGTGTCCCTCAGAGATCGCGAGAAACTCCGCGTTCATCGCCTCCCACACGTCCCAGGGCTCAAGGCCTTGCACTTCGGGTAAACGCTGTAAACCGCAGACGCTGAGCTGACCGATTCGTCCCTTGGTCTGCCGAAATAGATCATATGCCCACCAAGACTCCGATTGATCGGCCCGATAACGGAAGCCGCTCTGTATGAGCGCCTCACGCAGCACATGACGGTCAATTACGAGCAGGTAGCGAGAGACCACATCTGTAATTAACTGATCGAGGCGATTAATGACTGCCTGCTTTTGCACATCGTCGTAACGATTCCAGTCGATGATTTCGTGCGCGAAACGTTTACAACCTCGGCAAACGGAATCGCCATAAGTTGTCGAACAAAGTCCAACGCATGGAGTTGCAACACGTAGAGCAGCCATAAATCACACTACACAGATCAAAGTGAATAGGTTCGGGCGTTTCACCAAAAAAACAATACCACTCCAAGTCTAAATTTTATGACCAAAAAATATAAAATAGTCACAAATAATACGGTTCTGAATATTTTGTTGATTTTTTAGGGGCTACTGCGCAAACTCATCGGTCGAAAATAAAACTAGGGAGAGCGTTATGTCCGTTGATTTGCTGAATGAGTCCATGGAGGACTGGAATCAAAAGATCGCCACAGCCGAAGAAATGTTGCCAACGATTGGCCGCCTGTTTCGAGAGAAATCCATTGAAACCTCGATTTTCGGGCGCCTTCTCAATAACCGCACTGTGATCAATATCATTAAATGCTGCCGCTTCGCTCGCCAGGTCGAAAACGAAGAGCTAAGCATTCAGGAAGCCCAACAAGTTTTGGAAGCGATCAGGGATCTCGATCTTGCCCCTTGCCACGTCGACCTTGGCAAAATGGCGGTTAACTTCCGACGGTTTGGTCAAGGACAAGACCTTCCAAGCTATGTACAAAACGAATTGCGGTCGGCGATCGGCGGCACCGGTCGCACTCGGTCGCAAACAGATATCGTTCTCTATGGCTTTGGCCGTATTGGGCGGCTTTTAGCGCGCGAACTCATCGCAAAATCGGGTTCAAAAGAGGCGATCCGATTACGCGCCATTGTGGTCAGACGCAACGGCGATAGCGACCTGATCAAACGCGCAAGCTTACTGCGCAGAGATTCTGTGCACGGATCATTTGATGGCACCATCACAGTCGATCACGAGGGCAGTGCGATCATCGCCAACGGGCAACGCATCCAAGTAATCTATGCAGACAGCCCATCCGACATCGATTACACCGCCTATGGTATCGACAACGCTTTGGTGGTCGACAACACTGGTAAATGGCGTGATCGCGAGGGACTATCGCAGCATCTGCAGTCCAAGGGAGCCAGCCGTGTGCTTTTAACCGCACCAGGCAAGGGCGACCTGAAAAATATCGTCCATGGCGTTAACCATGGTGAGATCACCGACGCAGACACCATCATTTCAGCGGCCAGCTGTACGACCAACGCCATCACGCCCGTATTGGCCGCGCTCGACGAAAAATACGGCGTGCAAAATGGTCACGTGGAAACGGTACACAGCTACACCAATGATCAAAACCTGATCGATAACTTCCACCGCGGGGATCGCCGTGGTCGCGCGGCCGCACTGAACATGGTATTGACCGAGACTGGTGCCGCGAAGGCTGTAGCGAAAGCGCTGCCGCAACTGAAGGGCAAGCTCACAGGTAACTCCATCCGCGTACCCACGCCGAACGTCTCGATGGCGATTTTGAAACTCAATCTCGATACGGTCGTCGAAAAGGACGCGCTGAATGATTACCTTAGACACGTGGCAATCCACTCAAAGCTGCAAAAACAGATCGACTACTCCAACTCACCCGAAGCAGTCAGTTCTGACTTTGTCGGATCGCGGGCGGCGGGGATTGTTGACGGGTTAGCCACGATTGCAACAGGCAACAACAGCTGTGTGATCTATGTGTGGTATGACAATGAGTATGGTTACTCCTGTCAGGTCATCCGTTGTTTACGGCAAATGACACATGCGACTTTGCCCGCATTTCCGACGGAGAACTAACTCCCTAAGCGATGATCTGCGACCAAGTATGCACGCGGATCACGCTTATTTTTGTTATGATTTGGCACCCTGGCGCGCAGTGAATCGATCTCAAAAGGATCTCCTCACCGCGCTCATGTCAACCTGAGCAAGGACGAAGACTGTGCTTGAACAATATCGTAATCACGTAGCTGAACGCGCTGCAGAAGGCATCGTGCCAAAGCCATTATCAGCTGACCAGGTCGCAAGCCTGATTGAGCTTTTAAAAAATCCTCCAGCAGGCGAAGAGGCATTTCTGCTCGATCTGCTAGCAAACCGAATTCCAGCCGGCGTTGATGAAGCCGCCTATGTCAAGGCTGCTTTCTTATCGGACGTCGCAAAAGGTCAAACCACCTGTGTACTGGTGTCTCGCGAAGAAGCCACACGGTTACTCGGTACCATGCTTGGCGGATACAACATCCCGTCACTTGTCGAACTGTTGGATGATGCACAGGTCGGACCCGTCGCTGCAGGCGCACTCAAAAATACTCTGTTGATGTTCGATGCCTTCCACGATGTGGAGGAAAAGCGCCAAGCGGGCAACGCGCTTGCACACGAAGTGATGGAATCATGGGCGAACGCAGAGTGGTTTTTGAAAAGGCCAGCTCTCGCAGACGCAATTACAGTCACTGTGTACAAAGTGCCCGGCGAAACCAATACCGATGACCTGTCACCAGCCGTCGATGCATGGAGTCGTCCAGATATTCCACTGCATGCGCAAGCGATGCTGAAATCACGCATGGAGCGTCCCCTTGAGACAATCGAAGAGCTGAAGCAGAAGGGCCATCCTTTGGCGTATGTGGGCGATGTGGTTGGCACAGGTTCGTCACGTAAATCGGCAACCAATTCTGTGTTGTGGCACATGGGTGATGATATTCCACACGTTCCCAACAAGCGTGCTGGCGGCGTTTGCATCGGCAGCAAAATCGCACCAATTTTCTTCAACACCATGGAAGATGCGGGCGCATTGCCAATCGAATGTGATGTCACCCAGATGAATACCGGTGACGTCATCACTGTGAAGCCGTATGAAGGTGTGATCACAAATGCAGCCGGCGCTGTCATTGCCGAATTCTCATTGAAGAGTGACGTAATTCTAGATGAAGTCCGCGCGGGCGGACGCATCCCATTGATTGTTGGCCGCGGACTCACTCTCCGTGCACGCGAGGCATTAGGCCTTGGCAGCACGGATATTTTTCGGACACCCACGACGCCTGTTACAAGCACCAAAGGCTTCACGCTGGCGCAAAAAATGGTTGGTAAGGCCTGTGGGGTCGAGGGCGTTCGTCCTGGCACCTATTGCGAACCACGGATGACCACAGTCGGCTCACAGGATACGACCGGACCAATGACGCGTGATGAGCTCAAAGAGCTTGCCTGCCTTGGCTTCCAAGCGGATCTAACCATGCAATCGTTCTGTCACACCGCAGCCTATCCAAAGCCTGTCGATGTCGATACACAACACACTTTGCCAGACTTCATTATGAACCGCGGCGGTGTATCACTGCGCCCGGGCGACGGCATTATCCACTCGTGGTTGAACCGTATGTTGTTGCCAGACACAGTGGGCACAGGCGGTGACTCCCACACCCGCTTCCCAATTGGGATTTCATTCCCAGGCGGATCCGGCTTGGTCGCCTTCGCAGCCGCCACCGGTGTCATGCCACTGGATATGCCCGAGTCGGTCCTCGTGCGCTTCAAAGGTGAGATGCAGCCAGGGATCACACTACGTGATTTGGTCAATGCCATTCCCTATGCCGCC
>CAZVNX010000021.1:0-26454 GCA_964628665.1 uncultured Pseudomonadales bacterium | reverse complement strand
AGAGCCTCAATGGTCAGATTCGCAGCCCCTGGGCTCAGACGCGCACCGTCGGCGACACGCACCACGCCCGACAGCGCGTCGATTGCAAAGGCTCCGCTGGTGGAGTCCGCAAGTACGGCATACCGCACTTGATTGGTTGTGCCATCTAGATCCTCAGCAAACGCAGTGATCCCCACCAGATCACCGGTTTGCGCATCTTCTCGGACGCCATTGGCATCCGGATTTTGATCCGTGGGGATGCTGACATCAAACTCGTCTTGATCGGTTACTTGGATCGTGAAGGATTCAGACTCTGAGACCTCAGCGCCGAGTAACGTGATACCACCCAGTCCGATCGACACAGAGACATAGGTCGCCGTCAGCGTCAGTGCATAGGTGTGATCAAGTCCGGTGTCATCGGGCGCCTCAAAATCAGCAGCTGGCAAAGTGACGACACCCGTCGCCGCATCCAATTGCACTCGGCTTGCGTCCGGTCCTGAGACTGCAAACCGCAAGCGTGAGTTCACAAGTCCACAGACCAGTCCATCAATCTGCGGCGTCACTTGAACAGGAACATTTTCCGAAACGATCTGATCGGTGACACCAAAGCAACTCACCAGCGCCGACGCGGATGGAGCCAACAACCAAGCGATCAACAGCATTGCGGGACGCCATCGCGCCTGCATCCAACTCATCAGCCGAACCCCTACACAATGGCTGCTGTGACAGCTGCCACCAACTCCGGTCGACGGATCGGTTTGGCGCAATAGCCCGAGAAGCCACTCCCAAGGAAGCGTTCGCGGTCACCTTCCAATGCATTCGCGGTCAGCGCGATGATCGGCAACTGAGGCGCCCCATCGGGTTCTGCTTCACGAATCAAGCGACAGGCCTCCAAACCGCTCATTTCAGGCATCTGGATATCCATGAGGACCAGATCGAAGGTGTGATCGCGGGTCACACAGTCGACCGCAAGCCGGCCATTGTCGACCAGCTCAACGGCCGTGCAGCCAAGCGCTTTGAGCAACTTCGTAATCACCAGTTGATTGGTTCCATTGTCTTCGGCGACTAGCACATTGAGCCCCGCCATCGGTCCCTGCTCCGCGCGGTCCACAACCATCGGTTGGTTCGACTCAGATGACACCGGCGGCCTTTGTCGGATCGCCTCAGACAGCACTGGAATCAACTGCCGTGCGCGTGCAGGTTTGTGTAAGACACGGGTTGGATTGGCGACTTTCAGGGTCTCGCAGTGCCCGCCACTGGTGAGCACAACCACCGGCAGATTGGGTGCCGTCTGTGCCAGCCGACTCACCACCTCGGCCCCAGACAGACCGGGCATGTGGTGATCACAGACCACTGCGTCCAAGGGATCACCGAGTGCCTGGGCGCGCGCAACCTGCGCCAGCCCCGCAAAGCCATCTTCGACCGCCGTAACCGAGGCGCCATGACTCTCCAACAAGACCGTTAAGATCCGCCGATTCACCGGCAAATCATCAATCACCAGGACATGCGTTCCCATCAAGGCATCTGGGGTCACCCGCATGTCGCAGACTGCATCGGGCGCCTCAGGCAATCCAAGCTCGACGGTCACTGTGGTGCCCTCACCGGGCGTCGATTCGACGGTGATGGTGCCAGCAAAGGCTGTGACCAGTTGACTCACGATCGCCATCCCAAGGCCGGTGCCGCCATACCGTCGCGTGATGGATGTGTCGGCCTGAGTGAACTTCTCAAACATCGACGCCACCTCAGCCTCGGTCATGCCGATTCCTGAGTCCTGCACCACAATCCGAATCCGCTCTGTGCTCACGGGCTCCAATCGCACACAGACGTAGCCCTGCTCGGTAAATTTCACGGCATTGCCGGCCAGGTTGAAGATAATTTGCGCGACCCGCGTGGGATCACCAATGACCGCGGACGGGAAATCGGGACGGATTTCGACCATCACATCAACCGGTTTATTGGCGACTTTCTGGGCCAAGACCTGCGCCACCTGTTCCACTTCATGACGCAGGCAAAACGAGACCTGCTCATAGTGCATTTGCCGCGCCTCGATCTTTGACATATCCAAAACGTCATTGATGATGGTCAACAAACTTTCTGCACTATGCAGGAGCGTATCCAAGTACTCGTGCTGTTCAGCCGTCAGCACGGTGTCCTTCAACAACTCGGCCATGCCGATCACACCATTCAGCGGGGTGCGGATTTCGTGGCTCATGTTGGCCAGAAACTCCGACTTAAAACGCGCCGTCTGCAGTGCCTCTTGCCGTTCTTGCTCGAGTGCAACGGCCAATTCACGACGCAACTCAGATTCCAATTGCGCGCGATGCGCAAGCATCCGTGATGTCATCTCGTTGATCACCATGGCTGCCAAATCTTCAAGAATCATCAATTGCATCTCGGTAACACCCTCATCATGGGCTTCCCGATCCAGGACGCACAACGAGCCGAGAGTGACACCATCGGCATCTGTGATCGGCACACCGGCATAAAAACGCAATTGGAAGTCACCACGGACCAGTGGGTTTTCAGCAAATCGTGGGTCCGCGCTCGCATCCTTCACAATCAAGGGTTCGGCACCGGCCACCACGTGATTGCAAAAGGCCAATTCGCGTGCGGTCTCGCGTACACCCACCTGATACTCAGAGAGAAAAAATTGCCGATCTTCATCAACCAGCGAAATCGCACACATGGGCATGTGCAGAAGCTGCGCCGCCAGTCGGGTGATCCGGTCAAACCGCGGATCGGGCGGTGTATCCAGCACGTGCATGCGAGCCAAAGCATCTAATCGCGCCTGCTCATTCGGCGGGATTGGATAGTCTGGGTAAATCCAGGTCGTCAAATCCATTTGACTGGTCCTCATCCTTGAAGAGACCGCAAATTTGCCTAATGGCGTATGTCGAAATAACTTGTGTTTTGTTGCAATACGCATCCCGATCAACTTCATCAATGCAAAGGATTGCCGATGTCGTCACAAGGATTTAACTGGCTGTACGCGCAATATTTTCATCGCTACGCCTTGACCAAAAGCATGCAACAAACCGCCACGTTTTTTGACGTGGCGCCCAGCACCATTTCACGCTGTTTGAAGAAATTTGAAGATGAGCATGGCGCACTGCTATTTCGTGACATGAATAAAGTCACGCTCACAGAGCAGGGTCTTGCGCTGTGGCCACATTTGGATCGATTATTCGACACCCTGCAGCGTACGAAGGTTGAAATCGCCCAGGAACAAGGCACGCAACTGGATGTGATTCTAGGGCTCCCTGAAATCATCATGAAGCCCTACATCCTGAGCCAAATCCATCAACGCGCCACCGCACATGGCATCCGTGTGATCCCGACAGGTGGTGCAAGCTATGCGGCCATCGAGTTTGGTGAACCGCACCTTGGACTGGTCATTGACCGTCCGTGTGCGCAACAGAGTCTCGCTGAGACCACATTGATTGGCGGCACACGCTACGACGTGTGTCACGCCATCTACCGGAGCGCTCTTGAGTTCTCCCCACACATCTTGGTCGGCAGTTACGGCGATGTGGAATGGGAAGAAATCGCCCGTCGCAGCTACTTTAACCTCGATCATGCCCGGCACAATTCGATGTGTGCGCCGATGAGCGAGTCAACGCGCGAATACATTGCCACGCTTGGCATGGGTTTGGTGGTGCTTCCGATCCACGGCAAAGCCAATGATCCGACCCTGACCGAGATGACCGAGTTCGGACGGTTTCCCTTGTATAGCCTGAACCTGGTGATGCACTCGGCCTACCGAAAGTCCGAGCCGCATAGTTTCATCCGCGATCAGTTAGTGCAGATTCTCGGACACTCGTCAGAGGCCTTTTATGAAGGCCTCGCTTCCGTACCGCCCGGGCGGCCTCTGCCACCAAGCTGAGGTGTCAGTGTCAAAATCCGCTGCTCGAGATGGCCTGCGATCTGGCACAAGGCGTCGACTGCATGTCGCAAATGTGCCCCCGTCATCACGTCCCCGGCGATCCAACGTTGGTCGATACGGCGTAGCGCATGTGCACAGTGTAGGTAGCCAAGATTGCCAGTGACAGAAATCAGCGCATGGCATGCAGCCTGTTGCGAGGCCACTGTGCCATCACGCAACTGTTGCAAGAGGCGGCAGAGATCCCAAGATGCCGCACAGAGGAGATCACGCTGTTCAGGCGCTGACAGATCGCCAAAATTATCCTCCCAAAGACCCGCATCAAACTGCGCTGAGATGCTCATGCGGCGCGCTCCAACAGCGCTTTTAGCTTAAAATGAATGGCTTGTTTGGAGAGCGGTTTGTACAAAAACTCACTGGCGCCGCGATCACAATATAAAGCGCGCGTCGCATCCGAATGATCCGCTGTAAACACCACCAGGTGCACGCCACGGAGCATGGATCGCAACTGATCGAGGATCTCGAAGCCGGCGATGCCGTGGACATTGTGATCAACCACCACCATTTCATAACGGCGGCGTCTCAGTTCATCCATCGCCTCTGCAGGGGTGTCTGCCACATACACTTTAAGACCTAGCTCGTGGCAAACCGTTGCAGCTAAGCGAAGGGCCAATTTGTCATCGTCAATAACGAGACAGTTACGTCGTTCTCCGAACATCTGTATCACCGTAATCATCCATGAAACGGCTTTTCAAGCATGAGCGTCTGCGCTCATCCTGAGCCGGCGGTTATCAGACCGCAAAAGAGATGACGATTGATCGACGAAGACGTTGCATCTGTGCACCGACCACGGCACACAGATGCAACAGAGTCAGGCCTTAAGACGCACTCTCAACGCAGGTGACGCGATGACTGAGTGCCACACCCGCGGCTTCAAACAATTTCGAGGCGGAACAGTATTTTTCAGCTGACAAGGCGACCGCCCGTTCCACCTTTTGTGGATCCAAACCCTGGCCTGTGACAACGAAATGCATCTCCACGGCCGTGAAGATGGCCGGCACCGCATCGGCACGCGCTGCCTCTAACTCCACCACACACGAGACGATCTCTTGACGCTGTTTTTTCAAGATCGTCACCACGTCAAAGCTGGCACAGCTACCGAGGCCCATTAACACCAACTCCATTGGCCGAGGACCGAGGTTACGCCCCCCATGCTCGGGAGATCCGTCGACAACCAAGGCATGTCCCGATCCACTTTCAGCGACAAAGGACACCACCTCATGCCATGACACGCGTGCTTTCATTTCGAGATCCACTCCTGCAATTGTTTCAACTCATCTTCGAGGTCTTTTTCATGTAACTGCAATAGCTGCCGTCGGGTTGCATCCTGATCTTGACGCTGCGATGTATCGAGTTTTGCGCGCGCTTGTCCAAAGGGCATTGCTAATAAGGCATTGGACACCGTCTCAAACGCATGACCGGAGGTCGCGTCTCGCCAATCGGCAAAGCTTGCGTCGAGTAACACACGGGTTCGCAACAAACATTCAGACCGATCGACCTGCTGTTGCAGGTAGGAACCGATCAAGATCTGCACACTTTGACGACTGTCCTCAATCGCTTGCGAGCGGACCACATCCTGCTCAGCCACGCGCCGCGTCAAGCGCCAGGCATAGACCGCGAGCGCAATCACCACACTCAGCCCAAGCAGCATCAGCAGTGGCATCATGCGGACAGATCCTGAAATAGTTCACCGAGTGCAACACCTGGGTCTGGCTGGCGCATGAAGGCCTCACCGACCAAAAATCCATACACGGATTGCGCATGCATCGCTTGGACATCCGAGGCCTGTAAAATGCCGGACTCCGTGATCAATACCCGCTCATCGGGCACCGCATCGATCAATTCAAAGGTGGTCTCTAAGCGAGTCTCAAAGGTATGCAAATTGCGGTTATTAATGCCAATCAAGGGGGTGTCTAACTGAAGCGCACGGCTGAGTTCATCGCCATCGTGGACTTCAACCAACACATCCAGACCGACCTCGCGAGCGCATGCAAACAGCGCCTCGAGTTCGGGTTGTTTGAGCGCCGCCACAATCAGCAACACACAGTCCGCGCCCAAGGCGCGCGATTCGTAGATCTGGTAGGGATCGACGATAAAATCTTTCCGGATCACCGGCAGATCGCAGGCGCTTCGCGCGTCTAATAGATCTTGATCAGACCCTTGGAAGAAATCCTGATCAGTCAGCACAGAGAGACAGGTGGCGCCCGCATTGGCGTATTGCGCCGCATGTAACGCCGGTTGAAAATCCGCCCGCAAGAGCCCCTTCGAAGGGGACGCACGCTTAATTTCAGCAATGACGGCAGACCGGCCCGTGGCCACCTGAGCTTGCATCCGGGCCGCAAAACCGCGGACTGGGTCGGCAGTCTCAGCGCGGGTGCGCAGATCAGACTCTGATGTGTGTGCACTGCGCTCCTGAACTTCTTGGCGCTTTCTGGCAATGATGCGATCGAGAATTGTCGTGGAGCAACTCATCACAGAGCCCCCTTCAAGGTCTGTGTCATCTGCGCCAGGGCGTCGAGTTTCTCAAGCGCCTCGCCCGACTCCATGACCTCCCATGCCGCTTCCACACCATCCTCCAAGGAATGTGCGCAGCCGGCTGCATAAATCGCAGCACCCGCGTTTAAGGCCACAATATCCGAGGCCGGATGATCATCCGCGACCAGCGCCATCCGGATCAGCTCTAACGACTCGGCTGCAGTTGCAACCACCAAATCGTCACGATCACTCAGATCGATTTCAAAATCTTGAGGCTTGATGCGGTATTCACGCACACGGCCATCCTTCAACTCGGCAATCCGGCTCGGAGCTGAGACACTGATCTCGTCCATGCCATCTTCTGAACAGACCACCAACACATGGCGTGACCCCAACCGATGTAGGACCTCAGCTAGAGGTGTCAACAGCGACTCATCAAACACACCCAGTACCTGATTAGGTGCCGAAGCCGGATTAGTCAGGGGTCCCAAAACGTTGAAAATGGTCCGCATCGCCAGTTCTTTGCGTGGACCAATGGCATAACGCATGGCCGAGTGATGCGCCGGTGCAAACATAAAGCCAACACCCAAGGTATCGATACACTGCGCCACCTCGCCGGCGGTTAAATCGAGCCGAACACCGGCGGCCTCCAGCACATCCGCAGATCCGGATTTCGAGGACACCGACCGGTTGCCATGCTTGGCGACCCGCCCTCCAGCAGCTGCCACCACAAAGGCAGAGGCAGTGGAGACATTAAACACATTGGCGCCGTCACCCCCCGTGCCACAGGTGTCGACCAAGAACTCAGTCGGCACCACGACTTTTTCGGACAGTTCACGCATCACAGTCGCCGCACCGACAATCTCATCGATGGTCTCGCCTTTCATGCGAAGCCCCATCAACAGCGCACCGATTTGTGCATCCGTGGCCGACCCCGTCATGATCGAGCGCATCACTGCAATCATCTCATCGGCATATAGATCGCGCCGCTGGCATACCGCCTGAATGGCTTCTACAACTGTCATGACCACTGTCCTCCGTTGGACGCTAAAAAGTTACGCAGCAGGTCATGGCCCTGCTGACTGGCAATGGACTCGGGATGGAACTGCACACCCTCCACCGTCCACTGCCGATGCCGGACACCCATGATAGCCTCTGGCTCATCCAAGGCATCATGACTCCAGGCAGTGATTTCAAGGCACTCAGGAATCGAATCTGGATCAATCACTAACGAGTGATAGCGGGTCTGGATGAGCGGTTGATTCAAGCCCAGAAATACACCGCGTCCATCGTGATGAATCGCACTGGTCTTGCCATGCATCACCCGCGGTGCACGGATAATACGGCCACCGAATGCCTGACCGATGGCTTGATGTCCCAAACAGACCCCCAACACCGGGGTCCGACCTGCGAAGTGGAGAATCGCCGCCAAACTGATACCCGCCTGGTCCGGATCACAGGGGCCTGGACTGATCACCACATGGCTCGGCGCAATAGCATCTAGCATGGCCAAATCACACTGGTCATTGCGGAGGGTCACCACCTCTTCACCGAGCTCGCCGAAGTACTGCACCAGGTTGTAGGTGAAGCTATCGTAGTTATCAATCATCAAAACTTTGGACATAGCGCCTGCTTGAACGGACCCGTTCCTCTCATTTCACTGTGTGTGTTGGACTAATTAAAGACCCACCATGCTAGCACGGCAGCAATCTCGACCTCGCGATCATCGACTCATTCAATTGCGCGCCAGCGGGCCTTTCAGCTCAGCGAACCCAGCCAAGGCTGCGTTTGCGGCCCGAATCACTGCACGACCTTTGTTGAGGGTCTCATCCCACTCTGCTTCGGGCACGGAATCTGCCACCAATCCAGCACCGGCTTGGATATGGAGCATGCCGCCTTGAATCACTGCCGTCCGGATGGCAATCGCGGTATCCATATTGCCAGACCAGCCCAGATAGCCGACAGCGCCGCCATAAATCCCGCGGCGCACGGGCTCGAATTGATTGATTAATTCCATCGCACGGACTTTTGGCGCACCCGATAAGGTTCCCGCTGGCAAACAGGCTTTTAACACATCGAGCGCTGTCACCTGTGATGAGACACGGCCCTCGACATGGCTGACGATGTGCATCACGTGTGAGTACCGTTCAACCACCATCTGATCGGTGACCTCAACCGAGCCTGTTTCAGCCACCCGACCGACGTCATTACGACCAAGATCGATCAACATCAGATGCTCTGAGCGCTCTTTGGGATCGGCCAAGAGTTCTTGCTCAAGCTGTTCATCTTCTGCTGCCGTGCGGCCCCGTGGTCGGGTTCCGGCAATCGGTCGCACCGAGACCTTGCCATCTTCAAGGCGCGCTAGAATCTCGGGGGATGAGCCAACGATGTGGGTGTCATCCAGATTTAAGAAATACAAATACGGCGATGGATTCAGCACACGCAAGGCGCGATAGAGCGCCAACGGGCTCTCGGCATAGGGGACTGAAATCCGCTGGCTGAGCACGGTTTGCATCACATCACCGGCTTCGATGTAGCCCTTCACAGCCCCGACGGCTGAGACAAAGTCGTCCTTTGACATACTGTATTGATAAGAGGACTCATCAATCGGCGCCTGACCCACTGGCTGAAACGCACTGGGGTCCATGGCGGCGTTCAGGTCTTCACACATCGCCTCCAACCGTTCGAGGGCCGCAGGCAAAGCATCCAACTCTTGCGGGTTGGCATGGGTGATCAGAGTCAACATCCCTGACAGGTTGTCAAACACCACCACATCTTCCGAGCGCATCAAGACAATATCGGCCGAGCCAATTGGGTCCGCACTCGGCAAGGTCCGTGCGACCCGCGGCTCTACATATTGGATGGTGTCATAGGCAAAGTAGCCAACCAGGCCACCGGTGAACTTCGGTAACCCCAATTCGTTAATGACAAAGTCTGGCGTCACACCCAGGCGCTCTTGATAACTGGCAATCCAGTCGAGCGGGGCTTCGGACTCAATGATCTCAGCCACAGCATCCCGTTCGAATCGCGTAATCCGCGCTCCGCGTATTTCAATCCGCTCACGCGCAGGCAATCCAATACAGGAATAGCGACCCCAGGTTTCACCCCCGGTCACAGATTCCAACAGATACGACCAGGGCCGGTCGGCCAACTTGAGGTAACAGGATAAGGGGGTCTCGAGATCGGCCAGCCTGCGGGTCGCAACTGGCACACGGGTCAGACCTAAATCACGATAACGGGCAAACTGTTCGGGAGTCATGTCAGAAGTTCCGTCAGCGACTCAATCACACGATCCGCACCGGCATGTCGAACATCCAGATCCCCTGCATACCCGAAGGTGACAAGGATCGAGGCAACGCCTGCATTCTTTGCGGCACCGAGGTCAGCAATGCTGTCGCCCACGAGGCAGGCATCTGCTGGGGCGACATCCAGTTCACCCAGCGCCTGATGGACCATGGCAGGATCGGGCTTTTTGGTCGCCAGATCGTCTCCAGCCACCACCGTGTCAAACAACGGCTCGATGCCATAGACCGGCAACATCAGATTCACAAAGCGTCGTGGCTTATTGGTGACCAAGCCAAGTCGATGACCTCGGGCTTTTAGCGTTTGCAAGGTCTCTAACGCACCCGGATAAAGCACCGAGTGCTCTGCACAGATCGGCTCATACATCTCCAAGAACACCGACAGCGTCAACCGCGCCAGGGGAGAGTCCATGGTGATGTCAGGATCACCCGTGGTTTGTCGCAACGCCCGCTCCACGAGCTTTCCCGCACCATGGCCAACCATCTGCTTGCCCGCCTCGAGGCCCACTCCAGGAAGCCCGGCACGTGCCAATGCGTAATCCAAAGCGCGGGTGAGATCCGGTGCGCTGTCCACCAAGGTCCCGTCGAAATCGAACAGATAAGCCTGCATGCGTGGGGTCCAATCGAATTGAGAGGGTGCAAAACATATCATTGTTTGCGCCAACAGGCATCCAAGACCCTAGGCAACCCACCGACTAGTCCTCTATGATCCTGTTTCAGTTATGAAGTTGGGCTTATGAACCGATCGCACTACCTCCATTGCCTTGTCACCTCCGCTTGCCTTGCAGCAACCGTTTGGAGCCCACAGAATCGGGCCGCTGAGCCGACCGCGGCCGCCACGGATTGGGTGGTCGACACCTCAGGAACCTATCTGTGCCAAGGGTATTACAACCCGCCACCATTATTGGCGATTGCCGGTGACGAGACCCTCAATGCAGAGGCCGATACAACCGATTTCGATGGCGAAGACCGCGTCATCCTGACGGGCAATGCGGCACTGAACCGCGGTGACTTCCAGCTCGAAGCCGATCGGATCTCATTTCTCAACTCGACTGGTGACGGCGATGCTGAAGGGCGGATTTTGATCCGGAGACCGGGCAGTTTACTGCGCGGAGAATCCGCATCCGTCAACGTCCGAACCAACGCCTTTGATCTACGTAACTCATCGTTTGTGACGCCGAAAAATAGGCTGCGCGGTGAGTCCGCCTATGTGGTCGGCGCACCCAACGGGGATCTGCGCGTGGTCAACGGGACCATGACCTTTTGCGCACCGGGAACCAATACCTGGGACCTCAAAGCCAACGAGATTTTTCTCAACGAATCCTCCGGGCGGGGCCTCGCCAACCATGTGTTGGTCCGGGTCAAGGAAGTGCCCATTTTCTACACCCCCGTGCTGGGCTTTCCGCTCGATGACCGGCGGTTGACTGGATTTTTATTTCCAAGCTACTCGGTTGGCACCACCTCAGGCACCGAGATCCTCACACCCTTTTATTGGAACCTGGATCCGCAGTATGACCTTCTCTTGCAACCCAGATTCATGACATCACGTGGTACCGCGCTTGGCGTTCATGGTCGTTATCTGTTTGAGGATTTAAGTCTTTTGGATTTCAAAACGGAGCAGTTACCAGACGATAAGCTGACCGGATCCGATCGGCATATCTCGCGCGTTGCGATGAGTTCTGACCCATCCAAGGCGGTGGTTTGGAATGCCACCTATGAAGATGCCTCGGATGCCACCTACCAAACCGATCTCGATAACTTTGCAAACGTTTCGGATGAACACCAGCTCACCTCGTCGATCAGTGCAGCCGTAAGGGGCGACAATTGGACCGCGAGTTGGATCGCCGATCGGGTCGATGTGATTGATCCCACGGTGACAGGTGGCGATGTCAAATTCTCTCGTCAGCCGAGTCTGACCGGCAGCTGGGCACAGATCGGCGAACGTTACACATTGAGTGCCTCAGGCGATCTCACAGAGTTCACGCGCCCAACTACAGATTTGGATGCCGATGAACCCTCCGAAGGACGGCGTTTTTCATCCGATCTCAAAGCCGAGCGGCCCTACACTGCGTCCTACGGAAGCCTGGTGCCGGCGGCACTTGGCTTCGCGCGTTGGTCCGAGGCAACTACTTCAACAGGCACTCAGGATAATAGTTACTTCACCTATGGCGCATCTGTTGATGGCAATCTGGTATTCGAGAAGGCCGGTCGCGAAGGCAGTCTGCATGCGCTGATTCCTCGGGCCAAATTACTGGTCCGCGAGCCCAACACCGACCCGACCGTTGTGAAGTTCGATACGCCTGACTCGACAGAAACCGATACAGTCAGTCAGATCTTTTTAGACAACCCGATCTCGGGTGGTGACTTTGTCGGTGATACCCGCGAGCTGGCGCTGTCACTCACCAGCCGGGGTCGCAACGCCGATGGCATTGAGACCTACCGCATCACAGCCGGTCGCACCCTGTTCTTAGCCGATCGCGATGTCACCCTCTCGGGCACACCCGAAACCTCAGATCAAGGACCGCTGGTGATTGAGTCAACGGTTCGGCTGGGTGAGCACACGGTCTGGAACACGCAATACCGGACCATTGCCGACGGTGACACCATGGACACCGCCACCAATGAAGTGAAGTATCGAACCTCGGACACCAGCTACATCACCAATCGGGTGGTTTGGAACGCCGAAGAGGCGACCCGAACCGACCTGTACATCTCGCAGCAATTTGGCATGCAATGGCGGGGGCTGTTTGGTTTGCAGTGGGAACCCAACACCGAACAACGCGTCAACCAAGTCATGGGTGTGGAATACGAAAGCTGTTGCTGGCGCATGGCTCTAGTCCACGCGTACGAGCGTGAGCAAGCGAGCGCGACCAACAGCGGTAATTCGGTGAAGTTGCAACTGGAGCTGAAGGGCCTCGGCGCACTCGGCCGCGGCACCACCAATCTCTTAGATCGTTTATTGGAAGATTATGAAGTTTCTGAATCACGCTACTAACCTCCTCGCCACTGTCCTCCTTGGCGGCACCCTGACACTTCAGAGTGCCTCTGCCACTGTATTGGATCGCATTGTGGCGGTGGTCGATTCCGGTGTGGTGCTCGACAGTGACATCCAAACCCGGATCAACGACCTAGTCGTCCAAGCCAACGACCGCGGGACCGCCATCGAAGTGACCGACGCGCTCCGTGCACAGGTCCTTGAGCGGCTGATTCTTGAGCAAGCTCAGCTTGAGGTGGCCAAACGGAACGGGCTACGTATTGATGATGCGCGGGTGAACGAAACACTCTCGCAAATCGCCAAAAACCGCGGTACCGATCTCTTAGGCTTAAAACAAGCAATTGAGGCCGAAGGCAAAAGTTTTGCTGTCTTTCGGGCGCAGATCGAACGCGAGCTTTTGATCAATGCAGTGCGTGATCGCGAGGTCCGCAGCCGTATCCGCATCAGTGACGGCGAACTCGATCGGTTTTTAGAAACCACCGGCGGACAAATCAGTACCGCACCGGAGCTATTGTTAAGCCAAATCGTTGTCGGCCTCCCGAATCGACCCAACGCAGACGCGATCCAGCAAGCCGAACAAAAAGCGCTACAAATCCGCGACGCATTACTCAAAGGCGGTGCGTTTGGACAGCTTGCGGTGAGATTCTCAGACGCGCCAGAGGCGAGCCAAGGCGGTGACCTCGGGTGGCGTAATATCCTTGAATTAAACCCCGTGTTTGCAGATGCCTTGCGTGATGCGAAGAAAAACACCCTGATTGGACCCATCCGCTCACCGGGTGGTTTTCATTTGATTGCCGTGCGCGATCGCCGAGGCGATCAATCTGTGGTGGTCAAGGAGTATCGAGCGCGGCACATTCTGGTCAAGCCCGATGCCGTTCGTTCCCCCGCCAAAGCACGCGAACTGGCCGACAATATTCGACGTGAGTGGCTCGCTGGTGCTGATTTTGCGGAACTCGCGCGACGTTATTCGGAAGACCCACTGAGCGCGGCCAAGGGCGGCGAACTCGGCTGGGTTCGCGAAGACCAGCTGGTTCCTGGATTTGCCAAGGCCATGGTCGCCCTGCCACTCGACACGCTCAGCGAAGTCACTGAGAGCCGCTTCGGCTTCCACCTGATCGAGGTGATGGAAGTCCGCGATGCCGACATCTCCGAGGAGCAACTGAAAAATCGTGCACGGCGGATTTTGACCGAACGGAAGTTCAGCCAAGAGCTCGACTCTTGGTTACGTCAGGTCCGTGCGGATGCCTTTGTTGAGATCAAATGATCCAACCGGTCGCCATCACTCCCGGTGACCCTGGTGGAATTGGCCCAGATATCTGTCTGCAGGCCGCACTCGACGGCACCCTCAACGGCGTCGTCTTGGCAGATCCGGCGTTACTGACACAACGTGCAACGCACCTTGGCTTACCGGTTCGTATTGAAGATGCAGATCGATTTGACCCCGAGCGTTTGCAGGGTCACCTCTACTGCCAGCCGATCGCGGCCGCCGATCCGCACAATGCGCCAGGCCACTCCGACCCCATCAATGCAGGATATTGCCTGCAATCGCTGGATGCCGCACTTGAAGGTATTGCCGATGGCCGCTTCAGCGCGCTTGTCACGGGGCCTTTAAATAAAGCGACCATCCGCAATGCCGGCTTTACCACCTTCACCGGACACACCGAGTATCTGCGGGATCACTTTGGCCTGTCTGAGGTGGTCATGATGCTGGCCTCGAGTCATTGTCGGGTCGCACTCGCCACCACGCACCTGCCATTGGCAGAGGTGCCCGGCGCCATCACCGCGCATCGACTCACAACCGTCATTGAGATTGTGTATCAGAGCATGCGGACATTGTTTGCACTGCCAGAGCCGCGCATCCATGTCCTCGGACTGAATCCCCATGCTGGCGAGGACGGCCACCTTGGACTTGAAGAGCAGACCGTGATTAGTCCGACTCTGGATCAGATCCGACGGCAGCATCCAACACGCCAACTGATCGGTCCGGTTCCCGCCGACACCGCGTTTACGCCGGAGGGTCGTGCCAACGCCGATGTGCACATTGCCATGTACCATGACCAGGGGCTGCCGGTAGTGAAATTTGGTGGTGTTGGTGATGCGGTCAATATCACACTGGGCTTACCCGTGATCCGCACCAGCGTCGACCACGGCACCGCCTTATCGATCGCTGGCCGCGGTCTCGCCAGCTCGGAGGGTCTGGTCACTGCCATCCGCGAGGCCAACCGCTTGGCCCATCTACGCACAAGCCCACTGCGAGGCGCTTGAGAGTCGGTTACACTGCACCCTTTTGGGGATCGGTGTGTCCAAACTACTCGCCCAGACAGCGCGCAAACGCTTTGGTCAAAACTTCCTGATTGATGCGCAGGTGATCGATGCCATCGTCGCTTCGGTCGGTGCCAAGACCAGCGATCGGCTGGTGGAAATCGGTCCAGGACATGGTGCCATTACCGCTGGGCTATTTGCCTCTGGCTGTGATCTCACGCTGATTGAACTCGACCGCGATCTCATCCCAGGCCTGCTTGCGAGCTTCGTCAGCAAAGCCCCAGAACGCTGCCGACTGATCAGCCAAGACGTTTTAAAGGTCGACTTTGAGCCACTGGGTCCGGCGCTTCGCGTGGTGGGTAACCTGCCCTACAACATCTCAACGCCCCTATTGTTCCAGCTTTTGGCACTTGGCGAGCAAGTGAAAGACATCCATGTGATGTTGCAGCAGGAAGTGGTGAAGCGGATTTGTGCCGAACCGGGTCACGGTGCCTATGGACGCCTTGGTGTGATGATCCAGGCCAGCTGTGACGTGGAAGCCCTAATTGAGGTGCCACCGGAAGCCTTTGCACCCGCACCAAAGGTGCACTCAGGGGTGGTCCGCATTACCCCAAACCCAGCCAAAGCGGCAGCGATCAAGGATCCTGACATGCTGACTCGCCTGGTCCGCACAGCCTTTGCGCAACGACGCAAAACGTTACGTAATAATTTGAAAGAATGGCCACATGCCATTGCACTTGAGGACTTTGGAATCGACCCGGGCGCACGACCTGAAACGCTGCCGGTCGAAACCTATGTCACACTCGCCAATGCGCTTGCCACACAGGAGACTGACTGATGTACACCGACCTTCGATACCACGTCCGCGTGGATGCGCAGTCCACCTATGTCGCGGAACAATCTGACCCCGAGGAAAAGCGCTTTGTCTTTACCTATACCGTCAGTATTCATAACGAAGGGACGCTTCCAGCACAGTTACTGCATCGCTACTGGAAAATCACCGATGGCGATGGTCTGATCCGCGAAGTGCACGGCGACGGTGTGGTTGGTGAGCAGCCCACCATCGTGCCTGGGGATGTCTTTAGTTACACCTCAGGTGCGGTACTTGAGACGGCAGTAGGCACCATGGAAGGGTACTTCGAGATGCTTGCCGCCGATGGCGAGACCTTCCGCACCGCGATTCCCGTCTTCAGTTTATTACAGCCGAGCGCCTTGCACTGATGGCAACCTATGTGGTCGGTGATGTCCAAGGCTGTTATCAAAGCTTGAAGGCGTTGCTGTCTGCTTGTCAGTTTCGGCCAGGGATCGATACGCTGATCTTTGCCGGTGATCTGATTGCACGCGGTCCAGACTCGTTGTCTGTGATGCAATGGGTACTCGATCATACCGACAGCGTGTCGGCAGTCCTTGGCAATCATGACCTGCATTTTCTTTCGGTGGCCTCGGATCTGAAACCGGTAAAAGCACGCGATCGCACCGAAGCCCTGCTCGAATCCAGCGAACTCGACGCAGTGCTCGATTGGTATCGCCGCTGCCCGCTCACCATCGATCTTCCTGAACTGGATGCCTGCGTGGTCCATGCGGGTATCTGGCCCGGTTGGGATCGGCCGACCTGGACAGACGCCATCGATCACGTCCACGGGCGGCTGCGTGCCGAGAGCTGGCAAACCCATCTCGGCGCGATGTACGGCAACACCCCTGCCCACCCAGATCAGATCACCAGCGACGATGACGCGGCACGCTTTGTGATCAATGCCGCAACTCGGATGCGCTTTGTAAAAACCACAGATCTGAGCCTCGAACTGACATGCAAAGAATCGCCAACCGAGGGACCTGAAGGGATGATTGCGTGGATGGATGCCGACACGCGCACACCGATTGATCGGCAAATTTTCTTTGGCCATTGGGCCACCTTGAATGGGCATCGACGCAACCACCAGGTGTACGCACTCGACACAGGCTGTGTGTATGGTGGACTCCTATCGATGGTACGGATTGACGACCGCTTCGGAATTACTGTGGACTGTGTTGATGCACTCGACTGAACACCTGTTTGCCCCCCTGAGCGACGCCCGCTGTGAGGGCCTTGAGATCCATGTGGTCGGTGGCGCTGTGCGTGACCAACAACTCGGCCGAACACCACACGATATGGATTATGTGGTGGTTGGCGCCACAGTTGAGACCCTCCGCGAACGGGGCTTCATCCAAGTCGGTGCGGACTTCCCAGTATTTCTTCATCCGGTCTCGCATGTTGAACTGGCACTGGCTCGGACCGAACGGAAAACCCGTGCCGGACACACCGGCTTTACCGTGCATGCAGACCCCTCGGTGTCCTTAGAAACCGATCTGATGCGACGTGATTTCACCATCAACGCCATGGCAATTGATCGCAATGGGCAGATCACCGACCCCCATGGTGGTCAACGGGATCTCGAAGCGCGCGTGCTGCGCCATGTGTCTGAGGCGTTTTGTGAGGATCCGTTGCGGGTTCTCAGAGGCATCCGATTTTTGGCACAACTGGCGCCCTTTGGCTTCCGTCTGGCAGCCGAAACAGAAACGCTCATGCGTGAGATGGCTCCGACCTTATCGGAGCTTTCAGTCGAGCGGATCGTACAAGAATTGGATCGAACCCTTGCGACCGAGGCGCCATTAGTGGGACTTCAACACTGTGGGCCCTTGGGTATTACTGACGTTCTCGCACCGGACTTACAGACGCTGCCTGCAGCGTTTATCACCGATCATCTCGAGACGCGCTGGGCGGAATGGGCGCTCTGTAACCAGCCAACCGAAAACTGCATCACGGCCTATCAATCACGCTACAAGCTCTCATCCGCGCGTGGCAGCGTACTCAAAGCTGCCGTGCGTTTACACGCCCTAACTGATCGGGATCCTGGTGCGTTGTTAGAGACCATGCAGACACTTGGATGGTTGCGCGGAAATCCCCCTGATGCCTTTATCGATCAAGCACTTGTCGCACTCGATGTGACAGAGTTCAGTCCGATTCCGGTGGCGGATTGGTTGGCGTATCGCGACTGTGTGCGCCAGATCACGGCGCAAAGCCCAACGGTCGCCGGTTTGACCGGCAAGGCGCTGGGCGAGGCGATCTATGCAGAGCGCTTAAGGGTCCTTTCAATCGAGATTTCCGCACCGGGCACCGCACCGGGCTTATAGAGTCGGCCTGTCACTTCCTCAACCCGAGGATCCCACAAGGCAATTTCCATCAGCTCAGTCAATCGACGCTCGACTAGATTGCAGTGCTCACGCGCGGCCGCCGCCTGAATGTCGTGACAAAGCGCTGCGTAATCGAGTGTGTCATCCAAGTTATCTGATTCGGCAGCCTCCGCGAGCGACAGCGTGAGCTGCAGATCCAGATACAAGGGCTGGGGGTTTTCCTTCTCGTGTAGGTACACCCCGATCAGGGACAAGAGAGGCAAGCGGGTGATATACAAACGGTCCATTATGATTCCTCAGATAATTCAGCGAGTGGCCAACGTGGTCGAATGCGAATCGCATCGGTGGGGTCACGCTGTCCTTGAGAAAGACGCGTCGCCCCTGCGAACGCAATCATCGCACCGTTATCGGTACAAAATTCAGGTGCCGGATAGGCCACCGTAATGCCCTCAAGCTCCAGGGCTTTGAGGGCCTCGCGAAGATTGTGGTTGGCACTGACGCCACCTGACATAATCAGTGCCTTGGCGCCTGTGATGTCCAGTGCACGTCGGCATTTAAGCACCAGCGTATCGACCACCGCCTGTTGAAAGCTCGCAGCCAAGTCGGCCTTGGTTTGGCCATCCAATTGATTGCCTTCGACCCATTTTTTTGCCTCCGTCAGGACCTGTGTCTTCAACCCTGAAAAACTGAAATCACACCCAGGTCTGTCAGTGAGTGGCCGACTAAACGGAAAGCGTTTCGCATCACCCTGCAATGCCAACTCAGCAATTTTGGGCCCGCCCGGGTAACCCAACTCGAGCAACTTTGCGGTCTTATCAAAGGCTTCACCCGCGGCGTCATCAAGCGTGGTGCCAAGTAATTCGTAGTCACCAATGGCGCGCACGAGGATCAGTTGCGTGTGCCCGCCACTGACCAACAGTGCCACAAAGGGCGTAGGTAATTCCGGGGTTTCCATCAAGGGTGCCAACAGGTGCCCTTCCATGTGGTGGACACCTAAGGCTGGAATCCCAGAGGCCATGGCGAGCGTTTTGGCAAAGGTGGCGCCGACCAAAAGCGCCCCCAACAGTCCAGGACCTGTGGTGTAGGCCACCGCATCGAGGTCAGCGATCTGCATCTGTGCGGCTCCACAGGTTTCATCGACCAGGGGTCGCAGATACCGCACATGATCACGTGAAGCCAGCTCAGGAACCACACCCCCATAGAGGGCATGCACATCGATTTGGCTGTGCACACGATGCGCCAACAACCCCTGTTCAGTGTCATAAATCGCAACACCGGTTTCATCGCACGAAGTCTCAATTCCTAAGACGCGCATTTGGTTCCCTTTTTTTCACAACACTGGTATTCTCTCGCGCCCCGAGTGGGAAAGCCAAACGAATCGACAATTTTTATGAAGGATGGGTGCATCTGAATGCCTGCTGTAAAGATTAAAGACAACGAGCCCTTTGACGTCGCACTGCGCCGTTTTAAGCGTGCCTGTGAAAAAGCTGGCGTACTGTCTGAAGTACGTCGCCGCGAATGCCACGAAAAGCCCACAACACTGCGTAAGCGTGCTGCTGCGGCCGCTGTGAAGCGTCACCTGAAGAAAGTGTCTCGCGAAACGAAAAAGTTTGAACGTCTCTATTAATTGAGGCGATCCACGTGAGTGCTTTGAAAGACCGCCTGACTGAGGCCATGAAAGACGCCATGCGAGCGAAAGAAAAGTTTCGCTTGGGCGTGATCCGAATGGCCTTATCGGAAATCAAGCGCATCGAAGTGGATGAACGCGTCGAGGTTGAAGACAGTCGGTGTTTGCAGATTATCGACAAGATGGTTAAGCAACGCCGCGACGCCGCCCAACAGTTCACAGACGGAAACCGTCCAGATCTCTCAGAGACTGAGCTGGCTGAAGTCGAAATCCTCAAAGAATTCTTACCGGCTCCATTGAGCGACGCAGAGATCATCGCCATGATCGATGCCGCTGTCGCGAGCACCGGCGCGTCCGGTCCGCAGGGCATGGGTCAAGTCATGGGCGTGATCAAACCCCAGGTACAGGGACGTGCGGACATGCAACACGTCAGCCAACTGGTGAAATCCCGCCTCAATTGATTCCGGATCGCGTGTTTCCAGATACACTCTGGAACTGACAGACACACAGGGTAGCCCGTGGCCGGACGCATTCCAGACACATTTATCGATGCGCTCAACGACCGTTTAAACCTGGTCGATGTGGTAGGCGCGCGCGTGCCGCTGAAGAAGGCTGGCCGAGAGTACACTGGACGCTGTCCCTTTCATGATGACTCCTCCCCCTCTTTTGCCGTCAATCCAGATAAGCAGGTCTATCACTGCTTTGGCTGCGGTGCCTCAGGCGGCTTGATCAGTTTTGTCATGGAGTTTGATCGCGTTGATTTCATCAGTGCGGTGGAAAGCTTGGCCTCACTGGCTGGACTTGAAATCCCACGGACTGCCGATGATCCCGAGGCTGAGTCACGACGCGGTTTGTACCAGGTACTTGAGGGTGCCGATCGACTGTTTCGATCAGCGTTAAAATCCCACCCAGATCGCGAGCGCGCGGTGACCTACCTGAAATCACGGGGGCTGACCGGGCAGATTGCTCACCAATTCGGCCTTGGGTTTGCACCACCGGGATGGCGCTTTGTCTTTGACGCACTCGGTACCGACAAAGCACAGCAAAAAGTGCTGCTCGAAGCGGGTCTCACCACTCAAAATCCACAGGGTCGGGAATATGATCGTTTTCGGGACCGCGTCATGTTCCCGATTCGCGATATCCGCGGACGCACCATCGCCTTTGGCGGTCGGGTGCTCGATGACAGTAAGCCCAAATACCTTAATAGCCCCGAGACTAAGCTCTTCCACAAGAGCGATACGCTCTATGGCTTGTATGAAGCACGTCAGGCGAACCGGAGCCTCGATCGAGTCTTGGTGGTCGAGGGCTATATGGATGTGGTGGCGCTTGCTCAGTTCGGCATTCCGTTTGCAGTCGCGACCCTGGGGACCGCGCTGACGGGCTCTCACTTGGATCGACTGAGCCGACAAACGAGCCAAGTCATTGTCTGTTTCGATGGCGACAAAGCCGGTCGTATCGCCGCCAAGCGCGCCATGGATACCATGCTTGGATTTTTAAGCGACGCATTCAGCATTCGGTTTTTATTCTTACCCGAGGGGCATGATCCCGACTCCCTGGTGCGAGAAGAAGGGACCGATGGCTTTTTAAACCGACTGAATGACGCCCTCCCCGCCTCGGAGGCACTGATTCGATTACTCGCAGAAGAGATTGATCTCACCAAGATCGACGGGCGGGCGCGCCTGACAGCCTTGGCGCTACCAAAAATCGCGCAGGTGCCACAGAGTATTTACCGCTCACTGATGCTCGATCAGCTTGCTGAGCTGTCCGGTACCCGTCGAAGCGATCTGGATGCGCGCATGGCGGATCTTCCAGCGATCCAACCGCCGCCTGCCCTATCGCCACGGATCGAAAAGCCGACCGAAATCGAGCCCGAGGCGCAGGATGCACCGCCGCAAATGGATGCTGAGCTCGATCACTATGCAGATTGGCACCGCGAACAGGTGGCGAGCGAGGACCCA
Source organism: uncultured Pseudomonadales bacterium (assembly GCA_964628665.1). Taxonomy (GTDB): domain Bacteria; phylum Pseudomonadota; class Gammaproteobacteria; order Pseudomonadales; family Litorivicinaceae; genus HIMB30. The sequence continues at coordinate 4,745 of CAZVNX010000021.1, read as the reverse complement.
GAAGCGGTGATGGCCGAGCCACCACTCGATGCACTGACTGAGACGCCGCCACAAGCGCTGGTGATGCCGAATCCGGATCGACCCGAACCCCTCATCAACCGCATTTTGTGGATGATTCTGCAAGCCCCTGAGGCGACCCCTGAGTTACCTCCAATTCCTCGTGGGAGCCAACTCACCAACGGCTCTGCCCTGGAAGCCGTTCGACTCTATCTCACCGACGCGAAGCCTGGGTCGACAGCGGCCCTGATGGGCCACTTCAGCGGTACCGAAATTGGCCGGCTGCTGTCACGTCTTCTGAAACGTGAAGCACTGGTCACCTCGGCAGACATCGCACAAGAATTGCGTGATGGCATCGTGCAGTTGAAGCGACAACTGGTGACCGAATCGATGCGGCAAATGGCTCAAGATGTCCGGCTCGGGCGGCTTTCGGCTGAGGATCTGAATGAGGCACTGGCCGCGCACAAAAAGTAATGCGAGTTTGCATCCATTCCGTGTATAATACGCGGCCGTTTTCATAACACTTCACTGAGTCATTTCATGGCAGAAAAACAGATGGATCAAGAGCTTACGCAAACCGAACAGCGTCAATCACGACTGAAAGAACTGATTGCCAAAGGCAAAGAGCAAGGCTATTTGACCTACGCTGAGGTCAACGACCATCTACCCGAAGAAATCGCCGACCCAGATCAGGTCGAAGACATCATTCGGATGATCGGCGACATGGGCATTGCCGTGGGCGAAGAAGCGCCAGACGACGATCAGCTCTTACTCGGTGAAAACGCATCGGCTGCCGATGATGCCGCCGCCGAAGAAGCGGCCGCCGCGCTCGCATCGGTTGAGAACGATGTTGGCCGGACCACCGACCCGGTGCGGATGTACATGCGCGAAATGGGCACCGTGGAGCTTCTGACACGCGAAGGCGAGATCGTCATTGCCAAACGCATTGAGGAAGGCATCCGCGAAGTCATGCAGGCCATGGCGTACTACCCTGGATTAGTCGATTCCGTTCTTGCGATTTATGACCGGATTCAGGCCGAAGAAGGTCGGATGTCGGACCTGCTTGCCGGCTTCCTCGATCCAGATCCTGCTGACCTCGATCCGGCCCTCGCGGAAACCAGCGAAGATGCCAACGATCAAGATTTTGATGACAGCGTCGACGATGACGATGCAACCGACGATGACGATGCCGAAGAAGGCGATTCAGGCCCCGATCCTGAAGAGGTTCGCGCCCGCTTTGAGGCGTTGCGCACCAACCTTGCTGCGGCTGGAAAAATCCTTCCAAAGAAGGGACGTGATTCGAAAGAAGGCATTGCGGCCATCGAAGCCATCGGTGACGTGTTCTCTTCATTAAAACTGACTCCGCGTCTTTTTGATGAGCTCTGCGTACAGTTCCGTCGTGTGTTGGACTCCATCCGCGACCAAGAGCGCGAGATCCTGAGACTGTGCACCAAGCGCGGCAAGCTCGACCGGAAGATCTTTATCAAAGAGTGGCACGGCAACGAGACCAACTTTGAGTGGCTGCCTGCTTTGGCGAAAAAGAAAAAAGCGGAGAAACTGGCGGATGTGATCCCAGAGGTTCAACGCTGCCAAGCGCGCCTGCAATCGATCGCCGAAGGTGTGGGTGTCACCATCCCTGAGCTTCGCGAAGTCAATCGTCGGCTCTCCATGGGTGAAGCCAAGGCGCGTCGTGCGAAAAAAGACATGGTCGAAGCCAACCTACGATTGGTCATCTCTATCGCGAAAAAGTACACCAACCGCGGACTGCAGTTCCTCGACCTCATCCAAGAAGGCAACATCGGTTTGATGAAGGCCGTGGATAAGTTCGAGTACCGTCGCGGCTACAAGTTCTCAACCTATGCAACTTGGTGGATTCGTCAAGCGATCACGCGCTCGATCGCAGATCAGGCACGCACTATCCGGATTCCGGTGCATATGATCGAAACGATCAACAAGCTGAATCGGATCAGCCGCCAAATGCTGCAAGAAATGGGTCGTGAGCCGACACCGGAAGAGCTCGGTGAGCGTATGGAAATGCCTGAGGACAAGGTCCGGAAGGTATTGAAGATCGCCAAAGAGCCGATTTCAATGGAAACCCCGATCGGTGATGACGAAGACAGCTCACTGGGTGATTTCATTGAGGACACAACGATCGCATCGCCAGTCGATTCAGCGACCGAAGAAGGTCTGACAGAATCAACCCGTCAGGTCTTGGCCAGTTTGACTGCACGCGAGGCGAAGGTGTTGCGGATGCGTTTCGGGATCGACATGAACACAGACCACACCCTCGAGGAAGTGGGTAAGCAGTTCGATGTTACCCGTGAGCGGATCCGTCAGATCGAAGCCAAAGCGCTCCGGAAACTGCGCCATCCAAGCCGCTCCGATCATCTGCGCTCATTCTTAGACGACTGAGCCCGACTAACGCATTGATTTTCAACCATAGAGCGAAGCGTTGTAAGCTTGGTTGAAAATCAATGTTGACGGCGTTTTCTACATGCCTGATTCTCAAAACGTCCAAAACACAACAAAAGAGGATCAGGGCATGCATAAACTCATTGTTATTCTTATGACAACCGTCAGTTTGGCACTTAGTGGTGTCGTCACAGCGAGCGAATACGCGAAGCAAAAAGTCGCCTATCACGTGAACTATGCCGATGCGAAGCGTGCGATCGGCGCAATGCGTAACGCACAAAACCACATCAATGCACTTGGCAAAGACAACTACGAAATCCAGTTTGTCCTGCACGGAAATGGCATTGAGTTATTGCGTTCAGTTGCCAATGAACACCCTGACGCAGCCAGTCGGATCGATTCCCTGAGAGGTCAGGGTGTGAAATTTGCCATCTGCAACAACACGTTGGTCGGGCGCAAAATCGCGCTCAACGAACTTTATTTCGCGGACGCGAATGATGTGGTGCCCTCAGGTGTCGCAGAACTCGGCAAGCTTCAACAGGAAGGCTTTGTTTACCTCAGACCTTAAAAAATGTGAGGACAGCGCTGGCACTGCCAGCGCGAACCGCCTCTACTTTTGAAAACTGTCGATATAGTCGTCGCGTAATACATTCTTTTGCACTTTACCCATGGTGTTTCGCGGCAAAGTTTCCAGTTGCTCCCAACGTCTTGGGACCTTGAAGCCAGCCAGCTTTTCACGACAAACCGCTTCGAGTTGTTCCATATCAAGAGTGCTCTCACCGACCAAGACAGCCACAATCCCCTCGCCAAAATCGGGATGCGGGACCCCGATCACCGCGCTCTCGACCACGCCGGCTTGATCATTTAACACGTCTTCAATTTCTTTCGGGTAGATATTTAAGCCGCCGGAAATAATCAGATCCTTGCCGCGACCGACAATTGAGATGTAACCATCCTCCGACAACATGGCCATGTCGCCGGTGATAAACCACTCACCTTTAAACTCGGCTGCCGTTTTTTCTGGGAGCTTCCAGTAACCCTTAAAGACGTGCGCACCCTTGACCTCGAGCGCGCCGATCGCACCGCGTGGAAGCTCCTGCCCATCTTCACCCATCACACGCACCTCGACACCAGGCAATGGAGGTCCCACCGCACCCGCACGACGCTCACCATGCAGGGGATTCGAGCAACTCATTCCGGTTTCGGTCATGCCATAACGCTCAAGGATGCGTTGGCCAGTGCGTTCAAAGAATGCATCAGAGGTCTCGACCAAGAGCGGTGCAGAACCGGAAATAAAGAGCCGCATGTGCGCCGTCGCCTTTCGGTCAAAGGCCTCTTCAGTCAACAGACGTGTGTAGTAGGTCGGCACACCCATCATGACCGTACAATGCGGCAAGCCCTCAAGCACCATGGCCGGATCAAACTTCGGCAACAACAACACAGGACCGCCGTTGATCAATGCCAGGTTCAGCGCAACAAACAGGCCATGGACGTGGAACAAAGGCAATGCATGCAACAGCGTGTCTTCGCCACTGTATCCCCAGGCCTCGGTCAACATCTGCGCGTTCGAGACCAAGTTGCCATGGGTGATCATCGCACCCTTCGGCTTTCCAGTTGTGCCCGAAGTATAGAGAATGGAAGCAACATCATCCGTCGCTCGAACGGCCACCGCATCCAGTCGACTGCCGGCAGCCGCTGCCGCGCTGAAGGCGTCAAACAGCGAGCCCGACTCGTCACCGAGGGTCATCACCGAGAGACCTGAGACCTGTGCAGCGAGACGCTCAGCATGCGCGAGGCGCGGTTCACTACACACATGCAGCGCCGGCTCGGCATCGGATAGAAAATACTCGATTTCCGCATCGGTGTAGGCTGTGTTGAGCGGCAGGTACACCGCACCAATGCGCAGGACCGCCAAATACAGCACCACATTCATCCAGCTCTTTTCAACCTGAACCGAAACGCGATCACCCGGTTGCACACCAGTCGCCACAAGGACTGCGGCCACGATGGCTGAATCTCGGTCTAGATCCTGTGCACTGAAACGGCGGCCGTCGAGGAGTGTAATCAGTGCGCGATCTGGAGCCTGATGGAAGGCTCGTTGCATATGGCTATAGAGATTATGTGACATGTGGCAATTCCTTGAAGGGAGTTTTTGGTGTTTTTTTCAGGTGTTGTTGAACGTCTTTGGAGGTTGCGATTTTGCCGTGTTCCATCAATTGCTCATGGTTGGTGACAATATCGTCGAGTTCGTACAGATAGTTGACCATAAAGCCATAGCTCTGTGCCTGGCCCCGCGGGCTCAAATCAGCCTCCGGATTGATCCGTTCGAGGGTCGC
>CAZVNX010000020.1:8713-30665 GCA_964628665.1 uncultured Pseudomonadales bacterium | reverse complement strand
TTCGAGGTATGCGGCACCTTGTTATTGCCGGTGACACAAAATTTTACGCGAGTGCTTCCCACGATTGGTCTGGCTGTATGTTATTTGACTGCGTTCTATTGCCTGTCTTTCGCCATTCGTGAGATACCGATCGCGATCGTCTATGCAATCTGGAGCGGGATCGGTGTGCTACTGATCGCACTGTTCAGTGCGTTTGTTTACAAACAACTACTCGACTGGCAGGCCATTGTCGGTCTTGCGATGATTGTCGGCGGCGTCGCCCTGGTGAACCTCTACAGTCACCCACCTTCCATTCACTGAAGCGCTTCGAGGGCGGTTTGTAGCGTCTGCACCGTGCGCTCTGGATTGACGAGTTTGTCGATCCCAAAAAGACCGATGCGGAAGGTCTTAAAGTCACTGGATTCTCCACACTCCAATGGCACGCCTGCTGCGATCTGTAATCCGAGTTGCGCAAATGCCTGTCCTGTTTTGAGGTCATCGCGTGTGGTGTGTGAGACCACTACCGTGGGCGATTGAAACCCAGGTGCCGCCAGACTTTTATACCCTGCCTGTTCCATCACTTGACGCACCGACTGGCCGAGGGCAATTTGCTTGGTCTTTAAGACATCAAAGCCAATCTCAGCCATGTCTTGATAGGTTTGATAAAACTGCGCGAGTCCATCGGTTGGCAGGGTCGCGTGGTATGCATGACCACCATTGAGGTAGGCACCCATGATGCTGTGCCATTTCTTCAGATCGAGCGCGAAGCTATCCGATTCGGTCTCGGCGAGTCGCTCCAAGCCAAGATCTGAGAGCATGACGACACCGGCACAGGGTGTGGATGTCCAGCCTTTCTGAGGTGCGGTAATGAGGACATCGATACCGAGTGCAGCCATATCAACCCATAGTGCACCTGCAGCCACGCAATCCAGCACCACAATGGCGCCCACCTGATGCGCCGCCTCCGAGATGGCTTTGAGGTAGCTGTCAGGCAGTAGCATCCCCGCAGACGTCTCAACGTGTGGGGCGACAACCATTGCGGGCCGTTGCGCATGGATTTGCGCACAGATTTCATCCACCGGGACGGGTGAGAATTGTTGGTCTGCGTGGTCCGAATCGGGTTGTGCTCGCGCGACTTCAACCAAGGATGGTTTTACGCCTTGATCAAAGATTTGGCTCCAGCGATAGCTGAACCAACCGTTTCGGACCACAAGCACGGATTGGTCACGCGCAAACTGTCGTGCCACAGACTCCATGGCGAAGGTGCCACCACCTGGAACTAATACGCAGGACGAGGCCTGGTACACCTGCGTGAGTCCGGCGTGGAGACCACACATTATCTCCTGAAAGGCCTGTGACATGTGGTTTAAGGAGCGATCTGTAAAGACCACCGAATACTCGAGCAATCCGTTTGGGTCGACTGCTGGATAGATTTTTGACATCTTTTGTTATCCTATCGCTTTGGTCCAACGCTAACCCTCGGACGTAAAAAACTCAACTGATGAACACCCCGCGGAGCGTCGACATGCATCAAACCACCCCAACAGACACCATCTGTCCTGCGGATCTGCAATGGATGGCGGAGGCCTTACTGCTGGCGGAGGAGGCCGAGCGAGCCGGAGAGGTTCCAGTGGGTGCCGTGGTGGTCCGAGATGGATTGTGTATCGGTCGGGGCTATAACGCGCCGATTGCAATGCAAGACCCGACCCATCATGCCGAGATCGCGGCAATTCGAGATGCCTGTGGCAACGTGGGCAATTATCGACTACCAGACGCTACGCTCTATGTCACTTTGGAGCCCTGTACGCAGTGTTTTGGCGCCCTGATTCACGCGCGTATTGGGCGTGTTGTCTTTGCTGCACGCGAGCCGCGAGCGGGTGTGATGGGCTCACAGTTGTGTCTTCAGGACCAGCCATTTTATAACCACCGCATTGAAGTGCTCGGTGGGGTCATGGCGGAGCAGTCAGCGGAGTTACTGCGCCGGTTCTTCCAATCGCGGCGTTTGGCTGGCGCGCAATTCGGATCGCCAGATTAAAAATTGATAATACTCGCGAATGTTCGCGACATAGGTTCGAGCCTGAACTCCTCTGCCGTAGCCAAATTTTAGAGTGCGGTAATATTGGGGTTGTTGCAGCAGCGGCAATCTCGCTTCGACATCCGCCCAGTGGTCGGGATCGCCACCTTGGCGTTGGGTCAGCACCCGCGCGTCTTCTAGATGGCCGAGTCCCATGTTGTATGCCGCAAGCGTGAACCAGGTGCGATCTGGTTCGCTGATGCGCTCTGGCAGTCTGCGTCGTAATTGATCTAGGTAGCGTGCGCCTCCCTCAATACTTTGCTTCGGATCGAGTCGTGAGTCGTAGCCCAGTTCACGCATCGTATCGAGGGTCAGCATCATGATGCCGCGTACGCCGGTTGGTGAGCGCGCGCGTGGATTCAGGTGGGATTCTTGATAGGCCACCGCGACCAGCAGACGCCAATCCCATCCAGTGAGAAGAGCTGCCTCCTGAAACATCGACTCAAACTTGGGTAGACGCTCCTCAATCTGCCGAGTGAAGGTCGTCACATCGGCTATTTGCGCCGGTGGTGGGGTGATATGTTCCTCAATGAGCTCATCGATATAAGCCTGTTGGTCTTCGATAAACGCGTTGGCGACTTCGATGAAACGGAGGTCAGCCGTTTGCGGAAATGCCCAGGCCACGCGCAGGCGTTCACCGAGGGTTTGATCAACCGTCAACTCTGGGAATAAGGCCCGGACGCGTCGAAAATCAGGGCCTAAGACCACCGTGTAATCGATGTGTTTTTCTGCCACCGCATTGAGAATTTCTTCGCGACTTAAATCGTATGACTCGATCCATTTAATACGTGGATTCGTGGTCGCAAGTGCGGTCAAAGCTTGTGATTCTTCAGAATCGGCCGCGACCACTAACTGAAAGCCTAAGTCCTCGATGAACTCCAGCGATTCGGTTTCTCTGTGTCGGATCAGTTGCAGTTGGTAGTCAAGGATTGGCGAGCTGAGTGTGACCGGCGCATCGATTCCAAGCGGTGTCCCAACCGCCATATCCGCAGCACCCTCAAGCAATGCACGCAACATTTTGGGTCCTGAATCGATTTCGACAAATTCGATCTCAAGACCCAGTTCGCTTGCGAAGGAGGAGGCTAACGCGCGATCGAACTCGCGGAAATCCACTGTGGCGTGGTGGAAGGTGCCAGGTGCATTTGGAACCAAGACGCGTAAGGTGCCGGAGGCTGAGATGGATTCAAGACGTTGTGGCCACCGATCTTTCTCAAAGGTGCTGGTCTCAAAATGCAAGGCCAGTGCGAGAACGACTAACGCAACCCACCAAAATTTTGTCGTGATCGCACGAAAAATGTGTCGAATCCGTGGGGGAAACATGGCGCTCTGTTAAACTCCTCACTTTTCCGATGGACCAAAGGACCGACATCCATGCTCATCCTGCAGGGAGGCAGTGCCCTCTCGCCATTTCGCATCCAAACGCTTCTGTCACAATTGCAATCCGCATGTCCCAGTGTAACCGGATTAGAGGCATCGTTCGTCTACTTTGTCCTCGGATCGGTTGAATCAGCGGACACGATTGCCGAGCTGATTGATGCGCAAGTCGCGACACCTGGACCGGGAGTCTTGGTGGTACCGCGCGCGGGAACCACCTCGCCATGGAGCTCTAAAGCGACGGAAATTGCCCATAACTGCGGATTGACAGGGATTACTCGGATTGAGCGGGCCGTGCACTATGCCGTGGCATCATCGGCGACCGTCGAGCGCGATGTGCTTCGTCAGCTTCTCTCTGACCCGATGCTCGAGGACTGTCTGGCTGAGTTGCCAGATGCTGACTTTTTTACACCCGGTGCCGCCGGTCCATTGGGCCTGATCACGCTGGCTGAAGATCCGCTTCAGGCCTTGGGTACCGCCAACCGGAAGTTCGGTTTGGCGTTGTCTGATGATGAGATGCAGTATTTGGCGGACGCCTATCATCGGCTCGGTCGGGATCCAACGGACGTCGAGTTGATGATGTTTGCGCAGGCGAACTCCGAGCACTGCCGACACAAGATTTTCAATGCCTCCTGGACCGTCGATGGGGTCGAGCAGAGTCACAGTTTATTTCAGTGGATCCGTCATACGCACGCGGTGTCGCCTGAGGGCGTGCTGTCCGCATATGCAGATAACGCGGCGGTGGTTGAAGGGCCGCTCGCAGAGCGGTTTTTGATCGATCCAGAAACGCATCAGTACCGAACGGTCACGGAACCTGTGCACTTGGTGATGAAGGTCGAAACGCATAATCACCCGACCGCTGTCTCACCTAACCCAGGTGCTGCAACTGGCGCCGGTGGAGAAATTCGCGATGAGGGAGCGACAGGGCGTGGTGCCAAGCCGAAAGCAGGCTTGACTGGATTCAGTGTGAATTATTTGCGGATTCCAGGGTTGCCAATGCCCTGGGAGCGTCCAGTCTCAATGCCGAGTCGCTTAGCCACGCCGCTGCAGATCATGCTAGAGGGTCCAATTGGTGGTGCGGCCTTTAACAACGAGTTTGGCCGGCCCAACTTAAACGGCTATTTCCGGGCCTTTGAAGGGCAAGAGGAAACACCCTTTGGGGTCCGTCAGCGAGGTTATGTTAAGCCGATCATGATCGCCGGCGGCATTGGATCGATTGCCGAAGGTCAGGTCGAGAAGCGACCCTTCCCAGCGGGCACACCCTTGGTGGTGCTCGGAGGCCCTGCCTTGTTGATCGGCCTCGGGGGTGGTGCGGCGAGTTCAGCCGATGAAGGCACCTCAGGGTCGGACTTAGATTTTGCCTCAGTGCAGCGAGCCAATCCTGAGATGGAGCGACGGTGTCAGGAGGTCATCGATCGTTGCTGGCTCCGTGGTGAGAACAATCCCATTCTCTTTATTCACGATGTGGGCGCGGGCGGACTGTCCAATGCCTTCCCTGAACTGGTCAAAGATGGTGGGGTGGGTGCGACCTTTCAAATGGAACAAATCCCCTCGGCAGATCCCTCGTTGTCGCCGCTTGCGCTCTGGTGTAACGAGGCACAAGAACGGTATGTGATGGCGATTGATCCAACGAAGCTGGATTTGTTTGAAGCCATCTGTGTGCGTGAGCGGTGCCCGTTTGCGGTCGTCGGGACAGCGCATGATCAACCGCATCTGGCACTGACGCTTGATTCTGCGCCCCAGGCTCCGGTCGATCTGCCGGTTGACGTGTTGTTCGGTAAGCCGCCGAAGATGCATCGTGACGCCACTTCTTATGCGTACCCAACAACGGCTGCAGACTTCTCAGAGATTGCATTTTCAGCACTCGCCCATCGCGTCTTGAGTCATCCAACAGTCGCGTCAAAGCAGTTTTTGATCACCATCGGTGATCGAACCGTTTCTGGATTGGTCCACCGTGATCAAATGGTGGGCCCTTGGCAGGTCCCGGTTGCGGACTGTGCGGTGACGCACAGCGCGATTGGTTCGACAACCGGCGAAGCGATGGCCATGGGTGAGCGCACACCACTGGCGCTTTACAGTGCCGGTGCCTCTGCACGGATGGCTGTGGCGGAAACAATCATGAATTTGGCGGGTACCGCGATTGGATCAATTGGCCAAATTAAATTGTCAGCAAACTGGATGTGCGCTGCTGGAACCGAAGGTGAGGATGCGCGGCTTTATGAGGCAGTCCAAGCGGTGGGTGCGCATTTTTGTCCTGCATTGGGGGTGTGTATCCCGGTTGGGAAAGACTCGATGTCGATGAAAGCCCGGTGGACAGATCATGCGGTCTCGCACGAGGTCATTGGTCCACTGTCGTTGATCTGCTCAGGATTTGCTCCGGTTACTGAGGTGATGCACACCAAGACGCCGTTCTTGTCGACGCGTCCCTCGGTGTTGTTGGCGCTTGATCTAGGCCAAGGGCGGATGGGGCGATCCATCGCCTGTGAGGTCACAGAGCAGGCCGGTGACACAGTGCCTGATATCGCGCCGGAGCCCCTAAAAGCGTGCTTTGATCTGTTGCAACGGGGCATTCAGGACGGCTGGTTGCTCGCCTATCACGATCGTTCGGATGGTGGTTTGTTGGCAACCGTATCGGAAATGCTGTTCGCATCACGTCGCGGATTGGTTGCACAGACACCCCCGCATGTCGATCCGGTCAATTATTGGTTCAATGAAGAAATCGGTGCTGTGATTCAGGTTCCAACCGAGGATCAAGACACTGTTTTGGCAGCCTGTCAGGCGGCAGGTCTGGCTGTGGCGATTCTGGGCCAGCCGGATGACCGTGATGCTCTTCAGATTTTCGCCGGTGGCGAGTGCGTATTGAATGAGTCGCGCGCAAACCTCGAGAGCTCGTGGTCAGCTGTATCACTGGCGATGGCACGTTTGCGCGATAACCCGCAGTGTGTTGATCAGGAGTCTCAGAACATCCACGCAGACGACGTGGGTCTCAACGCAGTGATTTTGCCAAGCTTGAGTCAGGTACCAAGCGCTCGCCGTGTGCATGCGGAGCGTCCGCGGGTTGCGATTCTTCGAGAGCAGGGCGTGAATGGTCATATTGAAATGGCCTATGCGTTTGATTTCTGCGGCTTTGAGGCGGTCGATGTGCACATGTCAGATTTGATGACCGGTCGTGCGCATCTGCAAGATTTCCAGGCCCTTGCTGCCTGTGGCGGATTTAGCTATGGGGATGTATTGGGTGCGGGGTCAGGTTGGGCGCGTTCGATTTTATTCCACCCCGAGCTGGCCGAGATGTTCCGGACATTCTTCCATCGTGAAAACACCCTCAGTCTCGGGATCTGTAATGGCTGTCAGATGATGGCGCAGTTGGCGCCTCTGATGCCCGGCGCTTCGCACTTCCAGCCATTGGCACGCAATCTCTCGCAGCAATTTGAGGCGCGATTGACGCGCGCGCGGCTACCACAATCCCGTTCAGTCATGCTGAAACATCTTGAGGGCACGCAGTTTCCGATTGCAGTCGCCCATGGCGAGGGTCGATTCCCCCATACCGCTGCTGAGGTGGATACCTTGCTCGCAGATGGCTTGGTTGCGATGCATTACAGCCAAGCCAATGGCGCGCCGGAGTGCTCCTATCCAGGCAACCCGAATGGGTCTGCACAGGGCCTTGCCGGTCTGACCAGCGAGGATGGTCGTGTGACCATCATGATGCCGCACCCAGAACGTGTTGTGCTTGGCTCGCAACTGTCGTTCCGACCACAAGGAACCGATCAGGTGACTCCTTGGATGGCGTTGTTTGATAACGCATGGCGCTTTGTGACGGGGTACTGATGACGGCCTGTTGGACTGTGGTCGATCGGCAACAACAGGTGGTGAGTCGTGATTTGGCCGCCGAGTCCTGGGACTGGTTGCCCATACGTTGGGCTGAGACCACAGAGGAAGCAGGCCTCTATTTAGAGTGGGATGACGGGCTGTGCCTCAAGTCCACAGAGCTGGACGCGCGTTCCAGTGTCCGAGTGGATTTTTTGCTAGGTGCACAAGCGCGTCGATTGCACGCGGTCACAGGTGAGGCATTGACGCGAGCGATGGGCTGTCAAAAGGGATTACGCCCGGCAATTTGTGATGCCACTGCAGGGCTTGGCAGCGATGCCTCCGTGTTGGCCAATGTGGGCTGCGAAATCACTGCGTTTGAGCGTTCTGAGGTCGTGGCGGCCTTGCTTGCTGATGGGCTTCGGCGTGCGCGCGAGGCCGGTTGTGTTTGGTGTGATCGGATGCAACTCAGGCATGCCGATGCGACCGCCTATCTTGCACACATTGATCATGGTGTGATCTATCTGGATCCGATGTTCCCCAAAGAGCGTAAAGCGCAACCCGGGCTTGCCATGCAGTTGCTGCATCAACTGCCTGAAAGTACCAGTTCGCCGGATGACTTGTTTGTCGCCGCAATGGACTCAAATGCGGCGCGCGTTGTAGTCAAACGTCCATTGAAGGCGCCGGCCTTGGCTGGGTCGACACCCAGTTCACAAATTCGGGGGAAAGCGATCCGCTTTGATTTGTATCCGCGTCGGAAGTTAGCTGAGCATGATGCGGAACCTCTCCGGGTTCCGGTGGTGTTGCCATGATGCAGTGGGAGCAGTTGCTATCGACGGCACGCATCGATCATGAAGGCGCTTGGGTTGAGCGGGTGGCGGGCCAGGATCGTCATCAGTGGCAGCGCGATCAGGATCGCATCATCTTTTCCGGTGCATTTCGGCGTCTTGCTGTGAAAACCCAAGTGCATCCGTTATCGGATAACGATCACATCCATACACGGCTCTCACACTCGTTAGAGGTCGCCTCAGTGGGACGATCGCTCGGGACGCGACTTGGTCATTGGTTGCGGGAACAGGGCGCGTTAAGTTCCGATCACAGCCCCTCTGGAATCGGTGCGTTGGTTCAGGCAGCGTGCTTGGCGCACGATATCGGCAATCCGCCGTTCGGGCATGCCGGCGAGCGTGCGATCCGGCGCTATTTCGAAAGCCATCCACACTGGTTACAGGGACTGTCGACTGATGAGCGTGCCGATGTGTTGGGCTTTGAGGGAAATGCCCAAGGATTCCGGGTATTGAACTGTCTTGAACGGCATTGGTTTGACGGGGGGATGCGTTTGACGGCATCGACCCTCGGGAGTTTCGTGAAATATCCTTTTACGGCCAGTTCAGAGCGCGGCCAAAGTAAGCGAAAGCATGGCGTTAACCAGGCTGAACTTCCGTTGATGCGCGATTTGGCGGGCCGGCTTGGATTGATTGAACACGCCCCTGATGTGTGGTCCAGACACCCCTTGGTGTATGTGGTCGAAGCGGCCGACGATATTTGCTACGCCCTGATTGACCTCGAAGATGCTGTGGAGTTGGGGCACTTGGGCTATGAAGAAGTCGCCAGCTTGATGAAGGATCTTGTCGATCGCGGAGCAAGACGGCAGTTGTACGAAGCCTTGTTGGATGACTCTGAGGCCAAACTTGAGTTGTTGCGCTCGGCGGCCATCGATGCGCTGGTACATGAAGCGGAAGCGCGATTTATTCAACATCACGAGGCACTCTTGCGTGGTGAGTTTGCAGAGGATTTATTGGATTGGCGGAAGGCATCTGCCGGCGAGGTAATCGCGCGCGCCAAAGCATTGGCACGGGAACGCGTGTATGTCGATCATGCGAAGCAGTCCTATGAAGGCCAGAGTGCTTGGGTCATCTCAGGGGTGTTGGCTCATTTGCTCGAGGGGGCTGAAGCCTTATCACGTGCGGGTGGCGACGGCACCGATATTGGACCGAAGGCCCGCGATGCGGTTGCTCGACTTGGGAAGTTTCGTCCGCGCCCAAACGACACGCCCTACCAACGTATTTTGCGTGTGACAGATTATGTCTCAGCAATGACCGATCGCTATCTCATGCGTTTGGTCGACGATTTGCGACACCTCGGTTACTTCGAGAATCCAAGCGTCTGAAGAAACCCAAGTACGTGCGCGGAAATCAGCGGTTGTGCTTCACGTGTCGGGTGTAACCCATCGGCCTGAAAATAGTCTCGATCGAGTGCCACAGGTTCCAGTAGAAATGGAAGATAGGCGACGCCCGTTTCAGCTGCGACCGCATCTTGCGTGGCGCGGAATGCACGTGTGTACGGACCACCATAATTTCGAGGTAACTCGATTCCAGCGTACAGGGGCGTGGCTCCACTGGTTTTTACGGTGTCAATCAAGGCCAACAGATTGTCTTTGAGTGATTGCAGTGGCAGCCCACGGAGACCGTCGTTGGCACCGAGCGCAAGGAACACGTAGTCTGGTTTGTGCCGTTGGATCAGACCGGGCAAGCGTGACAGGCCGCCGGCTGATGTGTCGCCAGAAATCGATGCGTTTAAAACCTGTACATCGACCCCCATCTGATCCTTGAGTTGAGAACCCAAGTGATCAACCCAGCCCTGTCCGGCGTCGAGACCATAGCCGGCGCTCAGGCTGTCGCCGAGCACCAACAGCGTCGAGGCAGTCGAGGGGGGCGCGATCAGCAATAGCCATAGGAAAGCGACACGCAATGTCATCAGTACCAGTCCTTCACGTTCAACAGGTTACACATGGGTTTCACGACCAATCGGGACGTCGTCTGACCGTCCTTGAGTCGCTCGATCTCGAAATTAACGCGGGAGACAGTGTCGCTATTGTAGGGCCTTCTGGCGCGGGTAAAAGTACCTTGTTGTCATTGCTGGCTGGATTAGACGTCCCAGAGTCGGGTTCGATTTTGTTTCAAGGCGCGGCATTTAGCAGTCTTTCAGAGGACGCACGCGCCGCGGTTCGGCGGGGTCAGATCGGTTTTGTGTTCCAGAGTTTTCAATTATTGCAGGGCCTGACTGCACTGGAGAATGTCATGCTGCCACTGGAATTGACCGGGCTTTCGCCTGTGGAAGCACGCCGTCGGGCGACCGATTGGCTGACGCGTGTCGGTTTGGGTGAGCGGACCGGGCATCGGCCACGGATGCTCTCAGGTGGCGAGCAACAGCGGACTGCCGTTGCGCGCGCGTTTGTCACTGAGCCGGCACTGTTGTTCGCCGATGAACCCACTGGCAATTTGGATCGGCAGACTGGTGAGTCCATCACCGAGTTATTGTTTCAGTTAAACCGAGAGACCGGTGCGACTTTGGTTTTGGTCACCCATGACGAGCGACTTGCTGCGCGTTGTCAGCGGATTTTAAGCCTTGAAGACGGCACCCTGACTGAGGTTGCTCGATGATTGCCTTCCGGTTGTTGTGGCGTGAGTTTGTCAGTGGGCAGTTGAGCCTGCTTGCGCTCGCGTTGATTGTCTCAGTCGCCGCCATGACGACGACGGCCGTGCTCACGGATCGCATTGACCGCGCCATGCGCATCGATGCGGCATCCCTCTTAGGCGGTGACTTAAAACTCAGTGGTCCACGACCGATCACAGCAGAGATTCAAGCCATGGCGGGCGAGTTTGGCTTGGAAATGACAGACACCGTGGAATTTCCTTCGGTGGTTGGGCTCGGTGATCGATTCGAACTGACTGGTATCAAGGTGGTGAATCCAGGCTATCCACTGCGCGGTGCACTAAAGATCGCCGACGCACGCGCAGCGGTGGGGTATCCCACCACGGAGATTCCCGCGCCAGGGACCGCATGGGTAGATCCGCAATTGGCGTCCAAACTGGATGTGCGCATGGGTGATGCGATTTCCGTGGGTGAGACCCAACTCAATGTCACCCAGATCCTCGTATTCGAGCCCGACCGTGGTGGCTCATTTGTCTCTTTGACACCGCGTTTATTGATGAACCAGGTCGATCTCGATGCGACGCAGTTGATCCAGCCTGGCAGTAGAGTGCGTTACCGGACTCTGTTTGCGGGGGAGCAGGCGGCTGCCTTTCAACAACGTCTCGAGCCAACCCTAGATATTAGCCAGCGGATTTCAGGAGTTGTGGATGGCCGGCCTGAGGTTGGCGGTGCATTAACGCGTGCGACCACCTATCTGTCTTTGGCCGGCTTGTTAACCGTTTTGTTGTCCGGTGCCGCCATCGCGATGACTGCAACCCGCTGGGCTCATGATCACATCGGGGACAGTGCCCTGTTTCGGACCTTTGGACTCAGTGGTTTTGAGAGCGTAAAGATTTTTGCCAGTGAGCTTGCCGTTTTGGGCTTAATCGCGTCTGCGATTGGGGTCGGTATCGGCTACGTGATTCAGCTTGCGTTGGTCGACACCTTAGCTGGGATGCTGACCATTGCCTTACCTGCACCGAGCCTGTATCCGGCGGGGCTCGGCTTTTTGACCGGGTTTGTGATTTTGTTTGGCTTTGCGGCGCCTGCGCTTGTCCTTTTAGGTCAGGTGCCACCCATCCGCGTGTTGAAGCGAGATTTTCAAATCAATGGTCTGGGTCGGTTTGCACGCTATGGACTGGCGCTGGCTGCCATTGGCATGCTCGGTTTTCTGTATAGCGGCGACATCCAACTGACGGGTTGGGTGATGTTGGCTGTGGCCCTGTTGACGCTGTTGGTGATGGGCTTAGGACGCTTAGTGATCGGTTCACTCGGTGGCTTGGAACGCTTGGGTCCGGCTTGGCGGTTTGGGATCCAGCAACTGGTTCGTGATCCGCAAGCGTCGGGTGGGCAACTGATGGCCTTCGCCTTTACAGCCATGGCGATCGCCATGGTTGCGTTGATTCGCTTTGACCTCATCACCACTTGGGAGGCGCAGGTGCCGACCGATGCGCCGAACACCTTTGCGTTGAACATCACGGTTGCTGATGCAGACGCATTTACCGCTCAGGTCGACGCTTTGGGTGGCGAGAGTGCGCCGCTGTATCCGATCGTGCGTGGGCGATTGGAGACCGTCAATGGTGTGGCGTTGGTCGAACATCTTGAATTTGCAGAGCCTCCAGGATCCGTCCGGAGGGAGCTGAGCCTCACGGAGGCGTCCGTACTTGGCCGAGACAATGTGGTCGATCGCGGGCGATGGTTCACCCAAACAGATGGTCCTGGACTTGTGACCGTTGAGTCGGAGTTGTTCGAAGAGCTGAACCTGCAACTGGGAGATCAATTGACCTATCAGATCGGCCCTGATGTGATTGAAGCGACGGTGATTGGGACACGTGCGGTGCAATGGGAATCAATGCTTCCGAACTTCTTTATGATTTTTTCGAAGGGAACCTTAACGCCGTTCGAATCGACGCAACTGACCAGTCTCCGCCTGCCAAACCCGAGTCGTGATACCACAGTCATCGCCGGACAATTTCGGCAAGTCACACTGCTGTCTATGGATGCGATTCTTGATCAGGTCCGCTCCATCCTCGGACGCGTGTCGCAAGCGGTCAGTGTGGTGCTGTATTTTGTGTTGCTTGGTGGCGTGTTGGTCTTGGCGGCCAGTATCCAAACGTCGCTGCCCGAGCGCCGTCGTGAGTCAGCAATTTTGCGAAGTCTCGGTGGCTCGGATCGCCTCTTGTCGCAATCGCAATGGGCTGAGTTTTTAACCCTTGGTTTGGTTAGTGGTTTGTTGGCGGCTGTTGGTACGGAGTTACTGGGTTGGCTTGTCTACACGCGTGTTTTTGAACTCGAGTGGCGGTCGTTGTGGCAGGTGTGGTTGTTGTTACCAATTGCCAATGCACTGGTGGTTGGTACGATTGGGCGCTGGTCCGCTCGTCAAGCACGACAGATGTCGCCAGCGAGTTTGTTAAAAATTGCCGAAACATAGGAATGTCATCATGCGTTATGCCCCCTTACTTGTTGCCATGATGCTCGCTGGTTTGGTGGCATGGCCCTTTGTCCGCAATCTGACTGATACAGAGACCCAGGGGATGCCTGGTGCGAAAATCGGTGGCCACTTTAGCCTAGAGTCCGTGTCGGGTCCCCTGGACACAAAGACCTTAGACAGTGATCTGATGATGGTCTTTTTTGGCTACACCTATTGCCCGGATGTGTGTCCAGTGGAGCTCGCGAAGGCCGCGCAAGTCATGCAGTCACTCGGGGAGGATGCAAATCGGATCTCCGTAGTGTTTGTCACCGTGGATCCGCGCCGTGACACCGCGGAAGCAGCCGATGCCTATGCCAAGGCATTTGATCCGCGATTTATCGGCCTCAGTGGAGACGATGCGAGGATCCGTGATGTGATGCGCCAATATCAGGTCTATGCGCAGAAGGTGGGTGATGGCACAGACTACACAGTGGACCATACCGCGCGCACCTATGTGATCGATCGTGACGCGAAACTGATGGCGCTCTTTGCCATGGATACCCAAGTGCCTGCGATGGTGGAGCAAATTCGGCGTTTTCTTTGATCGAGATCATAGCTTTTAGGCGTAATCGCGACGATTGTCGTATTGGGTGTGGACCGAAGACCCATAACACTCAAGGGATAAGTTTAAATGTGAAGGAGATTCCATGACCGATTCCAAAGTGTATCCGGTGTACCCCGAGATTGCAGCGACTGCATGGGCCGATGAGGCCACCTACGAGGCGATGTATCGTCAGTCGATCGACGATCCAGATGCGTTTTGGAGTGAGCAGGCCAAGCGGCTTGATTGGATCACCTTCCCAACAAAAATTAAGAACACCTCTTTTGCCCCAGGCGCTGTGGATATTCGGTGGTATGAAGATGGTGTCCTAAACGTCGCAGCAAACTGCCTCGATCGCCATCTGGCAACGCGTGGTGATCAAACAGCGATTATCTGGGAAGGGGATGATCCGAACTCAGATGAACACATCACTTACCGTGATCTCTATGAGCGGGTCTGCCGGTTTGCCAATGCACTGAGAGCTGAAGGCGTTCAGAAAGGCGACGTGGTCACGCTCTATATGCCGATGATTCCAGAAGCGGCTGTGGCGATGTTGGCCTGTGCGCGCATTGGTGCGGTGCATTCAATTGTCTTTGGCGGGTTCTCACCCGATGCATTGGCGGTTCGGGTCGAAGAATCGGAATCAAAAATGATTATTACGGCTGACGAAGGCCGTCGTGGTGGTCGCTCCGTGGCATTGAAAGCCAATGTCGACAAGGCGATGGGACTCGATGCCTGTAAGGCGGTTGAGAAGGTCGTGGTGGTGAAGTGCACCGGTGGCGACGTTCCCATGTTTGCAAAAGACATTTGGTTCCACGAGATCTGCGCGAATCAGCCTGCGGACTGCACCCCAGAGCCAATGAATGCGGAAGATCCGCTGTTTATTTTGTATACCTCAGGATCCACAGGAAAGCCGAAGGGTCTGAAGCACACCACCGGTGGCTATTTGGTCTACACCTCACTGACGCATCAATATGTCTTCGACTACAAAGACGGCGATGTGTACTGGTGTACGGCGGACGTGGGCTGGATCACGGGCCACTCCTACATCGTCTATGGACCACTGGCTAACGGCGCCACCACGTTGATGTTTGAAGGGGTGCCAACCTACCCAGATGCATCGCGGTTTGGTCGTGTGATTGAGAAACATCAGGTCAATCAGTTCTACACGGCACCGACCGCGATCCGTTCATTGATGGCGAAAGGCGATACCGTGTTTGGTGATGCGGATCTGTCGTCCTTGCGAATCCTCGGATCTGTTGGTGAGCCGATTAACCCAGAGGCTTGGGAGTGGTATCACCGCATCATCGGCCAAGGCCGCTGTCCGATTGTGGATACCTGGTGGCAGACCGAGACCGGCGGCATCATGATTGTGCCGCTCCCCGGTGCAACACCGGCGAAGCCGGGTTCAGCGACACGCCCATTCTTTGGTGTGCAACCGGCGCTGGTTGACGCTGAGGGGAATATTTTGGAGGGCGCGACCGATGGCAATCTGGTCTTGCTGGATTCTTGGCCTTCGTCCGGCCGGAGTTGCTGGGGTGATCACGAGCGGTTTGAACAGACCTATTTCTCGACCTTCCCGAACCGGTATTTCACCGGCGACGGTGCGCGTCGTGATGAGGACGGCTATTACTGGATCACGGGTCGTGTAGACGACGTCTTGAACGTCTCTGGCCACCGAATGGGTACTGCAGAGATTGAGTCGGCGATGGTTTCGCACGATGCAGTTGCTGAAGCGGCTGTGGTCGGCTATCCGCATGACATCAAGGGTGAAGGCATCTATGTGTATGTGACGCTTCAGGAAGGCTTTGAGCCAACCGAAGAGCTGCGGATCGAGTTGCGCAATCACGTCCGTCAGGAGATTGGCCCGATCGCATCGCCAGACTTCATTCAGTGGGCACCAGGACTTCCGAAAACCCGCTCTGGCAAAATCATGCGCCGGATCCTGCGGAAAATCGCAGCCAATGAGCACGAGGCACTTGGTGACACCTCGACGCTGGCTGATCCATCGGTTGTTGATGAACTGATTGGTAATCGCATGAACCGATAATTCGATCGCGTTCTCGAAAAGACCGATGCCGGAAACGGGATCGGTCTTTTTTTGTTCAGCCTAAATGTCTATGTGCATAATTTTCGCAATCTTCCGGAGTTTTGTTATTGTAGTAAGCCATGTTGTAACGGATTTACATTATGCATCACAGCAAAATCGTGATCGCGGATGATCACCCCTTGTTTCGGGCGGCCTTAAAGCAGGCCGTCACCAAAGCTGCGAAGCAGGTCGAGATTGTCGAAGTCTCGTCAATGGCCGAATTGCAAGACGCGGCGTCTGAGCATAATGACGCCGATTTGGTGTTACTCGATCTGACGATGCCGGGCGCGAGTGGATTCTCGAGCTTGGTGTATCTGAAAGGCCAAAGCCCAGAGATGCCGGTGGTTGTGGTGTCAGGCAACGAGGACCACAACGTCATCAAGCGTTCAATCGAATATGGTGCGTTGGGATTTATCCCAAAAAGCGTGTCATTGGAAACAATGGTGGAAGCCATCGTCGCTGCCCTCGAGGGCGACGCCTGGATCCCAGATGATGTGAATTTGGACGAACCGGTGGTGGATGACAAAGAGGCCAAAATCGCCGAAGGCATTGCCTCACTGACGCCACAACAATTCCGTGTCTTGGTGATGTTGATGCAGGGTTTGTTAAACAAGCAAATCGCGTACGAGTTGGATGTCAGCGAAGCCACGGTGAAAGCACACGTCACCGCGATCTTACGTAAATTGAAAGTGCACTCACGGACGCAGGCGGTGATTGCCGCCCGCTCACTGGATCTGGAATCACTGTCCGGCTGAATCCAAGTGTGGATTCCAGCCGCCTAAATCCCGCCAACGATTGACGATCGCACAGAACAACTGTGCGGTCAGGTTCGCGTCATAGCGCGCCGAGTGCGCCTCACTGTGGTCGAATGCGAGGCCTGCAGCGTCGCAGGCACGCGCCAAGACCGTTTGCCCGTAAGCCAGTCCACCTAAGGTCGCCGTATCGAAGCATGAGAATGGATGAAAGGGTGATCGTTTCACGCCACAGCGCTCGATGGCCTTGTTCAAGAAGCCAAGATCAAAATGGGCGTTATGGCCAACCAACACAGCGCGGTTGCAGCCGTGGTGTTTGATGGCATCACGGATTGGTTTGAACATGCGCGTGAGTGCAACCTGCTCGTCTTCCGCCATACGCAGCGGATGGTAGGGGTCGATGCCTGTAAATTCGAGTGCGGCCGGTTCGAGGTTTGCGCCCTCAAAAGGCGTGAGGTGCGCATGCACTTCATCCCGAATGTAGAGTGTGCCGTCCTCATCCATGTCAAGAATGACCATGGCGAGCTCCAGTAACGCGTCGGTTTGGCAGTTAAAACCTCCGGTTTCTAAGTCCACAACCACGGGCAGAAAGCCCCGAAAACGCTCACCCAGTCGGGTTTTCTTTTTCGGCTTATTAGCCTCGGGTTGGGATCCGTCGTTGATGACGTCGGGTTCAATCACGCGAGACTCCAGTGGATGGTTTCGCCGCCGCGGAGGAGCCGGACCTCGGCGTCTCCGAGTGGTCGGCTGTGGGGTAATTGGGTGGGTTGCTTCACCAAAGTGACCGTTCCTGAGTTGACAGGCAGGCGGTAAAACGCAGGTCCAAACTGACTGGCAAATCCGTCCAATCGATCCAAACATCCGGCCGCCTCGAAGACTTCCGCATAGAGCTCGAGTGCATGCGGTGCTGTGTAACAGCCGGCACACCCGCAATCCGACTCCTTGTCACCGACCGCATGCGGCGCGGAATCCGTGCCGAGGAAAAATTGTGGCGATCCAGAGGTGGCCGCGGCAATGAGTGCATCGCGATGCAGGCTGCGCTTTAAAATCGGCAGGCAATACAGATGAGGTCGAATACCACCGGCGAGCATATCGTTGCGGGCATAGATCAGGTGGTGCGCTGTGATGGTGGCTGCCATCTCTGGGTGCGCATTGACGAACTCGACAGACTCTTTGGTTGTGATGTGCTCAAGTACGACACGAAGTGTCGGAAGACGCTGCATCAGCGGCGATAAAATCGTCTCGAGAAATACTGCTTCGCGGTCAAAAATATCGATTTCACGATCTGTCACTTCACCATGCACGAGGAGCGGTATTTCGCATTCTGCCATGGCCTCAAGGGTGGGCATCATGCTCTCGAGTGATTTCACGCCCGCATCTGAATTCGTCGTTGCCCCTTTCGGATAGAGTTTGACTGCATGGATAAAGTCAGTCTGAGCGGCCTCTTGAATCGTGTCGGGAGACAGGTCCGGTGTCAGGTAGAGGGTCATCAAGGGTGTGAACGACACCCCATTCGGCACAGCCGCCACAATGCGATCTCGATAACTGCGGGCTGCGGCAACCGAATCCACGGGCGGCTTTAAGTTCGGCATCACAATCGCACGCGCAAAGGTCCGCGCCGTATCCGGTACGGTGGTTGTCAGCGCCGCGCCATCACGGAGATGGACATGCCAGTCGTCGGGTTGGGTGATCGTCAGTTGCAATGCCAGCTCCTCATGTGGAGTGGCGATTGTAGAGGAAAGCACGCGCACATGCCTCTGTCAGGAGCCGATTCGGGTCCTTTATGAGTCCGAGACTCTGTTTCGTTTGCCGCCTCTGTTACAATCTCGCTCTTATTTTTTGACAGGTTTAAGGTGTCTTTGATGTCAGAGATCAACAAAGTCGTTTTGGCGTATTCCGGTGGGTTGGATACCAGTGTCATCGTGCGCTGGTTGCAGGAGACCTATGGGTGTGAGGTGGTGACCTTCACAGCTGATCTTGGCCAGGGTGAAGAAGTTGAGCCTGCGCGCGCCAAAGCACAGGCGCTAGGCGTCAAGGAAATCTACATTGAAGATTTGCGTGAAGAGTTCGTTGGCAACTATGTTTTCCCAATGTTCCGTGCCAATACCATCTACGAGGGTGAATACTTACTCGGCACATCCATCGCGCGGCCATTGATCGCGAAGCGTTTGGTCGAAATTGCCGAAGAGACAGGGGCCGATGCCATCAGTCATGGCGCCACAGGTAAGGGCAACGATCAGGTGCGCTTTGAGTTGGGTGCCTATGCGTTAAACCCCTCGGTGAAGGTGATTGCTCCCTGGCGTGAGTGGGATCTGACCTCGCGTGAGACCTTGCTGGCCTATTGTGAGCGCCACAACATTCCGGTGGAACAAAAACGCGGAACCAAGTCGCCGTATTCGATGGATGCCAACTTACTGCACATCAGTTACGAAGGGGCTGTGCTTGAAGACCCATGGGCGGAGCCGGAAGAGTCGATGTGGCGTTGGTCGGTGTCGCCTGAGGCGGCTCCAGATCAAGCGGAAGAGCTCGTCATTGGCTTTGTCGGTGGAGACCCAGTGAGTCTCAACGGGAACGCCATGTCACCTGCGACCTTACTTGCAACACTGAACCAGATCGGCGGTGCACACGGGATTGGTCGTTTGGATATTGTTGAAAATCGCTATGTGGGCATGAAGTCACGTGGATGTTATGAGACGCCTGGTGGCACGATTCTCCTCAAAGCGCACCGTGCACTTGAGTCAATTACCTTGGATCGTGAAGTTGCGCATTTCAAAGACAGCCTGATTTCTCGGTATGCAGACTTGGTCTACAACGGCTACTGGTGGTCGCCAGAGCGTTTGATGATGCAGGCGTCGATTGATGCGTCACAAACTGTGGTCAATGGCGAGGTGCGTCTGAAGTTGTATAAGGGATCTGTCATGGTGACCGGTCGTCGTTCGGATGAATCGTTGTTCGACGAAGCGATCGCTACCTTTGAAGACGATGCCGGTGCGTACAATCAAAAAGATGCCGAAGGCTTTATCAAACTCAATGCCTTGCGTTTGCGGACGGCCGCGAAAAAGGGTCGCTCGCTGCGCTAGAGGCCGATTTTGGCCTTGTATTCGCACAGATCGGAGATCAGGCAATTACCACAGTCTGGTTTCCGAGCTTTGCAGACATAGCGACCATGGAGGATGAGCCAATGATGCGCATCCTTCAGAAACTCTTTTGGAATTCTGCGGACCAAGCGATCCTCGACCTGGCGTACATCCTTCCCCGGCGCGATCCGTGTGCGGTTTGCCACACGAAAAATATGCGTATCAACGGCCATAGTCGGTTCGCCGAAGGCGGTGTTTAACACCACGTTAGCGGTTTTGCGTCCTACCCCCGGTAATGCTTCTAAGGCTTCACGAGTTTGTGGCACCTGCCCATCATGTTGCTCCATGAGGATCAGACAGGTTTTCATTACGTGCTCTGCTTTGGCGTTGAAAAGACCAATGGTTTTGATGCAGTCCTTCACGCCGTCCAAACCCAGCGCCAGCATCGCACCGGGTGTGTTGGCCTTGGCGAAGAGCTTCCGTGTGGCGAGATTGACAGAGACATCTGTGGCTTGTGCTGAGAGTAAGACCGCGATGACAAGCTCAAAGGGTGTGCTCCACTCAAGCTCGGTGGTCGGATGCGGATTTTGCTCGCGCAGTCGTGCAAAGATGGCATGGCGAATCTCGGCGTTCATGATACGTCTCCCGTCGTACGCACGCGTCGGCTGGCGATATCTTCAGTGGGTGTAGTCTGGCGTTGAGCTCTGAGGAACGATTGAAGCACACGGTGCAAGGCCACTAAAAGACCGAGCGCGATGAAGGCCCCTGGTGGGAGCGCGGCCAAGATCAGTGTGTCTGAAAGCGCCTCGCGAAGAATTCCAAGCACAACCAAGACCCACAAAAAGCCAAGTCCTTGCGCCAGCCCATCGAGGGTGCTGACGAGTATGCTTTCACGTCGGGCAAGTGCTTCTGCGCGACCTAAGATCAAACAATTGGTGACAATGAGTGGCAGAAAGATCCCAAGCGATTGATACAGAGGGTAATGCAACGCCTGCACTAAAAGCTCTGCACAGGTTGTGAGGGCGGCGATCACCAGAACGAACACCGGCAACCGAATCGCATCGGGCACCAATGACCGAATCAGGCTGATGGATGCGTTGGATAAGACCAGCACAAACATGGTCGCGAGACCCAGACCGAGTGCGTTTTCAAAGGTATTCGACACCGCCAATAATGGACACAGCCCCAACAACTGCACGAGCCCTGGGTTCTGCGTCCACAGGCCGTTGGCCCAGAGTGTGCGCGCGCTCACGGAGCCCACTCCATCGTTGGGTTCTGTTGCTCGAGATAGGACAGTGCAGACGCCACGGCTGAGACCACCGCGCGGGGTGTGATGGTCGCACCGGTGAAGCTATCAAACTGGCCGCCATCCGGGCGCACGGCCCAGTCAGCTGGTGCCAGATCGGTGTAACGCAGGCCATTAAAGCTGAGCATCCAATCGCTTTTTCTCACCTCGATACGATCACCAAGCCCTGGCGTTTCTCGGTGCTCGATCGCTCGGAGACCGACGATCCGACCGGAACGATCAATCGCCATGAGGAGCTTGATCGGGCCGCTGTAGCCATCGTTTGTCTGCACCGGCAGGACCATCCCAAGCCACTGATCGTTGTGCACAATGGGCGTCACAATGGAGCTCGCACCAAGGCTCTCAGGGGGCGCGTCGGGCCAGCGGATTTCGGTCGGCTGACCCAAATCACCGTCCTTTAACAACGGCGCTGCCAGTGCAAAGAGGGCGTCGAGTCGCGCGTTCTCCCGCGCTGTTTCGATCATCGGGGCTGTCCAGACATATACCAGTCCGACCACAAGGCTGCTGATCAAACCAAACAGGGCCAAACGCCAGGTCATGAAGTGCCTCCACTGCCTTTCACAGATGCAGGACGTCCGACAATCCGAGGGCGCGTGTAGTGATCGATCATCGGAGCAGCAAAGTTCATCAACAACACCGCAAATGCAATGGCATCCGGGTACTGGCCATAGGTTCGGATGAGATAGGTTAGTACTCCCACACCGATCCCAAACCAGAGTCGTCCGCGTGGGCTCGTGGCACCAGAGACCGGATCAGTGACAATGAAAAATGCAGCAAAGACCGTGGCTCCAGCGGTCATATGAATCCAAACAGGAGTGCCCGCATCCGGATCGAACGCGAAAAAGGCAGCGGTCACGCCGAGTCCGGCGAGGCAGCCGACCGGCGCATGCCAGGTCATCACTCGGCGAGATAGGAGCCAAAGTCCACCGGCCAAATACGCCAACATCACCCACTCAACGCCCGCAATGAGACCGAGTGTACTGTTTGCAAGTAATGGATGCGTGCCGATTTCCAC
>CAZVNX010000020.1:0-8613 GCA_964628665.1 uncultured Pseudomonadales bacterium | reverse complement strand
GTCAGGAGCGCTGAATGATCGCTGAGTCGCACTCGGATTGGTCGTCTTCGAAGCCATAAACAAAGACTCTCCGCACCCCATGCGGTGACGCTCGCCATGGCGAGATTGAGAAGGACGCCGGGCCCATACACCCAGGTTGCTGCAAGAATGCCCGGAATCAGGGCCATGAGGACCTGGGCCATCACGCCTTGGGTGGACTGATTTGATGGCAGGCGGATCATCCGTTGTGTTCCTCGCGCAACTGTCGGGCCTTCGCTAGCAGATCGCCACTTTTCGAGCGACGTTCGTGTCGACGCCGTTCTTGATCCGCTGCAACACGTGTCAACCGTGCCTCGCGGGCTTGGAAACGCTGCCGTGCCTGATTGGCAATCGTGGCCTGTTTTGCCACCTCCCGAAGTTGATGGCGTCCGTGCTGAAACCAACTCGCCAGTGGGATGTTGCTCGGACACACCACATTGCAGGCAGCACAGGCAATGCAGTCAGAAAGTCCCTCATGGTCGGCCGCCCCCAGCGCATCTTGGCTGAGCATCTGATACAGACGTTGGGGTTGCAGTTGGACGGGACAGACCTCGGCACAGGCACCACAACGGATGCATGGCTCGATCTGTTGACGCACAGCTTCGCGTACCAAAATGCAGTTGGTCGTTTTGATCACAGGCGCATCCACTGAGTGCAGCTCGAAGCCCATCATCGGCCCGCCAACGGTCACCTGGTAGGGGGTGCTTTGCACAAGGCCTGCATGAATCAGTAACTCACGGATGGGTGTGCCGATCGGTACGCGGAAATTTTGCGGCCGTGGCACGCCTTCACCTGTGACGGTGATGATACGGTCGGTGATTGGCTGTCCTTGCAAACTGAAGTGCAATGCCGCCAGAGTGCCTGGGTTGTGAACCAGGATCCCTTGATCGATGGGATGTTGTCGGCTTGAGATTTCAAGCTCAAGCGTCAGCCAAATCAGCTGGCGTTCACCCCCTGACGGGTACTTTGTGGGTACCACAATAATCTCGAACGACTGCCTTGCCTCAACTTCGCTGATCGCTTGTTGCAAGGCCTCTAAGGCTTCCGGTTTGTTGTCTTCGATGCCAATCACGATCTGCGCAATGCCAAGCGCTGTTGCCAGCGTTGCAGCGCCTTGAATGACCGCGTCTGCCTGGTCTCGCATGATGGTGTCATCGGCGGTCAAATAGGGCTCGCACTCAGCGCCGTTGATCAGCAGGGTAGTCAGGCCCGCGGCCCACTTTTGGTGACTCGGAAAACCGGCGCCACCCATGCCAACAATGCCTGCCTCCATCGCGCGTGCGCGGATGGTCTCGGCGTCAGCCATCTGTAGTGGGGGAAGGGTGATTGCCTGCCCTTCTGGATCGGTCTGAATGTGGATGCACGGGCTTGGTTCATGCCGTGGGTGGGCCAATGGCTGTGGATCACATGAGACCACCCAACCAGAACGTGAGGCAACGTGCACAAGACCGCTCTCCGTTCGAATAATCGGGGTGCCTTGGTCGACATGATCACCGACCGCCACCAGGGCTTCGCCTGCACCACCGCCAGAAAAATGGAGTGGGAACAGAAGATGCTCAGGTGTCGGAATCGATTGGCACGGACGGCTAAGAGAGATCGCCTTGTGGGTCTCTGGATGGATGCCACCGACCAATGCAGTGTGACTCTGACGGAGACGGTATTCAGCCATGCGCCGCTCCAGTTGAGGGCCTTTGATCACTGCAAATCAAGGGGGGTGGTGTCGGGACCCAGGCTGCAGGAGAGGGCGTTCGTGGAACCATCTCGATGCAATCAACTGGGCAGGGCGCAATACACAGATCACATCCGGTGCAGAGATCAGGTAAGACTGTGTGCATGAGTTTAGCGGCGCCTAAGATGGCATCCACTGGACAGGCTTTGATGCATTTGGTGCAGCCGATGCAATCCTCTTCGATGATCACAGCCACGCGATCAACGGCGGCGGTTTCCGGATCAGCATCCAAGGGTAAGGACTCAACGCCAAGTAATTCTGCGAGTCGATCGACAGTGTCTTGTCCGCCGGGAGGGCAGCGGTTAATCGCTTCGCCATTACTGATCGCCTCAGCATAGGGACGGCAACCAGGATGACCGCATTGGCCACATTGTGTTTGCGGCAGGACTGCGTCGATGGAGTCTACGAGCGGATTGCCGTCGACCCGGAACGCGCGCACAGCAAAGCTCAACAGTGCTCCGCCGGCTAGCGTCAAGGCCGTGAGCGCCATGGCGCCCATGGCCAAATTGAGCCAGTTGCCTGTCATAGCCGGATCATTCCAGAAAAGCCCATAAACGCGAGTGCCATGAAGCCGGCTGTGATGAGCGCGATCGAGGCACCCTCGAATGGTTTGGGAATATCTGCAAGCGTTAGGCGCTCGCGCACGCCTGAGAACAGAATCAGGACCAAGGAGAATCCGAGTGCCGCACCGACGCCATACAACGCTGACTCAACGAGACTATGGGCACGGTTGGTGTTCAGAAGTGCAACACCCAACACAGCGCAGTTGGTTGTGATCAGCGGTAGGTAGATTCCAAGCA
Source organism: uncultured Pseudomonadales bacterium (assembly GCA_964628665.1). Lineage (GTDB taxonomy): Bacteria > Pseudomonadota > Gammaproteobacteria > Pseudomonadales > Litorivicinaceae > HIMB30. The sequence continues at coordinate 6,066 of CAZVNX010000020.1, read as the reverse complement.
CGGCGTGCAACAGTGGTGAGGTCTTTTTGAGTGCGAGCTCAGTAAATTGCACCGCAACCGCAATCGCGACAATAAACGCCAGTGTTTTCAGCCACATGGCGTCCAGCGGAATGAGCAGTAGGCTTTGGATGGCGTAGGCGACAACGGATGACAGAGTCAAAACAAAGGTGGTCGCCAATGACATGCCAAGCGCGCTGTCGAGTCGTGATGACACCCCCATAAATGGACACAAACCCAAGAATTGGACCAACACGAAGTTATTCACAAGCGCTGCCGACACGATGATCAGCCAAAGCTCGGTCAAAAGGCCTCCTCAGCCAACTCGGAATCGACAACGGCCTGATGTTCCAGAAGTTTATGGACAGGGCATTTGTTGGCGATCACAAGCAACCGCTCGCGGTCTTCGCTGCTCAGATTGCCTTGGATTTTGATGATCCGCTTGAAGTGATGGCCGTCTTTTCCAGGTGTGTGCACCACTTCGGTTTCGACCTGATCGAGTGGGAGTTTTTTCATATCGGCATACATACGGAGCGTCATGTTTGTGCAGGCACCGAGCGCGGCTGCCACAAGCGCAAAGGGTGAGGGGCCGAGATCTGTTCCGCCCATGACTTCAGGCTCATCCATCACAAACTGATGGCCGTCGGTGTCGACACTATTGAAGAATCGACTGGTGCCTGCTTCGACCACGGAGGCTTGCGTAATGTGTTCCATGACTTATCGAATCCTCTGTCCCGGAGTGGCGCCCGAGTCTGGCTCGAGCAAATAGATCTCTTTGCCGCCAGGACCTGCGGCCAGCACCATGCCTTCGGAAAGTCCAAACTTCATCTTGCGAGGCGCTAAATTCGCGATCATGACCGTCAGACGCCCAATCAAGTCCTCTGGCTGATAAGCAGCCTTGATGCCACTGAAAACATTCCGCGTGGTGCCGCCACCGAGGTCAAGTGTCAGTTGTAAGAGCTTGTCGGCACCTTCAACCGGCCCGGCGGCAATGATCTTTGCAACGCGCAAATCAACCCGGGCAAAGTCGTCAATCGTGCATTCTGGAGCAATGGCCTCGATGGTCTCAGCGGGAGGTGCAGGTAGCGCGTCTTTAGCCGGTGCCTCAGGTTGAATCATCGCTTCAACATCACCCATATCGATCCGCGTGATCAGTGGCTCGTAGGGCTGAATCGTATGACTAATTAACACCTGGTCAAGGGTGTCATAGGTTAGGTGATCAACGTTCAGGAACCGAGATACCTTGCTGGCTAGCGTCGGCATGACGGGTTGCAAATACAGGACGAGCAATCGGAAGGCGTTTAATGCGGTGGTACAGACTGGCTGGACCTCGGCGAGCGTCTCCTCTGACTTCGCCATTTGCCACGGAGCGACCTCGGCAATCCAGGCGTTCACCTCATCGGCAAGTGCCATGATCTCGCGTGTCGCCTTTGAGAATTCTCGCGCTTCAAAGGCAGCCTGAATCTCCGGCGCTTTTGCCTGAATCCGGGCGATTAATTCGGGGTTGGCGAGAGTGCTTGCCAACTGACCATCAAACTTCTTATGAATGAATCCAGCCGTCCGACTGGCGATATTGACCAGCTTGCCGACCAGATCCGAATTGACCTTTTGCACAAAGTCCTCGAGTGAGAGATCAATGTCCTCGACCCGTGCCGAGAGTTTGGTTGCGAAGTAGTACCGCAGGTATTCCGGATCCAAGTGATCGAGATAGGTCCGCGCTTTGATAAAGGTCCCGCGGGATTTAGACATCTTGCGACCATCGACGGTGACAAACCCATGCACATTGACACCTGTCGGTGTTCGGAACCCAGCTTGGTGCAGCATTGCGGGCCAAAACAGGCAATGGAAGTTGACGATGTCTTTGCCAATGAAATGGTAGACCTCAGCCTCGCTGTCAGCGCCCCAGACGCTGTCAAACTCGAAATGGTTGGCGTCACACCATTCTTGGAACGCGCCCATGTAACCGATTGGTGCGTCGAGCCACACATAGAAGTAGGTGCCCGGATGATCGGGCACTTCAAATCCAAAATAGGGTGCATCACGCGAGATGTCCCAACTTTTTAACCCGCCATCGATCCATTCGGTGAGTTTGTTGGCGACCTCGGGTTGAAGCCGGCCAGAACGTGTCCACTCCCGCAGGAAGTCCGTATGTTGGCCAAGTTCAAAAAAGAGATGCTGTGAGTCTTTGAGAACGGGTGTCGCGCCAGACAGGGTGGATTTCGGCTGCTTCAGTTCACTGGCTTGATAGGTCGCACCACAGGCTTCACAGTTGTCACCGTACTGATCATCGACGCCACACTTGGGGCACTGTCCTTTGACGTAGCGATCGGCAAGAAACAGCTGTTTTTCCGGATCGAAGAGTTGTGAAATCGTACGCACAGCAATTCCGCCTGCCGCTTTGACGCGGTTATAGATCAGCTCTGAATAGTGTTTGTTCGCATCACTGTGTGTCGAAGAATAGTGATCAAAGCCAATCTGGAAGCCACTGAAGTCGGTCATATGTTCCGCTTTCACTTCAGCAATTAATGCCTCGGGTGTGATGCCGAGTGATTCTGCACGGAGCATAATTGCGGTACCGTGTGCGTCATCGGCGCACACATAGACACACTGATGGCCGGATTGCTTTTGGAAGCGCACCCAGATATCAGTTTGGATGTACTCGAGCATGTGGCCCAAATGGATGGATCCATTGGCATAGGGCAGGGCGCTTGTGACTAAAATAACGCGTCGGTTGGTCGGCACGGAGAGTTCCTTGTGTCTATGCAAGTGAATCGCCAAGTATACCGGCACTGGCCAGACTTTTCGCCGCCTGTCAGAGAAACGGAGACTATTTTGTCGACAGATATTCAAACCCGCGTTTTGCAAATCCTCGCAGAACATGAGGATCCCTACCGTGAAGTCAATTTGGCAGAAACGGGGGTCTTAACCCGCTGTGTGTTATCAGGGTCTGAGCTCGAGATCGATCTCACCTTTCCCTACGCCATGGCCGGGATGACACGGACGCTGGTGAAACTGTTGAAACCGCGTCTCGAGGCCCTGCGTGACGTTTCAGATGCCTTTATCCGCGTGTTACATGATGTGCCGGTGGTGCCCGCTCGCGAGGGCACTGAGGCCATTCCGCGCGTGCGACAAATTGTCTGTGTGGCGTCAGGCAAGGGTGGCGTTGGGAAATCGACCACGGCTGTGAATTTGACACTCGCGCTGCATGCAGAAGGTGCCCGAGTTGGGCTCTTGGATGCTGACATCTATGGTCCCTCACAAGCGTTGATGCTCGGAGTGCAGGGGCAAAAGCCGACTACTCAGGATGGCAAAACCTTCGATCCAGTGATTGCACATGGAATCCCGGTGATGTCGATGGCATTTTTGTTAACCGAGCGCTCACCAACCATTTGGCGCGGTCCCATGGTCAGTGGTGCCTTTACCCAGATGCTCCGGCAGACCAATTGGGGTGATCTGGATTATTTGGTGATCGACTTGCCACCCGGGACAGGTGACATCCAGCTCACACTGAGTCAACAGGTTCCAGTGAACGGGGCTGTGGTTGTCACGACGCCGCAAGATATCGCGTTGTTAGACGCTCGACGGGGTATTGAAATGTTCCGTCGTGTGCAGGTGCCTGTGCTTGGGGTGGTTGAAAACATGTCCTTACATCGTTGCTCGCAATGCGGTCATACCGAGCATCTATTTGGTGAAGGCGGTGGCGATCGAATTGCGGCAGAATACGACACGGAATTACTCGGTGCCCTGCCGTTGGATCTAAGCATTCGCGAGCAAACGGACCGCGGTCGACCCTCTGTGATCAGTGATCCTGATGGGCCGGTGGCCTCTGCGTATCGAGATATTGCGCGCCGCGTAGGTGCGCGTTTGGCACGATTTGCTGCGGAACATTCGCGCAGTGGATTGATTACAAAAACCCAAGGGACTGACGACTGACCCATGACTATTAAATCCGATCGCTGGATTCAGCAGATGGCTGAATCGCATGACATGATTGCACCCTTTGAACCCGGCCAGGTCCGCACACGAGACGGGCATAAGCTGATCTCCTATGGCACCTCGAGCTACGGCTACGATGTCCGCTGTGCGGATGAGTTCAAGGTCTTCACCAATATTCATAGTGCCGTTGTGGACCCGAAGAATTTCGATGAAAAGAGCTTTGTCGATATTCAAAGTGATGTGTGCATTATTCCGCCGAACTCTTTCGCGTTGGCTCGGACGGTTGAGTACTTCAAGATTCCTGAGGACGTGTTAACCATCTGCTTGGGGAAATCGACCTATGCCAGGTGTGGAATCATTGTCAACGTGACTCCGCTTGAGCCGGAATGGGAAGGGCACGTGACGCTTGAGTTTTCCAATACCACGACGCTTCCAGCGAAGATCTATGCCAACGAAGGGGTGGCACAGATGCTGTTTTTCCAATCGGATGAGCGGTGTCAAACCACATACAAAGATCGTGGCGGGAAATACCAAGGCCAACAGGGCGTGACCCTGCCGAAAGCCTGAAGGTGCCTATGCAAACACAGTCTCGTTATTGGCTCAGGATCACCTGTCCAGGACGCACCGGTTTGGTTGCCGCCATCACTGGGTTTTTGGCTGAGGAGTCGTGCTTTATTACGGAGCTCTCGCAGTTTGATGACATTCAGACAGGGCGATTTTTTTGTCGTGCAGAATTCTTCAAGCCTGACAGTGGGCTGACGCCTGAGGAGCTCTCGGAGCGGTTCCGGAATGTTGGCGAGCGATTCGACATGGATTGGCGCTTCATTGATCCATCGATTCCACACAAGACATTGATTTTAGTATCTAAATTCGATCATTGTTTGAACGATCTGCTCTATCGCAAAGGCACCGGGGAGCTGAATATCGACGTGACCGCAGTGGCCTCGAACCATCCGGACTTGGAGCCATTGGCGCGTTTCCATGCGGTACCCTATGAAGTGCTACCGACTGGAAAGTCGCAACTTGGCACCAAGGCCGCGCAAGAGGATCGGATTCGAGAGCTGATTGCGACAGGTGCTGTTGAGCTTGTCGTGCTCGCTCGATACATGCAAATTCTCTCGGATGAGCTGTGTCGAGACCTGGCGGGTCGATGTATCAACATTCACCATTCGTTTCTGCCAAGTTTCAAGGGTGCACGGCCCTATCATCAGGCCTACGAGCGGGGCGTGAAAGCGATTGGCGCCACCGCGCACTATGTCACCGCAGATCTGGATGAAGGTCCGATCATTGATCAGGAAGTGGCACGGGTTGATCACACACAGGGTCCAGATGCCCTGCAAGCTGTCGGCCGAAATATGGAAAATTACGCACTTGCACGCGCCGTAAAGGCGCACAGTGAGCATCGCGTCTTTTTAAATGGACATAAGACGGTGGTACTGAAATGACCGCAATACGGATCGATGGGACCGCGATGGCGGAGGTGGTCCGCGGCGAAGTCGCTGCGGGTGTGGCGCAACTGAAGGCGAGCCATGGTGTCACGCCCGGTTTGGCAGTGGTCCTGGTCGGCGAAGATCCTGCGAGTCAGGTGTATGTGCGCAATAAGGTCAAACAGACCGAAGCCTGTGGTATGCGATCGTTTCACCATGTGTTGTCGAAAGAGACGACACGGGAGTCATTACTGCGCCTGATTCGATCTCTCAACGAAGACCCTGACGTGCATGGGATTCTGGTGCAGTTACCCCTGCCGGCGCATCTCGATTCAAAGGATGTGATTGAGTCCATTGATCCCGCGAAGGACGTCGATGGGTTTCATACTGCGAATGTTGGCGAACTTTGGACCGGTGGTTCGCCTTTCGTGCCCTGTACGCCGCTTGGTTGCCTTCGACTGTTGAAGTCGGTTGAACCGAATATCGCGGGTAAACACGCGGTTGTGATCGGCCGCTCGAACATTGTCGGCCGTCCGATGGCCGCATTACTACTGAATGAATCTGCGACAGTCACGATTGCGCATTCCAAGACGACAGATTTGCCAGCACTTTGCAGGCAGGCCGATATCTTGGTGGCGGCTGTCGGTCGTCCAGAGATGGTCAAGTCCGATTGGATCAAGCCAGGCGCTATTGTGTTGGATGTTGG
>CAZVNX010000019.1:0-40490 GCA_964628665.1 uncultured Pseudomonadales bacterium | reverse complement strand
ACCGGTTTTCTCAAATAATGGCGGAGCGGACGGGGCTCGAACCCGCGACCCCCGGCGTGACAGGCCGGTATTCTAACCAACTGAACTACCGCTCCGTGCGGTTGTTGCTTCGGATTTGGTGGGTGGAGAGGGGCTCGAACCCCCGACCCTCGCCTTGTAAGGGCGATGCTCTTCCAACTGAGCTATCCACCCCGATGCAACGATGGGGGCGCATGATACTGTCTCAGGCGATGGTGTCAATAGATTTTCTTGCCTTGCGCCGCCGGCTCTCTACAATGGAGCGCTCTCTCTAACGAAGCTGTGATAACCCCATGCGCCTATCTGATCTGAACATCGAAAATTATGAAGTAGTCATTCCGCCGTCTGCATTAAAAAGTGAGCTCCCGTTACCGGACGCTGCACGGCAATTGGTCAACGACGCACGGCAAACCGTCAAAAACATTCTGGATGGTCAAGACAAGCGCTTATTCGTGGTTGTCGGCCCCTGTTCGATCCATGATCCTGCTCTGGCATTGGAGTACGCGCGTCGGTTGAAACAACTTTCTGAGCAGTTATCCGATCAATTGTTCATTATTATGCGGGTTTATTTTGAAAAGCCGCGCACCACGGTCGGTTGGAAAGGCCTGATCAACGATCCCACGTTGAATGGCAGCTTTGATATCGAAACCGGATTGCGAACTGCGCGTAAACTGTTGATTGAATTAACTGAAATCGGATTGCCTTTGGCGACAGAGGCGCTCGATCCAATTTCTCCACAGTATCTGCAAGACACCATTACCTGGACCGCGATTGGTGCGCGGACCACCGAATCACAAACGCACCGCGAAATGAGCTCGGGGCTATCTTCGCCTGTTGGATTTAAAAACGGCACCGATGGCTCTCTGGACGTGGCTGTAAACGCCATGAAATCAGTCACCCACGGGCATGCATTCCTTGGCATCAACCCAGATGGCCAGGTGGCCATCACGCGAACCCGCGGCAATGCCTATGGCCATGTCGTACTCCGCGGAGGTGGCGGAAAGCCCAATTACGACTCGGTCAGCGTTGCCCTGTGTGAGCAGGCGCTCGATAAAGCGGGTCTTGCGAAAAATATTGTGGTCGATTGCTCGCATGCCAATTCCAACAAAGATCATAACGTCCAGCCCCTAGTGCTCGACGATATTGCGCATCAGATTCGTGACGGCAACGAATCGATCTGCGGCGTGATGTTGGAGTCGAATATCAACGAGGGTAACCAGTCGATTCCCGATGACCTGAGTCACTTGAAATACGGCGTCTCAGTCACGGATGCCTGCATCGACTGGGAGACGACGGAAAAAGCTCTGTTGAAGTTCGCAGCCAGCCTAAAGGATGCACTCCCTAGCCGTCGCGGCTAAATTACAAGGCCGCGTTCGCTCCGGGCATCAAGAATTCGACGTCCGAGGTATGCGCGGCTTGCATCATCTGCACCGCCATTTGGCGGACTGGCTTGCCACCAAAGATTACTTGGTACAGTGCGTCAAGAATTGGCATCACGATATCGAACTCAGCGCAACGCGCGTGCACGAGCCTTAACGTATTCACGCCCTCAGCAACCTGGCCAAGTTGCGCCTCAGCCTCCGCCAAGCTCAAGCCCTCAGCCAGGGCACGCCCAACACGAAAATTCCGTGATAAGGGTGAGACACTCGTCACATAGAGATCGCCGACGCCAGCCAAGCCTAGAAAGCTCAGGGGGTTGCCACCCATCTTGCTGGACAGCCGAGACATCTCTGCCAATGCCCGCGTGATTAACAACGCCTTGGTGTTCTCGCCGACTCCGAGCCCATCCGCCAGACCCGCGGCGATGGCATAAATATTCTTCAACGCCCCGCCAAGCTCCACACTGACAAGATCTTCGGAACTGTAGAGCCGGAAATACCGTGTCGCAAACGCCGTGCGCGCCAACTCACGGACCCGTGGCTCACGACTAGCAACGACGGATGCTGTGAGATGCCTCTTAGCGATTTCATGGGCCAAGTTCGGGCCAGAAAGCACACCAATGGGATTGTTTGGTAGATGCTCAGCAATGACCTGACTCATCAAACGGAAGCCCTCCTCCCGAATCCCCTTGGTGGTCGACAATAAAGCCACCTCAGGACGCAACAGTGGCGCCAGCGCCTGACAGACGCCGTCCATCGCCTTCGAAGGAACTGATAACAGCACTAACGATGCACCTTCAACGGCTTCTGCAATGTCTGACGTTGCCTGAATCTGATGATGTAACTCGAGCTCAGGATGGTATTGCGGATTGCGATGACTCTGATTCAAGACCTGCACCAGATCTGGATTCCGTGCATACAGCCGGACCGCGCAGTCGTTATGCGCCGCCACGTCGGCAAGTACGGTCCCAAAGCTTCCAGCACCCATCACTGCAACTCGCATCATGTCTCCCAAACTAAGAACTACAACTCAAATGTACAGGCTGATCGATTGGCGGTGGGTCGCCCCCGAGTGCCACTGCGACATCACTGACCGTGTGTAAGCCAGCGGCAATCGCTGTCCGGAGCGCCACAACATCATCATCCATTCCACGGTCCGCACGATCAATGACGGCTTGCAATAACCAGTGGCTCAACATCCAACGCGGCGCAATCGATCGCGCCTCCGGTAACAGCGCGTGCTCGACTTCGGCATCCCACTGCGCGCACAAGACCTCCCAATCATCACCAAGTCTGTCAGGTCGTGTGAGCTGAAAGCGACCACCGTGCAACAGCGCGTCAAAGGCCTCAGTGTAATAGGTTCCTGGCGTCGCAAAAGTTTGTTGCAGTGCGCGGATTAGCGCATCTAAATTCGGATTCTCAGCAGACACTGCAAGACGTTTCCCCATGCTTCGGTGAAAATGCATCCGATAGTGCTCGGGAAAATCATCGAGGATGGCTTTTAACCGCTCGACCGACACAAAGGGTGTCAAGGTCTCGGCTAAACACGCGATATTCCAATGCATCACGCGGGGCTGCTCACCATAGGCGTAGCGGCCGCCCTGATCGGTATGGTTAATCACATAAGACGGATCCCAGTGGGATATAAATCCATAGGGACCATAGTCGAGCGTCTCGCCCGACAAGGCGGTGTTATCGGTATTCATCACCCCGTGCACAAAGCCGACAGCCATCCACTCAGCGACCAAGGCCGCACTCCGATCCATATAACGCACGAACACCTGCTCATACCGATCGGTATGACCGCTCAAGTCGGGATCTAATGCCTCGATGGCAAAGTCCAGCATGACAGCTAAATCAGTATGCGCTTGACGGTGGTAGAAGTGCTCGAGATGACCGATGCGTAAATGACTTTTCGCGATGCGACACAGTGTGGCGCCTGTTTCCATCACCTCACGCCGGACCGGGGTGTGACTGCGAAGTAGGCACAGCGCGCGCGTGGTAGGCACCCCGAGTGCTGCCATGTACTCACAGCCTAGGTATTCACGAATAGCGCTTCGTAGAACGCTGCGCCCATCACCCATCCGTGAGTAGCGTGTTTGACCTGCACCCTTTAAGTGCCACTCATGTGACCGACCTTCATAGGTCGATACACCGAGATAGAGGCCGCGCCCGTCGCCCAATTGGCCCGCCCACTGGCCAAACTGATGACCTGAGTACACTTGCGCAATGGGATCCCATTCAGGACGTGGTTCACCCGCAGAAAACGCGGCCAAAGACCCAGGCTCACTGTCCAATCCAGACACGCCGAGCTCGGCTGCCAAGGCGACGTTCCAGTCCACATAGCTTGGGGCGTGCAAGGGCTCGGGTGTCACCCGAGTCCAAAATGTAGCCTCGGGCAACTGCTGATATGGATGCGACCAATCAGCTCGCTGTTTCGGCATCTGTTGCGACAATCAGTGACTCAGGCGCCTGCTGACAGGGTAACGCGCGACCAATAAATGCCTCAATTTCGGGTAGCAAAAACGAGTCATCTTCACAGGCAAAACTGATCGATGTCCCGTCCGCACCGGCTCGACCTGTTCGACCAATCCGATGCACGTAGTCTTCTGGATCTTCAGGCAATGTGTAATTGATGACATGGCCGACTCCATCGATATGGATGCCGCGTCCTGCGACGTCTGTTGCAACCATCACGCGCGTCTTGCCTTCCTTAAAACGATCCAGAGTCTGAATCCGCTTACGTTGCGGGACTTCGCCACTCAACAGCGCAGCATCAATGCCGTCAGCGACCAAGCGGTCAACTAAGTTTCGACAGAGATCACGGCGGTTCGCAAACACCATGACCTTATGCAATTCACGCGTCAGGATCAGATTTTTCAACAGCTGATACTTGGTGTCATGCGTGGTGATGTACACAATCTGCTCCACCCGGTCGGTGGTGACGTGCTCTGGTGCGATCTCAATGCGGATCGGATCAAAGGTCCAACGCTCAGAGAGCTCAACAATTTGCGGTGTAAAGGTCGCCGAAAACAGCATCGTTTGGCGGGATTCCTTGCGCGGACACGCACGGACGATCCGGCGTACATCCGGCATAAAGCCCATGTCCAACATCCGATCCGCCTCATCAAGCACCAGAATCTCAATCTTCCGCAGATTGATTTCATTTTGCCCAAGGAAGTCTATCAATCGGCCTGGCGTAGCCACCATGATGTCGCATGGTTCCCGACGAAGATCATCACGCTGTTTTTGGTAGTCCATTCCACCCACAATCGAAACCACTGAGAGCCGCGTGTATTTGCACAGATTTTCAGCATCTGCGGCAATCTGCACGACCAACTCACGCGTCGGGGCTAAAATCAGTGCTCGCGGTGTACCGGTGCGGCGCTTGCCGTCGATTGGCTCACGTAAAAACGTATCAATCATCGCAATGAGAAATGCAGCCGTTTTACCCGTTCCTGTTTGCGCTTTGGCAACAATGTCCTCGCCATCGAGAAGCACTGGAAGGGCTTCTGCTTGCACTGGACTGGTGTGGCGGAATCCAAGATCTGCAATCGCGTGCATCAATGCTTTCGGCAAATCTAAATCATGAAAACGGGTTTTGCCGTCTTCGAGTGGTACGTCAAAACTTGTGACGTCCCAAGGTGTAATGGTGTTCGATTCAGTCATGATCCCTCGCAGCCTCTCATCGAAAGCGAGAGTGTACACGAGGGACCCTGATTCCGACTAATTACCGCTCGATTGCCAGCGCAACACCCTGCCCGCCGCCAATACATAGGGTGGCCAGGCCTTTCTTCGCATCCCGTTTGATCATCTCGTGAATCAAGGACACAAACACACGGCAACCTGATGCACCAATGGGATGCCCAATGGCAATCGCACCACCATTGACATTCACCTTCTCGGTATCCCAACCAAGGCCTTTGTTCACACCGATGGCCTGCGCGGCAAAGGCTTCGTTGGCCTCAATTAGATCGAGCTCCTCATGGGTCCAACCCGCACGCTCTAAACAACGTTCTGTCGCCGGTATCGGTCCTGTCCCCATAATTTCAGGATCCACTCCGGCAGAGGCATAGGCTTTCACACGGGCCAAAATCGGCAAACCAAGCGCTGTCGCTTTTTCAACTGTCATCAACATGACAGCGGCCGCGCCATCATTAATACCAGACGCATTCCCCGCGGTCACAGTGCCGGCCTTATCGAACGCAGGACGCAGCTGGCCCAAAGCCTCTGCAGTGACCCCATCGCGAATAAACTCATCGGTCTTGAACTCTTTCGGGTCACCTTTACGCTGTGGCACAAACACGGACACGATCTCATCAGCAAAACGGCCTTCCGCGCGGGCCTTCGAGGCCTTCTGTTGTGATGCCGCGGCAAACGCATCCTGCTCTTCGCGGGAAATAGCGTATTTTTTCGCCACATTCTCAGCAGTCAGACCCATGTGGTAACCGCCAAAGGTATCGGTCAATCCATCTTTCAGCATGGTGTCGACAAGGCTCGCATTGCCCATCCGAAACCCATCACGTGAACCCAACAGCACATGACCTGACTGGCTCATGTTCTCTTGCCCACCCGCAATCACAATCTCAGCGTCGCCACAAAGAATCGCTTGCACACCCAAGGAGACCGCTTTCAGACCGGATCCACAGACTTTATTGATCGTCATTGCTGGACAGGTATCCGGCAACCCTGCATCGAGTGTCGCCTTGCGCGCTGGATTCTGGCCCTGGCCTGCCGTGAGCACCTGGCCCAAAATGACTTCGCTGATTTGATCAGCTGCCACACCGGTGTCCGCCAGCAGCTGACGGATCACTGTGGCACCCAATGCATCCGCACTGACGCTGGCCAACGCGCCAGCAAAACTTCCAACCGCGGTACGTTTCGCGGCAACAATAGCAATCTGTGACATGGTTATTCCTCGAGTTGAAACGCTGGGAGTTCTTGTAACAGGGTTCGGCCCCAACGGGTATTCACCAAACGGCGATCAAGCACCGTCACTTGACCTGTGTCGGTTTCAGACCGAATCAATCGGCCCACCGCTTGTCGTAGTCGGATTGTTGCAGCCGGCAGTGACAATTCTGCGAAGGCATCGCGCCCTTGCCGCTTCAAGTATTCGGCATAGGTTGCCTCCCTTGGGTCATCTGGCGGCTGAAACGGCAACCGCGTAATGACCACTTCATTGGCCAAATCGCCAGGTAAATCAAGCCCTTCTGCCATAGACTGAAGACCAAATATCACCGACGTTTTGCCCTGCTTTCGCTTGGCCTCGTGCGCTGTAAGGAGCTCAGATAAGGGCTGTTGACCCTGTACTAATAGCTGCTGACGGAGCGCATCGACAATCTGTTCTTCGACTCGCATCAATAAGCGCCAGCTCGTGAACAACACCAACACCCCCAACCCGCTGTCGACCCGAGTCGCTAAATACGTCGCAATCCGTTGCGCATGCGCATCCTCATCGCGGGGATCCCCAGCCTCTTCCGGCACGCGGATCACACCCTGCCTCGCATAATCAAAGGCGCCGGCCACAATCAAGCTAGAGCACGCTTCAGGCAGCCCCAATGCATCAATCGGTGCTTTAAAGGTGTGTTGATGCGCCAATGTGGCTGAGGTCAACACGGCCGCACCCACACGTCCCCAGAGCGCATCCCGAAGCGATTCCGCCGGAGCGATGGGGCTGACCCAAAGCTCGATGTCCGTTGGATCGTCTGGTGTTGCATAGCGCACATCCTGGCCGACTCGCACCCATCGCGCATCGCCCTGCTCGGCGCGACTCTCTGACATGGCGACAGCCACAACAGGAATCGCCTCAAGTCGTCCGAGTGCCAGTGCCATCTGCGCCGACAGCGTTTCTGCATCGGTCTCGGACAGCTCGTCACTGCCGTTACTGGCGATACCTTTGAGCCAATCGAGAACCTTCTGCACTCGGTTTAACACCTGAGGAACTGGATCGCGCCCGTCTTCGGGCCAAGGAAACACGTCATCGAGCTTCAATCGATAGCGTGAGCCACCCTGCTGAAAGGTAAAGTCCCGGTCATCGAGGTCTGCAAGGACAGCCAGAGTATCTTGTCCCCACTGTGCCAATTGATGACCGAGCTCGGTCAGCATCTCAGGAAGTTGCGCCAGATCCGAGCGCAACCGATGGCTCTCCGGAAGCGTGCTCGAGAGCGTCGTTAACACCCGATCCAGGGTTTTGATTGCACCGAGGCTCTGTGCGATCCGCACATGGCTTGTGAACTGTTCAGCCGCCACACGGGCCAATTGATGCGCTTCGTCTAAAACCAAAATCGTTTTTTCAAGCGGCGGTAACACCACACCCCCGCCAAGCTTTAAATCCGCCATCAATAGGTCATGATTGACGATCAGAATATCGGACTCAAGCCAGGTTTCGCGCGCGAGAAAGTACGGGCATACCTGAAAACTCCGACACTGACGCCCCTGACACCGTCGATGATCTGTGGTGATTGCAGTACGAACCGCATCTGGGATGACTTCCGGGATTTGATCCATATCGCCGCGCCAACGGCCACTCACCCAAGCCTGGCTTAGGCCTTCAACCAAGGTTCGATCATCGCTATCGAGGACCAGCGTCAACTCGTCGGGGTAGATCGCATCCTGCCCAGACACTGTTTCAAGTGCTGTTTCCAAGCGTAATGGACACAAATATCGACGACGGCCTTTGGCCAGCGTCCAGGTCACCATCAGATCTGTGGCCTCAACCAAATCCGGTAAATCTTTTTCGATCAACTGGGTTTGCAATGACACAGTGGCGGTCGAGATCACTAAAGGCATCTCTCGCTCAAGTGCCACCGGCAACGCGCCCACCAGGTAGGCCAGCGTCTTCCCTGTGCCGGTTCCCGCTTCGATCAGGCCAATGGGTGGCGCGCCCTCGTCTTGGATCCGCGAGAGGATGCCTGCAACCTCCGCAATCATCTGTTTTTGCCCCAGACGGGGTTTCAGATTTCGCGCACGCAAAAAATCACGGTACAGTGCCTGAATACTTTGTTTACTGGCTTCGGTCAGTGCGGTCACAACAATCGGTCTTGCTTTGAAAGCACACAGTGTAGGGGAATTTGATGCAAACGTCTGAAGTCGCTGAAATCGCGATCCGAGCCGGAGGCGCTCTCGCATTGCGCTATTTCCAACAACGCGATCAACTCAGTATCGACTTAAAAGGACCCCAAGACTATGTCAGCCAGGCCGACCGTGAAGTCGAGTCACGGATGATTGAAATTCTCTCTCAAGCATTCCCAGAGGACGGATTTGTGTGTGAGGAGTCCAATCAGCGCGCTGGGCATCGGCAATGGGTGATCGATCCAATTGACGGCACCACGAACTTTATTCGCGGACTCCCGTACTTTTGCACCACGCTGGCATTGGTCGCTGAAGAACGTGTCCTCGCTGGCTGGATCTATGATCCGACTCGGGATGCGCTCTATGCCGCAACCCGAGGTGAAGGCGCGACCTGTAACGGTCAGCCATTAACACCCACATGGCGACAGAGTCTCGCCACAGGCTTGGTGGGCATTTGTCACAGCTCCAAACTGACTGCGCAAGAGTTGAGTGGTCGGATCGTGTCGGCCCTTGAGCGCGGTGCGATCTTGCGGCAACCCGGCGCGGCCGCCTTAATGCTTTGCGATCTAGCTGAAGGCCGTATTGATGCCCTATTTGATACCCACCTCAAGCCGTGGGACTCGATTGCGGGTCTATTGATTGCGCACGAAGCCGGCGCGGTGGTGAGTGACTATCTGGCCCATCCAAATTGGCGTACGGAGCCACAACCGACCTTGGCAGCGGGTCCCCACATTTATCAGGAACTCTTAGAACTCTGGCCGGAAACACGCACGGTGGCGGTGCTTTAAAATCCAACCGGTAGGAAGACCGTCGACGCCACGCCCCGGGCCACAGCGTTCAGGGTGCGCTGGTCTTTTTTCGCGAGGGCCACAGACAAGGCATCTTGCAGGCCAATCAGCTCACCCAATAACTGCGAGTAACTTGCGTTCAACACTCCATCTTGCACCCCATCGGCTAGGATGTAGGGTTGTCCCTGCGAATCTACGCGCGATCGCAGCAAGTAGGCAGCTGTTTCAATATTCCGTGCTGAGTTGTAGATAAACTGCGCTGTCGGCAGGTCATCGAGCAGCAGATACTCACGGCGATGATCGAACGCGTGATTCACCATCGATTGCAGTCCCCCGACCAATGCGAACACGCGATCCCCCTGAAAGTCAGCGGCAAACGCACTACGAATTAGCTCGTCGGGCTTGGGACTTCCGAACTCTTGAAGGTTCAAACGAGGGGCTTTGAGCTGCTCAATCCGCGTTTCTAACGGTACCGACTTAGGAAGCTGTATTGGGTTGCGCCGATACAGCTTCACCATCAGTGTCGCCAGATTCTGATCAAGCTCAGAGCGAACTGCTTCGACAAAAAATGCCGTATCGCTCTTGGCCAGATCCCGTAGTTCAGAGGGTGCTTTGACGGGGACCGCACACCCGATCAGCGAGATACTGATCAGAGAAAGCACGAGTCCCCGGCGCTTCAACTGGCAAGCTCACTCAACAACGCATTGACCCGTTTCAGATAGCCTGGCGCATCGTCTAGCTTACCCTCAGCTCCGAGCTGTGCGTGATCAAACACCAAACGCGCCAACTCGCCAAATCGCGCATCATCCTTCTCAGCGTCGAGGCGCTTCAGTAACTGGTGATCCGCGTTGATTTCAAGGATGGGCTTTGACGCAGGCATGGCTTGACCCGCGGCCTCCATGATTTGGCGCATTTGTGGTCCCATGTCGTGCTCAGTCAACACCAAGACTGCCGCAGAATCGGTCAAACGAACAGAGGGTTTGACGTCAGAGACCTGCTCTGTCAGCGCCTCTTTCATCCGCTTTAAGAGTGCTTTATGCGCTTTCTCTTCTTTTTTCTGCTCTTTTTTCTCGTCTTTGCTGTCACCGGGCAACTCAAGACCGTCACGTGTGACATCGACAAATTGACGCTCTTCGAACGACTGCAGATGCCCCATGAGCCACTCGTCGATCCGATCAGATAGAATCAACACCTCAATCCCACGGGCTTTAAAGGCTTCAAGGTAGGGTGAACCCAGCGCATTTGTATGCGACTCAGAAACCAGATAGTAAATATCCTTCTGATCTTCGATCATCCGACCAATATAGTCTTCGACGCTGACTGTCTGCTTGGTGTCCGAGGTTTGGGTGGATGCGAACCGTAACAACTTAATGATTCGATCTTTGTTTTGGTGATCCTCAGCAGGACCCTCTTTCAGGCACTCGCCAAAGGTATCCCAGAACTTCTGATATTTTTCAGCGTCATCCTTGGCTACTTTCGCCAGCATATCGAGCGCTCGGCGTGTCACAGCGGACTTCATCGCTTCAACGCGATCATCCTTTTGCAGAATCTCGCGCGAGACATTCAAACTCAGATCCGATGAGTCCACCACCCCACGAATGAAGCGTAGATACAGTGGCAGGAATTCTTCTGCCCGATCCATGATGAAGACCCGCTGCACGTAGAGTTTTAAACCCCGTGGGCTTTCACGATTCCACAAATCAAAAGGTGCACGGGCCGGCACATAGAGAAGACCTGTGTACTCGGACTTCCCTTCTACCTTGTGATGACTCCATGTCAACGGATCTTCAAAATCATGCGCAACATGCTTATAAAACTCAGAATACTCTTCATCCGTGATCTCGTTACGAGGACGTGTCCAGAGCGCGGTCGCCTGATTCACCTGATCCCACTCGGATTCGTCTTTCTCAACCTCCGATTTCTTCAAAAAGACTGGGATGGAGACGTGATCGGCATACTTCGTTACCAAGTGTCGCACCCGATATGACTCCGCGAATTCTTTCGCGTCTTCTTTCAGCGTCAACCGAATCTCAGTGCCTCGCGTCTCTTTTGAGACGGTCTTGATGGTGTATTGGCCATCGCCATCTGAGACCCACTCAACAGCCTCGTCGGCCGCATTGCCTGCACGTCGTGTTGTTACAGTCACGCGATCTGCGACGATAAAGGCGGAATAGAAACCAACACCAAACTGACCGATAAGCTTTGCATCTGCTTTGGCATCACCAGACAGGTTCTTCAAGAAGTCAGCAGTCCCCGACTTGGCAATCGTTCCAAGGTTCGCAATCGCCTCATCCCGACTCATGCCAATGCCATTGTCGGAGATGACCAACTCGTGTGTCTCGGCATTTCCTTCGATTCGGACAGATAATTCGACATCATCCGCCATCAATTCCGGTGCATCGAGCGCCTGAAAGCGCAACTTGTCACACGCATCGTTCGCATTCGAGATCAATTCCCGGAGAAAAATCTCTCGATTTGAATACAACGAGTGCACCATCAGATGCAGGAGTTGTTTAACTTCGGTTTGGAATCCTAAGGTTTGTTCGTTTTCAGTCATCTTCCTAATCACTGTGTCCGTGGCTTTAGATGGTCGGTTTATTGGGTCAAACTGATAAATTCCAAGCACAAAAAAGCCCCAGAGCTCGCTCTGAGGCTAATTCGTTTGGCTCGCCTCGGTGGAGTGCAACATGCGCTGAACCCCACCAAACAGGCTTACCAGCCCAACAGGCTTACCAGCCTGTTGCTTCTTTCAGAGTCTTGCCGATTTCAGCCAGATTCCGTGTCACTTTGACGCCGGCAGCTTCCAGTGCCGCGAACTTTTCAGCCGCAGTACCCTTGCCACCAGAGATGATCGCGCCAGCGTGGCCCATGCGCTTACCCGCAGGCGCAGTGACGCCGGCGATGTAGCTCACCACGGGTTTGGTCACATGCTGCTTGATAAACTCAGCCGCCTCTTCTTCTGCCGTTCCACCAATCTCACCAATCATCACAATGGCTTCGGTTTCTGGATCTTCTTGGAAGCGCGCCAGAATATCGATGAAGTTCGAGCCAGGAATTGGATCACCACCAATACCCACACAGGTTGATTGGCCAAAGCCCATGTCTGTGGTTTGCTTCACGGCTTCATAGGTCAGAGTTCCAGAGCGGCTGACAATCCCAACCTTTCCTTTCAGATGGATATGACCTGGCATGATGCCGATCTTGCACTCACCAGGCGTGATCACACCTGGACAGTTGGGTCCAATCAGCACCACATCTGCCTGATCGCAAGCGACCTTGCATTTCAACATATCTAAGGTCGGCACACCTTCAGTGATGCAGACGATGATTTGAATACCGGCGTTTACAGCCTCCATGATGGAGTCGAGCACAAAGGGCGCTGGCACATAGATCACAGATGCATCCGCACCAGTGGTTGCCACCGCATCGGCAACCGTGTCGAAGACAGGCAGCCCAAGATGCGTTGTGCCACCTTTACCCGGTGTCACGCCGCCAACCATCTTGGTTCCGTATGCAATCGCTTGCTCGGAGTGGAATGTTCCATTTTTGCCAGTGAATCCTTGGCAGATCACTTTGGTGTCTTTGTTGATCAAAATACTCATGCTGCACCTCCTGCCGCGGCCACAACTTTCTGCGCTGCGTCACTGAGGCTCTCGCCAGCGATGATGTTCAAACCAGATTGACCGAGCAGCTCGGCACCCTTCTCCGCATTGTTACCTTCAAGGCGCACAACAACGGGTACTTTCACACCGACTTCTTCCACAGCACCAATGATGCCTTCTGCGATCATGTCGCAACGGACGATTCCACCAAAAATGTTGACAAAAACCGCCTTCACATTGTCATCAGACAAAATGATCTTAAAGGCTTCCGCCACGCGCTCTTTGGTTGCACCACCGCCCACGTCGAGGAAGTTTGCAGGTGACCCACCGTGCAACTTCACGGTGTCCATGGTGCCCATTGCAAGACCCGCACCATTGACCATACAGCCGATCGTGCCGTCGAGCGCGACATAGTTCAGCTCCCACTTGGCAGCCTGTGCTTCGCGCTCGTCTTCTTGCGACGGATCGTGCATGGCTGCCAACTCTGGATGGCGATACATGGCGTTTGAATCGATGACAACCTTGGCATCCAAACAATGCAAATTGCCTTCTTCGGTGATGACCAGCGGGTTCACTTCGATCAGAGCCACATCTTTTTCTTCAAACAGCTTCGCTAAGCCCAAGAAAATTTGCGTGAACTGCTTCATCTGCGTTGGGTTTAAACCCAACTTGAAGCCGATTTCCCGGGCCTGATAGGGCTGTGCGCCAACCAATGGGTCGATCGCAGCCTTCAAAATCTTTTCGGGCGTCTCATGCGCGACCTTTTCGATCTCAACACCACCTTCGGTCGATGCCATAAAGACGATGCGACGGCTCGAACGATCCACCACAGCCCCGAGATACAGCTCATTAGCGATGTCTGTGCACGTTTCGATTAAGATTTTCGAGACTGGTTGACCATTGGCGTCGGTTTGATAGGTGACCAAACGATTGCCGATCTGGCGGTCACAGAATTCACGGATTTCCGCTTCTGTTTTTACGAGCTTAACGCCGCCGGCTTTACCGCGGCCTCCTGCGTGGACCTGGGCCTTAACAACCCACATGTCGCCACCAATTTGCTTTGCTGCGGCAAGAACTTCATCCGTGGTGTCACACGCTACGCCATTGGAAACTGGCAATCCGTATTCGCGGAATAAAGCTTTACCCTGATATTCGTGAAGATTCATACCCTTTACGTCACTTATGTCTCAGGTCAATAAAAGACCGACTTGTGGTCGGCCGCGTCAAATGAGATGCGCCCATGATGTGGGCGCATCTGTTCACGATTAAGCGCGCTTGCGCTTATTCGCAATATGGATCGCATGGCCGTGAACGGCTAAGGCCGCCTCGTGCAATGCTTCAGATACTGTTGGGTGGGCGAACATGGTCATCGCAATGTCTTCAGCTGACGAGCCAAACTCCATCGCAATCACGCCTTGGGCCACCATGTCACCGGCGGCAGGACCGACGATGTGGACGCCTAAAATGCGATCGGTGGCTTTGTCCGCGATCATCTTCACCATGCCAGCGGTTTCGTTCGCCGCCATCGCACGGCCAGAGGCTGCGAATGGGAACACACCGACGTTGTATTCCACTCCGGCTTGCTTCAGCTGTTCTTCAGTTTTACCAACCCACGCCACTTCGGGGTGTGTGTAGATCACCGATGGGACGGTATCGTAATTGACCTGCGCATGCTTCCCGGCGATGCGTTCGGCAACCATCACGCCCTCTTCAGAGCCCTTGTGCGCCAACATCGGACCGCGCACCACGTCACCAATGGCGTACACGCCGGGTACCGCTGTTTCGCAGACATCATTCACTTCAATGAAGCCGCGCTCATCTTGCGTCACACCACAACCATCGGCCAATAGACCATCAGTAAATGGCTTCCGACCCACAGCAACAATCAACTTGTCAAAGCTGTCAGTCTGCTCGCCATCCTTCGTCGCATAGGTCACATTGATCTTTTTGCCTTTCACCTCAGTGGCCTTTACCAAGGTTCCGGTCATGATATTCAAGCCTTGCTTAGTGAAGATCTTGCGGGATTCTTTTGCGATCTGTTGATCAGCCACTGCCAAGAAGTCGTCGAGCGCTTCAAAAATCACCACGTCAGAACCCAAGCGATTCCACACCGATCCAAGCTCCAAACCGATCACACCGCCGCCGATCACGCCGAGCTTCTTCGGAACCGACGTAAACTCCAAAGCACCGGTCGAATCGACAATCAGATCATCTTGCAGTGGCGCCGGTGGAATGTTCACAGGCACGGAGCCGGTTGCCAAAATGACATGTGTGGCCGCAATGACTTCCACGGTCCCGTTATGGTCTGTGAACTCAACCTGCTTGTTGGCGAGTAATTTACCGGTGCCTGCGAGGTGCGTGACGCCGTTGGTTTTAAACAAACCACCGATGCCACCGGTCAGATTACTTACAATGCCATCTTTGCGCTTCAGCATCGCTTTGATGTCAATCTTTGGCTGGCTCACGGTCACACCGTGGGTGGCCAACTCATGCGAGGCCTCTTCGAACTTGTACGAGGACTCCAGCAAGGCTTTGGATGGAATACATCCAACGTTCAAGCAGGTTCCACCCAGCGATGGCTTTCCATCCTTACCAATCCATTTTTCAATGCAGGCTGTTTTAAAGCCGAGCTGTGCTGCCCGGATCGCGGCGACATAGCCTCCTGGGCCTGCACCAATGACAATCACATCATATTGTTGACTCATATCGGTCTCCGTTATACGTCGAGCAGCATACGTGCCGGATCTTCCAGCATGTCTTTAATTGCGACCAAAAACTGGACCGCATCTTTTCCATCGATCATGCGATGGTCATAGGACAATGCCAAATACATCATCGGAAGGACGACCACCTGGCCATTGACGGCCATTGGGCGTTCCTGAATCTTATGCATACCCAGAATCGCTGTTTGCGGCGGATTCAAAATTGGCGTTGATAAGAGCGAACCGAATACGCCACCATTGGTGATGGTAAAGGTGCCGCCAGTCATATCATCCATCGACAGCTTCCCGTCTTTGGCAGCCAGCGCGAAGTTCTTGATTCCGCCTTCCACCTCAGCAATCGACATCTGATCACAGTCGCGCAACACTGGAACTACCAATCCACGCTCAGTCGAGACGGCCACGCCAATGTCGTAATACCCGTGATAGACCATGTCCGATCCGTCAATTGATGCATTGACCGCTGGGAAGCGCTTCAAGGCCTCAGCCGCCGCCTTCACGAAAAAGCCCATAAAGCCAAGTCGCGTGCCATTGTGGGTCTTTTCAAACAAATCTTTGTATTGCGAACGGAGCGACATCAAAGGCTTCATATTCACTTCGTTGAAGGTGGTCAGCATCGCCGCGTTGTGTTGCGCATCCAGCAACCGCTTTGCAATGGTTGCACGCAAGCGAGTCATCGGCACGCGCTTGGCGAGCCGCTCACCAGGGAGCGCAACCGGTGCAGGAGCTGTCGCCTGGGGCGCTGTCTTTGGAGCAGCAGACTGATTCTTCAGTGCGTTCTGAACGTCTTCTTTCAGAATCCGACCATCTTTGCCCGTGCCTTGGACGTTTGCCAGATCAATACCTTGCTCGTCAGCAAGCTTTTTCGCAGCAGGATTCGCAGCCGCATCCGCACTGGATGCCTCGCTCACTGCAGCAGCGGGCGCAGCAGCAGCCTTTGGCGCCGCACTGGCTTGTGCGCCTGCCTCGATACGGCCAATCAACTCCTGCGAAAGGACGATATCGCCCTCTTGCTTCAACACCTCTGTCAACACACCATCTTCAGTCGCCACGACCTCTAAAACCGTTTTATCGGTCTCAATGTCAACGATCAGTTCATCACGGCTGACTGCATCACCGACCTGCTTGTGCCAGGTCGCAATCGAACCTTCTTCAACCGATTCCGGGAATTGTGGAGCTTTAATTTCAATTGCCATTGTCTTTCCTTTGTTGAGCCACTTGTGGTGGCTTTTACCCTTCCAGTGCGTCTTGTATCAGTGCTTGCTGCTGCGACACATGCAATGCCATGTATCCAGCCGCAGGTGTAGCCGCCGCAGGGCGCCCTGCGTAGCGGAGGAACTTGTTCGGTAGGTGTCGCCACATCGCGTTCAGCATATTGTGCTGACTTGAATACCAAGCACCTTGGTTCATGGGCTCTTCCTGACACCAAATCATCTCTTCCATGTTTTCATAGGGTGCCAAGGCCTCAACCAAGTCATCCTCAGGGAATGGATAGAGCTGCTCAATACGAAGAATCGCACGATCGGTGATGCCGCTCTCGGCCCGATGCTGCTCGAGGTCGTAATAGACCTTACCGGAGCAAAGAACCACTTTTTTCACCTGCTTGGGATCGATCCCTGAGGTGTCTTGAATCACGGTCTGGAACTTGCCATAGGCCAACTCTTCCAAGGTTGAGACCGCCTCTTTCTTCCGCAACAGGGACTTCGGACTCATCACAACCAAGGGCTTACGTAATGGCCGAATCGCTTGGCGACGGAGCATGTGGAAGACCTGAGCTGGCGTGGATGGCACGCACACCTGAATGTTGTGCTCTGCGCACAGTTGCAAGAATCGCTCCAAGCGAGCTGAGCTGTGCTCAGGCCCCTGACCTTCATAGCCATGCGGTAACAACATCGTCAGACCACACAGACGACCCCACTTCAACTCGCCCGAGGTAATGAATTGGTCAATCACCACCTGTGCGCCATTGGCAAAGTCGCCAAATTGCGCTTCCCAGATCGTCAGTCGACGTGGCTCGGTCGTGGCGTATCCATATTCAAAAGCCAACACCGCCTCTTCAGACAACAGCGAATCGTATAATTCAAACCGCGGCTGGTCTTCGGCAATGTGCTGTAGCGGCGTGTAGGCGTCACCCGTTTTTTGATCATGTAAGGTCGCCTGACGGTGCGAGAACGTTCCACGCCCCACGTCTTGGCCTGTAAAGCGCACGCCGACTTGTTGATCCACCAGAGTCGCATAAGCCAAGGTCTCTGCAAAACCCCAGTTACATGGCAAAGCACCGGCCGCCATTTTGCGACGGTCGTCATAGGTCTTCTCGACCTGCTTTTGCATCACAAAGCCTTCAGGCACAGTGTTGATCATTTGACCAAGCACCTTTAACCGATCCATCGGAAAACTCGTGTCATGATCGGCTGTCCATTGGTGGCCGAGGTACGGCTCCCAATTCACAAACAATTTCGCATCCGATTCACGCACCAAGGTTGCCACCACCGGCTCACCGGCGTCGAGCGCGTTGCGATAGGCCTCATCCAGTGCAGACACCTCGGCTTGGCTCAGCACCTCAGTGTTCACCAAATACTCCGCATACAACGCACGCGTCGTCTTTTGCTGCTTGATCTGATGGTACATCAGCGGCTGGGTTGCACTGGGTTCGTCCGCCTCGTTATGGCCGCGACGGCGATAACAGATCAGATCGATCACGATGTCTTTCTTAAATTCGTAGCGATAATCCATGGCGAGCTGGGTGATGAAGTTCACCGCCTCCACATCATCCGCGTTGACGTGGAAAATGGGCGCCTGCACCATCTTCGCTACATCGGTGCAATACTCCGTCGAACGTGCATCTTCGCGACGTGACGTGGTGAAGCCAACCTGGTTATTGACGATGACATGAATCGTGCCGCCAGTCCGATAGGCGCGGGTTTGCGACATCTGGAAGGTTTCCATGACAACACCTTGGCCTGCGAAGGCCGCATCGCCATGGATTGAGATTGCAACCACGCGATCACCGGATGGATCCGAGCGACGGTCCTGGCGCGCGCGCACGCTGCCCTCAACTACCGGAGACACAATTTCAAGATGCGACGGGTTAAACGCCATCGCCAAATGCACTTCACCGCCTGGTGTCGACACATTCGAACTGAAGCCTTGGTGGTATTTCACGTCACCATGGTGATCAAAGGTCGCCTTCCCATCAAACTCGTCAAACAAGTCCTTAGGGCTCTTGCCAAGGGTATTCACCAACAAATTCAACCGGCCGCGGTGCGCCATGCCAATGACAACCTCTTTGGCCCCATGGGCACCCGCACGTTGGATCAATTCATCAATACAGGGAACCAGCGATTCACCGCCTTCCAATCCAAAGCGCTTGGTGCCGGGATAGCGCGACTGCAGGTACTTCTCGAGTCCTTCTGCTGCGGTTAAACGCTGTAATAGATGGGTCTTCACCTCATTCGGATACTCAGGCTTACCCTGCACAGCTTCGAGGCGATTTTGCAGCCATAACCGTTCCTCGGTGTCGACGATGTGCATATATTCAGCACCAATCGACCCGCAGTAAGTCCGCTCCATCACATCAATAATATCTTTTAGCTTCGCTTCGGGCAGATTGAAGTTTTGTAGCCCCACCTGGAATACGGTATCGAGATCCGCCGACGACAGGTCGTGAAAACCAAGTTCTAAATCCGGTACGCGCTCACGCGACATGAGATTCAGCGGATCGAGTGCGGCCCGCTGGTGACCACGGATGCGGTAAGCATTAATTAATCGCTGAACAAACACCTGCTTTCGATCGAACTCAGCAGAGACTGAGCTAGCCGCAGCCGGAACGGCACGATTACGGTTTTTTGCGAGGAGGAGAAACTGTTCTTGAATCGTGGAATGTGGCACATCGCCGGTATAGGCGCCCTCAACTCGCGGCAGCGTATCGAAATATTGTCGCCACTCATTAGGGACATTGCTGGGATCAACGAGATAGCGTTCAAACAATTCGTCGAGGTAGTACAGATTGCCCCCGGCTAGGTACGAGGACTTGAGGCTTTGCTCCATTGAGCCTTCAGACATTGATGTTCTCCCCAGCACAAAGGCCTGTCTCAACGTCGTTTTGGCGTGGTCTGACCGACCCTCTTATGTCCATTGCGGCGCATGCCTCAGTGCATGTCATTACGACTAATTTTCCCGTGCATCGCCAAGTGGTAACCTGGTTCTGCAAAAACGGCACTCTCCGGGTGACGAAGAATGCCGCTATTTTGCGCACTCTGTTGGTGCAAGGACAACCTAGACTTAGGTGGCCCGTGACAACAACATGTCGCGAATATGCCCAATGGCCTTCGTTGGGTTCAACCCCTTCGGACAAACCGAGACGCAATTCATGATGCCACGGCACCGGAACACACTGAACGGATCGTCCAGATCACTCAAGCGTGCATCCGTAGCCTCGTCGCGACTATCTGCCAGGAATCGATAGGCCTGCAACAGTCCCGCAGGACCGACAAACTTCTCGGGATTCCACCAGAATGATGGACAGCTGGTCGAACAACATGCGCACAAGATGCACTCGTACAGACCATCCAACTTCGCCCGATCTTCTGGTGACTGCAGACGCTCACGACCACTGGCTGGAGACGAATTCTGCAAGTATGGCTTAATCCGTTGATATTGCTTATAAAAGATCGACATGTCGACGACTAGATCACGGATCACTGGCAGGCCTGGCAAGGGTCGCACGACCAACTTGCCATTGCTGACCACTTCCGACACCGGCGTGATACAGGCCAAGCCGTTTTTGCCGTTCATATTCATACCGTCCGAACCGCACACACCCTCACGGCATGAGCGACGGTAGGACAACGATTGATCCTTATCCTTGATCAAATTGAGCACATCCAGAACCATCAAGTCCTTCCCTTCGGGAAGTGAAACCTCGACATCCTGCATGTAGGGCTCACGGTCCGTTTCAGGGTTGTAACGATAGACACTGACTAACATCTCAAATACCCCTTAGTACGTACGTTCTTTCGGTTCAAAGGTCTCAACGGTCTTCGGTGTGAAGTTCACTGAGCGCTTTGACAAGCTCTGTGTGTTTGGATCATACAACGAATGACACAACCATTCGGCATCATCGCGCACTGGGAAGTCGCGGCGCGAGTGTGCACCACGGCTCTCGGTCCGCTCATCGGCAGAAATCGCGGTTGCCTCAGCCACTTCGAACAGGTTCTGCAACTCAAGCGCTTCCATACGCGCCGTGTTGAACGCCTTGGATTTATCGCTGATCGCAAGGTTCGCGATCCGATCACGCATCGCAGCCAACTGCTCACGGCCTTTCTTCATGTACTCGCCATCACGGAATACGCCAAAGTAGTTTTGCATGCATGCCTGCAACTCTTTCTTCAAGATCGCAGTGTCTTCGCCGTTGTCGTTGGTATCCAACTGATTCAGTCGTGACATCGCGCGATCGACATCTGAGTCAGACGCTACACGGTGCTCAATGCCCTGTTGCAATTGCTCTTCGATAAAGAGACCTGCGGCACGCCCAAACACCACCAAATCCAACAGTGAGTTTCCACCCAAGCGATTGGCTCCATGCACAGACACACAAGCCGCCTCACCACAGGCATACAGCCCAGGAATGATTTGGTCTTCGCCGTCCACGCGGGTAATCGCCTGGCCATGAATATTGGTTGGGATACCGCCCATCATGTAATGGCACGTCGGCACCACAGGGATCGGCGCAACGACCGGATCCACGTGCGCAAAGGTCTTCGACAGCTCAGTGATGCCTGGCAAACGGGAATGCAGAATCTCTTTACCCAAGTGATCGAGCTTCAAGAAGACGTGATCGCCCTGCTCACCACAACCACGGCCTTCGAGGATTTCCGTCATCATTGAGCGGGCTACCACGTCACGACCGGCAAGATCTTTCGCGTTTGGCGCATAGCGCTCCATGAACCGCTCGCCATCTTTATTGATCAAGTAGCCACCTTCACCACGGCAGCCCTCTGTGACCAGCGTGCCCGCGCCATAGATGCCGGTTGGGTGGAACTGCCACATTTCCATGTCCTGCATCGCATAGCCCGCACGCAACGCCATGCCAATCCCGTCACCGGTGTTGATGTGCGCGTTGGTGGTCGATGCATAGATACGACCTGCACCGCCGGTCGCAAGAACCGTCGCCTTGGATTCGACAAAAACCACTTCTCCGGTCTCGATGTCGATCGCAATCACACCCACGACCACGCCATCTTGGTTCCGCACCAAGTCCACAGCGAACCATTCGTTCAGGAAGGTCGTTTCGTTTTTGACATTGTTTTGATACAGCGTGTGCAATAAGGCGTGACCTGTCCGATCTGCAGCCGCGCACGTCCGAGCTGCCTGTCCACCCTTACCAAAGTCCTTTGACTGGCCGCCAAACGGACGCTGATAAATGCGGCCATTTTCGAACCGAGAAAATGGAAGGCCCATGTGCTCAAGCTCAAACACCGCTTCAGGGCCAACCGAACACATGTACTCGATCGCGTCTTGGTCGCCGATGTAATCAGACCCCTTGACCGTGTCATACATGTGCCAACGCCAATCATCATTAGGGTCCGCACTAGCAATCGCACAGGTAATACCACCTTGAGCCGATACCGTGTGCGAACGCGTTGGAAACACTTTAGTCAGACACGCTGTTTTAAAGCCCGATTTTGCCATCTGCAGTGACGCGCGCATACCTGCGCCACCACCACCGATTACGACGGCATCAAATGATAATTTACGAAGCGTAGTCATGGATCAAAACCCCCACAGAATGCTGATACCCCAGACCACATAGACGAACAAACTAATCGCCACTGCGCCCAAGAACGCCACCCGAACTGCACCATGCTTGATGTAGTCGGTCGCCACTGTCCATAGTCCAATCCAGGCATGCCCCGCCAAGGCCAAAATTGTGAGCAGCGTGAAAATACGCACCCACGTTTGACTCATGAATCCCTGCCACTGCGCAAAAGTAAGGTCGCTGCCGTTCACCGCCAACCAGACCACCATCACCACTGTGTAGGCTGCCAAAATCAGTGCGCTGAATCGCTGCACCACCCAATCATGGACGCCACTGCGGCCATAGTTCAAAACACTGGTTACCATACCCAAACTCCTGCCAACAGGATCAGCGCTGCTGCGATGGCCATCGAAACCTTGGCAAACACAGGACCTGACTCAAGCGTCTCACCGTAGCCCATATCCATGACCAGGTGCTTCAATCCCGCAACAAAGTGATACGCCAAGGCGGCTAAAACGCCCCAAATAATGAATGCAACAAATCCATTGTCCAAGAGTGACAGGGTGTCAGCGAAACCCGCCTCGCTTTCAAGCGACAAGCCAAGTAACGCTAACAAAATGAAACTTCCGAAAAACAACACGACACCCGTCACGCGATGGAGAATGGATGCAATTGCTGTAATGGGAAACCGGAAAGTGGTCAGATCCAGGTTGACCGGACGCTCAGTTGACAATGCCATGTCTACAGATTCCTCTTTATCACCGTAGTGGTCTACGTGGGCCGTAGTATAGGCCTCTCTTTATAACGTTACAAAGGGTAACGTATGCGTCTTTATGACTAAATGAACTTTGGCCGATTGACACCGAGACCCCCCTGTTTATAGTGGCGAACACTTCCGCAAATTATGTGCAGTGCACAATGACCTAAGGAGATTGGTCTAACTCGCGGATTTACAACCAAAGGAGCCGAAAAACATGGCTGAAAAAAACGCCTCGCTCACCCTCCCAACCGGTGAAGTTGTCGAATTGCCAGTGTATAAAGGATCAACCGGGCCGGACGTCATAGATGTCTCTGGGCTACTCAAAGCTGGATATTTCACCTTCGACCCCGGTTTTATGTCGACTGCGGCCACGGAGTCCAAAATCACCTATATCGATGGTGATCAGGGAATTCTGTTACATCGCGGCTACTCGATTGAAGATCTCGCCGACAATTCTGATTACCTCGAAACCTGCTATCTCTTGTGGTACGGCCAATTGCCAAGTCGACAGCAAAAAGAGCAGTTTGTTCAGGCCATCACGCGACACACCATGCTGCATGAGTCCTTGGCCAGCTTCTTCGATGGATTCCATCACAACGCCCACCCAATGGCGATGATGTGTGGAGCCGTTGGTGCGTTATCTGCCTTCTACCATGATGTGATGGATATTCGCTCTGAGCGCGACCGAGAAATTGCGGCGCATCGCTTGGTTGCGAAGATGCCGACCCTCGCCGCGATGTGCTACAAGCATTCGATTGGTCAGCCCTTCATGTACCCACGGAATGACCTGTCCTATGCGGCAAACTTCCTGTACATGATGTTCGGCACACCTTGTGAAACCTATCAAGTCAGCCCTGCTGTCGAGCGTGCAATGGATCGGATTTTCCTATTGCACGCTGACCATGAGCAAAACGCATCGACCTCAACCGTTCGATTGGCAGGATCTACAGGTGCCAATCCGTTCGCTTGCGTTTCAGCAGGTATTGCAGCCCTTTGGGGACCTGCGCACGGCGGAGCCAATGAAGCGGTCTTGGTCATGCTGGATGAAATCGGCTCTGTCGAAAACATCCCAGCCTTCATTGAAAAAGCCAAGGATCCAAATGATCCGTTCAAGCTGATGGGCTTTGGACATCGTGTTTATAAGAACTTTGATCCACGCGCGAAGGTCATGAAAGCGTCATCTGACGAGGTCCTGGCCGAATTGAATGTGACCGATCCACGTTTGCAAGTGGCAATGGAACTCGAGCGCATCGCACTCTCCGATCCGTATTTTGCGGAGCGGAAATTGTTCCCGAACGTCGACTTCTATTCAGGAATCATCTTGAGTGCGATCGGTATTCCAACCAGCATGTTTACGGTGATTTTTGCCGTATCACGGACCATCGGTTGGATCGCGCATTGGCATGAAATGATTTCAAGCCCATATAAGATCGGCCGTCCACGTCAGTTGTACACTGGCGAAACCGTACGCGCCTATCCGAAAAAATAACCGTCGGGATTGACTCGACCGAGGCTCCATGTTTCATTGCATGGAGCCTTTTTTTTGAACAACCAAGGATGGACGTTCATGCGCTACACCACCCACATCGCCAATTTGGATTTGGCTTGGCAGGTTTATCAATCCGGTTCCTTGCGGGCTGCGGCCAACGCCGTTGGATTGAGCCACACCACCTTAGGTCGACGTATTCGAAAGCTGGAGGCCGATCTCAGTCTCAGCCTGTTTATCCGCCATGGCCGGTATATGCGTCCGACAGATACCGCGGCGCGACTGCTCCCAAAATACTTTGAGCGGATTCAAGCGATACACGATGTCCTGCACGAAGATCATTTGGCGCGCAAGCACGCGGCAATCCATATCGACGCCGCACTCCTGCGTCTGTTCCCCGAGGCGTCTTTAGTTCTGACACACCTTCGAAAAACCCAACCCACTCTGCATTATGTGCTCACAGATTCTGCCCGCGCGCACCTTGAACTTCGACGTATCGAACAGTCCGACACCGATCATCGGGAAGAAATGGATCTCGCTTGGGCGGTTGTGGCACACGCGCATCTTCGCTACGACCTGCAATACGAAACCTTATTTATTCCCGCAGACGCCCCAATCACACCACGTATGGCGTTGATTCAGTATCGACACGTTGAACGCTTGCCCGACGTGCAAGCGGTGATCGCGGCTGTGAAGTCGCAACTTGGTCTTGGGTGGATGCCGATCAATACGGGGCTCATGGAGCACTGCTTAACTGAGGCCAGCTGCGAAACAGAGCGTGTGCGACAACGCGTTGTTCTTGCCTTGGCTGGAGAAAAGGCGCAAAGCCACGCACATCAACAGTGCCAAATCGCGCTCGCGCGCAGACTCAGAAAAATCTCAAATCAATGCTTGGCGGAGTGCTGACAAACGCGCATTCAGGGCGTCTGATTCGTAAGGGACTGCATCGCCCACGCCCCACACAGGCTTTGGCCATGCGCAGTCGTCTCGATAGCGGGCAATGACATGAACATGCAATTGACGCACTTGATTACCAAGTGCTGCGACATTGAGCTTATCTGGGACAAACAAATCACGAAAAACCCGCGAAACATGGTCAATCTCTTGCCAGACCTGACTGCGCAGGCCTGGTGACAGGTCAATGAGCTCAACTGTATGGGGCACTCGAGGTATCACAAGAACCCAGGGCCAACGCGCATCATCGACCAAGCGGAGGTCTGAGACGGTTAGGGCTACCAACGGATAACTGGATTGTGTGAGTTGTGGGTCAATATGAAATACGGTCGCATCCATGCGTCAGTCCTTCTCTTCGCGCAACGAGTGGCCATCTAACCAGCGATGCGTCTGATCCGGTGCCACCTCGCGCTTCCAAATGGGCACCCGAACCTTTAATAAATCAATTGCCTCCGCCACGCAGGCGAGAGCATCTTTCCGATGCGCGCTACTCGCGGCGATGACGACGCTCGCCTCGCCGACGCGAACCAGCCCGCGAGAGTGTTGCATAAAGAGCTTCACTGGATAGCGTGCGCACAACTCAGAACATAAAGCGCTAAGTGCTTTCAAAGCAAGCTCCGGATGCACATCATAATCCACCGCAATAGCGGCCTCACCGGCGTTGTGATTGCGCACCACACCCAAAAACTGAGCGATTGCACCGTGCGCCGGATCTATAACCTGCACGTCGAGCTCTGCCACGCTGCACGGACCATCCACTAACCCACATGCCCAACGCTCACCTTCCGCTGATGCGAACATGATCATCCTCCGGCAACAGGAGGTAAGACCGACAGTGGCGCCGAAGGAATCGCATCATGGTCCTTCAGCAGGATATCGTCTCCCGCGAAGACTGAACGCTCGAGTACAGACGCTAAGCCGTCATTGCCGTGAGCAACAAGAAAATCCCGAGTCGCATGCCGCAAAGCCCCGATCGTCTCACCGTTCACCTCGATCTCGATGTGATCACCAAGCTCCCGAAACGCACCCAAGCAGGCCACTCGAATCCGCATTAGAGACGCCCTTTGCGCCCTTGTTTCTCAATCATCACCATGGCATTCGGTAGACCTTCGATAAAGATACCGAAACATTCTTTGACCGCTTTCAAACTGCCCGGCAGTGTGATTACTAGTGCGCGCCCAATCAGTCCACCTCCCATCCGCGATAGCCATGCGGTCTTGGTGTAGACCGCGCTCTCACCGCGCATCCACTCGCCAAGGCCCGGCAATGCGGGGTTCAGATGCTTTTCCAGCACCAAGGGTGTGACGTCTCGCGGACCAGGACCTGTGCCGCCGGTGCACACAATCACGTGCGGATCATGGGCATCCGAAATCGCCAAAATCGTCTTCTCAATGGTGTCGTGATCGTCAGGAATCACCTGATACGCGCAGATCTCAGCACCTTGGGCTGCCAGTTCGGAAGCCAAGTACTGCCCGGACTCATCTTCATAGGTCCCGTCACTTGCACGGTCACTCATGACCAAAACAGCCATTTTTCGACCCTGGAGCGGTTGCCGATCTGGCAGTCGGTCCATCACCCATTCGGGAATCGATGCATCCGGATTCACCCAGACACCTGACTTACCGCCGGTCTTGGTCAGCAACTCAAGGTCGGAGATCCTAAGCACAGGGTCGGTGCCCTTACACAGATCCCAAATACATAACAACGCCGCGTTTGCTCCGGCCAACGCTTCCATTTCAACACCAGTCTTTGCAAAGGCGGCCGCCTCACAAAAGACACGTACCGACTGACTGTCGTGATGCAGCTCAAACGAGACCAAGACTTGATCAAGGGGGAGTGGATGGCACATTGGCAACATCGTGGCGCACTGCTTGGCACCTGAAACACCTGCAATCTCAGCCATCGGGAAACAGTCTCCCTTAGGGAGTGTCTTATCGCGTACTTTGACAAATGCATTCGGCCCGAGATGGATTGTACCTGCCGCCACTGCGCGACGGGTGGTCATCCGCTTGCCACCTACGTCGATCATGGAAAAATTTGAAATCAACTCAACGCTCACCGCGTTCAACCTCCGATGGATGCAAAATGCGGCGTGGCGCCAGTGTTTCGGTCATGTAGCCCATGACCTGCGACCTTGAGGTCCAACAGCTCACAAATACTTGCCTTCAATGCGTCTTTATCCGCATCGCGCTGAAGATACGGCCGCAAGTCGTGACCCCCTTCACCGAATAAACACAGGTGCAATCCGCCACGCGCCGAAACACGCAACCGATTGCAGGTGCTACAGAAATCTTTTGAATATGGTGCGATTAAGCCAACACTCCCGGCTCGAGTCGGGTGCTTCCAGACACGCGCTGGTCCCGCCATCGGCTCGCGCGGCGCCTCTTGCCAGCCTTCTGCAACAAGCTTTTGCACCAGAACCTCACCTGATAAGTGGTGTTGCTCGAAATACGCGGTGTT
The DNA here is from genome assembly GCA_964628665.1 of uncultured Pseudomonadales bacterium. Lineage (GTDB taxonomy): Bacteria > Pseudomonadota > Gammaproteobacteria > Pseudomonadales > Litorivicinaceae > HIMB30. The sequence goes on along the minus strand of CAZVNX010000019.1, from coordinate 12,495 downwards.
ATCGCCGGTCTCCATCAACTCAATGAAGCGGAGGTTAATCCCCTCTCCGGCCCATGCGATAAAGGCGTCAAGTTCAGTGTGATTCAGGTCTTTCAGGAGCACTGCATTGACCTTCACCGGTGAAAACCCAATTTGATGACAAAGCGCCAGCCCTTCCATCACTTCTTCAAAGCGATTCTTGCCAGTGATCAAGTGGAACTTTTCGGGGGTCAAGCCATCAATCGACACATTGATCGCAGACACCCCTGCATCATAGAAACTTTGCGCGCGCTCGGGCAGTTTATAACCGTTCGTGGTCATAGCCACGGTTTCGATACCGGGCGTACTCGACACAATCTCTGCGATCTCAAGAAAATCTTTACGTAGCGTGGGCTCACCACCGGTCAAACGGATTTTCCGCGTCCCCAGCTCGGCAAATCCAGCGACCAGCCGACGGATCTCATCGACACCAAGGAAACCATCAGGATCCCCTTGGTATCCATCCGGCAAACAGTACGAGCATTTAAAATTACAAACATCCGTGATTGACAGCCGTAAATACGGAAACGATCGTCCAAATCGATCTGTCAGGATTTCTGAAGTCATCTGCACCCAGCTCCGGAGTTATTTTCGCCAAAGCATCGCATAACCCGTTATATCCGTCAAAATATATCGGGTAGTGCTGCTGGGTTTGCGGGGTAAAACGACACGCGGTCACCGGCCTGCATCGAACCAAGATGCTCACTCAGTACGATCCACCCATTCATCTCCAGAAGCGGACGCGTCTGAAATGACTCTTGGCCTTCTAAAGCGCGGACCAATGCACCGTCCTTGCCACGCACGCAGCGAGCTTTCAATAGCACCGCCATGCCCTCGGGTTTCTCCACATCATTTTCCAGACGCAGCTTCAATGGCCGCTCCATGGGCTTCTGTTGCATCACCGAAAGCGCATGATGCACGTAAAATCGACAATTCGCGGTGGTCGAAACAGGATTACCTGGCAATCCAAAATACAGAGTTCCATTCGGGAGGATCGCAAACAGAAGCGGTTTACCAGGTTTTTGCGTCACTTTATGGAAGATAATCTTTGCACCCACCGCCTCCAAAGCCGGTTTCACAAAATCATACCGACCCATGGACACAGCACCTGATGACACCACCACATCCAGAGACTCCAACATCACCCGGTTTAAGAAGGCGACCATTGCATCGAGCGTATCGCCGACGTGCTCGGATACCACAACATCGCATCCATAGGCTTCCATTTGCGCGTGCATAAACGGTCGGTTTGAGTCATAAATTTGCCCAGACCCCGGCACGCCAGAATCCAAACTCACCAACTCTTCCCCAGTCGAACACACCCCAACACGGGGTTTACGGTGTACAACCACCTCTGCAACACCGCTCGACGCAAGCGCCTGCACATGTTCTGCGATTAACCGACGCCCGACGCTCAGAATCTGCTCGCCCGCCCGAATGTCGGATCCTTCAGCACGAATCCACGCACCGAGCTCTGGTTGCTCTAGGCACCGCATTTGCCCTTCGACGACCTCTGCATGCTCAACCATCAGGACTGCAGCGCCCCAGCTCGGCATCGGAGCGCCTGTCATGATGCGTGCGACAGGTCCTTGAAGCGACTCTGCATGAGTAAGGTCATCGCCCGCTCGGATTTCGCCAACCAATGGCAACCAACCAGACTGGTTCATTGCATCGGCCGATAACACAAATCCATCACGTGCTGAATTCCGAAAGGGTGGGATCGAGAGCGCAGCAACTGCAGGTTCAGCCAACACATGCCCGACCGCTTTGGCAAGCGGCACAGTCAACCGGTCAACCAGTCGCTCACTGGCGACTGCCTGAATCTCACCAAGCGCTTCTTCCATGGATATCAACGTCAACATCGCCTTCTCACCTCATTCCACACTAACCGGTATCGGCTCAGCTAACACGACCGAGTAACCCGCAGCGGTCCAACCATCGGTTCCCTCAGGATACCAATAGACCTGCGAAAAGCCGCCTCGTGCCAAATGTTGGACCGCATTCCAGCCCATCCAACAATCGCTGATGCAATACACCATTATCGCCTGGTCCAACCGACCTTCGGTGGCCTCTTTGGTTGTATCGATTAAATACTTCAACATATCAGGCGCAGGCCGACCAAAACCCACATTCGGTAACCAAAGGCTCCCCTCAATATGGCGTCTCTCAGGAAATTCGGGCCATGAGCCATCGAGCTCGTCATAACGAACATCATTGATTGAAATCACGTCGAGCAACACAACGTCACCACGGGTGACCAGCGAGTATGCCTCTTCGGTACTGAGCGTGACCGCACCGGGAACACTGTCCGGCACAGGATCGGTGTAATGATGAATCCGTAACCCCGTATCGGGATCAAAATCGGCATCAGCGGCAATACTCGACTGTGCGCAGACGCTCGAATAAAAAACGGCCGCAAAAGCGGCCGCTCGGATTGGCATTACACTCACTTTTGGCTTGCGTAATATGCTGCGATGTCAGCAATGTCTTGATCAGACAATGCAGCAGACATGCCGTACATGATCGGCGCTTGGTAGCCTTTGCGTTCTTGTGTCTTGTACGCTTTCAGCGCACCTTCTAGATACGCAGCATTTTGCCCAGCCAGGTTTGGATAGGTTGGTACCATCGCCTTCCCGTTGGCGCCATGGCATCCTGCGCACACCGCAACTTTTCCCTTGCCCGCATCCGCATTACCGGCAGCCATCGCACCTGTACTCACAACAGCAGCCAGAGCCGCAATAACCAATGTTTTCATGATGAATTCCTTATTAGATTGCATCGTCTGAATTTTCGGTGAAAGTTCCAACAGTTGCTGTGCTCGAACTGAGTAGAACGTCTCCCAACCATTTATCGGTAGCCGTATCCTACAACGAAATTTGCGGTACGCGAAAAATTTTGCGTGCGCAATATGTGTAATTTTGCAGATTGCGTTTCGCTCAAGCCTGCACTTTTCTAATGGCAAGACGATCAGGCAGTTGCAAGCCGTGTCGCCACAGGCCAAACTTCAGGTTATATCGACAGACCTATAAGGAATAATAGTGAAACAGTTCGGTTTAGGATTAATACTGGCTTCCTGCGTATTCGGCTCAATGGCAACTGCGCAAGAGAGCGTCACGCACAACGGGCTCGATGCAGATTTTTATGCGGCCGATGGTGAAACAGCCGTTCTGCTGTTACACGGAACCTTGGCGCACAACCGGATGGAAATTATTGCCACCATCGCTGGACTCGTTGCTGATGACTACGGCTTTCCAGTACTCGCACCCAACCTCTCCTATCAATTGCCGGGTCGCGAGGGCATGCTCGATTGTGGGATCACCCACCGACACAAGGATACCGCCGCCGTTGAAGAAATCGCGCAGTGGGTGGATTACCTTGAATCACAGGGCTATCAAAAGATTGTTGTGAGCGCGCACAGTCGTGGTGGCGCGCAGATGTCAGCCTATCTCGCTGAGCGAGCATCTGCTCGCATTGGCGGAGCCGTCCTCATCGCACCAGCGGTTTATGATGCTGAGTATGCTGCATCAAATTATCAAAAGCGTTTTGGTGTTTCACTGGCTGAAATCATGGCACAAGCACAGTCTGTTGCACCTGACACAGTGATGGACGTTCCTGGATTTGTGTATTGTGAGAACGCGAAAGCCACAGCGGCCTCGGTACTTGATTATTACACCCCACGCGATAACCGTGACACACCAACCAATCTCACAAAGGTCACATTACCGGTTCTCGTGATCGCAGGCTCTGAGGACGATGTTGTTGCAGGTTTACCAAAGGCTCTGGAAACAACCTCAGGCATTGGCGACAACGTGAGTTTAGAGATGCTCGAGGGTGCGGATCACTTCTTCCGAGATCTCTATGCGGACGACATCGCTGCGGCCATTGCGGATATGGCTGAGTCGCAATGAAACAACTGGCATCAGGCCTTGCCCTCCTGTGTTTGTCGTGGCTCAGTCACGCCAGCAGTACCTTGATGCCACCGATGTTCCAATCCGACGACCCGAGACCGTGGGTCGTCATGGTGACCCAGCCTGGATGCAGTTATTGTGAACGCTTGGAACGTGAAGTCCTGCAACCACTCAGGGCTTCGCAGATGTTCGCCGACACTATTCGTTTTACCTCCGTCGACATTGGTATCAATCCAACGATTACAGACTTTGATGGTACTCGGATTGCTTCTGTGGATTTTGCCAGTCGATATGACGGCAATGGGACTCCAACATTGTTGTTTTTAAGTCATCGCGGTGACGTCTTATCGGCACCGAAGTTTGGCGTTCCACAGGCGATCGATTTTTACGGGTATGCGATTGAACAAACGATCATAGAAATGTTGAAAGCCAGCCGTCAGTAAAAAACTCGACACGTTCAACAAACCACATGAGTCCCACCGCAGACACCGCCAGCGAGCCTGGTAGGACAACCCAGCGGCGATAGCGATCAGGATCTGTAAACCACACGGTGAGTGTCAAATAGGCACACAGCAAAATTGTGACCTGTCCTGCTTCGACACCCAGGTTGAACCACAACAGCGCCCACAGATAGGCATCATTGGGCAAGCCGAAATCGGTCAAGGTACTGGCAAATCCCATTCCATGGAGCAGTCCAAAGGCGAACACCACGGGTAACCTAAGGCGCGTCATCTCCCGAAACACAATGTTCTCAAGTGCCACATACCCAATGGACAGGGCAATTAACGGCTCAACGATCTGTGCTGGCAAACTGATCCAACCAAACACACCCAAGGATAGGGTCACCGAATGCGCGACCGTAAACATCGTTGCTTGCCACAACAGTGGCTTCAACCGCATCGACATCAGAAAAATACCGAAGATAAAGAAAATGTGGTCAAGCCCACGCGGAATGATGTGCACAAAACCCGCATCGAGATAGGTTTCTGCAATCGATAGAGCGGACGGCTGACTAAAGACCGCCTGCAGTGAGAAGGGCTCTGTGGGTTGATCTTCCCGTATCCATTGATGTGGCGACCAGTGCCATTTCTCAGACACAAGATCCACTTGGCGAACTCGTACGGCCTGATCGCTGAATGCCAAGGGGTAATACCACTGAATGGCTTGTGTGCTTCGAGGCAGCCGTCCCTGCAAACGAATGACCGACGGCCTTGGCACTTTGGTGTAACCCGTCGGCCCGACTTCAACCGCACTGATCTCAAGCGGTATACGCAGCCCATCGCCTTCCAGCCACAGCCCTTGTAACAACGGATCATGAAACGCTTCGAAGGCCACAGCGAGGGCCTCCGGTGGTAATTCCCTCAACTGATCGTAAGCGTCCGAGTTTGGCGCATCTTGGGTATTCCTGTAGCGACCGTTGATTCCGGTGAGGAGCGCTTCAAGGCTGGTGCGGATTTCGATCTCCACACGCTCATCTGTGGAGACGCTGATCTCCACTAAAGCAGGCTTCACAACATCGGCCAAAACTGGTACACATAAGCTTATAACTACTAAGAATAACGTGATCTTTTTGAGGCGCGTTTTCAATCGTTTTACACTTGGCGTAGATGACAGGGAGCAAATGCTATCACAGCGCTTGCAGTCATCGCGCAACACACATAACAGACCGCAAGGACTCGCATGCAAACATTCAACCGACGTCAATTCATGAAACTCATGGCCGCAGCGGCGGCAGCCGGCTCACTTCCAGCGCTTTACAGTTCGCGCGCACTGGCGAGTAAAACTGCGCCAGAGGGCTTCTATGACAAGCCAATGACTGGTGATGCACGTATTTTGCACATCACCGACGTACACGGTCAGCTGTTACCGGTGTACTTTCGTGAACCGAACGTCAATCTCGGCGTCGGCGATGCCTTTGGTCGACCGCCCCATACCGTCGGAAAGCAATTACTTGCAGAAGCTGGGCTACGCGAAGATTCAGCGGAAGCCTATGCCTACACCTACCTAAATTTTCTAGAAGCCGCCCGGGAGTATGGCCGCACAGGCGGGTTTGCAAATATGAAAACCCTCTTGGATCGCTTACGCGAACAGGCCGGTGGCAAGCAAAACACACTGACAATCGATGGTGGCGATCTCTGGCAAGGCTCAGCAACTTCACTATGGACCCGCGGCGTCGATATGGTCGAGGCCTCAAACATTTTGGGTATCGACGTCATGGTGGGTCATTGGGAGTTCACTTACCGTGAGGCCGAAGTTTTATCCAACGTGGCGCTGTTCAAAGGTGACTTCATTGGACAAAACGTACGAGTGCTCGAGGACTCCCTATTCGGTGACGCATACCCAGCCCTAGTTGAACAATTCGATGGGCGCGGACTGTACGACGAAGATTCAGGTCATGCCTTCCAGCCGTACGTCATGAAGGAGGTCAACGGCGCACGGATTGCCGTGGTTGGCCAGGCCTTCCCACGTACCGCAAATGCCAACCCGCCTGAGTTTTTCCCAGACTGGTCCTTCGGAATCCGTGAAGATGATATGGCTGAGCTGGTCGAGCAGATTCGTGGTGATGAAAAACCAGATGCGGTCGTGCTGTTATCGCATAACGGCATGGACGTCGACGTGAAGATGGCGGAGCGGGTTCCTGGTTTAAACGCGGTCTTTGGCGGCCACACTCACGACGGCATCCCAGTGCCTGTCAAAGTGAAAAACCCAGCCGGTCACGAGTGCTGGGTCACCAACGCCGGCTCCAACAGCAAGTTTGTTGGCTGTATGGATTTCGCCATCGAAGGCGGCGCGATCAAGAACATGGATTATAAAATGTTCCCCGTGATCACCGACTGGCTCCCAGCCGACAAAGAGATGGATGCATTTATTACGCAAATGCGCCAAACCGTCTATGACGAAAACATCATCGAAAGCCGTCGCAAAGATGCGTTCTACAACAAGAAATGGGTCGGCAAAACCTATGACGAAATTCTGACCGAAAAGCTCGCGAAAGCAGATCAGACGCTCTATCGCCGCGGGAATTTTATGGGCACATGGGATCAGGTGATCTGTAACGCCCTTCGGTGGGAATATGACGCTGATGTGGCGATGTCTGCAGGCGTGCGTTGGGGAACAACGACCCTTGAAGGTGACTGGATCACGATGGATGACGTGATGTCTCAGGTCGCGACTACCTATTCAGAGACTTACGTTTCCGAGATGACCGGCAAGCAGTTGCTGGATACGCTCGAGGGTGTTGCTGACAATCTGTTTGATCCAGACCCCTATCTGCAGTCGGGTGGTGACATGGTGCGCATTGGCGGCATGGATTACACCATCGCCCCGCTCAACGGCCTGGGTGAGCGAATTTCAGATGCCCGTCTTGATAATGGTGAGGCCATTGATCCCAACAAGACCTACAAGGTCGCTGGCTGGGCCACTGTGAATCGCACACCAGATGGCCGCTTAGTCTGGGACATTATCCGCGACTACATTTTGGCGACCAAAGACAGCAATGACGTCCTACCGGTACCAAAGATCAATCACCCGAAAGTGGTCGGCGTGTCTGACAACCCAGGCATTGCTGATTACCCAGGAGAACTTGGCTAGTCTAGCCAAGTGATCTAACGCATTAAGGCCAGCCTCCGTGCTGGCCTTTTTTATGGGTCTTATCGGGCCCGTTTACGTAGGTTTTGGAGATTCACCTGATCACAGAAGGCCGCCCCAACTTCCCTATATACAGACAAAAAAAACGGGCCCTAAGGCCCGCTTTCATCGTCGCTTGCGCGATTATTTCGGTACCCGCATCATCCAGGTATCGGCTTCGATCTTCGCCTGAGTTTCAGTCGCCTTCACCATATCCATGGCGAGCTTGGCTTTCGCTTCGGCCTCATCGAATTTACCGGCTTCAATCGCCTTTTTCGCAGCCTTGATCGCACCCTCAGTGGATGTCCACTGATAGCCTGTATCTTTCGCTACACGCTTGAATGCAGCCTCTGCATCTGCAGTGAGTTGCGTTGCGCTCTCCTTATCGGCGGCAAAGGCGCCGCCCGCAGTTAGCAGAGCGCTCAACGCAATCACAGTCAATCCATTTTTCATGATGCTATCCTTACTTCCGCGCCGCTGGGCCGTTGAACTCTAGACCGTTCGACATATAGGTTACAAAGTACTCGAGGTTTGAATATTCAGGCCCCTGCGCTTTGTATGCTTTGGCACGGATGTTTTCATGACATCCTTTGAAGCGACGCTGCAAGGTCCCCATTTCCTGCCACTTTGAGCGGAACACCGGCCAGCTTGTTGCATGACCAAACGCAGGCGAGGTCATGTCGGCACGGAACCAACGACCCGCACTGTACATATGGCAATCTGAACACGCAAAGTTCAACTGACCACGCTTGGTGTAAAAGTGCTCTTTACCCTGCTCGTACGCAGCAAGCGCGCGCGGATCGTCCGATGGGATCGAGACATTGACCGTCTGCCCACGCGAGTTAAAGCTCATATATGCGCTGACCGCAGCGATATCACCCTTAAATCCTTTATACGGCTTCTCACCATTGGCTTCCCGGCAATCATTCACGGCCCGTTCCATGGTCAGAACAATCCCGCGCTCTTTATCCCACTGGGGATATTGACCGCGCACAGCACCAGTCGGACCGAAACAGTCCGCAAGTGACTTGCCATTTGCAAACTTTGAGTGATAGAGCTTCTCGCCCTCTTCAATCGCGAGCTCATACGGAGGGAATTCTTCAATGGATTCCCACTGCTCGCGAGCTTCTGGAAGGATCGAATAGATACCGTTTTTAAAGTCTTCAACCGGTGTATCGGGGAACCGATTTTCATAGAACTTTCGGAATGCCATCCGGTCCTCTTCAGGACCAGCGACCGAAGCCGCTGATACTGAGAGGCCTAACAAACCAAAAGCAACGTTACGAATTATTGTTTTCATTGCCCTGTCTCCACAGTGTATGTATTAAGCGATTTTTACTTCAGCAGTATCGGTCTCACCCTTGCTGTCTTTCCAAGAAAGGGTCAATGAATCACCTTTCTTGCCTGCAAACGCAAATGACAAATAGGGATCTTTCGAAATCGACGTGTTGAACGACGCAGCGAAGACAGTCTTGCCGTTTGACTCGGCGGCCACATCCTGAATCCAATGCTCAGGAATCTTGTTTCCGTCTTTGTCTTTACGCAGGCCAGTTTCCATTGGGTGCTTCATCAGCGCCTTCACGTCGACCATACCGTTGCGTTCTTTTGCTTTGATACGAATTGTAGACATCTATATTTCTCCTCTTAGCCGCCGCATCCGCCGATGGTGACCTTCACTTCTTTTGTCGCTGTGTAGAGCTTACCGCCCGACTTCACGACTGCTGTCACGTTGGTGGTCTCACCCATCCGGCAACGGGTTTTCACCATCGCTTGCGTTCCTGCAGGCAGGTCCGCACTAATCGCTAACGGAGAAGGATTCTTCTCAATTAAAATCGCAATAGATTCAGCGTCCAAGTCTGTCTCAACTTCAACTGGAACCACCGCACCATTTTCTGCAATATCTGGGGCCTTTAACTTCACCTGATCACTCGGTGTTGTCGCATTTGCGCCATATAGGCTTGATAGTGCATCCTGCGCGCCCTTCGCCTTGAAGGCTTTCTCTGAATAAGCAGCCCAAGCCAAACGTGGCAATGCCACCAGGGCCGTTGCCGCTGCAGTCATGACTCCTGCGGCCTTCAATACGCTACGACGATCCATCGCAACTCTCCTCTTGTCTTCGTTTTTAAAGTGAATGTACGTATTCGACGACCAAATCAATTTCCGCCTCGGTCAGAATGTGGTTTCTGCCGAAGGGAGGCATGTTGGTCATTGGATTACGCTTGGTCGGATCCCAAATCTGCGCTCGCAGATCCGCTTTATTCGGATACCGCATTTTCATCATCATCAAAGGGGGGCCGTTGTCGCCAACTTGCACACCGCCTTCCATTGCATGACAAGTCAAACAGTTACCTTTAATCCGATCCCAAGCAATTTTCTTTCCTTGAGCGATCGCATCAGCGTCCGCTAATGCGACAGGAGCTGCTAAAGCTGCAGCCAAAACAACGGTTAGGAGTTGCCCTTTCATTATAGTGTTTCCTCTCCTGGATTGAAGCAGAGCCAGCCTTACTGGCTGGACTCCACCATGTACGCAACAGCGTTCTTTACTTCATCATCCGACAACGACATGTTGCCGCCCTTAGCCGGCATGATTCCGTTGGCACCCTGATAACCATTAATTGCGTGATCATTCAGAGTCGCCATACCTTGAGCAATTCGAGCAGTCCAACCACTGACATCACCGGTCTTTGGAGCACCTGCTACACCCATACTATGACATGCCATACACGCCTTATCGTACACCGACTTGCCACTGGTTGCGGCGTCTGACAGTGCGACTTTGGTCGCCTTTGGCTGCTCAGATCCGGAATTTCCGTAGTGATTCGCAGCGACGCCTGAATCTTCCTTAAAGTGACCGGTTGGCGTTACACCATTAATGGTGGTCACGATTTCAAAGGTCGCCGGGTCCGCACAGTTTTCCATACAGCGGGTATTTTGCACGTCAGGACGATTGTCGATGTAGAAATTCGGCTCGTTCGGCATTTTCACCTGTGAAAATGTCTCACGATTCGAGATGAAGTCTTCATCAACGATGTCGTTCAAGTACAAAACGTAGGCTGCAATTGAATACACCTCATCGTCAGTCAACGACTGTGGCGCCGTGTATGGCATCGCGCGATGAATGTAGTCCCACAGCGTCGAAGCGAACGGCCAGTATGATCCTACTGTCTTTTCCGGATGCAGCGTGGTCAATGTACCTTCGCCACCAGCGAGAACTGGCCAACGACCGGCACCTTCACCAAACAATCCGTGACAGCTCGCACACTTGGCTTCGTACAAGCCCTCGCCATCGGCGACTGAACCCTCACCTTCTGGCAAACCCGTTCCATCTGGACGAATGTCGATGTCCCAGCCAGCAATCATCTCAGCGGTCGCTGTTGAGCCAATCCCAAGTGGGGATGCGTGCACAGAGCCCGCAAATACCAGGGCTGCTGCGGCCAGTGTCAAATTAAGAGATTTGAACATTGAATACTTCTCCGCCTTCGGTCACGTTCCATGTATGGATCGAGTTCTTGTGATAAATCGACCAGCCACCACGCTCATCACGTAATTGCTTCAATGTGGGCTGTACGTAGCCTGTTTCGTCGATTGCGCGTGACTGCAATAACCAAGGCTCGCCGTTCCACTGCGTTTGCAGTTTGAACTGCGTCAACGCCTTCGACAGCACCAGGCCATCGAGGTCTGCACGCTGCCAGTTCACGCCGCCATCAAATGACACGTCAACCGCTTTGATTTTTCCGCGACCCGACCATGCATAACCACGGATCTCCAAGAAACCTTTATGACGCAATGGCTTCTCAGGACATGGTGAGGTGATGACTGAATTACACTCTTGCTCATAAGTGAAGCGACGTGCGCGTCCATCCGGCATCAAATCGGTGTATTTCGAGGTTTCCTCGCGGTGATGCCAAGGCTGATCACCGATCTCAAGGCGACGCAACCACTTGACCGAGGTATTGCCTTCCCAGCCTGGATTCAACATTCGCAGTGGATATCCCTGCTCTGGACGCAACGCTTCGCCGTTTTGTCCCCACGCGATGATGGTGTCATCCATTGCTTTCTCGAGTGGAATTGAACGTGACATGCCAGAGGCATCTGCGCCCTCTGCCAAAATCCACTTCCCTTCAGGCTTCACACCGACTTCAGCGAGCAGTGTCGACAAACGCACACCGGTCCACTCACAGCAAGACAACATGCCATGTGTAAACTGAACCGCTTCCATTTGCGCACCACGCCATTCCATACCACCGTTCGCAGGGCATTCAATAAAGCGAATCTCTGAAACGGTTGGGAAACGACGCAAGTCGTCCATCGACAAGACCAAGGGCCGGTCGACCAAACCGTGAATGATCAACCGATGCTGATCCGGATTCACATTCGGAATACCGCCGTGGTAGCGCTCAAAAACCACGCCACTTGGTGTGATGATGCCTTCCAAATCCTGAAGCGGCGTCATCGAAATGGATGAGATTGCATCCGCAGTCAACCAAGGCACAGTACGACGCTGCAAATCTTCATACTCTGATGGCACCCCATAAGGCTTCGCCACCACACCTGTGCCCAACTGCTTCTGCCAGCTCGGCACGTTCGGTGGTAGATTCTCAGAGGCATTCGCCTTCGGAATCATCTGCACAGTTGATAACCCTGCGACTGCCGCAATTCCGCCTTTTAAAAAGTTACGGCGATCGAGGCCCTTCATGCCCTTTGCTTCTGTCGCTAGCGCGCTCATCAGCTCAGGTAGGGACGGTTCAAACAGCTTCGTCATACTTCCCTTCCAAAGAGTTCTATAGTTATTACGAAATCGAATATTAAGGGGATTGAAGCGCGAGTGCAAAAGAATCGCCCGAAAGTCTGATGCCTATGCTGCTTCGCAACAACCGGCTGAATTTATCAATGTGAAGTAACCGCCTGAAAAAATGAGACTTCTGACCAACCCGAGGAATTG
>CAZVNX010000018.1:13567-46617 GCA_964628665.1 uncultured Pseudomonadales bacterium | reverse complement strand
TGTCATTCGCTTGAATATCAGCGCTACGAGCGGACTGCCAATGATTTGGGGGTTGACCCAGAGGTGATGTTGGCTGCGATCGTTCCGAGCGACAAAAAGATCGGTGATTTGGGTACGATTGCCATGCCGAGAAAGGCATCGGCTGAGTGGTTCGGTGCACCACCGCCAGACCTGTCTTTGGTGACGCGGAAACGCTCTCCAGAATGGGTCTACACCTATTTGAAAACCTTCTATGTGGATCCGAGTCGTCCACTGGGTGTGAATAACAAGGTGTTCCCAAAAGTTGGTATGCCACATGTACTTGAGCCGCTGCAGGGTGTGCAACGTACGGTCTGTAAGGAAGCGCCAATTCGTGAGAACGGTCAGGTTAAAACCGACCCGATCTCTGGTCAGCCGATGACGCAAAATCAATGCGGTATCCTTGAAGTCGTGGAAGGAACAGGACAGTTATCTGCGGCAGAATACGACCAGGTGATCTTTGATCTGGTAAACTTCCTTGAGTATGTAGGTGAGCCTTCTAAGGCCCAGTCGCACAGCATCGGCATTTATGTGCTGTTGTTCTTGATGGTGTTCTTTGTCTTTGCGTATTTGCTGAAGCGCGAATATTGGAAGGACGTGCACTGAACACGACTGCCTCGTAGAGGATCTGCGGACAGCCGGCTTATGCCGGCTGTTTTGTCTGTTTAACCGGAGAGTAATCGGCCCATGTCGCTTGTGACCAAACGTTCTACCATGACTTTTTTCTCGGACCCGACTGACCATATGTCACATCGCGTTCGCATCGTGCTCGCTGAAAAAGGCGTTACCGTTGATGTGATCGATTGCGATCCAGATGACGTGCCAGAAGAGGTCTCAGAGATCAATCCGTACAACAACCTACCGACCTTGTTGGATCGTGATTTGGTGTTGTATGAACCGAACATCATGATGGAATACTTAGATGAGCGGTTCCCACACCCACCCTTGCTGCCGGTGTATCCGGTTGCACGTGGCAACGCCCGGATGTTTTTGCATCGCATCGAGCGGGAGTGGACGCCACTCATCCGTGTCATCGATACAGCGAAGCGGAATAACAAGCGCTCGCCGTCTGCGGTCAAAGAGCTGAAAGAACAACTGACAGCGGTGGCGCCAATTTTCGAGGAAATGCCGTATTTCATGAGCGAGGAATTCTCGCTGGTGGATTGCACGGTCGCACCGATTTTGTGGCGCTTGCCGTATCTGGGTATTGAGCTACCCGCCAAGCAGACGCGTGGCTTACAAGATTATCAATACCGGATGTTCAACCGTGACGCGTTCCAAGCGAGCTTATCTGAAGCAGAACGCGAAATGCCACGTAGCTGATGGCACTCGGATCTTCCCGTCCCTATTTGATCCGAGCGCTATTTGACTGGATTGTCGATGGTGGGGAAGATCCCTATGTGGTGGTTGATGCCACCTACCCTGAAGTGATGGTGCCAGAGAGCCACGTCAAGGATGGTCAGATCATTTTAAATTTGGCGCCTCGAGCGATCACTGGGTTTTCGATGGGTGATGCTGGCATTGCGTTTCAAGCGCGGTTTGGCGGCGTGCCCAACCAGTTGTTCTTGCCCTATGGGGCTGTCTCTGCAATTTACGGGCGTGAATCTGGCCTTGGAATGGGCTTTGGACACGAGCCAGGCGGCGTTCCATCAATGCCGGGTGCAGATCAGCCTGAGGTGGTGTTCCGGCCCCCTGAAGTCGATGAGACGCCAGTGGAGCTGCCAGCCGAGCCTTCAGGACATAAACCCAAAGGTCGGCCGGCGCTACGGATTGTGAAATCTGACGACTAGTCGATGTACTCGAAGACGCGGACGATGCGTTTGACGCCGCGTACTGTACTCACCACATTTTCCAATGCAGCCGCTTCGGTCTTGGTGACAAAGCCCATCACGTAAACAACACTGTTTTCGGTGGTGATCAGAGTCCGTTGGTAGACCTCACGTCCAAGTTCTTTTAGCACCAAGGCTTTGATCTGGGTTGAGATGGTCAGATCGTTGATCTCAGAGATCACTGTCGCCTTACCGGCGATTTCAAGTTGGTTAATGACGCGCTTAACACCTCGATGCTGCGTTGCGACCTGTGCAGCGATTTTCCGAGCGTCTTCAGACGGTACCTGGCCTGCAATTAGAACCACACCGTTATAGACCTTAACGTTGAGATTACTCACCTTGAGCTCGGGGGACGCCTTTTTCAGATTCACTGCGATCGTCACTTCAGCCGTTTCGTCGTCAATAAACTGACCCGCCGTGCGGCTGCCGCGGTTATCGCTAATTGGCTCCGATGTGGTGGAGTCGATGACCGTCGCACAACCACTCAAAAGAAGTCCGCCAAAGAGTGCTAGGAAAAGATGGGGCATACGCATGTGGGGCACCTCGTTATCCGAATATTTGAAGATCGACCAATTCACTTAGGCAGTGAATCACCATTAGGTGTTGCTCGCGCACTGTGGTTGGGTGACTTGAGCGTACACGAATTTCGCTATCGCCGTAGTTTAGTAGAGGTGCCACTTCGCCGCCATCGCCACCGGTTAGGGCCACCACAGGAAGATCCGCGTCATGCGCGGCGACAACTGCTTGAATGACGTTGGCGCGCGTTGCGGTTGCTGAAATCACCAATAAACAGTCACCTGCTTTTCCAAGGGCTTTGATCTGGCGAGCGTACTGATCTGCTTTTGGCTCATCAGCTAAGGAACTGATGGTCACAACATCAGACGATAATGCGATAGCGGGTAGAGACGGCCGATCCCGTTCGAACCGATGCATCATGTGCGCAACGAAGATCTGCCCCAAGGCGGCCGATGATCCGGTTCCCAGGACCAAAATCTTGCCATCGTTTAGCAGGGCATTGGCCAGAGTGTTGGATGCCTCGACCAAATCTGGCGCCAGTTCGAAGCTCTGTTGCAGCGCTTCAGTGGCTTTGGCAATCCGGATGGCGATCCGTTCCTCGAGCGCGGCTTTATCGAGCATAGTCATCATCCTGGTACATCAGCGGTGTCACTGGCGTTGGCTGCCAAAGCGAGTAACTGATCTGTTCTTGATTGTTGATGTTCATCGTGCCCAGACGACGCTCGATGACACCCTGATTGCCGAGCTGCAAGAAACCTGTCTCGCCAGCAAAGGTGGTTGTGTCACCAAAGCCTAACCGTAAGGTCATTTCCAGGGCGTCTTTGCCAATCGCGGTGAGCGTTCCAAAGGGTCCTTGCGCTAGCGGCCGCGAACTCAATGCTGCACGCGTCGGCGAATTCAGTTCCCAGGGTGTCGCCAAGATGCGGGACCGTTTGAAATCTTCAGTCATCTCCGCCAGATCAGCACGGAAGGCGCCAATGAATAGCACCGGCGTATTCTCGAGATAGTAAAAGTCCAGCAGTGGTCTTAGTTGTCGCGCGCCCGCCACATCGGTTTGCACCACAACCGTACTGAGATCCTGGCGTATGCGGGGGGTATGTTCCAAGGCGAGGTTCAGCGTTCTGCTGAGCTCACGTTTTCGATTTAAGCTGTCTGTGACGCCTAGCGCTTGAGAAATGGTTGTTTCTGGCTTCTTTCCATCAAGCACAAATTGCCCGGCGCTGGTCCCGCCGATGGCTTTGAGTTGGTCGTCGATCGCCTCGGCCGCACGATGTCCGAGGACTGAATCTGTGTAGAGCGTTAACAGTCGCGGGTGAATGAACTCAGCGCCTACGTAGTCGACTGCAGACTCTGCATCGTCCTCGATCGCAAGACTCAAACTGTAAACTGGCGCAGTCGTCGCGTTCGAGAGCGCCGAGGTCTCAAACCGGTTGAGGGCCAATACCGGAACGTTCGGGTTCATGGCGAGCAGTTGTGCGATCTTGTCACGTTGCAGTGGGCCAATAATGAACTCAGTGGATTGGCCCGTGGCAATGACTTTGAGCTGATCTTCGCTGAGCGCGTTTGAGTCTTGAATGTTGAGCTCAATGGCTAAGCGCTCTTGATTGGCGGCGAAGCTATACAAAAGCCCGTCTCGAATCGCGCGCCCAGCATTGGCGAGCTCCCCAGAAAGCGGCAATAACACGGTGATATGGAAGGTGTCTGGCGGTGTGACCTCGCGGAGGAAGCCGAAACGTGCGAGCTGGCTTGTTAACAACGGATGCTCGGAAAACCGCCGCAACCAACGTGCTGTAGTTTCGGCATCTGGTGCGTCCTGCATGATCCAAGCGCTTGCGAAGCCAGCTAAGGTATCTGTCCCGGAGGCGAGATCGCCGCGGATCAGTGGCGGCAGTGCTTCAATGGATTGCAACACCCGTGAGATTTCGGTTCGTGCATCTGCGGGATCGAGATAGATGATGCGCTCCGCTTCGACACGCAGCGCAGCAATTGACAGATTTAATTGCCGCAGCGCTTCTGCTTTTAACCGTAGCGTTTCAGCACGCTCTGTCTGATTCAGAGCCTCGAAGTCAATCGCATTCAGCCGCTGAACTCGGAGCTCAGGGGGTTCTTGTGTGAACTCCAATCTCGCGATGTTCAATTGTTCGCTCGCGGTGTCTGCAGACGAAGGCATCCCGAGTTGTTCAGAACGGAGCGGCGCTTGTAATGGAGCCTCGTTTTTTGAGAGATCGGTGCGCGCGATTTCTCGAACGCGGCTTTCCCATCGTTCCTGCGGGCGAGTGGCGCCAATATCGACGTCATCAGCTGGAACAATGATGGCAGTCGGTTGTTTCGAGGTTTCTGTCCCTAGGGCCACATCTGTTGTTGTCGGTCTGGGTACATCGACCACGGGCGGGCGGGTTGGATTTTGCTGGCAACCAGCTAGTGCCAACAAGCCGATGATTAGACCTGTTCGAATGGCCTCGTTTCGTGCAGGCTTAAGCTCTCGCAACAACGTGGATGTACCTCAGTGTCTCAAATTCAACCGGCCACCACTCTACCATCTGCGCTCTATGTTGTGGCAACGCCAATCGGACATCCGGGCGATTTATCGGGACGTGCGTTGCAGGTCTTAAGCCAGGTCGACCTGATTTTGGCGGAAGACACTCGGGTCACTGGCCAACTCTTGAAGTCTGTCGGCGTTGAGACGCGAATGATCTCGCTCAACGCGCATTCAGAAGCAGGTAAAGCGCCACGTGCAATTGAGAGTTTGAGGGCGGGGGAGTCTTTGGCCTTGGTCTCAGATGCCGGAACGCCTGCCATTAGTGATCCTGGCCGGCTGTTGGTTGAGGCCTGTCATCAGGCGGGTCTGCCAGTGATTCCAATCCCCGGCCCCTCGGCGTTAGCAGCTGCGATCTCAGTCAGTGGACTGCCTGCTTCACCACTGCATTTTGTCGGCTTTTTACCGTCTAAAGGTGGCGCTCGCCAATCGGAACTGGAATTGGCGTTACGTTGGCCTGGTACTCTTGTGCTCTACGAGGCGCCTCATCGTATTGAAGACTTGGCCGCGCGATTGGATCGGGATGCCTCGGGTCGTCGCGTGGTGTTTGCGCGAGAACTGACGAAAGCTTACGAACAGCTCATTTGTGTCGCAGCAGGGCAGTGCGCGAGCTGGTTTGAGAACAATCCTGAACGAATTCGAGGCGAATTTGTGGTCTTGGTGGGACCAAAGAGCGATCCAGGGGTGGCCAGTGATCTCAATGTCGAACACCTGCTCTCTGTGTTGTCGCGCGAGTTACCGCCCTCGAAGGCCGCATCAATCGCTTCCGAGCTGACGGGGCTACCAAAGCGTGATCTGTATCGTCAATTGACGGACGCGAAGGAAGAGTAGACACTCGGCGCCGGAGTTGGCCAGGCAATCGCTGCCGCGTATGCGGGAGAGGAAAGTCCGGGCTCCTCGAGGCAAGGTGCCAGGTAATCCCTGGGGGGCGTGAGCCTACGGAAAGTGCAGCAGAGAGCAGACCGCCGACCTCGGTCGGTAAGGGTGAAAGGGTGCGGTAAGAGCGCACCGCGCCGGTGGTAACATTCGGTGGCAAGGTAAACCCCGCCTGGAGCAAGACCAAATAGGAATCCGTTATGCGTGCCTCGCGCTGGATTCGGGTAGGTCGCTTGAGAATTGTGGTGACGCAATTCCTAGATGAATGATTGCCCACGACAGAACCCGGCTTATCGGCCAACTCCCCCTTTTTTCTGAACTATGTCCCCACTTCATACCACCGCAAAAAATTGCCAATTTTTTGTCCATTCTTCGCGCCCTGAACAAATTAATTTAATTCTATTTTTCAATTATTTACCTGATCTACTGAAGACATGAAGTGAGACTAACCCCTGTCTTGGTGCGGACAGATTTGACTGGCAATTGGTGGGTAAATAGAGTTCGCATGTGGGAAAAAGTGGAGAGATGTGGGGAATTCGGGAAAATCCGAACCATATCCACTCAAGGAGAGGGCAGTGTTTCGCGGGATTAACCCGATCACATTGGATGCAAAAGGACGCTTGGCGTTACCGGCGAAGTACCGGGATCGCGTTGCGGACCGCTGTGACGGACAGATGGTTCTGACCGTGCATCCGTTCGATCGGTGTTTGCTGCTGTACCCCCTTGCTGATTGGGAAGTCATCGAGGCCCAAGTGAACGCGTTGCCAAACTCAACCAGTCGCCAAGCGCGACGGTTGCAGCACCTCATGGTGGGCTATGCCACAGAGCTGGATCTCGATGCGGCCAATCGCCTTTTGCTTCCAGCCATGCATCGTGAACATGCAGAGCTGGATAAGCGACTGATTTTGGTAGGGCAAGGTCAGAAGTTTGAACTGTGGAGCGAGACGCGCTGGACCACCATGACTGAAGCCTATCTTGATGAGCCGATCGGCGATGACGCATCTGCCGAACTGATCAACTTGTCGTTGTAGGGGAGGATTGGGGATGACTCATATTCCGGTGCTCCTCGATGAGGCGCTCGATGCGCTGCATATCCGGCCCTCTGGCTGTTACGTGGACTGTACTTTTGGGCGTGGTGGACATTCGCAAGCCATCCTTCAAGCGCTTGGACCCGAAGGGCGTCTGATAGCACTTGATCGCGATCCGGACGCTGTGGCGGTCGGGCGCGCGATGGCGCTTGAGGATGGTCGCTTGCATATCATCCATACCCCTTTTTCACGACTGACAGACGCCTTGGTCGGTCTAGACCAGCCTGTAGTGGATGGAATTTTGATGGACCTCGGAGTGTCGTCTCCTCAGTTGGATGAACCGAGCCGTGGGTTCAGTTTCCAGTCAGATGGTCCGCTCGATATGCGGATGGATCCGACGCAGGGTGTATCTGCGGCGGAGTGGCTTGCTGAAGCTTCAGCGGAATCGATTGCAGATGTCCTCTGGATTTATGGCGAAGAGCGTTTTTCGCGTCGGATTGCGCGCGCTATCACCGAGGCACGTGTTGAGGAGCCGATTCAAAGTACCGCACAACTGGCTCGCATTATCGCGTCTGCACAGCCCAAAAAAGATGCACATAAGCATCCTGCAACACGGGCATTCCAAGGCATTCGATTGTTCATTAACGCGGAGTTAAAGGAAGTCGAAGTGGGGATTGAAGCTGCGATTGGTGCGTTGGCGCGCGGTGGCAGGTTGGCGATTATCTCATTTCATTCACTCGAAGATCGGCTGGTGAAGCGTGCCTTTCGCGATGCGTCACGTCCGCCTCCTGGGGATCCGCGGATGCCATTGCCAACGCATGTGGAAGCGCCGCGACTTCGGTTGGCTGGCAAAGCAATCAAGCCATCGGAAGCTGAGGTGATGCGTAATCCACGCTCACGTAGTGCGGTCTTGCGAATCGCTGAACGGACAGAGGCCGCCTGATGCAGTGGTTTGTGCGCCCCAGATTTTGGCTCGGTAGCGTGTTTGCGGTGGCAACAATTTTGAGTGCATTTTTTGTAATCGATACTGCGTATCAAACACGTCAATTGTATTCGGCACTGCAGGATACACGCGCAGAGCGTGATCGCCTGACCATTGAATGGGGTCGTTTATTGCTCGAGCGCGGTGCATTGGCGGCGGACCTGCGGATTGATGCCATGGCACGAAGTTCCATGGCTCTTGGGACACCTGAAGCAGATCAAGTGCTGATGATGGAGCGTCCACAATGAGTCAGCCCATCCGTCAAGCATCCAAAGGGTGGCGTTTGTGGATGGTTGGATCCCTGATTGGTCTCGGGTTTCTTGCGATCGGTACGCGCCTTGTCTGGCTTCATGTGTTTGAGACTGAGCATTTACGTGACTTGGGTGACGAGATCACCATTCGTTACGAAAAAATTCCCGCCTACCGCGGCATGATTTCCGATCGCTCAGGTCAGCCGTTGGCAGTCTCAAGTCCAGTTGCAGCTGTGGCCGTCAGGCCCAAGAAGTTTTCCGATCCGGAATGGGCGCAAAAATTAGCCCCTCTGTTGGATACAGATGCATCCCGTTTGATTGAGCGAGTCGGGCAGGCGACGGTTCCCTACGTGTATCTCTCGCGCTATGTGACTCCAGAGGATGCCTCGCAAATCGAAGCGCTCAAACTTGATGGGGTCGAAGTCACTCGCCAGTTCCGTCGTTTTTATCCGGCAGGTGAGGTCGCCGCTCATTTGGTTGGCTTCACGAACATTGAAGATCGCGGGCAAGAGGGGCTTGAGCGCTCCTACGACGAG
The DNA here is from genome assembly GCA_964628665.1 of uncultured Pseudomonadales bacterium. Taxonomy (GTDB): domain Bacteria; phylum Pseudomonadota; class Gammaproteobacteria; order Pseudomonadales; family Litorivicinaceae; genus HIMB30. The sequence continues at coordinate 38,045 of CAZVNX010000018.1, read as the reverse complement.
TGGTTATCCGGGGAGCCTGGGTTACGTCATGTGTTGCGAAATCGACGTGCAAATGTGGTCCGCTACGTCAGCGCGGGCCAGGAAGTTGAGCAGGGTCGTGACCTCAAGCTCTCGATCGACCTGCGGTTGCAATATGTCACCTATCGCGCTCTGAAAGAAGCCGTTGCTCGCGCCAAGGCCGCTGGGGGAAGTGCGGTTTTACTGGACGCCTGGACGGGCGAGGTGCTGGCGCTGGCCGCTCAGCCCGCTTTTAACCCAAATGACATGGCAGCCCGCATTCCTGAGCGCGTTCGCAATCGCCCAGTGATGGATCTAATTGAACCGGGTTCACCGATCAAGCCGTTCACGGTGGCCACCGCAATTGATTTGGGTTTGGTTCAGCCAGAGACCCTGATCGACACTGCCCCAGGACGGATCCGCGTGCAGGGTAACGTAGTGAGTGATGTCAGCAACTACGGTGAAATCGATGTTAAAACTGTGGTTGCGAAGTCGTCTAATGTCGGCACGGTCAAGATCGAAGCAATGATGGATTCGACCACGCTGCGCGATCGGTTGGCGCAGCTCGGATTAGGAAGATCGACCGCCACAGGATTTCCGGGCGAAGCAGAGGGCAAGCTGCCGAACACCGCCGTACTCGGTGCAATGGATCGGGCCGCACTGTCCTTTGGCTATGGATTGAACATCTCTGTGATCCAGTTAGCCCAAGCCTACAGCGTGTTTGCTAATGACGGTGTGTTACAACCTGTGACCCTGCTTGCTGAGGGTCTGACCCCGCGACCCACCCGAATTTTTAAATCTGAGACTGTGGCGCAAATCCTACCGATGCTAGAGGCGGTCACTGAGCAGGGCGGAACCGCAACGAAGGCGCGTGTCGGTCTTTATCGTGTTGGCGGCAAAACAGGCACCACGATGAAGCTCGTTTCTGGGTCCTATGCAAGCCAGCAGTATGTTTCGAGTTTTGTTGGTCTTGCGCCTATGTCAAAGCCGCGTTTCGTGATGGCCGTCGTGGTGGATGATCCGCGCTCGCAGGATTACTACGGTGGGCAGGTGGCCGCACCGGTCTTTGCCGATGTGATGGATGATGTCATGCGTATTTACGACATCGCCCCAGATCAGTCAGAGATGCCAGTCTTGGCGCAGGGGGTGCGATGAAGCTCTCGCAGCTCTTGGGCTCATTGGATATCAATATTGATCAGGCCTCGCAGCTTGAAATCTATGGGATGACCCTCGATTCGCGGGAGGTCTCCCCTGGTGATGTGTTTATCGCATTGCAGGGATCGGACGACCATGGCATGCGCTACGCCGATCAAGCCATTCGTCAGGGCGCGGTGGCGATTCTCTGTGATCAGTGGGATGGCGCGCTGCCCCAAGGTATCCCGGTGATCCTCATCGACGGATTGCGGGATCAATTGGGTCACTTGGCGCATGCATTTTATGGACAGCCGGCCACACACATGCAGGTCATTGGCGTCACTGGAACCAATGGCAAAACCACAACCGTTCACCTGATCGGGCAACTCGCCAATCATCAAGGTCTCGCAGTGGGCCGTATCGGTACGCTTGGGGTCTTTATCGACGCCGACCAAGTTTTAGATAGTGACCGAACAACACCGGATGCGATTCATGTGGCCGCGCATTTTGCCGCGTTCCGAGAGCGGGGCGCCAAGCTTTGTGCGATGGAAGTGTCGTCGCATGCGTTGGATCAAGGACGCGTGGTGGGGGTCCCTTTTGAGGTCGCGGTCATGACCAATTTGACCCGCGATCATTTGGATTACCACGGCACTATGGAAGCCTATGGCGCCGCCAAGAAGCGGCTTTTTACGGATTACGGAATCCGTGCGGCAGTGATCGACATCGACGATCCATTCGGGGCCGCCTTGGCCTCATCCTTGTCGCCACTTACGTGTTGGACCATTGGCACACATGCGGACGCGCGCGTGCGCATTGTTGAAATGACTGCGACTGCAGAGGGCACCATGCTGCACGTCGAAGTGGATGGGCAGCGCATCGCGTGTCATGTGCCATTGCTGGGCGACTTCAATGCACGGAACACATTGGCTGCCGCCACTGCGCTGCATGCCACCGGACACCTTGATTGGCGGGATCTGCCTGATGCAGTCGCATCGCTGAGAGCTGCGCCAGGGCGTATGGAAGCCTTTCAGGCGGATGGCCTGCCAACCGTCGTTGTGGATTATGCCCACACACCGGATGCACTTGCCCATGCATTGAAAACTGCACGGTGCCATACCAAAGGCCAATTATGGGTGGTGTTTGGCTGTGGCGGGGATCGTGATCGAGGCAAGCGTGAGCTGATGGGCCGTGTTGCGGCCGAGGCGGCGGACCAAGTGGTATTGACCTCAGACAATCCACGGTCTGAGTCTCCTGCTGAGATTGTGGCTGCGATCCGCAGTGGCATCGATACACACATTCAGATCCAGGTTGAGCTCGATCGCAGTCGAGCCATCCAAGCCACTTTTCATGCCGCCGCTCCAGAGGACTTGATTCTTGTTGCCGGCAAAGGCCATGAGCGGACGCAGACCATCGGCAGTCGTGTGATGGCCTACTCGGATCGAGCGACTGTTGCACAACTGTTCGGTTTGATGTCGATGGGAGGTCAGCATGCTTCCTGATCGGTTAACACAACTTGCGGGACTACTCAGTGCGCCTGTATCGGGCGACGCGGACGTGTGTGGCATTGCCATCGATAGCCGTCGCGTGCAACCGGGTGACCTGTTTGTCGCACTCAAAGCAGAGCGTGATGGCCATGCCTTCATCGATGCCGCGCGCGACGCAGGGGCGGTTGCTGCCCTCGTGAGCGAACCGGTCGGTCAACTTCCAAGCATTCAGGTGGTCGATACGGGCAAAGCGCTGACTGAATTAGCAGCCCACTTTCGGAATGCCTATACGCATCCAGTTGTTGCGCTGACTGGTAGTCAGGGCAAAACCAGCACACGTGGATTTATCGGCAGTGTGTTGGCCCAAACCGCCGCACGCGAGGGCCGCGAGATATTGGTCACCCACGGAAACCTTAACAATCAGTTGGGGGTCCCGCTGACGGCAGCGCGTCTGCGCGCCGATCACGCGTTTGCGGTGTTTGAATTGGGCGCATCTGCAGTCGGTGATATTGCGCACTTGGCGGCGATTGTTCGGCCCCATGTGTCTGCCTTGTTAAACGCGCGCGCAGCACACTTGGAAGGTTTCGGTTCGATCGCTGGAGTGGTCGAGGGGAAGGGCGAAATCATTGATCACACAGATCCCGAAGGAGTCGTGATTCTGAATGGTGATGAGCCTGCATTCCCGATCTGGCGGGAGCGTGCAGGGTCGCGGACTGTGCGTACATTCGGCCGCCATGCCGCGGATGTGCAATGGCGCCCGCTGTCCGACCAAGACATGACACTGACCTTGGATGGAACCGCGATTACCCTCCGTTTACCCACGCTTGGGCACCATTTTATGGAAAATGCCGCCGCGGCGGCGGCGGTCTGCCTTGCCGCAGGCGTATCTCAAGACGACTTGGTGAAGGGCCTTGAATCGGCCGTGATTGAGTCTGGGCGGATGACGCCAATCGCGCTGGCCGGCTTACGTTTGATTGATGACACCTACAACGCAAGTCCCGACGCCGTGCGTGCAGCAATCGATTGGCTTTCCGATCAGTCTGGACAACGGATGTTGGTGCTTGGCCATTTGGCAGAGCTCGGTTCAGGGGCAAATCAGACCATGCGAGAGCTCGGTGACTACGCCAAGCAAAAAGGCATCGATCAATTGATCGCTGTGGGTGATGGCCTCCCGTTTGCGGAGGGCTATGACGAGGGCGCCCTCTATTTTCACGACATGGCAGAGCTGACCGCAGCCATCACTTCATTGGTCACCGAGACAGACACTGTGCTGGTCAAGGGATCTCGATCAGCGCGTATGGACCAGGTTGTATCCACCCTGGCTGATACATTAGGGAGAATGTAAGTATGTTGCTCTGGCTCGCCAATTACTTAAGCTCAATTGAGCCGGCATTTTCGGTTTTCCAGTACCTCACTTTGCGCGCCATCTTGGGTGTGTTAACGGCACTTTTAATCGCCCTAATAGTCGGCCCTTGGGTGATCAGAACCCTCGAAATCCGCCAGATTGGACAATCCGTTCGACGGGACGGGCCTGAATCGCATTTTTCAAAGCAAGGCACGCCAACGATGGGCGGTGTGTTGATCTTAGTATGCATCACGGCCTCCACGCTCCTGTGGGGCGACTTGACCAACACCTACGTCTGGATTGCCCTGTTAGTGATGCTGGGCTTTGGTGCGATCGGCTGGATCGACGATTGGAAAAAAGTCGTCCTGAAAAACTCCAAAGGCCTCTCTGCTAAGGCCAAGTATCTCTCGCAGTCGGCTGTTGGCTTAATCGCCGCTGTGGTTTTGTATCAGATGGCGAAAACGCCTGCAGAAACCACATTGCTGATCCCGTTCTTCAAAGACATCCTCATTCCCCTTGGGTTTGGTTATGTTGTTCTGACCTATTTTGTGATTGTCGGAACCTCCAATGCCGTGAATCTGACCGATGGATTGGACGGTTTGGCGATTCTGCCAGTGGTCCTCGTGGCCGGAGCATTGGGCGCCTTTGCCTACCTGACGGGAAACGCGATTTTCTCGCAATATCTCTACATTCCATTTATCCCAGGCACGGGCGAGCTCGCTATTTTCCTAGGCGCCATGGTGGGTGCTGGATTTGGCTTCCTCTGGTTTAACACCTATCCCGCGCAAGTGTTTATGGGTGATGTGGGCGCCCTGTCACTAGGTGCTGCACTGGGTGTTGTCGCGGTGATGGTGCGTCAAGAGTTGGTGCTCTTCATCATGGGCGGGATCTTTGTGTTGGAAACGGTCTCGGTCATGTTGCAGGTCGCGAGTTTCCGTCTCACTGGTAAGCGGATCTTCCGCATGGCGCCGATTCACCATCATTTTGAACTCAAGGGATGGCCTGAGCCACGGGTCATTGTTCGCTTTTGGATCATCTCAGTGATGTTGGTCCTTGTGGGTCTTGCGACCCTGAAATTGAGGTAAGAATGGATCTGATCGCAAGTACGCGCACACTCGTGATCGGTGCTGGACCAACCGGCCAGGCCGTGGTGCGCCATTTGCAGCGCCTTGGTCATCGCTTCGAGGTGCAGGATACGCGCGATACCTCGGATCTGCGCGCGGCATTCGATACCGCTTGCCCAGGGGTTCCTGTGCATTTTGGTCCATTGGATCCGGTGTATCTCGACCAGTTCGACGAAATCGTTGTCAGCCCAGGCGTTTCGCCAGAAACTGAAGGATTGGCGCCGAGCGCAGAGCGCCAAATCAGTGACATTCAACTCTTCCGGCGCGCTTGGCCTGATCACTTACCGATTGTCGCAATCACTGGGTCGAACGCGAAATCGACCGTGACTACACTGGTCGGTCAGATGATTGAGGCATCGGGGCGGACGGCGTGTGTTGGCGGGAATTTGGGGCCGCAGGCATTAGACCTGTTGGTAGATATCCCCGATGATGCGGTTGCTGTGCTGGAGCTGTCGAGCTTTCAGCTGGCAAGAACCCGTGCGCTCAAAGCGACGGTCGCAACCTGCTTGAACATGTCGCCAGATCACCTCGATTGGCATGGCTCAATGATCGAATACCATAAGGCCAAGCACCGCATTTTTGAGGGTGTCGGCGCGATCGTTGTCAATGCCGAGGACCCACTCTCAAGCCCATTGGTGCCCGATCAGACGCCACGCGTTCAGTTCTCTGTACAGGCTCCGGATTTTCATCGCTTTGGTGTGCTTGTCCACGGTGATCGCGACTGGATCGCGCTCGGTATGGACCCATGGATTCCAGTTGATGAATTGCCCTATCAGGGCCGTCACATGCTGCAGAACGTGATGGCCGCCTGTGCGATTGCGCACCTGCTTGGCATTGATGCATCGGCGTGTCGCGTTGCTGCAAAGCAATTTAAAGGACTGCCGCACCGGATGGCTGAGTGTCAGACCGTCCACGGTGTGCGATTCGTCAACGACTCCAAGGGCACCAACGTCGGCGCCTCGCAGACCGCAATGGAAAGCATAGGTCAAGCTGGCCGCTTATTTTTGTTGGCCGGTGGCGACTCGAAGGGTGCCGATTTGATGCAGTGGGGCCAGGCCGCTCGGCGCAATTGTGCTGGTGTGTTCGCCTTTGGGCGCGATGCCCGTCGTTTTCAGGCGGCTGTCGGTGATCTGGCGCGCACCTTCGAGACTCTCGACCAGGCATTTCAGGCTGCGGTGGCAGAAGCCGAAGCAGGTGATGTGATTTTGCTCAGCCCTGCCGCCGCAAGCTTTGACCAATTTGCCAACTACCAGGCACGGGGACGTCACTTCGAAGCCTTAGTGGAGGCGCTGTATGAAGTTTGATATCCGACCACAGGACCTGATTCCGCTCGGATTGCCAGATCGCATCTTCTTGCTGACTGTCACTGCACTGGCGGGTCTTGGGCTGTTGATGGTGGCCTCTAGTTCGATTGAGGTCGCCTCAGACCGTTTTGGTGTACCGTTCAGCTTTGCAGTCAAACATGCCATTTTCTTGGCCGTTGCAGTGTTCTTTGGGGTCGTTGCCTATGCGCTGCCAACGCGCTGGTGGTACACCTATGCCACCTGGTTTTTGTTGCTATCTCTGATCTTACTCGCTGTCATTCTCATTCCAGGCGTTGGCCACACCGTCAAAGGTGCAACCCGATGGTTGAATCTCGGCTTTTTCAATTTGCAGCCGTCTGAGATTGCGAAGTTCACCATGATGCTGTTCCTCGCTGCGTATCTGGTGCGTCGCCTTGAAGAGGTGCGCGAAAAGTTCAGCGGCTTCGTCAAACCGATGGTCGTGGTCGGCCTCATTGCGGTCTTGCTGTTGCTCGAGCCTGATTTCGGAACACTTTTGGTGATTAGTCTGGCTGTCATGGGTGTGTTGCTGCTGGCTGGCGCACCCTTTACACAATATTTAATGATTGTGACCGCGCTGGCCATGGGCCTCGTCGTCCTTGCCATTATTGAGCCCTATCGCGTGCAGCGTATCGAGATGATCTTCAACCCATGGGAAGACCGGTATGGGGCGGGATACCAGATCACGCAGGCATTGCTCGCCTTCGGTCGCGGTGGCCTGTTTGGTATGGGTCTTGGGAACTCGGTGCAGAAACTATTCTACCTGCCTGAAGCGCACACCGACTTTGTGTTTGCGATTCTCGCTGAAGAACTTGGCCTGGTAGGCGCGGCTGTCACGGTGATGTTGATGGCGCTTTTGGTCTGGCGAGGGCTTCTCATCGGACGTCGAGCGGAGCTCGGTGGCCGCCCGTTTGCAGCTTATCTCACCTATGGATTGGTGATGACGATCGCGCTGCAGATGTTGCTGAACCTCGCGGTCAACATTGGTCTGGCACCCACCACAGGTTTGACGTTGCCATTACTAAGTTATGGCGGCAGTTCGTTGGTAATGACCGCGGTCAGCCTGGGCGTCATCGCGAGAATCAGTGCAGATACTGTGTCAGGAGGTGGCCGATGACTGGTCCAATCATGATTATGGCCGGTGGTACCGGTGGGCATATTTTCCCGGGCCTTGCCGTCGCAAGCGAACTTCAGGCGCGTGGCCATGTGGTGCATTGGATGGGGTCTAGCGCAGGACTTGAGGGTCGTCTGGTTCCGGAGGCCAACCTGCCGCTGCATCGACTTGCCGTTCGTGGCCTGCGCGGGAAACGTGGACTCGCGCGCGTGATGGGTCCCTTGAGGTTGGCCATCTCAATGCTGCAGGCGCTTTGGATTTTGAAGCGTATCAATCCATGTGTCTGTGTTGGCTTTGGTGGCTATCCGGCAGGCCCAGGTGGCGCCGCAGCGCGGGTTCTTAAAATTCCGCTCGTCATTCACGAACAAAATGCCATTGCTGGCATGACCAATCGGTATCTCGCCAAGTTCGCGACGCGGGTTTTAACCGCCTTCCCGGATGTGCTTCCAGAGGGAATCTGCGTCGGCAACCCAATTCGTGCCGAAATTGATCAGGTCGGGCGCAAACGCATTGCTGAGGGTCATCAAGCCTCAGGTACGACGCGTATTTTGGTCGTGGGAGGTTCACAGGGTGCGCGTGCGTTAAACCACGAGTTGCCGGCTAAGTTTTACCAAATCGCGGAGCAGTACGGCATTGAGGTGACCCACCAAGCCGGTGATCATGGAGCGCCTGCGGTGTCCGACGCCTACGAGGCGCTGAGTTTGGATGCGACGGTTGTCGCGTTTATCTCTCGTATGGATCAGGCATACCAAGAGGCAGATATTGTGGTGTGCCGAGCAGGTGCGTTGACAGTCTCCGAGCTTGCAAGTGCGGCCATGCCATCGGTCCTGATCCCATTTCCGCATGCAGTGGATGATCACCAAACCAAAAACGGTCAGCAGCTCGCCAAGGCTGGGGCGGCCGTCATTGTGCAAGAGTCTGAACTGGATATTTTTGTCGCGAAGATGTCTGACATCCTGCGCGCACCAGAAAATTTAACGCAGATGGCACGAGCTGCCCGATCGGTTTCCAAGCCGGAAGCGACAATTGATGTGGCAAACCATATCTTGGAGGTCGCCGGTGGTTAATCGCATGGGCCATATTCAGCACATTCACTTCGTCGGCATCGGCGGAGTTGGAATGTCTGGAATCGCTGAGGTGCTGTTAAACCAAGGTTACCGTGTGTCTGGATCTGATATGAAAGACGGGCCGGTGACGCAACGGCTAAGCGAGCTGGGCGCGGAAATTCGCATTGGACACGATGCGCAACATATTGAAGGCGCCGAGGTAGTCGTCGTTTCAAGCGCCATTGACCAACAAAATCCTGAGGTTGCCCATGCGTTGGCAGAGCGGATTCCGGTGATTCCACGTGCCCAGATGCTGGCAGAACTGATGCGCTTTAAGCATGGCATCGCGATTTCCGGTACACACGGCAAAACCACAACCACGTCATTGGCGGCCTCGGTGCTCGCTGAGGCTGGGCTCGATCCGACCTACATTATCGGTGGCAAGCTGAATCAGGCGGATACCAATGCCAAGCTTGGCGATAGCCAATACATGGTGGCTGAAGCAGATGAGTCAGATGCCTCGTTTTTGGTACTCAAACCCATGACGGCCATTGTCACCAATATCGATGCCGATCACATGTCGACCTACGGTGGCGACTTCGAGCGCTTAAAGAATACGTTCATTCAGTTCCTGCAAAATCTGCCGTTTTACGGTTTGGTGATAGCGAATGCAGATGATCCAGTGGTGACCGAGATCCTGCCGCGCGTTGGCCGCACGGTCGTCACGTTCGGGATTGATCAAGACGCAGACTATCGCGCGATCGAAGTGCACACCGAAGGGCTCTCGACCCGCTTTACTGTGCAGCGGCCGGATCAATCAACTGTGCAAATTACCCTTTCGATGCCGGGTCGTCACAATGTCTTAAACGCCCTGGCCGTCATTGCACTTGCCGACCACCTCGCGGTCGACGATGAGGCCATGTGTCATGCGCTGGCGAATTTCCAAGGGGTTGGTCGTCGTTTTCAGTTGGCAGGAAGTCTTGTTCGCCAGGGTGACCGGATTCCTGTAATCGATGACTACGGGCATCACCCAAAGGAACTCGAAGTGACCTTTGAAGCGCTCCGGGCGGCCTATCCTGGACGACGCCTTGTGAGTGTTTTCCAGCCGCACCGCTTTTCCCGAACGCAGGATTTGTTTGATGACTTCGTCTCGGTCTTGACCACCGCAGATGCCTTGGTGCTGTTGCCTGTGTTTGCCGCTGGTGAGTCGCCAATTGTCGGCGCCGAATCAAAGGACTTGGCCAAACTAATTCGCCAGGTTGGCCGTTGCCAACCTGTGGTGGAAAAGGATTTTGATCACGTCATTGCGCGCCTTGACCAACTGCTTGAGCCCAACGATGTGGTGTTGGTGCAGGGCGCTGGATCGATCGGCCGCTTGCCGGCCGAGATCATGAGCGCGTTAGGGGGTGCAGCATGAATTGGGCAAACGAACGGGTTGCACTGCTCTACGGAGGTGTCGGTGCTGAGGCTGCCGTTTCGCGCGCAGGCCGTGACGCGGTCGCAGCTGCGATGCAGGCGCTCGGTATCGCGCCGATCGAGATTGATGTGAAGACGGACTACATCGCGAAGCTCACGGTTGAGCGCCCTGATCGTGTGTTCAATTTGGTTCACGGCCGTCCTGGCGAAGATGGCGTTCTACAGGGTGTCTTGATCGCGCTCGATATCCCATTTACAGGCTCTGGATTGGCCGCATCGGCCTTGGCACTTGATAAGCCGCGAACCAAGCAAGTTTGGGAGTCATTAGGGTTGCCGACCGCCCCTATGGTGGTGGTGAACGCAGTGGATCAGGCGGATATTTGCATCAAGCGTCTGGGACAGGATGTGTTCGTGAAACCTGCGCATGAAGGCTCCTCGGTTGGTGCGTTTGCGGTCTCTGGAGTCGAGGCCTTGCGCGGTGCCCTGACCCAAGCATTGGCTTTTGATTCGCACGTTTTGGTGGAACCGATGCTGCCTGGGCCTGAATACACTGTGGGCATTGTGCGCGGATTGGCATTGCCTGTGATTGGTATCCGACCTGCGAAGGGCTTTTACGACTATGAAGCCAAATACGAGACCGATACAACCACCTATCAAATTCCATCGGGACTGTCCCCTGAGTTGGAGGCCGAGGCGCAGCAGTTGGCACTCGAAGCATTTGATGCGCTGGGCTGTCGGACTTGGGGGCGTGTTGATTTCATGCTGGATGCATCCGGTGAATTGTTACTCGTGGAGTGCAATACCGTACCTGGCATGACCGATCACTCGTTGGTCCCGAAAGCTGCCGCGGCCGCTGGAATGGATCTGCCGATGTTGATTGAACAGATTTTACTGGATGCTGAGGTGACGCCATGACGGTACGACAGATTGCGAATCGCACGCTCACGCATTGGAAAGCCGTGTTGTTGATCTTGGGCTTGGGATTAACGGGTTCACTGGCGGCCAGTGGGCTTGGCCATTTGATGGACCAAATTCAGATTCGCCAAGTGCAATTGCAAGGTGAGCTGAAGTATCTCGATGCACGTGCGCTCGAGGCGGATTTAACCCGCCAGTTCAGTGGTCGGTACCTCGATGCAGCCCTCGGCCAGGTGATTTCAACTGTCGAGTCCCATGCGTGGATCGCAACAGCTTCAGCACGTCGTGTGTGGCCTGATACCTTGGTTATCGACATCGTCGAGCAACGACCTGTGGCGATTTACAACGACACCCTATATCTAGGTCTGTCAGGCGATTTGTTTGAGCCGCCGACACCGGTGACTGAGCCTTTGCCAAAACTCTATGGCGCCCTGTCAGAGACCATGCAGGTCTACAGCCACTACGGCGTGTTTGCCGACCGCTTTGCCGATGTGGCGAAGGTGGTCAGTGTCGCCCGCGGCAATGATCTTGGCTGGGATGTCACGCTTGAAAACGGCATTCGCGTCCGCCTTGGTCGCACAGACACGCTGGGCCGACTGTCTCGAGCGCGTGATGTCATCCGTCATTTGGATGAAACGCAACTGGCGCGGTTGACTGAAGTGGATGCCCGATACGGCAACGGTGTCGCTCTGGCCTGGGGTGAGGCGCAATGAGTTACGTGTTGGCCATCGACATTGGATCGAGTCAAGTGACGGCCGCGGTGGCCGAGTTGACTGGCGATCGTCGCATTGTGGTGCGTGGTCTTGGTCGTGCCCGTTCGAATGGACTGAAGCAAGGGGTCGTCATTCAAATTGACTCTGTTGTTGAGGCCATCTCCAGAGCGGCCGCTGAAGCGAACAAAATGGCTGGCACGAAGCTCAACAACCCGCTGGTGTCGATTGGTGGTGCACATTTAATCGGGCAGGATATTTCTGGCGTGGTGATGTTGAACCATCGCGAGGTCACCGATGCATTACTGACCCAAGCGATGGAGCAGGTGCAAGCGCAGGTCCAGACACCGGATCGGGAAATTTTGAGTGTGATTCCCCGTACATTCACGCTCGACACCCAGCACGGGATTCGATCCCCTCAAGGAATGAGCGGTCATCGTCTTGAGGCCCATGTGCATGTCATCACTGGCGCCACGCATGTGGTGAGTAACCTCAAGAAATGTCTGCGGCTCGCTGGTCTTGAGGCCAGTGTCTTGGTGCCCTCGGCACTGGCAGTCAGTCAGTTGGTGTTATCAGATGAGCGCGAGCTCGGTGTCTGTGTCGCCGATATTGGCCTTGGCACCATTGACCTGATGGTCTTGTCACAGGGTGCGCCTGCGTGGATGCAGGTGCTACCGATGGGCGGTGAGCTCTTGACTCATGACTTAGCGGTTGCACTGAAAACGCCACTCGGCGATGCCGAGAACCTCAAGGTCCAGTATGGCTATGCACACACCAGTTTTGCGCCAGCTAAGGATGAAGTGCAGGTGCAAAAGATTGCCGATCGTCCGTCTGAGGTGATCAGCCTTCAGCAGCTCACCGCCTACTTACAGCCACGGGTCGAAGAAATCGCAGAGATCTTGGGCGAGCGGTTGCGTCTCTCTGGGCGGTTTGAAGAAGCAGCGACCGGTTTGGTGCTGACCGGAGGCGCAGCTGCACTCCCGGGAATCGCACAGGTCTTTGAAAGTATTTTGCAGTGCCCGTGTCGGGTACTGAAGGGCGCCCACCAGGATGGTCTGGAAGGGTTGCTACAAGATCCCGCTAACGCGGTATTAGCTGGCTTACTGGCGTATGGACGCGACCAGGAAGTTCGGCCACGACCACGTTGGTTGGGCGTGCAGGGAGGCATGTTGAATCGGGTCCGCCAATGGATCCAAGGAAATTTTTAACTGAGAGGGTGTACACATGTTTGAGATCGTAGATCAAGTTGAATCCAGCGCGATCATTAAGGTGATCGGTGTGGGTGGCGGCGGCGGAAACGCTGTCAATTACATGCTGCAAAATGCAGTGGAGGGCGTTGAGTTTGTCGTCGCCAATACAGACGCACAAGCGATGCGCGCCATTCCGGCCGATCGCACGTTGCAACTGGGCGGTGAAATCACCAAAGGCCTGGGTGCTGGTGCAAATCCCGATGTTGGGCGCAATGCCGCGCTTGAAGATCGCGCCGCGATCGCTGAATTACTCGCAGACACCGACATGGTGTTTATTACCGCGGGTATGGGTGGTGGCACAGGAACAGGTGCCGCACCTGTGGTTGCTGAGATCGCTCGTGAGATGGGTGTGTTGACGGTGGCCGTTGTGACCCGTCCATTTGGCTTTGAAGGTCGTCGTCGAACACATGTTGCAGACCAAGGCATTGCAGCACTTGAGCAACACGTGGACTCGTTAATCGTGATCCCGAATGAGCGACTGCTGCCCGTGTTGGGTCAGAATGCCTCTTTGATGGCGGCCTTTGCTGAGGCCAACAACGTACTGCAGGGCGCAGTCCGTGGCATCGCGGATTTGATCATCCGTCCAGGCATGATCAACGTCGACTTCGCCGACGTGCGCACAGTGATGAGTGAAATGGGTAAGGCAATGATGGGAACCGGCCGTGCGTCTGGTCAAGATCGCGCCACCAAGGCGGCCGAAATGGCGATTCGGAGTCCGCTCCTTGAAGATGTCGACCTCGCTGGTGCGCGCGGCATTTTGGTCAACATCACCTCGGGCCCTGATTTTACTTTGGGTGAGTTTGACCAAGTCGGACATGTAGTCGAATCGATCAGCGATGACAACGCGAACGTGGTTGTTGGTACGGTGATTGATCCAGACATGGGTGACGAAATCTCAGTGACGGTTGTTGCGACAGGTCTTGGCGGTGCCATGCGTCCGCATGCGGTCGTGGATAACGGTGCTGACATGCGTCCAACACGTCAGGCGTACAATCCAACACAAGCGGATGCACCGCAGGTCTTGCGTACCCAAGCGGTTGGCAATACAGCGCTGGCGCAAACGCCTGAGCGTGAAGCCGAGACCTCGGCAGATATGGAGCGGATTCTTAATATCCCTGCATTTCTGCGTCGTCAGGCCGACTGAGGGCGGTACGCGTGTAAAACGGGACGTTGACGCAGGATGCGTTGGACAAAACCCTGTTAAACTCGCCGCTCACAGAGGAGATGTGAATTGATTGCACAGCGCACGCTGAAAAATGTGGTTCGGGCAACCGGGGTTGGATTGCATTCAGGAGATACGGTGTACCTGACACTGCGTCCTGCACCTGAGAATCATGGCATTCAATTCAAACGGGTGGATCTCGATCCGCCAGCGCTGATCAAAGCGAACGCAGACAGTGTCTCTCAGACAACCCTCTCAACCTGTCTGTCTTCGCCTGACGGCGCACACGTGTCGACCGTTGAGCATCTCCTGTCGGCGCTCTCTGGGATGGGCGTCGATAACGCCCTCGTTGAGTGCAACGCGCCTGAGCTACCCATTATGGACGGCAGCGCCTCCCCCTTTGTGTTTTTGATTCAGTCGGCTGGCGTGCGTGAGCAGACGGCCGCCCGCGAATATATCCGCATCGCGCATATCGTTGAGGTCGAACACGAAGGCAAGATCGCACGTCTTGAGCCCTTCAATGGGTTTCGAATTAGCTTCTCCATCGACTTTGACCATCCTGTGGTCGACCAAGGTGCCTGCCGTACGGTAGTCGATATCGATGAGGCGTCTTTCGTACGTGAAGTGAGTCGCGCCCGGACCTTTGGTTTCATGCGTGATTTGGATTACTTAAAGGCGAATAACCTCGCACGCGGCGGATCCATGGCCAACGCCATTGTGGTCGGCGAGGACCGGATTCTGAACGATGATGGACTTCGGCAAAACGATGAGTTCGTGAAGCACAAAGTGCTGGATGCGCTTGGCGATCTGTACCTTGCTGGACGCCCGATCATTGGCCACTATTTGGGCAATCGCAGCGGTCATGCACTGAACAACAAACTGCTACGGAAACTGTTTTCAGATCCGAGCCACTACGAGGTGGTTACCTTTGATCGGGTGGAAGATTGCCCGATACCCGTGCAGCCAATTGCTGAAACTGACGCTTAAGTTCAGGATCACTTAGGGTCTCTGAGAACGCACTGAGCGCTTCTCCGCCACTGGCACTCACCGGGGCTCGATGCGAGGGGATTGGATCAGATGGCCGCTGGACCGGCCGAACCCGAAACTGCAACCGACGTAAGCCACGAAATAGTGCGTGCGCTTTTAGCGCATCCACCAGCCGCGCTTCTTCAAACCGTAACTGACTGGCAAGACCGCTGTGTGGCACATAGAGTGTTAACAAGCCAAGCTTAAGATCGCCGGTGGTAATGAGATCGCGGGTGTCCTCGGGCAAGACGTCACGCACAAAAGCGGCGCGTTGAGCTTGGATTTTTGCCTCAAACCGAAGCGTGTCGAGATGGCTCCCTGAACGATTGACCAGACTGTTCAGGCTTTTTAGCTGTCCGGGATGACGCATTTCGCTACAATGTGCCTTTGATTTCTGTCAGCACCATAGGATACGCATGTTAGGGACGTTTGTCCGAAAGATCTTCGGCTCCAAAAATGATCGTGAAGTGAAGCGGATGTTGAAGGCGGTCACCGCCATCAACGCACTGGAGACGCAGTATGAGGCCGCGACTGACGCGGAATTACGCGATCAACGTGAGATCTTTAAAGCCCGTCTCGAACAGGGTGAAACCCTCGCAGATATACTGCCCGAAGCCTTCGCAGTGTGCCGTGAAGTGAGCCGACGGACGCTGGGTCTTCGGCATTTCGATGTGCAGATGGTTGGCGGGATGACATTGCATGAAGGGCGCATTGCAGAGATGCGCACCGGTGAAGGCAAAACCTTGGTCGCAACCTTGCCTGCGTACCTCAATGCCATCTCAGGTCGCGGTGTGCACGTGGTGACGGTGAATGATTATTTGGCGAGCCGTGATGCCAATTGGATGCGCCCGTTGTATGAGGGTCTCGGACTGACTGTCGCTGTGATCGTGTCAGGTCAAGGTAGCGAAGAAAAGCGTGCAGCCTATGCGGCCGACATCACTTATGGCACCAACAACGAGTTTGGCTTTGATTACCTGCGTGACAATATGGCGTTTTCGCCAGAAGGCCGTGTCCAGCGTCCACTGTCATTTGCGATTGTCGACGAGGTCGACTCGATTCTGATCGACGAGGCGCGGACCCCTCTGATTATCTCGGGTCCGGCAGAAGATCACTCGGAACGCTATCAAGCGGTGAATACCATCATCCCGAAGTTGACCGAAGCGAAAATGGCCGAGGACGGCGAGACCTTCGAAGTTGAGGGCCACTACCTGTTGGACGAGAAGAATCGGTCTGTCGAGTTAACCGAGCTTGGTCATGAACTGATTGAAGCCGAACTTGCAGCGCTTGGACTCCTTGAGGCAGGTGACAGCCTGTATAACCCAGTCAACCTGGCGCTCTTTCACCACGTGAATGCGGGACTTCGGGCGCATACGCTGTTCCAACTGAACGTGCACTACATCATCCAAGATGGTCAGGTGGTGATTGTCGACGAACACACTGGACGGACCATGCCAGGTCGTCGTTGGTCTGAAGGCTTGCATCAGGCCGTTGAGGCCAAAGAAGGTGTGGCGATTCAGCCTGAGAGTCAAACGCTGGCAAGTACCACCTTCCAGAACTACTTCCGGCTCTATGAGCGCTTGTCTGGTATGACTGGAACCGCAGATACAGAAGCCTACGAGTTCCGTCAAATCTACGGTCTGGATGTGGTCGTGATTCCCACCAATGTGCCGATCCAGCGTCGCGATCACAACGATCTGGTCTACATGACCATGGAAGAAAAATTCAAAGCCATTGTCGATGATGTAGTGGCAGAACGCGATGCAGGTCGCCCTGTGCTCGTCGGTACGGCCTCTGTTGAGGCGTCTGAGCTGTTGTCTGAGTTTTTAGAAAAGGCTGGGGTGCAGCACAACGTCCTGAACGCCAAACAACACGCGCGCGAAGCACAGATCATTGCAGAGGCGGGTCGTCCTGGTGCCGTTACGATTGCGACCAATATGGCCGGTCGTGGTACCGACATTATGCTGGGCGGTAACTGGCAGTCTGAGGTGGCTGAACTTACGTCGCCAGATGCGGCACAAATTGAGGCCATTAAGGCCGACTGGCAAGTGCGCCATGAGGCGGTTTTGGCGGCAGGTGGCTTACACATCATCGGTTCTGAGCGGCACGAGTCGCGTCGTATCGATAACCAACTACGTGGTCGATCGGGCCGCCAGGGTGATCCGGGATCATCCCGTTTCTTCTTGTCGCTTGAAGATGACTTGATGCGGATTTTTGCCTCGCCTCGCATGCGCTCAATCATGCAGGGCCTGGGCATGCAGCCTGGGGAAGCCATCGAACACAAGATGGTCACCAATGCGATCGAAAAGGCACAGAAGAAGGTCGAGGGCCGGAACTTCGATATGCGTAAGCAGCTTCTTGACTATGATGATGTTGCGAACGATCAACGCACACAGGTCTATGCACAGCGCAACGAGTTAATGGATGCCGAGGATCTATCAGATCTGTTTGAGGCCATTCGGCGGGATGTGCTGGCCGAGGTCATGGCGCAATTCATTCCACCACAAAGCCTGATTGAGCAATGGGATGTGGCCGGTCTGACGACCGAGTTGGCGGACGAGTTCGGACTCGACTTACCGATTCAGCAGTGGCTGGATGACGATGAGTCGCTCTATGAAGAGACCCTGCTTGAGAAGATTCTTGCTGAGGCTGCAGCGCGTCACACCGACAAAGCCAACGTGGTTGGTGATGACACCATGCGTCGCTTCGAGAAACAGGTGTTGTTGCAGGTCTTGGACCAGCAGTGGAAAGAACATTTGGCGGCCATGGATTATCTGCGTCAGGGGATCCACTTACGCGGCTACGCACAAAAGAATCCGAAGCAAGAATACAAGCGTGAAGCGTTTGAACTGTTCACCAGCATGCTGTCTCAGATCAAGCGGGAATCGGTGCGGATTCTAACGGCAGTCCAAGTGCCCAGCCGTGAAGAAATTGAAGCCGCTGAAGAAGCCCGTCGCCGTGCGGCAGTCGAGCAACTCGCGCGCTCAGAAGCGGTCCATGCGGAGGCGGATTCAGAGGCGGACGGACGCGTTGACGGTGCACCCGAGCGTCCAATGCCGGCGACCAGCCACAAAGTGGGTCGTAATGAGCCCTGCCCATGCGGCAGCGGCAAAAAATACAAACAATGTCATGGTCGAATCGACTGACGTGGGCGAAGTAACGGCCTCGACAATGCGTTCTCAACCGGGTGGGCGTTCGATTACGGGCGTGACACTGGGTGCGGTTCGCGCGCCAGTGTACGCGAACAAAGACCGTGACGATTTACTGTTGGCGCACTTTGATGTGGGCACCGTCGGCGCTGCTGTCACGACTAAAAACCAGTTTTGTGCCGCACCTGTACATCAGTTGCGGGCGCATCTGTCGGCCACGCCTCACGTGCGTTATTGGCTCCTTAATGCCGGCAATGCCAATGCAGGTACCGGGGAGCCCGGAGTCATTGCGTGCCGGGAGACGGTCGAAGCGCTGGCGAGGATCGGTGAGGTTGCTGCTGAATCCATCTGGCCATTTTCCACTGGAGTAATCGGTGAGCCGTTGCCTGTCAGTGCGATCGTGCAGGCGTTGCCGCGCGCTGTCGACGTACTGCATGGTGAGGTGTCGGCTTGGGAACAGGCTGCGCGCGCGATCATGACCACAGATACCCATCCGAAGCTGCGACACATCGTTTGTCAGATTGAGGGGGTCGAGGTCACCATCACCGGAATGGCCAAGGGCTCGGGGATGATCCATCCCAATATGGCGACTATGTTCGGATTATTGATGACCGATGCGCACGTTGCGCCGGATGCGCTGCAAATACTGCTTCAACGCGCTGTGGACCACAGCTTCAATTGTGTGACCGTTGATGGAGACACCTCCACGAATGATGCCTGTGCGATTGCTGCGACAGGCCACGCGGGACACACCTTGATCACAGATGCCGACAGTGAAGCGGGTCAGACCCTGCAAGCTGCCCTATCGGTGCTCTGCGACGACCTGGCTGAGATGCTCGCGCGAGATGGTGAGGGGGCCGGCAAGTTCGTCACAGTACGGGTGCAAGGCGCGCATTCAGACACAGAAGCTCACACCATCGCCAACACGGTGGCGCTCTCGCCTTTGGTCAAAACAGCCTTGGCAGCCTCAGATCCGAATTGGGGACGAATTGTGGCCGCTGTTGGTCGAGCCGATGTGGATGCGATTGATATCGCCAAGGTGCAGGTTTGGCTTAATGGTGTGCAGATTGTCAAAGACGGTGGTCGTCATCCAGCGTACACCGAAGCCATGGGACAGGCAGCAATGGCACCAACCGACATCGAAATTCGTATTGATATGGGTGTCGGCTCAGGGCAGTGCCGAGTGATGACCTGTGACCTGACCAAAGAATACGTTCGGATCAATGCTGAATACCGCACCTGAGGTGTCGGTCGCCTGCGCCGTGATCTGGCGCAATGGGCAGGTACTGCTCGCCAAACGGCATGCCAATGCGCACCAAGGTGGTCTGTGGGAATTTCCGGGTGGGAAACTCGAGCCCGGTGAGCCTGCAGACGTCTGTTTAGCGCGCGAGCTGTCGGAAGAGCTCGGTATTGTGCCCGAGACCGTGAGTCCGATCTGCCAAATCCCCTGGACCTATGCCGATAAAACCGTTCGCTTATGGGTGTTTGAAGTCACTCAGTTCGCGGGTGAAGCAGTCGGTCGCGAAGGTCAGCCCGTGCGTTGGGTGTCGCCCAATCAACTTGAGCTACTCGAATTTCCAGCCGCCAATCGTGCCATCGTGCGGGCTGTGGGATTGCCACGGCAAATGCGTGTGTTTGACGCGCAGGTGCATCAAGATGCCGTAGGCTGGGTGCTCGCGAGTCCCTTTGAATCCATCTTGTATTTTCGTGGGATGCCACCCTCGCGTGGGCTTCGGGATGCCATCACAACGGCGAAGGACCTCGGTCATGCCGTTGTGCTGACACTCGATCAATTGGCGTGCTTTCAGCCGGGATGCGGGGTGCATCTACGTAAGTCCGATCACATTGAGCATGCCTGTCAAATGCTCGAGCAGCTTGATCGGCCATGGCCACTGACGGCAGGGATCCGTTCTGACGATGATTGGCAGCGCCAGCGTGGGTGGCCGGCTGACGCCTGGTTGGTCTCACCAGTGCAGCCGACGCCAAGCCATCCAGATGTAAAGACCCTCGGTTGGCAGGGCTTTGCCGAATTGATCCGCGATTTGGGTGCGCCTGCCTTTGCCCTTGGTGGCATGTCAGCTGCCGACCTACCGAAGGTGCAGGCCGCTTTTGGCTATGGCGTGGCCGGAATTCGCGGGCTTTAGTGAAACTCGTTGTCGTCGTCAATCGGTACCGGGTCGCCGGGAATCCGGTGGCCCTCATCCGCCCATTCTCCAAGGTCAATCAATCGACACCGTTCTGAGCAAAATGGTCTGTTGGGGTTGGATGGATGATAGTGTGCTGGACGTCCGCATTGCGGACAGTCAACCATCAAGTCAGGTGTTTCAGTCATGCCGTGAGTCTCTCGTGTAAGGCGAATATCTGTGTGCGTAGCGCGGCTTCGCTGCTTGAATTATCAATGATATAGGTGGCCCGTTTCCGTCTCTCCTCCCGCGGAAGTTGATGCGCGAGAATTTCTTGGATCTGTGCCCGAGTGCGTCGATCCCGCACCTCTGCGCGGTCGAGTTGCTGCTCTGGATCGACGTCGATCACGATCACGCCATCAAGCGACTGATCCTGACCGGTTTCCAATAATAACGGGGAACACAGAATCCGGTAGGGGGCCTCGGATGGACGCGCCCGCCAGGCATCAATTTCAGCTCGGACCCGCGGATGAACAACCGCTTCAACCGCGCGTTTTAACGTCTCGTCTAAATACATCGCATCGCGGAGTTTACTGCGATTGAGGACTTCTCCGTCAAAGAACGACGGGCCGATCGCGTCGATCAGAGCATGATGACCCTCGGAGCCCGGCGCAATCACCGTTCGTGCCACGTCGTCGGCATCAACGGTCGGTATGCCCAGTGTTTGGAACATTTGCAGAGCAGTGGATTTACCGCTGGCAATGCCACCGGTGAGTCCATACATGGGAGTGAATTTCGACACAGTGCCTCCTTTAAGCGAGCATGACGCGGCCGAGCCAGTAACTCAAGATGCCAAACGCCAGATGCGGGCCAAAGCGGATCACCGAGGCGCGGCGAAGACGACCCTCCAGGGCACCTGTGCATGTTGCGATCAGCAGTGCCCAAAGCACGTCATCCAATGTCAACACGGTGCACGTGGCCGCGAGTAAGACCACATCACCGCCGCCCAGCATCTGTTGCCTCCGCCACCAGAATACGAGTTGATTGAGGCCAACTAAGGCGAGATAGACCAGGATGCCGGTGATCAGGTGTTCGGTCAGGCGTTCAGGTGCTTCGAGTGACTGATACAGGAGCCCACTCAGCCCGATCCAAATTGAGACTTGGAACGGCAGTAGCCCGGTCCGCTGATCGATGACAGCGCCGAGCAAGAGACAGCCGGCGAAGCAGATACTGAAGAGTTGCCATACGGTGGATTGCGATTGTATCGAGATGGTCAGGTTCAATCCCATCCAGAGCGTTGTGATCAAAAATACCGCCACGGGTGAGAGCGCTTTGGGCAGTTTGGGTTCCCTGCGCAGGATGCGCTGGTCGGTGTAGATATCCGCCACCAACTGGCGTGGCATAGATACCGCGAATCGCAAAATGAGTGGCAATCCGGCCAAAATAAGCAGCGCTTCAAATAGAGTCATAAGGCATCTCCGAGACTGAAAATGGGTTGGTACAGGGCGAGCATGACCAACCCTGTGATGATTCCAAGGCTGGCCATCAAGACCGGCTCCAACAGGCTGGTCAGCGTGCCGAGTTCGTGCTCTAGACGATCCGATAGGGCGCGATGGCCAATGCCAAGAAACTCAGGCAAACGCCCCGAGCGGACACCAATGACCCAGAGATAGCGGGTCAGCGGCGTCATCAGCGTTTGCTCAAGCGCCCGTTCTGAAATCTGACCACCACGGACTGAGGTTGCAGCCCGTTCGAGTTGCCGCGCGAGATCCGGTGAGCTGGTGATACGACTGACAGCACGGAGGGCATTGGGGAGCGTGACGCCCGCTGAGATCAAAAGCTCAAGGTAGGCAAATACACTATGTGAGTACAGGTGACGCCGAAAACGCCCGATGACGGGTAGGCTATTCAGTGCGCGGTCGGTCCAGCGTTGACCCCATGGCGTGGCTTTGATGGCCGTACCCGCGAGTCCTAGCAGTAGGCCGATGCCCAGTACAGTCACATGATGTTGGTTCAGGAGGTCTGATAATGCGATCAGCATTTGCGTGGCGATCGGGAGCTCTGAGCCCAGCCGGTCATACAGTGCTTGGAAGCGTGGCACGATGGAAACCACCAAGCCGATAATGATCGCCGCTGCCATGAACCCCACAATTAAGGGATAGCGGGCTGCAGCCCAGGCTTTATCACGCATGGCAGCGCGCTTTCGGGCCGCGCTTGAGGCCAGAGCCAAGACCCTTCCCAGTTTGCCGGATTGTTCGGCTGCAGCCAGTCCTTGCACCACGCCCTGGGAAAACGGCAAGGCCCCGCTCACAACGGCTTGAGACAGCGACAAGCCACTTTTTAAACCGCCAAGGACCGCCTGAAAGCGTTGCCGATCAGCCGCGAACTCGGCGGTCTCTGCGAGTAGTTGCACAGATTCGGTCACGGTGAGCCCTGCATCTAATAGTGGTGCCCACAGTCCGAGTAAATCCGCTTCATTGGAGCCGGAGGGCTTCAGCTGCAGATGCTGTTTGAGGAATGCCATGCTGTTTGCCAAGGACACGTTGGATCTCCGTTGATGTAGTGCGGCCTAGGGCCAATTGATGGGCAATGGATTCGGCATAGTCATAGGCCTCGGGATGTGAACCGTCGGTGTGCTGCCAAAACTCAAACAGACCGGTGCGGCCGCGGTAGCCTTGGTTGCATTCGCCGCATCCAGTGCCGAGGCAAATTTTGCATAGGGTCCGAATCAGTCGCTGTGCGATCACCTGTTTCAAGACGGCCTCAAGATGTGCTCCATGAATACCAAAATGAGCCAGTCGGCTGGGTGCATCGCAGGCCCGCTTGGTGTGTAAGGTGGCTAATACTAGGTGTCCGGTCTCGGCGGCCTGAATCGCAATTTCGGCGGTCTCTTGGTCGCGGATTTCACCGATCATCAATACATCTGGATCTTGGCGTAATAGCGCGCGGAGGCTGGTGGGGAAGTCCAGATGCCGTTGCCGATTGAGTTGCACCTGATGGACGTCTGGGAGCTCGAATTCGATCGGATCCTCAACCGATGCCACGTGTCGGTCGGCACGCGCAAGATCGAGTAGTAGTCGGCCAAGGGTGAGCGACTTGCCAGACCCTGTGGGCCCGGTGACTAGGATCAATCCCTGAGTCTCTGCGAGCAATTGATGCACCCGTTGGAACTGCGTATCCGTCAGTCCAAGTTCACCAAGTTGTGGGATTTCTCCCGCATGACCAACCAGTCGAAGCACGGCTTTTTCGCCATGCAGCGAAGGAAGCACCGAGACCCGAAAACGGCGTCGCCGACCGATACTGTCATCGACAAAGAGTGCACCGTCCTGGGCTTGCCCACTTTCGGTCAAATCCAAATTCGCCATGACTTTGATTCGTGCCAGTAGGCGTTTTTCCAGTTGGCCTGGCGCTTGTGGCTGCTGAGTCAGAAATCCATCCTGACGAAATTTGACGGTGTAGCCGTTGGCACTTGGGTTGATGTGAATATCTGAGGCACCTTGATTGATCGCATCGAGTAAGAGGTGTCGTGTGTATCGAACTAGCGGTGCTTGAGTGAGTTCTGTGTCATCGGTGCGTTCGTCCTCAAACTCGAGTGTGTGTTCGTCATCCATCCGTGCGGTCCAACGATCAAAGTCTCCCTGATCTGTCAGTCCCCGCATTTGAAACGGCATCATGAAGGCCAGATGCTCCGCATCGGCGATCAATGGCAGGTGCCCAACCCGTGGCAGGCTGAGCTGAGGCCCATGTTCGGTCGCTGTGATGGCAGTTGGTGCAATCAATGAGAGATCGACCCAGGGAAGGCCCGCGTGTTGTGCAAGTTCGAGTGTATCTAATCCGTCCATGCAGCAGACTGTAGAGGCGCATTGGACGTAAAGAGTCGTTCTTGGACCGAAGGACAGCCTGTCGGCGCGCGGATCGGAGTGTCAGCTAGATTCTGGGCATCGTATGACAGACACAAGGAGAGATACGATGTTTTCAGTCCAGCGGGGATTTACCCTCATCGAGTTAATGATTGTGGTTGCGATCGTCGGCATTTTGGCGGTTGTGGCCATCCCAGCGTACCAAGACTATGCGACCCGAGCCAAAGTGTCAGAGGCCATCTCAATGGCATCACAGGTCAAGGCATCAGTGAGTGAAGCTTATATTTCCAATGGGGCGTTGCCG
>CAZVNX010000018.1:0-13467 GCA_964628665.1 uncultured Pseudomonadales bacterium | reverse complement strand
TTAACTTGTAATCCCTCTGTCAGTGCATACTGTTAAGGCATGCAAAAACTGACAGTCCTATACAATGACAAATGCCCGGTGTGCTCGTTCGAGATTGAGCATTACCGGGGTTTGTCGCTTAAACGGGATCTTCCTCTGGCGTTTGAGAAAATTTCAGAGGAGGGCGACGTACTCAAAGCCACAGGCCTCACTTCGGATGCCGCCAAACAACGTTTACACGTGCGCATGCCATCTGGCGAAGTGAAGGTCGGAGTGGATGCGTTTCTTGCATTATGGCAGCAGATGCCAGTCTATCGGTTACTTGGCAAGCTGGTGGCTCTGCCTGGTCTCTATCATCTATCGGTGTGGGTTTATGACCGCGTGTTAGCACCCATGCTGTACGCCTGGGATCAACGCAGAATGCGTTCAGAGGCCGACGAAGGTTCCAGCCACTGAGGCGACACACCATCCAATCGCGGTTGCTATCAACACATCACTTGGATAATGCAGTCCGAGAATCACCCGCGACAACATGATCAAAATGGTGAGCGGAATTAAGACGGCCCCAAGTAATGGTAGGACAGGAACCACAATTAAGGTGATGCTCACAGCATGCAATGTGTGACCGCTTGGGAAACTGTAGTGATCGAGCGGTGGCGTAGCAGGGTTGATCGCTTCCCAGGTCGTACACGGGCGATTACGAAGGGTTTGCCCTTTGATCAGTTTGTACAGCAACAGATTAAATGCGCAGGCCCCGATGAGGACCGCCGGCAGGTTTCCAGCTTCTGGGGTTGTGAGTCCGATCGCGACAAACAGCATGACCCAGGCAGGACCGTCACCAAGTTTCGATACAAAAACAAACAGACGATGGATCGCTGGAATACCGGCTAACATGTTAGCCAGAGTGCACAGCGGGCGCTCGACACGGTCGAGATGTTGGAACAGTAATGCCCAGCCGGATGTCTGCATAGCGCCCCCTAGGATCTATGCATTGATGCTATGACTCTCCTGTGACGGCGATGCGTCGATTTGATGAACTTTTTATGACACTGCGTTTTCTAATAGGGCCGGATCGGCCGGCTTTAACTGCGACGCAAACTGATCCGTGCAGCGATCCCACGAAAACCCTTCGGCGAATAGACGACATTGGCCGCGATCCACCTGGAGTGCATGCTTGATCGAGTCTGCAAGGTCCTCACCGATCCAACCATTGACACCATTCTCGATCAGATCGATGGGGCCAGGTGCGGGATAGGCGGCCACTGGGACTCCGGACGCAAGGGCTTCGAGTATGACGAGCCCGAAGGTGTCGGTGAGCGACGGGAAGACAAAACAGTCGGCGTCGCGGACAGCCGCTGCCAGTTCTTCACCGTGTCGGTAGCCTACAAACTCGGCATCGGGATAGCGCGCTTTGAGCTCTTCAAGCGCTGGACCGCCACCGACGATGCGTTTGATGCCGGGCACATCGGCTTCCAAAAAGGCTTCAATATTCTTTTCAGGCGCGACCCGACCGACATAGAGTAAAACCGGAGACTCGGGAGCCTGTCGTGTGAGATCGGGATGGAAAAGATCTAGATCCACGCCCCGAGACCAGCGGCCGATATTGGCGAAGCCGCGATCAACCAGCTCCTTTTCCATCGACGGCGTTGCCACCAGCATGCGGTGTGCCGGTCCGTGAAACCACTTTAGAAAGGCATACGACAGTCCAAGCGGGATTGGCACGCGAAGGCGCACGTATTCCGGAAACCGTGTGTGGTAGCTGGTGGTAAATGGCAACCGATTCCGGCGACACCACCGCCTTGCCGCGAGACCGAGAGGACCCTCGGTTGCAATGTGGACTGCATCCGGTTTGAGTTTGGTCAGGCGCTTTTTGATGGATCGCGCTGCAAACAACGCCAGGCGGATTTCTGGATAGGTGGGGCAAGGAATTGAGGTGTACCCCTCAGGGCTTAGGACCTCAACGTGGTGACCGCGTTGCTCCAAGATCTCGCGTGTTCGCGACAAGGTGCGTACCACACCGTTCACCTGGGGGAACCAGGCATCGGTGACAATTGCAATGGTATTTGGTGCGGTCATAAAGCCTCCGTTTTTGCCTTTATATGACGTTTGTATGTCATTTCGATGACGGCAATTGACGTTCACGGAGATGTCATATTTCCGGCGTACTGTTCGCGTTCTCAAACATCTGCCGATGGAGCGCACCCGATGTACGACGCGATAGAGCGCTGCTTTGCGCAGCATGGTGACAAGAAATATGGTGAATTCGTGACGCAACGGCAGCATGCCCTGCAGTGCGCAACCTTGGCCTCGCAAGAAGGTTCACCATCCAGTCTGATTGCTGCTGCATTACTCCACGATATTGGCCACATGTTGGAAACCAGTTTGGGCTCCGCAGAACCTGGCGAAGATCTGATGCATGAAGTCGCTGGTGCCAACTACTTGAGCCGGTGGTTCCCAGTTGAAGTCACTGAACCTGTGCGCTTACACGTGGTTGCAAAGCGGTTTTTAACAGGCAATGACCCAGCGTATTACGAGACCTTGAGTCCGGCCTCAAAGCACAGCTTAGAGCTGCAAGGTGGACCGATGACCGCCCAAGCTCAGCGCCAGTTTCTTGAGGTGCCCTTTGCACGTGAGGCCATTCAGTTGCGTCGTTGGGATGACATGGCGAAGGAGCAGGACCTGGATCTGTCGTTACAGTTATCGGATTTTCGCGAGTTGCTCGAATCCTTGGCATCGAAGGACAGCGTTCTGTGACGAGCCGGTTTTCGGAGCCTGCGGAACTTCAAGCGGCACGACAACACTGGTTAGCTATTCTGGTTCGCGTGCCTGCAGAGATGCTGATCGAGGCCAGTGCGGCTTTGCCGTTCGCAACCACAGCCCTCAAAGCGCCTGAGGTCGGCTTGATGATGACCGATGCGCGCATCCATGCCACCGGTCAGCCATTTCACCTCGGCGAGGTGAGTCTGACACGCTGTGTCTTACAAGATGATTCAGGGCTTCTTGGCTACGGTCATATTCTCGGCCGTCAGAAGCAGCAAGCCGTGGCCATTGCGCGGTTTGATATCGCTCTGCAGCGGCTCGATCAGTACCAAGCTGCCGAGGCCTATCTGGCGGACTGGCAGGACACCATTACCGAAGTGGATGCGATGGAATCTGAGCGCGTGCAACAAACCGCTGTGGAATTTTTTACCATGGTGCGTGGAGAAGCCTGATGAGTCACGGCTTGATCGCAGCCCCAGAGCATCTTGTGCAGATCGCGCAGCAGACCTTTCGGGCTGCTTTGACGGCGCTGTCTGAACCTGTCCGTTCGGTTTCAGTCCCATCCGTAACGGCCCCTGACGGAGTGATGCCTGCGGTCTGGGCCTTGGTGCTCAGTCTGTTTGATGACGATATTCGCGTGTATTGGCCCGACTGTCCGACGCATGTGCGGGCCAATGTCGCATTCCACACCCGCGCACACATGGTCGATGCTCCTTCCGATGCGGACTGGTTGGTTGTGTCGGCTGAATCCCCTGAGACCCTGTCCCTGCTCGATGCCGTCTCAGTGGGCACCCATGAGCGCCCAGATTTAGCCGCCAGTATTCTTTTCATCACAGGTGAAGAAGCGACCGATGTGGTTGCAGAGGGCCCAGGAATTCTCGGCACTGTCGAGCAACGCTTGCCAATTTCGCACGCCTTGGCCTCCCGTCTTGCACAGCAAAGTGCCATCTACCCCCTTGGGTTCGACAGTTATTTGGTGCTCGAGCACGCTGTCATTGGGCTTCCGAGATCCACCCGCTTTCAGGTGAGGGTTGACTGATGTATGTGGCTGTAAAAGGCGGTGAGCGCGCGATCGCTGAAGCACACGCAATGACAGCGGAGATGCGTCGCGGTGACCCCGGTGTGGCAGAACTGTCGCTCTCGCAGATTCAGAATCAGTTGGGTCTCGCTGTGGATCGCGTCATGAACGAGGGATCCCTCTTTGACCCTGAGCTAGCCGCTCTTGCGATCAAGCAAGCACAAGGCGACTTGGTCGAGGCCATCTTTTTACTGCGCGCTTACAGAACGACACTGCCCCGTCATGGAACGAGCGAGCCGGTGCAGACCGACAGCATGCGGGTGATTCGGCGGATTTCTGCTGTGTTCAAAGATGTCCCCGGTGGCCAAGTGTTAGGCCCAACCTACGACTACAGCCATCGTTTGCTCGACTTTCAACTGGCAATCGAGTCATTTGATCGGGATGCCGTGGCCGACGCACCAGAGACCGATCATGCCCATGACACGAGTGCACCGCGAGCGCAGGAGCCGATGGCGCGTGTGCTTTCGATACTTGAGCAGGACGGACTTGTAGAAACACCGCCCGATGGGATGACTCCAGCGTGTGACCTGACAAGGCAGCCACTGGAGTATCCGGCTGAGCGTTCAACACGCTTGCAGGCGTTGGCGCGTGCCGATGAGGGGTATGCCCTTGCATTGGCATATTCGACACAGCGTGGGTATGGGCGGACGCACCCGTTTGCTGCGGAAATCCGTTCGGGTGTGGTGTCCTTATCGTTGCCGATTGATGAGCTCGGTTATGCGGTGCCGGTCGGAGAGCTCCTCATGACCGAATGTGAAATGGTCAACCAGTTCGAGGGCGGCGGTGAAATTGAACCGACCTTTACGCGTGGCTACGGTTTACAGGTTGGATTGTCTGAACGGAAAGCCATGTCCATGGCATTGCTTGACCGCGCACTCCGTGCTGGTGAGTTTGCAGAAGAGATCGATTCGCCAGCTCAAGATGAGGAATTTGTCTTGGCGCACTGTGACAACGTCGAGGCCTCAGGCTTTGTCTCACACTTGAAATTGCCACATTACGTCGACTTCCAAAGTGAGCTTGAGCTCATCCGTCGCTTGCGCGCCAATCGGGGAGATGCTGATGTCGACTGAGTTGCCCGACTACAATTTCGCCTATCTCGATGAACAGACCAAGCGCATGATCCGCCGCGGGCTGTTAAAAGCGGTTGCTGTCCCGGGTCTGCAAATTCCCTTTGGTGGACGCGAGATGCCCTTGCCTTATGGCTGGGGAACGGGAGGCATCCAGGTCACGGCAGCAATCATCGGTGAGGATGATTGTTTAAAAGTGATTGATCAGGGGGCTGACGACACCACCAATGCGGTCAGTATTCGGCACTTCTTTGCCAAGGTCGCAGGGGTCGAAACCACCGAGCAGACCGAACACGCCAGCATCATACAGACCCGACACCGGATCCCGGAAACGCCCTTGGTCAGTGGACAGATCTTGGTGTATCAAGTGCCAATTCCAGAGCCTTTGCGCTTTATTGAGCCACGCGAAACGGAAACCCGAAAAATGCATGCACTCTCAGAGTATGGAGTCATGCACGTCAAACTGTATGAAGACATTGTGCAGTTCGGTCAGATTGCGACGTCCTATGCCTATCCGGTCATGGTCAACGGTCGGTATGTGATGGACCCGTCGCCAATTCCCAAATTTGATAACCCAAAGATGCACCAGAATCCGGCGTTGCAGTTATTCGGTGCGGGCCGTGAGAAACGACTCTATGCCGTGCCACCCTACACCGATGTGCAGTCGTTGGATTTTGAAGATCACCCGTTTGCGATCCAGTCTTGGGATGAGGTGTGTGCGCTCTGTGGTTCAGCCGAGAGTTTCCTCGACGAAGTGATTCTTGATGATCAAGGCGAACGGATGTTTGTTTGCTCGGATACCGATTACTGCCAGAAGAGACAGCCTGTCGATGGATAAATCACTGTTATCGGCGCGTAGTGTGTCGCGGCTGTATGGACCGAATCAAGGCTGCATGGATGTGGATTTGGATGTCTGGCCGGCCGAGGTTGTCGGCATTGTTGGCGAGTCAGGCTCTGGCAAAAGCACTCTGTTACGGTTGCTGTCAGGTCAAGAGACTCCGGATTCGGGCGAGATCACCTATGTTGATCGTTCCGGTGCACAACACGATATTGCACGTGCTACGGAGAGCAGTCTACGGGCACTCAGTCGAACTGAGTTTGGCATTATTCATCAAAATCCGCGCGACGGTTTACGGCTTCGAGTCAGTGCTGGCGGCAACATTGGTGAGCGGTTGATGGGCATCGGCCAACGCAACTATGCATCGATTCGGGATGAGGCAGCGGCCTGGCTCGCCGAGGTTGAGATTGATACGGCGCGGATGGATGACAGGCCGCAATTTTTCTCAGGCGGCATGCAACAGCGCCTGCAGATTGCACGCAATCTGGTGACCAATCCTCGTTTGGTTTTTATGGACGAACCAACTGGTGGTCTCGATGTCTCGGTGCAGGCTAAATTGCTCGATACCTTAAAGCGCCTCGTGCATGACCTTGGGCTCGCGGTGGTGATTGTGACCCATGACATGGGTGTGGCGAGATTGCTCGCAGACCGCTTACTGGTGATGCAACAGGGTCGCGTGATCGAAACCGGTCTGACAGATCAGGTGCTCGATGATCCACATGAGCCCTACACGCAGCAGCTTGTTGCCTCTATTTTGCAGGTGGGTTGATGCGTCGAATCACAGTGTCTGAGCTCACCAAATCCTTTGTTTTGCATCATCAAGGCGGCGTGGTATTGCCTGTGTTGCAAGGCGTGTCCTTCCATGTGGACGCCGGTGAAGTGGTCGTGTTGTCGGGGCCATCGGGCAGCGGCAAAAGTTCACTGTTGAAAATCCTCTACGGCAACTATCTCGCTGATGCGGGCTCGGTGCGCGTGGTCTCTGATCTTGGCGACACAGATTTGGTCCGTGCGCATCCGCATGAAGTGCTCGCACTTCGACGTCATACGCTCGGCTTTGTGAGTCAGTTTTTGCGCGTGATTCCCCGGGTATCGACCTGGGATCTGGTCGCAGAGCCTTTGAAGCAGCGTCAGATCGATCCAAGCGAGATTCAGGATCGGGTGGCACACATGCTGACGCGCCTGAATTTGCCAGAACGTCTCTGGTCACTGGCGCCAGCGACCTTCTCCGGTGGTGAGCAACAGCGGGTCAACATTGCCCGCAGTCTGATCGCTGAATTTCCGATTGTGTTACTGGACGAACCGACAGCGTCCCTGGATATCGGCAATCGGGATGTGGTGTGTGAGCTGATTGCCGAGGCGCGCGATCGCGGTGCGGCCTTGGTTGGAATTTTTCATGACGCCGAGGTGCGCGCGCAGTTGGCAGATCGTTTGGTGGAGATTGAGGTGGCGCCATGTCGGTGACAATCAGCGGGCAGCGGGTGCTTGTGGACGGCGTCTTCCGTCCAGCGACGCTGTTGATTGAGAACGGAATGATTGTCGAAGTGCTCGATAGCGTGCACGCAGGTGCTGGAGTGATTGAGGCCGGCATGCGCTGGATGATTCCGGGCTTGATTGAGCTACACACGGACAATCATGAAAAGTACTTTGAGCCACGGCCTGGTGTGCAGTGGCCGCACATGAATGCCCTGTTGGCACATGACGCGCAGCTTGCAACCGCTGGGATCACGACCGTCTTTGATGCCATTGCCATCGGCTATGGGTTTGGTGGCGTCAGCGCGGTCCGCGAACGGATTGCTGCCGATTCCATTCGGATGTTGTTGGAGGTGCGTGATCAGGGTGTTTTTCGTGTTGACCATTCGGTGCATCTTCGCTGCGAGTGCTCATGCGAAGGAACGGATCGATATTTCGAGCCATGGGCTGGGGTAGACGGTATTGGCCTGGTTTCATTGATGGATCATGCGCCTGGCCAGCGACAGTTCGTGTCAGTCGATAAGTACCGCGAATACAATCAGAAGAAGTATGGCTACTCCGACGAAGTATTCGAGCAGATGATGACTGAGCACAGTGCGGCTGCGGCAGCCTTCTCCACACCCAATCGCGAAGCGATCGCGGCGCTGTGCCGCACGCATCAGATCGCGCTGGCATCGCACGACGACGCCACGGTTGACCATGTTGCAGAGTCGGCCGCACTCGGCTGTTCATTGGCGGAATTCCCGACCACCATGGCCGCCGGCGAAGCCAGTCACCGGCAAGGTTTGCATGTCATGATGGGTGCGCCCAATGTGATCCGTGGAGGATCGCACTCGGGCAACGTCGCGGCACGTGACTTTGCAACCGCTGGGCTTCTCGATGTGCTGTCATCGGATTATTACCCTTCGGCATTGTTGCCAGCCGCGGTGAAGTTGACAGAGGATGACATCGGGATGGACATGGCTGAAGCCATTGCAACAGTGACTCGTCACCCTGCAGATGCTGTGGGGATGCATGATCGTGGTCGTCTAGCGGAGGGTTGTCGCGCCGATGTGGTGTTGTTTGAACATGATCAGCATGGAGTTCGCGTGTCTGAGACCTATGTCGCTGGACGGCGAGTGTTCTGATGTTGCCTGAGGTGTATTACCTCTGCGCACCGTCTGGGGCAGGTAAGAACGCGTTTTTAACCGCACTGATGGAATTTCAGCGTGCGCCCTATGTGGTGGTGCGGACTATCACGCGCCCAGAAGATCCCACAGAGGCATCCGAAATGGTGTCGGAAATGGAATTCATGCGGTTAAAAAAGCGTGGAGCTTTTGTGCTTGATTGGACCGCACATGGGTTTTCCTATGGCATCCGTGCCAGTGAACTGAGTAAGGCTGATCGGGTGATTTTGAATGGCTCGCGGGTGTACTGGCCGACAGCGAAAAGTGTCTTTCCGGAGCTTCGATTGGTCACCATTGATGTGCCGGATGCCATTCTGAAGGCGCGGCTTGAGAAACGGGGCCGTGAATCTGAATTTGAGATCTATGCCCGTCTTCGCCGCAATCGACAGCTCGCGGATGCGCTCCAACACGAGAAGCCCTTCTGCACACTGGTGAACGATGGCACGCCTGAAGATATGGCGATTACATTTATGGACAAGATTGGATGTTGATACGGCTGTTAGGCACGGGCAATGCACCGCAGATTCCAGTCTTTGGCTGTTCCTGTCGTGCCTGTCAACGCGCGCGGGTGGATGAGAATTTCCGGCGTCGGCCGACTTCGGCTGAGATTCAGACCTCGCAGGGGCGTTTCTTGCTTGATGCAGGTCGGACCGACCTCGCAGACTGGGTCGACCCTGAATCACTTCAAGGTGTGATCCTGACGCATTACCACATGGATCACGTCGCAGGATTATTCCATTTGCGTTGGGGCGTGTTGGATCCAGTTCCGGTGTTTGGGCCACCGGATCCGATCGGTGCGGATGATTTGTTTTCGCATCCGGGGTGTTTGGATTTTTCCCACACGCTCACCGCATTTGAGACGCGCGTCCTCTCGGATGAATTTCGCATTACACCTGTGCCGATCAAACACTCACGCATGACCTTTGGCTACATCTTGCACGGACGTCGGGAAGCCGTGGTGTATTTGAGCGACTGCGATGGCGTGGGGCCTGAAAGTGTCGCCTGTATTCGGGCAGCCGAGCCAAAGGCCGTGATCGTAGACTGTAGCTTTCCACCCGCGCAGGGCAGAAATCATTTGAGCCTCGACCGTGCGCTCGAGTTGGTGAAGCTGTTAGGTGCGCCTTGGTTGTATCTCACCCATGTCGGACATGACCTCGAAAATTACCTGATGGAGCATCCATTGCCCGCAGATGGCCAGGTGGTTTTGAGTCAAGATGGCATGGTCTTCACGCTCGATTGAGCCTCGCCAACCTGTAACAAAACTGTCATTATTTGTTCATCGAACCGTCTTTCTTGCTTCATAAACTGTGAAAAACAGCCAAGGAATTTCACATGTCGATGATCGAACTCAACCGCAGCCAAGGATTCTCGGTACGGTTGGCCGCTTCCCCTGAAGAGATCGAGTCTACCCAGCGTTTGCGTTATGACGTGTTTGCAGGCGAGATGGGTGCGCAGGTTCAAACCATCCGGCCGGGTGTCGAGTTCGATGACTTCGATCCCCATTGTGAGCACCTGTTGGTTGAAGAGTTGGCGACTGGACGTGTGGTGGCATCGACCCGTCTCTTGCGCCGTGCTCAGGCTGAGAAGATCGGCCGATTTTATTCTGAGTCCGAATTCACAGCCGACTTTGTCAGCCAGTTATCTGGCGAAGTGGTGGAGTTAGGCCGCACCTGTGTGCACGTCGACTTCCGCTCAGGCGGCGGCATCATGCTGTTGTGGAGTGGCATTGCGCAGTTGATGAAGGCTTGGGAAATCGACTATTTGCTAGGCTGTGCAAGCGTCCCTTGTCGCGATCAAGGGCAATTGGTGCAAACATTGATGAGTGACCTGCGGGTCAAGCATTTAAGTCCAGAAACGCTGCGTGCGACGCCACGTGTACCGGTTGCAACCATGCAGGGTGCAGAAGTCAGTGGTGCCATCATGCCGCCTCTTTTGAAAGCCTACCTGCGTTTGGGTGCTTGGGTCTGTGGTGAGCCAAGTTTCGATGAAGAGTTTGGTGTCGCCGATCTGATGGTGCTCTTGGATATGGAGCAACTCAATCACCGCTACTTTAAGCACTTCCTAGGCCGCGAATCCAAGGCCGCCGATGCCGTCGGTATGGCCGCACCCGTGGCGCACACCGCATGAAGTTACTGCAAATCATCATCCATATGATTACCGGTCTTTGGACTCTAAAGCGCCTTGCAACTCGTGGTGAGCCGCGTTTGACCCGCAGACGGGTGCAGCTTTGGCATCGTAAAGCCTTACACCTGTTCGGGATCGAACGCGTGTTGGTTGGCGAAGTCCCGAAGGGTCCGTGTTTAATTGTTTCGAATCACCTGTCGTGGATCGATATCTTGATGATTGGATCGATCATGAACGTCCGTTTCCTGTCAAAAGCCGAGGTGGCGTCTTGGCCCATCGTCGGCCGTTTGGCGACCGGTGCGGGCACGCTCTACGTCAATCGGGGTGACCGGCACTCGGCGGAACAGGCTCTGCAAGACATCACAGAGGCTTTGGAAGCAGGTGATCAGGTGGTTGTCTTCCCTGAGGGAACGTCGACCCGCGGCCCGATGCCCATTAAGTTTCGCAGCCGCCTGATTGAAGCTGCACGCCGCGCGGGTGTTCCCGTGATCCCGATGGCGTTGAGTTATCACGGACCGGGCAAGGTCTTTGCGCCCTATGCAGGCGACGATGATTTTGTGTCGCACATGTCACGGCTGTCACAGGCACCCTTTATTCGTGGACGCGTTGCGGTTGGGCATCCGATCGATTGTGAAGAAGCAGCTGCTGTGATTGCTCGTCAGGCACAAGCCGAAGTAGAGGCATTACTCGCACCTGTGGTGTGTGAGGTCCGTCCTTCAGCAGTCTCTGCTGGCGAACTCGAGTTACTGGCGCACTAAGATCTCACCAACCGCCATGCCGCGCGCTGTGGTGATCACCGGGCGCGCCATGGATTCAGGTAATGCATCCACCAATTCCTGTTCGCCAAGTGCCTGCAAGAGCGCGATGACCAAAGCCTCTTGGCCACGCAGACTGCCATCGTCACACTTCAAACAAAAGCCAAGCCCTCGATCGATGATCGCGCCGCAATACACGCCTTCAGCGCCCATTTTGACCTGCAGCCGTCCTTGACCAGCCTTTAGCAACTCGGTGTCTAAGCGTGCACTGCCGGCGACCATGAAGGGATGTGTGGTTTGCGCCAGCAATAACCGGCGGGCTGCATCGGCGAGATCGGGGCTGAGTGCGCCAGTCGCCAGCCGGGCAAACCCGGTGGCCAACATTGAAAGCGGCATGGCATAGGTGGGCACCGAACAACCGTCAATAGCGTAGGTCAGGGTATCGGGATCGCAGGCAAAAATGGCCGCCATGTGCTCACGGATGCGGATCTGGAGAGGATGTCCGTACTCGGTGTAGCCGGCCGTTGGCCACCCACGATGGACACACACGCTCAACATGCCCGCATGCTTGCCTGAACAACAGTGGTGTAGGGCAGAGGCTTCGGTGTGCTGATGCGCCAAGTCCAGACGTACTGCTTCGGTAAAAGGGGGGGCGATCCCGCACTCGAGGTCACTGACTGACAAGCCCAGTCGATCGAGCCATGCAGCGACAAGCTCTGTATGGCCAGGCTCGCCATTGTGCGAGGCGCATGCAATGGCCAGATGCTGCAGATCTAAACCGAGTGCGTCCGCCGCACCGCTGGCGACCAGCTCCAACCCTTGCACCCATTTTGCGGCAGAGCGCGGAAAGGTCACACGCTCAAAATTGCCAAACGCCAACGCTGTCTGGCCGTGTTGGTCGACCACAACGCCATGGCCCAGATGCTGGCTTTCCACCAGCGTGCCACGTGTGATTTCTACATGCCAAGGATGCATCGAACTCTCCGTTCCGAGGCGCCATGTCCTCATGACGCCAAAACGATTAGCGTAACCGACTTTGCCGACTGAAGCTCGGTCGGAGGAACTCCATTTGGTCAGACCGAATCCGATGTGAATTGATCAGTGCCAAATATTCCGCATGGTTCGGCGTGTAGGGAAGTGCAAGCAAATCCATACCGATTTCCTCGAGCATTTTATTGCCCTTATGCTGGTTACAACGACGACACGCCGTGACCACGTTCATCCAAATATCTTCACCGCCTCGTGACATGGGGATCACGTGATCACGAGTGAGCTCTTTATCTGGGAGATCTTTGCCGCAGTACAAACACAGGTGTTGGTCGCGACGGAACAGAGAGGTGTTGGTGAGATTGGGGGTGCGGCTTGCAAGGTCAAACACCCGTCCCTCGCAAGCCATGATCGAGTGCAGCACCAGAGTGGACTGCTGTCCGGTAAGTCGCGATCGACCGCCGCGAACGGTCATACAGGGGGAGCCGAGAGTCCAGGCCACCATGCCTCGAGCCTGAAGGGTCGCCGCGTCTTCCCAGGACAGCCATTCGACTGGGGATCCGGCAATGTTTAAGCGCAGTATCCGTTCGTGCATACACCCACCTTGGTGTTTGAAATTACCGCATTTTTATGACAATTCAACCCTCATAGACAGGTCAATTGCAGAAATATCCTTGGTCAGGGTACCGAGTGAGATGCGATCGACCCCAGTGGCGCCAATGGCTGCCAGATTAGCTGCCGTAATTCCCCCTGACGCCTCAAGCTCAATCTGCTGAAGACCCGCGTCTCTTCGCAATGTCACCGCCGCTTCAAGGTCCTCAGCGGCAAAATTATCCAGCATGATGATATCCGGCAGGGCCGCGAAGGCTTCGTGAAGTTCTGCGAAGTTTTCCACCTCAACCTGAATTTTGACATCCGGATGCAGTCGCTTTGCCGAGGCAACCGCTGCCGTGATGCTTCCAGCGGCAGCGATGTGATTTTCTTTGATCAGCACCTGGTCAAAAAGACCGATCCGATGGTTCGAGCCCCCGCCGACCTGTACCGCATATTTTTGCGCCAGTCGCAGTCCAGGTAATGTCTTTCGGGTATCGAACAGTCGTGCCTGAGTGCCCTCGAGGAGCTTGCATAGGCGCGCTGTCTGTGTGGCGACCGCCGACAAGCACTGCAGAAAATTCAGCGCGGTGCGCTCGCCGGAGAGTAATGCTCTCGCCGGACCCTGGAAGCGTGCGATGCGGGCGCCGGC
>CAZVNX010000017.1:23636-51475 GCA_964628665.1 uncultured Pseudomonadales bacterium | reverse complement strand
GGTGGTCGTGTCGATCCAAGTCGCATCCAAGTGCGCGATCTGGCGAAAACCGACGGGGATGCCTTGTTAGCCGCGGTCCGACAAACGCTGAAAAATCGCTTTGGTTTCTCACGCGATACGAAAGCACGATTTGGTGTCCAAGCGGTGTATTCCGATGAGCAAACACGGTACCAGCAGGCCGATGGAGCGATTGGACAGGC
This sequence comes from uncultured Pseudomonadales bacterium, assembly GCA_964628665.1. Taxonomy (GTDB): domain Bacteria; phylum Pseudomonadota; class Gammaproteobacteria; order Pseudomonadales; family Litorivicinaceae; genus HIMB30. Next base: position 51,275 of record CAZVNX010000017.1, on the reverse strand, counting down.
CAAGCCACGCGGCGCGCAACGGCTCGATTGCGCAGGCAGCCTAGGCGCTGTGACGCATGTGACGGCCAGCTTTGCGTTTGCCGCCACTGCACGTGCGCTTGAGATGATCCTTACTCGGAAATCGCGAGCGTCAACGCCGGCCAATAACTGAGCCAATCGAACGAGGGGTCGGCGTCAGGACCAATGACCACGCCACTGATCAGGTACCGGTCTGCGGTCGGTAACCTGAGTGTGACGCGACCCTCAGAGTCTGTAATCGCTTGATCAACCACCGCGCGATCACTGTGCCGAAATGCCTTGATCAGGATTCCGGATTGATGGCGATCTCCTGCGTATAGCCGAAAGACTTGCGCGCCCGGTTTGAGCGATCCCTCAAGCACGAGCTCATAAGGCAGTCGACCGGTGAGACGATCTTGCACGCCTCCCGATCCACCAATAACCAAGCTTTTCACTGAGCGTACATAGCGCTCACTGACGGGAGTGACCTGAGGTAATGCGGGGTGCGCTGCCAACTGATCGGCGAGACCATCGAGCGCAACATAGTCGGCCCAGCGCGTATCACCCTCGGAAAATACGATATCGAATGGCACGGTGTGATGAATGATTTGGTTGAGTCCCGGTGCCAGCCGAATGGTCGCAGCCGGACGGCTGTCGCCGAGAAGACCTTGGATGGCGACAGTGGCACCTGCACTGATATGCTCGAAGCGCTCAAAATCACTCGGCAAGTAGGGTTGGGCTGAGCCTCGGAATTCCTGACCCACCTTGAGTAAAATCTGAACATCCTCACCCACTGGAGCGCTGTGAGTCGAAGGCTCGATCCAGAACTCGTGCGCCATCAACTCGGCGCTGAACAGCACGGCGGCAATGCATGGGAGGAGTCTCTGGTGTATCGTCATGGCCTGAAATTTCCAAGTGCGGTGTTTGATGGTTCGACAGGTTGTAATGGCTCTTTTATGGGGCTTCTGGGCGCTTAGCGCAAGCGCCCATGAAATGCGTCCAGCGATTGCGACGCTGACTGTGTCGGATCAAGGCGTGCTCTCGGTCGCACTCGAGACCAATCTCGAGGCCTGGTTGGCTGGGGTGAACCCAACGCTTTCTGACACCGACGATTCCCCCAATGCGACACAATACGACGCGCTCCGAGCGATGGATGCCGATGATCTTCAAGCGGTGTTTCTGCCCAGAATGCGTGAGTTTGCGGACCGCATCCATATTGAGGTCGAGGGCGTCTCCATTGCGATGACGGTCACCTTACATGAGGTGATTATGGAATCTGACCCTGAATTGCCACGATTATCCGTGGTTCGACTGGTCGGTGGGTTACCGGATCAAGCCCAGGCATTTCGGTATCGCGTTGATGAACAACTGCCGAATACCGCTGTGCGGTTCCTCCGAGCGGAGCAAGAACCACAGGTTGCCTTTGTGAAGCATGCAGAGACCTCACCTCAGTTTTCATTGGATGGTTCGGTCACCCGCTCGGTGGCCGCCATCGTCTGGGATTACGTGGAACTTGGCTTTACCCATATCTTGCCAAGGGGAATTGACCACATCGTCTTTATCCTCGGTTTGACTCTCATGTCGAAGCGGTTGGTTGATTTGGTGATTCAGGTGACGGCATTTACGGTGGCCCATTCGGTCACCTTGGCACTTGGTCTCTACGGCGTACTGAATCTGTCGCCTGCGATCGTTGAGCCTCTGATCGCTGCCTCAATCGTGTATATCGCTGTTGAAAACTGTTGGCATCAGCGCGTTGGGCTCTCACGGGCCTTTGTTGTGTTTGTATTTGGTCTCTTGCACGGCATGGGCTTTGCCGGTGTGTTGACCGAACTAGGGCTTCCCGAGCGGGATTTTGTCGTCGGTCTTTTATCTTTTAATTTGGGTGTCGAGCTTGGCCAGTTGGCGATTATTGCCCTGGCGTATTTCTCGGTGGGAATATGGCTGCTACACAAAACCTGGTACCGACGCGCTGTCGCGATTCCAGTCTCGCTGTGCATTGGTGGATTGGGGATGTACTGGTTGATTGAGCGCACCACGGGGCTTTGGTAATGGCGACTGACAAGGCAAAAACAATGACCCGGGTCACGGTGATTGGCGCGGTGTTTGACGCATTACTGGGTGTTGCAAAATTAGTCGTCGGTTGGCTGTCACAAAGCCACGCCCTGATTGCCGATGGTATCCACTCATTATCCGATTTAGGAACCGATGTGTTGGTGGTTCTAGCCGCACGTTGGAGCCAAGAAGGACCGGATGCGAACCACCCATACGGCCACGAGCGGATCGAGACCCTGGCAACGCTCGGCCTCGGTGGCGCCTTGTTGGTTGTGGCTGGGGGCATCTTGTTGGATAGCGTGCAACGGGTCTTTAGCGCCGACGCGTCTGTGGTCGCTGGGACGGCAGCCTTTGTGGTGACGCTGGCCTCGATCGTGATCAAAGAGGGGCTCTTTCGCTACACACTGCATTACGCCAAAGAGCTCGATTCTAAGCTTCTCGAAGCCAACGCCTGGCACTCACGGACGGATAGCCTGTCATCGATCGCGGTCTTGGTCGGCCTGATCGGGGTCTCCTTTGGTTACGTCTGGTTGGATGCGCTGGCGGCTTTGGTTGTCGCAGCACTGATTGCCAAGGTGGCCTTAGAGCTCCTCTGGGATGCGATGGCTGAGTTGATTGATACAGCGCTTCCCGAAGATACAGTGGCCGCGATGCAGGAGGCAGCCATGGGCGTGCCGGGATTACGTGCCGTACACCATATTCGGACCCGAACCATGGGTGGAAAAACCATGCTCGACATGCACCTGCAGGTTGATCCCAGAATCTCGGTGTCTGAAGGCCACGAGGTAGGATGCTGGGTCGCTGCAACGCTTCGGGCCAAGTTCCCAGAGATTGCAGACATCACATTCCATGTGGACCCCGAGGATGACGCAGACATGGATCAGGAAGCACCGACGCAATTACGCCCTTTGCGGATCGAGGTGGAAGAGAGACTTCGTGCAGATTGGACTGGTGTATGCGATGTGCAGGGTATGCAACTGCATTATCTGAAAGGGCGAATTGATGTGGATGTAATCACCTCGACCCGAGTCAGTGCCGCCACTTTATGCGAAAAAGCACCACACCCCTGGTTGGGTGCAGTGCGGGTGTTTCATCCAGAGACCTGAGTTCCGCGGTCTGAACCTTTGATGAGCTTCAAACGCAGCTTCGATGACAGTCCGTCCATCACAAACACCATCACAATGGTGATGGTGATGATGTAAAACACGTTTTCCCAATCCCGCTGGGTGCGCATGGTCTCGACCAACACCAAACCAATCCCGCCAGCACCCAATGCCCCGATCACGGTGGCCGAGCGCATATTGGACTCCATCCAATACAAGAACTGCGACATGAAAACCGGCATCAACTGAGGCATGACTCCGAAACGGTATTTCTGCCAACGGCTGGCGCCGGTCGCTTCAATCCCCTCGATCTGCTTCTTATCGACGTTTTCCATCGCTTCAGAAAACAGCTTGCCGAAGCTTCCGGTATCGGTCACCGCGATGGCCAGCGTTCCGGTTAAAGGACCCAAGCCGAAGGCGCGGATAAAGATCAATGACCAAATCAGCATATCGATGCCGCGGACAAAGTCGAACAATCGACGCACCAAGAAGCGACTGACGGCTTCTGGATTGAAGTTCCGTGCTGCCACAAAGGCCAACGGCAGGGCGAAGAATGCGGCGGTGATGGTCCCAAGCACCGCCATCATCACCGTTTCCAACACGGCGACCGCAATGATGCCGTGCTGCCAATCGGGATTATTCCAGAATTCATCAAAGATGTAGGCCGCATTTGAGCGCGCAGTATCTAGACGCTCAGCTTCCGTCGCGGTGCTCCATAGCTCACCAAAGCTTAGGCCATAAAACGGTGAGCGGAATGGAAACCAGAAGTTCTCCCAGCCGTAAAAGAACCGGTGCGATTCGATTTTTGAGCGGGAGATTTGCACGCGGTGGCCAAAGACCGGGCGGGCGTCGAACTTCACTGGACGAAACTGCATGCCGTCGGGAAGCGTCGTTTGACCCTCAGGTAACGTCATCTTGAGCGCGTCAGTTCCCACTTCGATTGTGATCACACCGTAATTGGGCACGCTGTATTCAACGACCCGGTCAACTGAACGTAAGCCATAGCCATCAGCGAGATCGACGGCATATTGATTGGTATCGCGTTGTACCCAGTTGGGTGTGCGGTCATTGGGATAGGTGGCCGTGCGCTCGCCTTCGATGGCGACGGCAAAATCGCCCCGACGCAGATCTTCGGTCACGTGGATCTTGTGAGATACGGCATCTGATAACAGCAATGCGCCTTTCTCAAGCCGGGAACCGGACAGCACATCACTCATGTTGAATGCACCCCAGGCGTAGGTCAGATACAGCAATACCGTGATTAAGATGCCAATCGGCCACCATTTTTGACTGCGAACCTGGGCAAAGACCTGGGGATCAATCACAGCAGTACTCATGACAAACCTCCTTGGCTCTTGATCAGGTTTTCACGGATTTTGGCAGAGCCTTGGTCGATCAAGACGATGGTTAAAAACAGCATGAGAAATAGGGCGGCCGTGACAGCGCCATCACCCCAACCGATGGAGCGTGACAGCTCAGAGCCAATCCCGCCGGCACCGACAAAGCCCAAGATGGCCGACGCGCGCACGTTGATCTCCAACCGGAGCAACAAATAACTGGTGTAGTTCGGTAGTACCTGCGGCAGGACCCCGAAACGTACCCGCTGAAGCCAAGAGCCGCCTGCAGCTTTCAGGCCCTCGGTCTGCTTTAGATCGATATTTTCGTTGACCTCAGAGAAGAGTTTGCCAAGCGCACCTGCTGTGTGAAATGCCACCGCGATCATTGCAGGTACGGCGTTGGCACCGAGCACAAAAATCAAAAATAAGGCGATGATCAACTCTGGGAAGGCACGCATCACGTCCATGGTCCGACGGATGACGGGAACCAGCCGCTCAGGCACATCCAGGTTCCGTGTTGCGCCGAGCGACAAAAACACCGCAACGAGTCCACCAAGTAATGTGGAGACCAATGCGATGTTCAGCGTTTCAATCAATGCGGGCAGGTATTTCGGAAACAGTGCCCAGAATTCCCAGCCTTTGGCATAGGACTCACGCACAATCTGTGATGGGTAATCAAAAAACTTCTCAAGACCCTGTACGAATCCACCGGAATTCATGGAGTCGGCTGTGGTGTAACCAGACACTAAAATCACGGCCAAGAGTGCCAATGAGAGTCCGGTGTACAGTCGACGCTGATTCTCGAGGTGAACGATGGATTCGTACATGCCCTGTATTCCTTTCAAACAAGAGAAAGGGGAGCAGCGCTCCCCCTTCGGTAAAGATGTTGAATTACATCTTTGACTTACGTGCTTCCACGATCACTTCATAGGTTTCGTGTGTGACTGGCGCCATGCCCTTCACTTCACCCGCCATAAAGCTGTATGCACACTCAGGATCGAGTGATGAGAGACCCGCCATCAAACCGGTCATCTTGATCTTCACGTCTGTTGGCAGTTCGGTACGCAGAACGATTGGACCTTCCGGAATCACTTTCGACTTCCAGATCTCAACCAGTTGCGTCATGTCGATCAAACCAGCATCCGCCGCTTTACGCAGAGCACCTGAGTTATAACCGTCTTCCCATGCGCCTAGACCATCAGCCCAGGTCACGCCGCCGTCGAAGTCGCCGTTGAAGACGCCAACGATGGTTTGCTCGTGACCACCAGAGAAGGTGATGTCGCCAAAGTACTTACCCTTTTCCATGCTGTAACCAGCGGCTGGAATTTCCACTGAAGGAATCAGGTAGCCTGAAGTTGAGTTTGGATCACCAAACGCAAATACCTTGCCCTTCATGTCCTTGAGGTTCTTGATGTTTGAATCTGCACGGGCAAAACCGATTGCGTGATAGCCCATTGATCCGTCTGTGTTGATCTTAACAAGCACTGGCTCAACCGCTTTTGGATCTGTGATGTAAACCTTGGCATACGCAGATGCACCCAACCACGCCATGTCCAGGTTGCCACCGAGGAGGCCTTCGATCACGCCATTGTAATCCGCAGGTGCGAACAGCTTGGTCGGAACGCCCAATAGCTCTTCTGTCTTGGCGCGCAAGCACTCGTTTGAGCGCAGACGATCTGACTGGTTCTCACCACCCAGAATGCCGATACGGAATTCTTTGATACCACCGTGGGCAGCAGCCAGTGCTGATGTTCCACTCAGTGCCATGCCAGCGGCTGCCATTGCAGCAACGATTGTCTTTACCATGTGTACTCTCCGTGAATTGTCATATTCGGTCAGTGACCGGTTTAATTTGCCTAAACGGCCATTGATGCCCTGACCACAGATTCCGCAGTCGACTTGGCCGACAGGGACGTTGAGGTCATGGCTTCATTCAGTTCTTCGTCAGCACCGTAGATGTCACGTGCAGCTTCGGAAGTCAGTTCACTCGCAGGACCGTCAAACACCATTTCGCCACCACGCATGCCGATGATGCGTGTGCAGTAGGTGCGGGCCGTATCCAGGGTGTGTAGGTTGCAGATCACGGTCAGATTGTCGCGATCATGAATCTCGCGCAGGCTCTTCATCACCACTTCGGCCGATAACGGATCGAGTGAGGCAATCGGCTCGTCGGCCAGAATCATCCGTGGCGCCTGCATCAATCCGCGCGCGATGGCGACACGCTGTTGTTGGCCGCCGGATAAGTTCTCCACACGCTCGAGTGCCTTCTCAGCGATACCCAAACGATCCAGTGCCGCCATGGCATCCTCGATGTCAGTTTTGGAGAACACTTTGAAGATACTTTTCAATAAGGAGTGTGAGTTCAAACGGCCGAGCATCACGTTGGTGACCACATCGAGTCGAGGAACCAGATTGAACTGTTGGAAAATCATGGCGCAGTCACGCTGCCAGGCCCGCTTTTCTTTACCTTGCAGCGACAGAATGTTGCGACCGTCGATCACGACCTCACCGCTGGTGGCATCCGTTAACCGATTCAGCATGCGAAGCAAAGTGGATTTTCCAGCGCCGGACCGTCCAATGACGCCGATCATTTGTGGTTCTGGAACGGAAAATGAGACATTGTTGACGGCAATGTTGGATGCAAAAGCTTTGGTTAAGGATGTAACGTGCATGCAAACTCCTTTTCTCGACGGCAGAGACTAGTGTGAGTTTTTGACGCTTTGATGAACGTTTGATGATGGTTTGAAGACAGGGATGCAGAGGTAGAATGGAATGAAACAGTGGTTGCGGACATTCGCGAGTGTCTTCGCGGCATTTTTAGGTGTGCAGTCGGACGCGAATCGAGAGCGCGATTTTCAGGAAGGGCGATTTTCAGCCTTTGTGGTTGCCGGCATCGTTTTGACGGTCGGGTTTCTTGTGACGGTGTATGGATTAGTGCAATTCGTGATGTGGTCTCTCGACTAAAGTCGTACACCCTTTCCTTGCAATCCCGCCGGCTTTTGGGCGTAATCACCCCTGAGCAAAAACTCAACACATAACGACAAAAATACAATCAATTCGACGCGTATTTACCGCCACAACACATAAACATAATCAGGAGGTGTGCGGATGACCAAAGCGATTGTTTTGGCCTTCTCGCTGTTCGCTTTGCCGGCATGGGCTGACTGGCAAGTAAACATGAATCAGGGCGTGACAGAAATCTCACGCGAAGTGTTCGATTTGCACATGATGATCTTTTGGATCTGCGTGGCTATCGGTGTGGCCGTCTTCGGCGTCATGTTCTATTCCATTTTTAAGCATCGGAAGTCAAAGGGCGCCGTTGCTGAGCATTGGCATGAGAATACGACAGTGGAAGTCTTGTGGACGGTGGTTCCGTTTGTGATTCTGATCGGTATGGCTGTACCTGCAACCGGGACGTTGATGGAGATGTACGACACCTCAGAGGCGGATGTCGACATTCAAGTCACTGGCTATCAGTGGAAGTGGCGCTATCAGTACCTCGACGAAGACATCGATTTCTTCTCCAACCTGTCAACGCCCCGCGATGAAATCATCAACGCATCGGCAAAGAACCCAAATTATTTGCTTGAGGTGGACAACCCCCTCGTGATTCCCGCGAATAAAAAAGTGCGGTTCTTGATTACAGCCAACGACGTGATTCACTCATGGTGGGTTCCACACTTTGCGGTCAAAAAAGACGCGATTCCTGGCTTTATCAACGAGTCTTGGGTGCGGGTTGAAGAGCCTGGCGTCTATCGCGGTCAGTGCACCGAGCTCTGCGGAAAAGATCACGGTTTTATGCCTGTGGTTGTGGAAGTGAAGTCCGAAGCAGATTACGCAGCCTGGGTTGCCGAGCAAAAAGCGATGCAACTGGCGAAGGCCGGTGCGGCCAGTCAGACATACGCTATGGATGATCTGATCGCCAAGGGAGAGTCGGTGTACAACACTGCGTGCGCGAGCTGCCACCAGGCCAACGGGCAAGGCATTCCGGGCGCGTTCCCCGCAATTACTGGGTCAGCGATTGCGACCGGTCCCATCGAGTCCCATCTCGATATTATTTTAAATGGCAAGGCGGGAACCGCCATGCAGGCATTTAAAGAGCAATTGTCAGCGGTGGATATTGCTGCCGTCGTGACCTATCAGCGCAATCGGTTGGGCAACGCGGTCGGCGATTCGATCCAACCCAGCACGATTCAATAAGAAGAGGGAATCTAAATGGCTACCGTAGATATCGACCTGCCGCACGTTAAAGACGAAGACCCGCATCATCACGGCCCTGCGAAGGGCATTGGTCGGTGGTTGTATACCACCAACCACAAGGACATCGGTTCGATGTACCTGATCTTCAGTCTGTGCATGTTCATGATTGGCGGCATCATGGCGCTGATCATCCGCGCTGAGCTGTTCCAACCAGGGCTTCAATTGGTTGAGCCGAATTTCTTCAACCAGATGACCACCATGCATGGCCTGATTATGGTCTTTGGTGCGGTGATGCCGGCCTTTGTGGGTCTCGCCAACTGGATGATTCCGCTTCAAATTGGCGCGCCGGATATGGCGCTTCCGCGGATGAACAACTGGAGCTTCTGGATCCTGCCCTTTGCATTCTTGATCCTGTTGTCTTCGCTCTTTATGCCAGGTGGCGCACCAAACTTCGGTTGGACCTTCTATGCGCCCTTGTCGACGACTTATGCGCCTGAATCAGTCACGTTCTTTATCTTCGGTGTACACATCATGGGCGCCTCTTCAATTATGGGCGCGATCAACATCATCGCCACCATTTTGAACATGCGTGCCCCTGGCATGACGCTGATGAAGATGCCAATGTTCGTTTGGACCTGGTTGATTACAGCGTTCTTGTTGATTGCTGTCATGCCCGTGTTGGCGGGCGTTGTCACCATGATGTTGATGGATATCCACTTTGGAACATCCTTCTTCAATGCCGCGGGTGGCGGAGACCCTGTACTGTTCCAGCACGTGTTCTGGTTCTTTGGGCATCCTGAGGTCTACATCATGATTCTGCCGGCCTTCGGTATCGTCAGTGAGATCATCCCAACATTCGCACGTAAGAAGCTGTTTGGTTACTCCTCCATGGTCTACGCCGTGGCCTCCATTGCACTCTTGTCGTTTGTTGTGTGGGCACACCATATGTTCACTGTTGGCATGCCATTGGTCGGTGAAGTGTTCTTCATGTTTGCGACCATGCTGATTGCGGTTCCAACAGGCGTGAAGGTCTTTAACTGGATCGCTACGATGTTCCGTGGTTCGCTGACCTTTGAGACGCCCATGCTGTTCGCCTTGGCTTTCGTGGTGCTATTCACCATCGGTGGCTTCTCAGGATTGATGCTCGCGATCGCGCCGGCGGATTTCCAGTACCACGATACGTATTTTGTGGTGGCACACTTCCATTATGTCTTGGTGCCTGGCGCGATCTTCTCGATCATGGCGGCGACTTATTACTGGCTGCCAAAATGGACGGGGCATGCACTGAACGAGACCATGGGTAAAGTGCACTTCTGGCTGTCGTTTGTCGGTGTGAACATCACCTTCTTCCCAATGCACTTCGTTGGATTGGCGGGGATGCCGCGGCGGATTCCGGATTACGCATTGCAGTTCGCGGACTTCAACAGCATCGCGTCTGTGGGTGCCTTTATTTTCGGCTTCTCGCAACTGGTCTTCATTTACAACGTGATCCAGAACGTGCGCGTTGGTGAAAAAGCCACAGCGGGTGTTTGGGAAGGCTCGCATGGCCTCGAATGGACCGTACCTTCGCCTGCGCCATATCACACCTTCTCAACGCCACCGAAGGTTGATTGATGCGCGGCACTGCGGACAAAAACCGATCCGTCGTTGTGCGCCTGGTGTGTGCATCGGTGCTGATGTTCGGGTTCGGTTTTGCCCTCGTGCCTCTCTATGAAGTGTTCTGCGAGATCACCGGTCTCAATGGCAAGAACTTCAATGACGGTGCCGCTGTCGCCACTGAGGTGGACCGCTCGCGGACCGTGAAAGTGCAGTTTGTGTCGACCAACGCGGAGAATATGCCATGGGAGTTTCGGCCAACCGAGCGCTCAATTCGCGTATTCCCGGGCGAGGACCGCGTAACGGCTTTTTATGCGGAGAATCCCACCGGAGAATGGATGGTGGCTCAGGCGGTGCCTTCGGTCACCCCCTCAGAAGCCGCACCTTATCTAACCAAGATCAATTGTTTCTGTTTTGAGCGTCAGCCGTTAGAGGCTGGCAGCAACACAGAGATGCCGCTGGTATTTGTGGTCGACCCCAAGCTACCTGCGCACATTTCAACCATTACCCTGTCGTATGCATTGTTTGATCTGACCACCAGTGAGGCAGTGACTGTGACAGACAAGAATAAAGACAAAGGACGGGCATCTTTATGAGTACTTCGAATTATTATGTTCCAGAGCAAAGTAAGTGGCCAATTCTGGCGTCGATTGCTCTGGGATCGATGGCCTATGGCGCAGCGATGACGCTAACCTCGATGGATGCTGGACGGGATTCAGTCGGACCCTACATCCTTGGTGGCGGATTTTTAATTCTGTTCTATGTGATCTTTGGTTGGTTCAAAGAGCAAATCCGCGAAGAGGCGGAGGGCTTACACAGCGCGCAACTGGATGGGTCGTACCGCCAAGGCATGCTGTGGTTCATTTTCTCTGAGGTGATGTTCTTCGCCGCTTTCTTTGGGGCGCTTTTCTATGTGCGGACCTTCTCTGTGCCCTGGTTGGGCGGTGAAGGCGAAAAGGGCGTGGCCAACATGCTCTGGCAGGGATTTGAGGCCACCTGGCCACTCCTCACCACACCCGATATGAAGCAGTTCCCTGGCGCTGATGCGATTATCGATCCATGGCATTTGCCCTTGGTGAACACGGTCTTGTTGATCTCATCGAGTGTGACCCTGACCTTCGCGCACCATGCCCTCAAAGAAAATCGCCGTCGTGCGCTTGAGGCTTGGCTTGGTTTGACCATTGCGCTCGCCATTGTGTTTTTGTACTTCCAGGCGGTGGAATACCACGAGGCCTACACCGAACTGGGTCTGACGCTTCAGGCAGGAATTTATGGTGCGACCTTCTTTATGCTCACGGGATTTCATGGATTCCATGTGATGCTTGGAACAACCATGTTATTCGTGATGCTGCTTCGGTGTTTTGACGGCGCGTTTTCAAAGGACAACCACTTCGCATTTGAAGCGGTCGCTTGGTATTGGCACTTTGTCGACGTGGTTTGGGTTGGGCTATTTATTTTTGTGTATATCCTTTAACCGCCAATTCCATGCGGTTGAAGTAAGCCAGTCGCGATGCCAATCGCGACCAAGGCAATCAGGCTGGCGGCTAATCCCACTCGCCACGCCAGTGCTTTGACGACTCGGTTGGAGTCGGAGCGGTCTTTCATCAGGAAGAACAGGCCGGAAAATAAAACGCCAACGACGGCTAGAAAGACAACAACAATTAGAATTTTGAACATGGCAATCGCTTCATACACAACATGTAGGTGCAGGAAACCACAATGCGCGTCACAAAGAAATGGTGGTTTTTGATGGTGGCCGCTCCAATTGTCGGTTTGTGTGTGCAAGCAGGGTTTTGGCAACTCGATCGGGCGGAAGAAAAGACCGCGCTGGTGGAACAGTTGCAGCTGGGTGATGGCTTGGTTTCCGAGGTTTCCCAATTGTCGAGCCTCGATCCTTCGATCGCAGCCTACCGTGTGGAATTACCTGTCATCCGTACGGCCGAGCCTCTGATGTTTCTTGATAACAAGGTGTACAACCGGCGCGCTGGATATGAAGTCTTTGGCTGGGTGCGTCCCTTGCAGAGCGATTGGCGGTTGTTGGTGAACTTTGGCTGGGTTGACGGTGGGATCTCACGCGCGAGCCTGCCGGCGGTGATATTGCCGGAGGTGATGACACTCCGTGGACGCTGGCTTGCACTCACAGAAAGCTACCGCCGAGGTGCTCCGGATGCGGAAGTGTTCTCTGAGGGCGTGCGCATGCAGTCATTGGCGTCCGTCGCGTCCGATGTGCCTGGTGTTTTTTTGGCGGAGGGCATGCTTGGCCAGGACGCGCGTGGTCCTGAGCCGCGGCTGGGTCCAGCCACCCATTACGGCTATGCAGTGCAATGGTTTTTATTGGCGATGGTGATGGCGGGATTGACGACCTGGATGTTTCGCCGGGGGTTTCGAGCATGAGTGGTCGTCTCACCTTTTGGATGATTTGGGCCATGGCCTTAGTGCCCATGGTGGCAGCCTTTGCGATGTATTTTGGTGGTGTTGGGATCCCCGACGGTCGAACCCATCACGGTGACTTGGTGGCCGACGGGACCCAAGCGGGCGATTTGGGTTTGCCGCTCCCAGATGCATCCGATCCCCGGTGGCAGGTGATCTTGGCCTCGAGCCCAGATTGCGCACCGTGCACTGTGTTTTCGGAGGGTCTGAATAATTTCCACACAGCGATTGGCCGTGAGCGGGATCGTGTGGCGGTATCTGAGATGCCGGCTGAGGCGACTGTTCCTGGTGCGGCAGCCATTTGGCTTGTCGATCCGCTGGGCAATGTGGTGCTGAAATTTGATCCTGCAGTTAACCCGACGTTGATCCTCAACGATTTAAAGAAACTCTTGAAGCTCTCGAAGGTTGGATGATGACAGACCGTTTGCCACTTCGCTTAATCACCGCATCCCTGATCCTGGCCATTGCCGTGATATGGATGGGCGGCTTTACGCGCATCACCGATTCAGGCCTTGGTTGCCCCGATTGGCCGGGTTGTTTTGGTCAAATGGCGATGCCCACCGACAGCGAGCGTTTGGCTTATCTTCAGGAGCGGTATCCAGATATCCATGTGGCCGCGCACAAGGGATGGATCGAAATGATCCATCGCTACATCGCAAGCCTCTTAGGACTTTTGATTTTCGCGGCTGCCGTCATTGGCATCCGTCGTCGCGCCGTTCCGGGCTACCCTGTGATGCTGTCGTGTGTGTTGCTTGGGCTGGTGATGTTGCAAGGTGCCTTTGGCATGTGGACTGTGACACTGAAGCTATTACCCAAGATTGTCACGGCACATTTATTTGGTGGCTTGTTGATTTTGAGTCTGCTGTACCTGTTACGCCACCGATTGAGTCGTCTGGTGGAGGGCGATACGCGGGTGTTGCGGACGCCGTTTTGGGTCAGCCTGGGCATTGTGTTGTTGTTTGTACAGATCATCTTGGGCGGTTGGGTGAGCACCAATTACGCTGGCTGGGCCTGTCCAGGGATCTTAAGTTGTGCACCCGGGGCGTCTGTCGCATACGACTTCCGCCAAGGATTTGACATCATCATGGATGTGGGGCCGAACTATGAGGGCGGCGTGTTATCGCTTGAGGCACGGGCAGCCATCCAGATGGTGCATCGAGCCGGTGCCTTGGTGGTGGCTCTGTACTGGGCTGTATTGCTGTGGAACTTGACACAACGCGGCGCCTTGGCGCGCGGCAAAATGCTTCATTTCATGGGGCTATTGGCTGTGCAGATCGGCTTTGGCTTTGCCAATGTGGTGTACGCCGTGCCAGACAGCCTCGCCTTTATTCATCACGTGCTTGCGGTCTTGTTATTGCTCTCTGCTTTATCGATCGCATGTGCGACATCCAAACCCATTGAAGAGGTGACCTATGGCCGTATCGAGCACGCTTAACGCACGGACAGTGCCCTCATGGCGTGACTACCTGACGTTGACTAAGCCGAGGGTGGTGGCGGTGATGGTGTTGACCTCGATGGTGGGGATGCTATTGGCGCGGCCTGTTTTGCCAACGGTCGAACTGTTCATCTTGGCCAATCTTGGCATTGCCTTGGCCGCATCAGCGGCGGCTGCCATCAACCATGTGGTGGATCGTCGCATTGATGCTGTGATGAACCGGACCAAGCACCGTCCTGTTTCTGATGGCACGGTGTCACCTGCCTATGCGTTGATGTTTGCCTTTTTGTTGGGCGCCAGTGGGCTCTCGATCCTCGCCTTGGTGGCGAACCCTTTAACAGCCTGGCTGACGTTCGCATCCATCATTGGCTATGCAGTCATCTATACACTCTATCTAAAGCGTGCCACGCCGCAGAACATTGTCATTGGTGGCATTGCCGGCGCGTCGCCGCCGCTTCTGGGTTGGGTGGCCGTGACGGGCTCTGTGGATGCGGATGCGCTGTTGTTAGCGGCGATCATTTTTGCTTGGACGCCACCGCATTTTTGGGCGCTGTGTATTGCGAAAAAAGATGAATACGCCAAAGCAGGGGTGCCGATGTTGCCCGTGACCCATGGTGAGGACTACACCCGCTTACAGATGTTGCTGTACACGATCTTGATGGTCTTGGTGACTGTGCTGCCCTATTTAAGTGGCATGAGTGGTGTGCTCTATTTGATCGGTGTGACGGCCATTAACCTGCGCTTTATGATGTTTTTAAAGCGTCACTGGGTGAGTGAGGCAACCGAAGACGCGATGGCGCTGTTTTGGTACTCGATTCGCTACATTATGTGGCTGTTTTTGATCTTACTGGTAGATCACTTCGCTGGACTGTGATACCAATGAAGAAGCTCAACTGCCGTCAGGATGACGGTGGGCTCTGAAGACAAAGAATAACGACAATAACGAGACGCTTGAAGACCCTGGCATGAGGGTCCGAGGAGGAATAGGCATGATGTATTTCGGTCACATTGCGGGCATTATCCGTGATCCCAAAACTGAGTGGATGGCGATCAAGGAAGAACACTATCCCGCAAAAACCGTATTTTTTGGTCAAATTTCGATTCTGGCCGCAATCCCTGCTTTGGCGATGTTTATCGGTGTGACTCAGGTGGGTTGGTCGGTCGCGGGTGAAGACCCCGTTCGGTTGGCGGCATCCAGCGCAATGGGCTCCGCGTTTCTTTTTTATGTGGCGATGTGGTTAGCGGTCGCGTTCATCGGTGTGTGCATCCATTGGATGGAAAAAACCTACGGTGGTGAGGGCTCACTGGATGAGTGCCTGGTGCTGACAACAGTTACTGCAACGCCGTTATTCCTGTCGGGGATTTCGTTGTTGTGGCCGATGCTGTGGTTCAACGTCTTGGTGGGATTGGCGGCGATGGCCGCCTCGGTATATCTCCTGTACAGCGGCACTCCACGGATCATGAGTATCCCCGAAGACCGTGCCTTTATGTTCTCATCATCGATCTTGACGGTCGCTTTGTGCACATTGGTCGGCATGCTGGCCGGCAGTGTCATTGCTTGGAGCCATTTGACACCCTTGGTGTATCTACCCTAAACCTGCAGCCAATACGCTCCATAGAGCACCACCATCCCGACCACCAAGGTCAGGATGGTGCGGCGGCTGAGCACAAACACGCTGATTGCAGCCAGGGCCGCCGGGATCCGTGGATCCACAGCGACGGCACCGAGTTCGCGAACCAATCCAACATCCCCTTTGAAAATTCCTGGCACCACCAGCGCACACAGCACGGCCGGTGGCACGAATTCCAGTGCGTGGCTGAACCATGCAGGCAGACGTAGGTATTGATTGCTCTCTATGAAAGCGGTTTTCAAGACCCAGGTAACCAGTCCACCCAGCGCCACAACGGTGAGAAATTCCGCGCTCATGGGCGCCACCGTTGAGTGAGAAGCCCAGCCGCGATGCCACAGGCTGCTCCAGCCATCAAGCCCAAATTGAAGGGCAGATCAATCCCCAAATAAGACACCCCAGCGCCGACCATGGCGGCCACCTGATGCGCGCGTGAACTTAAGGTCCCGAGCGCGAGCGCTAAAAAGGTCAAGGGGATCATAAATTCCAGCGACCAGAATACTGGGATGATCTGTCCGACAATGGCACCAGCGAGCGTACAAATTTGCCATAGCAGCCAGATGGTGACCGAACCGCCAGCATAATAGGCCAGCCGCTCGCCTACATCCCACTGGTGCGCAGGGTAGTCACGCTTGGCAACGGCGTAGATTTGATCGGTCAGGCCATAGCCGGCCAGCCAGCGTGCGGATCGACTCGCACCGGCGAGATCGGGTGCCACTGAGGCGCTGTAGAGGAGATAGCGTAAATTCACCGCTGCCACAGTCAGCATGATGACCCAGAGTGACGCGCCTTCACCCAATAGCTGATAGGCGGCCAATTGCGAGGCGCCAGCAAACATCAAAAGAGACCCAAGGAGTGAGTCGAGCCAACTGTAACCGAGAGTGATTGGGGTGACGCCTGCGATCAATCCAAAGGGTACGATGCCGGGTAATAGCGGTAAGATCGCCTGCATGCCCTGGCGGGCACGCGCACGGAGTTGCGACGGGCGGTTGATTTGCATCACTAAATGCTACCGGAGGAAAAAATCTTTGCATGATTTTTCGTCAAGCATTGACAAATCTGATACCCACAGAGGCTGTGGATAACTGTGTGCATGGATTTGTGGGGGCTTGGTTAAGTGCTTGATCTGTCTGTGACCTTTTGAAATTGTACAATTTTTACTCAATTTTTTAATCCATTTAAAATCAATTAGTTAGCCTATTTCTGCGAAAGATTTAAGCAATATGTCAAAAAAATGAACGTTTCATGACCGGATGATGCGGTGTTCCGAAAAGTGACAAAAAATGTGGATAGCCTGCACAGCCTTGGTGCAGCTGCTCACCGATTGGGCGTCTCTCCAGGAGCCGGAATGCACTGGTATTCGGTGCCTCCAGAGGCCGTCAAGGCGGCGCGCGCAACCTCGCATGCGGCGAGTGAGGCAAACACCTGACCGGTTGACACCGGTGTCGGCAGACCGGGTAACAGCATGATCAGTAGATGGACGACAGGCATAGGTGACCACTCCTTGTGGGGGTGCGTCGCACCCCCCACGATGCACGTTAGTGGCTGACGGCGAGCGTGAAGAGATCGGCGTTCAACCATAAATGGGTCAGGATACTCGCGACATACCCGAGCGCAATGGCCCACGACCATTTCAGGTGACCAAAGAAGGTGTACTTCCCTTTCGCCTGTCCCATCAGGGCGACGCCTGCGGCTGAGCCAATCGACAGTAATGACCCCCCCACACCTGCAGTCAGGGTGACGAGCAACCATTGCCCGTGTGACATCTCAGGCATCATTGATAAGACCGCGAACATCACCGGGATGTTGTCGACAATGGCTGACATGATACCGACCAAGATATTGGCTGTGGTGGCCCCCATCTCGACATACAAGAACTCCGATGCGTGCGCCAGATACCCCATGAACCCCAGGCCACCGACACAGAGGACGACACCATAGAAAAACAACAGGGTGTCCCACTCTGCCCGGGCAACACGGGAAAATACATTGAAAGGCACCACTTCACCGAGACGCTGGATTGCCTCAACATCGCCGCGTTGCTCATAAATGCGACGTTTTTTGTCGAGCGACTTCGGCAGCGTACGGACTAGGTAGTAGCCGAACATGTTGAGGTAGCCAAGCCCGAGCATCATGCCGACCACAGGTGGCAAGTGCAGGAAGTTATGGAAACAAACGGCCGTGGTGATGGTGGCCAGGAACAACCACACAATGCGCCAGGTACCCCGTTTTAGCTCGACACGCTGACCGGTTGCCTCTGGACGTTCTGATGGCAACACAATCGACATGATGGCTGCAGGCACCAGGAAGTTCACCAGCGATGGCACAAACAGTGTGAAGAACTCAGTGAATCCCAGTACGCCTTTTTGCCACACCATCAATGTGGTGATGTCGCCAAAGGGTGAGAAGGCACCGCCAGCGTTGGCGGCAACTACGATGTTGATACAGGCTGGACCGATAAACCGCGGGTTGTTGCCACCCACCGCCATCACTACCGCGCACATTAACAGTGCAGTGGTGAGGTTGTCGGCAATGGGTGAGATGAAGAACGCACAAATACCAGTCAGCCAGAAAAGCGAGCGAAGACCGAGCCCTGATGCAATGAGTTTCTCACGCAACCACTCAAACAACCGACGCTCTTCCATGGCGTTGATGTAGGTCATCGCAACCAACAAAAATAGCATCAGTTCTGCGAACTCAAGAAGGTTATGGCGCACCGCGTCTTCGGCGAGCCCCTCCATGCCTGTGCCTTGATAGGTCAGGGCAATGAGCATCCAAATGAGACCAGCCGCAATGAGGACGGGTTTCGACTTGGGGAGGTGGATCACCTCTTCGCACATCACCAGCGCATAAGCGCCGACAAAGATGGCAATGGCTAAAAAGCCAATGGGTGAGGTGGTTAAATCAAGCACATCGCCGGATCCGGTCGACGCCTGTGCCAGCCCAGGGAGCAGTGCAAGAAACAGCACGCGGGCAATCAGTTGCATGTTGGCTACATCCTTTCAATCAAAGATCGATGATGAGCACCGCCAGTTCTTTCAGGATGAATACAGCAGGCGCCAGCATCAGTACGCCCAGAAGGATGTAGAGTCCCATTTTGCCCGCCCCGGATCGTTTCGCCAGATCAACCACGATGAAACCCATGTAGCCAACCAGTCCGGTGACGCACACCAGCATGATGATCTCTTCTATTTCGGCAGTGGTCACTCAGGCGCCCTCCTAGACCGCGCGGCGAATTTTAGCGGGTGCAGCATAAATTACCACCTGCGCATTAGTCTGATGGGTTGGATGCTTTGCGGGCAGGGCGTTCAGGCCCCAGCAAAATGGCCAGCCATTGATAGCGTGGCGTCTCTTCAAAGGCGAGTTTGGCAGTCATGGTGAGCGGAATGGCGAGCAAAATGCCAACCAACCCAAGCAGCCATCCCCAGAAAATCAACGACAGAAACACCACCATAGGCGACAGCCCAAGCCCGCGACCCTGTAATCTCGGCTCTAGGACATTGCCAAGACCCACGTTCATCGCAACATAGCCAAGGGCGGTGATGCCTGCCATACCAGGCCCAAACTGCATGAAGGCCAGAATTACTGCAGGCACGGCGGCGATGATCGAACCAAGGGTTGGGATGTAATTCAGTAAAAATGCCAATAATCCCAACACCAGGGGGAAGTCGACACCGAGATACAAGAGCCAGAGGGCCGCAATCACACCGGTCATTGCACTGACGAGGGTTTTGATGGCGAGGTATTTATTCAGGTGTGTCATGAACTGCGCAAAAGCCAAAAAGGGTTCGCGTTCATCACGCTGAAACGCCACGCGCACTTTTTCCGGCATGGAGGCAGCCTCCATCAAAATGAAGACCACGATCAACAGAATCAAAAAGCCGTTGGTTAAGAGTCCACCCAGAGCTGCCAACAGGTTCGAGAGCATGGAAAAGATGCCAGAGGTGTTCAACGACTGGCGAATCTGATCTGTGTCAACGGGAATGTCATAACTGGCTGCTAATATCCATAAGGACTGCATTTGTTCGGCGAGCCGTGCCTCATAGGTTGGAATGGCTTCGCGGAAGGCGTTCACAGAGCCGCCGACCACGGCACTTAAGCCAGCGATCAGGGACAGTAACAGCGTAAGAACGATCAATACAGCAACCACGGTGGGTACGCCACGGCGCTGCATACCGATTGATAAGGGGGCGCATACCAGTGCCACAAAGAGGGCGACGAGTAAGGTGACGATGATGGGGCTTGCGGTTTTAATCCCCGCAATGACGACCACCAAGGCTGCAAAATTGAAAAGCCAACGTTCGCCCGTATTCACTGAATATTCCTCACAGCAGATTGTCTGGGTGAGACTTTAACAAAGAAGGACTACAAATGATGCGTGCAATGACAACTCTTCTTCTGGCCGGCGCACTGGCGATGCCTACGATGGCAGCGGATATTGAAGATCAAATCGAGTTTCGCCAGGGTTACTGGCAAGTGGTGAAGCACGAGTTCGCCGATGTGATGGCAGCGATGTTGCGTCAGAAGCGTCCGATGGATGCCGATCGGTTTGCCGTCGCCGCTGAGCGCTTAGCGGTTTTGGCACCATTGGCGAAGGAAGCCTTCCCAGCCGGTTCGGTGTCTGATGAGTCGCGCGCATTGGCAAAAATCTGGGACGATGAAGCCGGCTTTGCGAAGGCTGTGACAGCCTTTGAAGAGAAGGCGGTAGCCC
Organism: uncultured Pseudomonadales bacterium; assembly: GCA_964628665.1. Lineage (GTDB taxonomy): Bacteria > Pseudomonadota > Gammaproteobacteria > Pseudomonadales > Litorivicinaceae > HIMB30. The sequence continues at coordinate 30,786 of CAZVNX010000017.1, read as the reverse complement.
TTAAAGTCGCTGTCGACAGCCAAGACCAAGCGGCCATTGGTGGGGCTTTCAAAGCCATGGGGGGCACCTGCAAATCCTGCCACGATACCTATCGGGCGGAGTGATTCACCAGCCGAGGTAGAGCGCAAAGACCCCATAGGCGCCACCAAGGCAGAGGCTGAAAAACACAAACCCGCGCAGCCAAATCCGCTGTGAATTGGCTGCAGGAACCCCTGCGCTCTGCCCATGTGCAGGTTTGCGGCCATGCCACATGCCGGCCAACAGCGGCTCTTTGAGTTTGACTGTGTGCCAAGCAATGGCTGCGATGTGCAGTGCGATCACAATGAACAAGAGATCGGTAATCCGGCTGTGCGCGCGGCTGGCGAACTCGACCAGATCGTTTGTGACAAGTGGAGCCAAGGGTCCTTCGAAAAAAATGTCGTCGGAGGAGGCCATGCCGGTGAGTGCGGCTAAAGCGATCAACCCCATGAGCGCATACACGCCGACTCCACCGATTGCTGTGTGCCCCGGGGTGGATTCGCTGGTGCCTTTTAATAGACAATAAACGCTCTCGCTCGCAGCCCCAAGGCTTTTGGGTGTAAAGGCAGCAAAGCGCGCATAGGTAGGACCCGTGAAGCCCCAGATGATTCGAAACGCCACCCAGCCAAAGAGTAAAATGCCGACCGTGGCATGGGCATCGATCCAACTGAGCTCTTCGCCGGAAAACCACTGGAATGCAATCGCTGCAACCACAGCCCAGTGGCCGATGCGAACCCAAATGTCCCAGACGGGTATTGTTGCAGTCATACGGTCTCCTTGGCAGTGGTCTCGATGATGCCATTGTTTGCGCGTCTCGGGCTATCACCGGCCACCCTCTGGATAATTGTCGGGATTGCCGGCCTGTTCTTGATGGCGTTTTACGTGCAGGTCACGCTACTGTGGCCCTACGATAACCTTCCCGGAATCAGCTTATTGTTTTTGCCGCATGGGATTCGGGTGCTGGCGGTACTGATCGGCCGCGGTCTGTCTATGCCTGGTTTATTTCTAGGAAACATGATGGTTTCTTGGGGGCTGTTTCATGATCTCGGTGTTTTTGAGCTTGTCACTGGGTTCTGCGCGGCTGTGATGCCATTTTTGGCGCTTCGATGCGTTGAGATGCTCACTGGAGAGGTTTTGACAGACCGCTTTAGCGTAAATCGGTTGATAGGCCTTGTGCTGTGCTCAGCGTTGTTCAATACCGTGAGTCACATCCTTTTATTCAGCCTATTTAACCGCTACGACAGTCTGCCGGGCCTATCGGCCTTGGGCTCGATGGTGACCGGCGACATTGCCGGTGGTCTTCTCTTGATCGGGGTCCTTTGGATTGTCATTAAGAGTACCCGGGATCTGGTGGTGCCAGCAGCCCTAGGCCGCTCGACCACGCCTGTGACCACAGCCTATATGTTGATGGAGCGGACCGGTGTGGTCGCAGGCGGTCTGTTTGTCGCCTATCAATTGCCCTTCATTGTCGATCAGTCATTGCTTGGCACACCACAGGCGCTTGGCATGGCTCCGATACTCATTGCTGTGATCAGTCTCTGGCAGTATCGCGTGAGTGCCTTACCTGGACTCTTTCTGGGGGTGCTGACCTTGGCGCCTGACTATGTGGTCGGCCCGCTGCCGATGCTGGGTTTTGCAGGTATCTTTACCATCTCTTGTGGTCTGGCCTTGGCGCTGGTTCAGCGTGTCTGGGGATTGCCCTCAGAGGGTGCCAATCGCGCGTTATTACGATTTTCTATGGTCTTGCTGCTGCTACTGGCCTCATCTGAAACCTGGTATCTGATGTCTGATATGAGTGCAGCCGCGCTTAGCGCTTATTGGTCGCAGATCGTGGTGACCGGCGTCGTGGGATTGATGGGCGTTCTGTGGCCGCTCTTGTGGGTGTTCGCACGCGTTCGCGCAATCCGCTAATCAATTACCAAGTTGTAATTCTCTAACCAAGAGATTGTTCGACAATCACGGGTGGTTTTTTCCCGATAATCCAACGTTTAGCGTGTGATCTGTGCGATGCTCAGGGTGTCGCAAAGGCCGTATTGTGCGCAGGTGAACTGCAAGGATGTCGTCTTTGTTTTGTAATTTTTCAACGGATTGAAGTGGGTGATGACATGCTAGTACTGACACGACGTGTGGATGAATCAATCCGTATCGGTGACGATATACGGATTACAGTCGTAAAGATCAAAGGGACGCAGCAGATCTGTGTGGGTGTGGATGCACCACGCGATGTGCCTGTGTTGCGTGAAGAGCTGATCACAGAGCGGGAACCGAAAGGCGAGGCATCGACCACAGCTGACTCCGAGTAAATCGCCATCACGCATGTGTCCGCTTCGGATGTTTGCTAGAGTCGGAGTTTTCTGAGGAAGGCTCCGCATGTCTCTACTTAACGAGGCCGCTGTGTCATGGGTTCGCCCCGGTGCCGCGGTATTGTATGTCCCCAACTATTTGCCTTTGAGCGCGCAAACCAACTTGCAGCGTACGCTTGAGCGTGAGCTGGAGTGGACACGCGGCAGTCTCCGTATGTTTGGACGTGTGCTTCCTGAACCGCGACTGACTGCTTGGTGTGGCGATGCCGCCTACCAATACAGCGGTCGTCTGTTAGAAAAAAAGCCTTGGTTCCCTGCCTTGGCGTCTGTACGTGATCAACTCGAAGCCGATCTTGCGTCCTGTGGATTACACACGCCCTGCGGATTGAATCACGCCTTGTTAAACTGGTATCCCGATGGACAGTCAGCAATGGGTTGGCATCGTGACAATGAACCGGAGCTGGGTGTGCGCCCCTTGATTTGCTCGCTCTCGTTGGGTGCGTCGCGTCGGTTTGCAATCCGACCGCGTGATCGGGCCCGACGCGCGGAACAGATGGAGTGGTCGCTTGGCCTTGGCGATGTGTTGGTGATGTATGGTGACAGTCAACAGGATTGGGAGCATGCGGTCTTGAAAACGCAAACCTCGGTTGAATCGCGCATCAACATCACGTTTCGGTCGGTGACCGGCCGATGAAGCCACGCGTATTGTGCGTTTTGCACCAGAAGCATTCGGTCACCGGTCAGGTGGGCGTGGCTTTGCGTCAGCTTGGCGTGCAGGTGCAGACGGTGCGGCCACTCGTTGGTCAGCGACTACCGCGAGATGTCCACCGCTTCGATGGCCTGATCGTTTTTGGTGGCCCAATGAGCGCCAATGATGATCACTTACCGGGACTGCGGCTGGAGATGCAGCTGATTGAACGCTGGCTGGCTGCGGGCAAACCCTTATGGGGCATCTGTTTGGGTGCGCAGTTGATGGCCCGCGTGTTGGGCGCGCAGGTGATGACGCATCCTGAAGATCAGGTCGAGATTGGTTGGTATCCAGTGCAACCGATTGGACGCGGTCGCGCACTACTCACTGGGCTCAATCATGTCTATCAATGGCATCGCGAGGGCTTTGAAGTGCCACGAGGTGCCGAGCGGCTCGCCGTCGGCGCAGACGGCAGTGCATTCAACGAGCAGGCGTTTCGCGTCGGCTCTCAAGCCATTGGCACGCAATTCCACCCCGAAATGCACCCACGGATGATGCATCGCTGGCTGCATCGTGCGGGCCATATGTTGGAGCTCCAAGGCGCGCGACCCATGACGCAGCACCTCGCTGGGATCCAACGTTATTACCCCAAACAATCGCAATGGCTCAAACGGACCCTCGGCAACTGGTTATCCGGCATTGATTCTGCCGGTATCAAAGATTTTCGCCGCCGAACCGATTCTTAAACGGTTAGAGAGAGAACGCTTGTATGGAAGTATTATTGCTCGGGTCCGCGTTAATCAGCCTGATGTTGCTGTTGTGGGGACTGGTGCAACTGAACGAACGGCTACAACGTTTAGAAGCGAATAAGCATCTCATCAAAACACCCGAAGCCGAAGCGCCGAAAGCACCTGTGACCAGACCGCTCCCAGGTGCGGATGATCTGTTTCAAGGACTGGATGGACAGGCCCTATTCGAGGCCATGGCAGGGGAAGGTGAAGCGCTTGAATTCACCGAGGATGCACGTAAGCGGTATGAATTAATTACCCGCAAACACATCCTGGCGATGATGGATGAAGTGGGCCAGGGTCAGTACACCCTCTCCAGTGAGCGGACGATTCGCACGCTCCGCGGCGCCTATCAGTCATGGCTTCCCGAGCCTGTGTTGTCTGAACTAGCGGCCCTGGCGGGTCAGCTCGCACAAGCACCGAGCGATGCATCTATCAAAGCGCAGTTACAAGCGGTGATCGAAGCACTGTATGCCCGATTGTCGTTTGAGCCACCACGGGCATTTCTGGACACGGAGGATGACCCCGCTACCGCATCAGCGGGAGGGGCTGAGGCCGCAACGCAAAGCCCGCAAACCGAGTCGTCTGCGACGACGGACGATCCAACACGCTAAGACCAACTTTTACTTGCAACCCCAAAGCGTATTTATTATTTTCACATTACTTGAAATGTTGAATTGATAGGTGGAGGGGCGGATGCAGCTCACAGATGCCGTACATTGTTTTCAGGCGCTCGGTCAGGCACTGAGATTGGAGACCTTTCGGACCCTCGCAGCGGCGGGCGATGTGGGCATGACCGCAGGAACCATTGCCGATCGTGTCGGTCTCACGCCGTCACAGGTCACCTTCCATATGAAAGAACTTGAAGGATCTGGGCTTTGTACCTCAACCAAAGAAGGCCGCTATGTGCGCTATCGGGTTGAACCACAGGCAGTACAGCAGTTGTTGGAATTCCTCTTGAATAATTGTTGTCGGGGACGGCAAGACCTCTGCGCACCGGCCTTGGATTCCTTGCAAGCGCTTGACAGTCGATTGCCAACCGAAGGGTTGCTTCGCGTCTTGTTTGTGTGCCCGCACAACGATGCCCGATCCATTATGGCCGCAGCGATTCTGAATACCTTGGCGGGCGATCGTTTTCATGCGCGCTCGGCAGGAACAGAGCCCGCTCTCGCGGTTTTACCTGAAGTGCAGGCGCTTCTGACCCGTTTTGAGCACGCAGATGTTGAACAACATCCGCAGTCATTTGCCGAGGTCTCAAGTGCGTCTTTCGATTTTGTCTTCACTTTGAGTGGCAGTGTGTCAGAAACCGAGCTCGTCGAAGCCTTCGCCGGCGGTATGACGGCCAACTGGCGCATTACAAATCCGATCGACGATGCACCGACGGATGAATTGCGCGCAGCCAAGGTGGCGGATGCCTATCGACAATTACGCCGCCGGGTGGAGGCCTTTGTGGCCTTGCCTATGGATCAACTGAATCAAATGACATTACGACAGCGGGTCGATGAAATCGGCCAAATGGATGAAGGAGTGACTGCACAATGATACGGGTTGGAATCAACGGATTTGGTCGTATTGGCCGCTTGGCAGCCCGTGTGCTGCATCAGCATCCGACACTTGAATTGGTACACATCAATGATGTGGCCGGGAACCCAGAAACCCACGCACACCTGTGGACCTTTGACTCTGTCCACGGCACCTGGCCGGTGTCCGTTGAGGCGGAGGGCTCGCATCTTCGGGTGGCGGGACGTGCGATCCGTTTGACGGCGGAAAAAACGTTGGAGGCGGCGGATTTTTCTGATTGCGATCTGGTGCTTGAGTGCACGGGGAAGTTCAAAACCGTCGAGGCGCTTGCACCCTATACGGCGATGGGCGTCAGACAGGTGGTCGTCTCTGCGCCGATTAAAGTGCCTGAGGTCTTGAACGTGGTAATGGGGGTCAACGAGTCGCGCTTTGATCCAGACATCTATCCCGTGGTGACCGCTGCAAGCTGCACTACCAACTGCATTGCGCCTGCCATCAAGGTGGTGCATGAGACCTTTGGCATCAAGCACGGTTCGATCACGACGGTGCATGATCTGACCAATACCCAGACCATCTTGGATGCGCCCCATAAAGATCTGCGGCGCGCGCGTGCTTGCGGCATGTCATTGATACCGACCACAACAGGCAGTGCCACCGCCATTGCCGAGATCTTCCCTGAACTCCGCGGTCGGTTGAACGGCCATGCCATTCGGGTGCCATTGGCGAACGCGTCCATCACCGATTGTGTGTTTGAGCTCGAGCAAGCGGTGACTGTGGATGCCGTGAATCAAGCACTCAAGTCGGCCGCTGAAGGCCCGCTTGCAGGGATCCTTGGGTACGAAGAGCGCCCGCTGGTCTCGATTGATTACAAAAGCGATCCGCGGTCCAGCATTGTCGATGCGCTGTCTACCATGGTGGTTAACGACACCCAGTTGAAGCTATACCTTTGGTATGACAATGAGTTCGGTTATGCCAACCGGATGGTGGAGCTGGCAGCCTATACAGGTGCGATCCGTGGACTCTAGTCTCCGCGATTACAGCATCATCACTGGTAATTACTGGGCCTACACCCTGACCGATGGGGCCCTTCGGATGCTGGTGGTGTTGCACTTTCATACACTCGGCTATACCCCTTTTGAGATTGCCTCGCTATTTCTGTTCTATGAGTTCTTCGGCATTGTCACCAATGCCGTTGGCGGCTGGCTCGGTGCACGGATTGGTCTGAATCGGACCATGCAGATTGGCCTGGTGATGCAGATTGCAGCACTTGCCATGCTCGCTGTCCCTGAGGCCTATCTGACTGTGGTCTGGGTGATGGCTGCACAAGCGCTCTCGGGGATTGCCAAAGATCTCAATAAAATGAGTGCGAAAAGCTCGATGAAGACCATTGCCAAGGATGCGCATGGCGGTTTGTATCGTATCGTGGCCTTCTTGACCGGCTCGAAAAATGCCCTGAAGGGTGCTGGTTTTTTCCTGGGTGCGGTGTTGCTGTCGTGGCTTGGCTTTAAAGGCGCGGTCTTGGCCATGGCCGGAGCCCTCACAGCTGTGTGGCTTCTGAGTATGTGGCTCTTACGGACAGAGCTCGGTGTGGCGAAAAATAAACCGAAGTTCACCCAGATCTTCTCCAAATCACCAGCCATTAACCGACTATCACTCGCGCGATTCTTTTTGTTTGGCGCGCGCGATGTGTGGTTCGTGGTGGCCTTGCCTGTGTTTTTGCACCAGGTCATTGGTTGGGATTACTGGAAAGTGGGCGGGTATTTAGCCCTCTGGATCATCCTGTATGGATTTATCCAGGCCATTGCCCCGAAATTGACAGGTTTGACTGAGGG
>CAZVNX010000017.1:22248-23536 GCA_964628665.1 uncultured Pseudomonadales bacterium | reverse complement strand
AGATCTGCACCGTTGAACTCGTCTTCTTCAGACAATCGCAGTCCGAGACTCGCCTTGATCGCGGCGTAAATCACAAATCCGCCGATTAGGGCGATGGCGATGCCACTGACGGTGCCGACGAGTTGCGCCATGAATGACACGCCGCCCAGACCACCAAAGGCGGTCAATCCAAAGATCCCACAGGCCAAACCACCCCAGGCGCCGCAGACGCCGTGCAGGGCCCACACACCCAAGACATCATCAAACTGCTTTTGCTTGGAACACCACATAAACAGAGCTACAAACAAGCCGCCAGCCACCACACCGGTTGCCAGTGCGCCGACCGGGTGGAAGACATCCGATCCCGCACAGACCGCAACCAAGCCTGCAAGGGGGCCGTTATGGATAAATCCAGGGTCATTTTTGCCGATGATGAGCGCGGCAATAGTGCCACCCACCATGGCCATCAAGGAGTTCACAGCCACCAAGCCACTGATGCCCTCGACGGCTTGTGCGCTCATGACGTTAAAGCCAAACCAGCCGACGGTGAGAATCCAAGCGCCGAGTGCGAGGAAAGGGATGGAACTTGGCGCAAAACTCATCACCCGTCCATCTTTCACACGGCCACGGCGCGATCCAAGCAACATCACGGCAACAAAGGCCAGCCAGCCACCCATGGCATGCACCACGATCGAGCCTGCAAAATCGTGGAATCCATAGCCCGTGGTGGCTTCAATCCAGGATTGGAATCCAAAGTTACCGTTCCAGACCATGCCTTCGAACAGAGGATAGATCAACGCCACAATGAGCACATTGGCTAGCATCATCGGCCAGAACAATGCGCGCTCTGCGATGCCACCGGAGATGATCGCTGGGATGGCGGCCGCAAAGGTGACGAGGAAGAAGAACTTCACCAAGGCAAACCCATTGCCTTCCATCATGGCTTCGGCACCGGTCATAAATCCGGTCGCGTAGGCAACCTGATAGCCAATGAAAAAGTAAGCCAGTGTCGAGGCGCCGAAGTCGGTCAAGATTTTGACCAAGGCGTTGACCTGGTTTTTGTGCCGGACCGTACCGACCTCGAGAAAGGCAAATCCCGCGTGCATGAAGAGCACTAAAATGGCACCGAGTAAAAGAAAAAATGTGTCTGCCCCTGAGACAATCACATCAATGCGTTCAGCCAAACCGGTCAGTGTTGGTTCCATACAATCTCCCAATTGCACCATAATGGTGCATATTTTTCTTAAAAAATACGACCGCGCACCGATCTGGGTCGATGTGCACGGAAAGTGTGCGTTTTTCTGTGTAC
>CAZVNX010000017.1:0-22148 GCA_964628665.1 uncultured Pseudomonadales bacterium | reverse complement strand
ACATAGACACTTTGTAGCCACCAGATCGGGGCATTGCGCCAGTCTGACCACTCGTAGGTAACGAGCGTTTGGCCCACCACCGCCTTGTCTTGGATCGCCACCCAATAGAGACCCTTGTGGGGATCGTTGAGGATCGCCGCGATTCCCGGTCTGAGCGTCGTCTCTGACAGTTCGAGTGCTTCGGTTTCAAACGCGACACCTTGGTTGCCTTCGATAAGTGCGTCGAGGTCGGCGAGGGTGGCGAGTTGGATTGTGATCATGTGGTTTCTGCTCAAGTCTTGTACACTGTCAAAAAGGAGTTTGGAATGGCTACAGAACGGCAACCACTCCGGATCGAGCATCACATCCATCGACCGGTACTGGCAACTGATTTACCCGATATTGTCTGCTTGCATGGCATCTGCGCTGGGGCTTGGGTGTTTCCCGACGCCTTTGTGCAGCCACTTTGTGACGCGGGTTTTACAGTGCATCGCATCTCATACCGTGGCCATGGCAGCAGTGAGGGGTATGAGGGGATCCGGACCTGGCGCCTTGCAGACTATGTCGCCGATGTGCGATCGATTCTGAGCACATTAAGTCGCCCGCCGGTGGTGCTTGGCCACTCACTTGGCTCTGCAATTACACAGGTCTTGTTACGCGATCGAGATGCGATGGCGGCCGCGGTCCTGATGAGCCCCGTTCCACCCCAGGGTTTGGCTTCGGTCTCATGGCGGCTTTTATGGCGCGATCCGATGGCCTATCAGCAGCTGTGGGTGGCTTTGACGGTAGGTGTGCAACATATCTCGGAACGGATTGGTGCACGATTGTTGTTTTCTGCCTCGGAGCTCACAGCACCCATTCGGGAATTCTTTACCTCTTGTACCGATGAATCCCCGTGGCTTGCAGCCGATTTACAGGGCATGCCACGGATTGGCCCGAGTCATCATGAGCTGGATGTGGATCCACCGGTATTGGTGGTGAGCGGGACTGAGGATCAACTCATTCGACCAGCAGACGCCGCCGATGTCGGACGCTTTTACGGCCGCGGTGTGGAGTGGGTTGAGGGGGGTTCGCACATGTTGATGTATGACTCAAGTGCACCCACGCTGGCCGCTTGGATTGCGACGACGTTGAAAACAGTCTGTGCTGCAGAGGTTCGCTGAGCTGATGATCCAGCGCGCGTCGTGGTTTGGATCTGATACCTTTTTATAACAAAATGATCTTTGGATAGTGTGATTAGTTATATATACTGAGTCCAGTGAATCGGTTGTGCTGTTGCACGTGTGTTGTTGGGGACCGATTCACTGTGACGTGCTGAACCCTCCGTTCTAGGGATTGTCGGAGGTGTTCGTTGTCACCATGCCCTGTCCAGTTTTATGGACTTCCAAGGCGGCCTTCGGGCCGCCTTTTTTTATTTCAGAATCGCCAACAGTTAAGCAATCCAAAGCGCAGCGTCTTCTTTAAGACGCGTCATTGCGGTCGTTGACTGCTCTAGGATGAGTTCATGCAGGATCAACTGGGTTATCCGACGAATCAGTGCGCTTTTGCTCAGTTGTGTTGTTGTCATGACTCGCGTCAGAGTCTCCTCTGTATGTCGGGAGATCTTCATTGAAAGTCGCTTTTTGGGCGACGCTTGCGAGGCCTCGGATGCGGGTTCTTCAATTAACAGAGTCAGTGGATTGGATTCGCGGTCCAATCGATTGAGATAGGACACGATGAGTAGCTTACGTAGCCGCGTGCCCGCACTGGGATTGATCTGTGTGCTCGCTAGGTCGAGGATTTCGAGCTCTCGGCTCGACAGCACCACCTCTAACGGAATGAGCGCATGATCAGAGGCCTGTCGGACCGCGGGTGTCGATTGTGCTGGGAGCGCAACCACTGCATTGCACTGTGTGCAGACTGCCGCCAGCAGGTCTTTAACGATACGATCAGACCCTTCAATCGGCACGTCACGATAATGAAAGACGGTTGTGACGAGCGCACTGCAGTCATGGCAAATGGCGGAGGAGTGGTCGCCAGGTGAGTAAAGGGTCATTTCACAGCTCCATGCACACTGATAAATATGGTGGCGCATTCAACGAAATAAAATTTGAGGTACCACCCACCCGACCGAATGAGATGGACTTGAACCTCTGGGATTCGGTGATGAGGCCCAGAGACGAGTTCCGGTCGGCGACTCGCCCTGATGCATGCGATAATCTCTGAAGGCTGCACGACGCCAGTTTGTAGCCAGTTTTTTCGAGAGATTGCACGTCGCGCCTCATGCTGGAATTGGCCCCGCTGTAAGTCGTCAAGTACCCGCTGCTTCACACGGTAAAATTTCCAGATAACGATACGATTATCCTCGTAAAATGACAAGCCAGTATTCGCTGTTGATCACAGGCTGTACTACGAGAAGATAGCGGAGATTTTCCAGGTTGCAGACGGCGCTAAGATAATGCCGGTTTTTACATTAGGGACCAGTCTCGGTGACCCGCTCGACAAACTCCCAAGTGTTGCCGACGAGATCGTTGACCAGAACACAGCGCCCAAAGGCCTCTTGCCGAGGTCCATCGATGATCACAACCGCGTGTTCAGCAAAACGCGCGAGATCTGCCTCGAGGTTGTCTGTATCCAAAAAGGCCAAGACACGTTGGCCTGCTTGATGTCCGATCAGCGCTTCATCACCAGCTTTGGGTTCAGCGAGATTAAAACTCACCAATGACCCCTTGGGTGCAACGCGCACAATCCGTTTGGTGGCGGATACCTGTGCGTCCTCCACAAGATCAAAGCCAAAAGCCTTTTGGTAAAAACCTGAGGCGCGATCGACATCGTCGACAAGCAGGGTGATGCGGTTCAGTGTCATGATTCCTCCAATAGGCCATGCACTGTACTGAAAACCCTGCCTGCGTGCATCAGGCAGGTAGGACGGCCTCGGTCAGATAGGCCATTACGGATTCGGGTGAGGTTTCACCGTAGGGGTCAGACTCGGCCAGGTCACAGCGACCAGGCTCCTCAAACCATGCCTCAATGACACCATCATCGACAATCGCAGCATAGCGCCACGAGCGCTTGCCAAAGCCGAGGTTGGACTTGTCGACCAACATCCCGAGCTGCTCAGTGAACTCGCCATTGCCATCGGGGATAAATTTCAAGCGACAGACGTTTTGATCTAATAGCCACTTCCGCATGACAAAGGTGTCGTTGACGGAAATCACATAGATCTCATCGATGCCAAGTGCTCGAATTGCATCGTAATTGGCTTCAAACCCGGGGACCTGGAAGGTCGAGCAGGTCGGTGTGAAGGCCCCTGGTAGAGAAAAGATCAACACCCGACGACCGGCAAAGATCGTCTCGGTGCTGAGGGTGTCCCAACGGAATGGATTGTCGCCGCCAATGGACTCATCACGGACACGGGTGTGGAATGTCGCTTGGGGTACATGTGTTGATTTCATAATTGATCCTCTCAAATTGATTTCAAAAATCTATGATTCAGTGTGGCGAAGAGAGGAAGGCAAAGCAAGCATTGATTGATAGATTGAGATGGTATTTCTGAATCAGATCGATTGTATTTATTGATCTATTGTTGCGAAGCCGCAAAAATGACTTTGTCCAAGTTTTTGTTTTGATATACTTCAAAAACAGGACATTTGCCGGTTCTCCGGTATCCCGAAGGATTGGGAACCCAGGAAGGACTCGAGCGTCGACAAGGATGTCGAATTTTTACCAACACACGGCCTGTGTGATGGTCTCCTTTTCTACTTGTTTATCACTCCCTACTGACATCGAGACCTATTCTGTAAACCGTTATTTCGACGTGGCTGAACGGATCGGATCTGCGATGTGATGAGCGAACCACACCGTCTTTGAATTGACACCCATCAGAGTGCTGCGTTCGACCGGCGCGTTCTCTCAGACACAAAAAAGCCCAGACACTGTCTGGGCTTTTTCACATGCGATTGGCAGTCAGAGACGCATCAGTCCCAAGACAGTGCGCCACCCACCTGGTATTCCGTCACACGGGTCTCGAAGAAATTCTTCTCTTTTCTGAGATCCATAATCTCACTCATCCAAGGGAAGGGGTTCTCTACACCGGCGAACTGCTCAGACAAACCAATCTGTGTCAGACGACGGTTGGTGATGAACTTCAGATAATCTTCCATCATCTGTGCATTCATACCCAAGACGCCACGTGGCATGGTGTCGCGTGCGTATTCGATCTCAAGCGCCAAACCTTCCAAAATCATCTGCGTGATCTTGGCCTGGAACTCTTGCGTCCACAGCTGTGGGTTTTCGTTCTTGATCTGGTTGATGACATCCACACCAAAGTTCACGTGCATGGACTCGTCACGCAAGATGTACTGGAACTGCTCTGCAACGCCGGTCATCTTGTTTCTGCGACCCATCGACAGGATCTGTGAGAATCCGCAGTAGAAGAAGAGTCCTTCCAACACGCAATAGAATGCGATCAGGTTCTGAAGTAGCTCCTGGTCATTCTCAACCGTGCCTGTTTGGAAGGTTGGGTTGCCAATGGCTTGGGTGTACTTCAGTGCCCAAGCCGCCTTCTTGGCGACCGCGGGAACTTCACGGTACATATTGAAGATCTCGCCTTCGTCCATGCCGAGCGACTCAATGCAGTACTGGTATGCATGGGTGTGAATCGCTTCTTCGAACGCTTGGCGCAGCAAATACTGGCGACACTCTGGGTTGGTGATCAACCGATAGATCGACAACACCAGATTATTGGCCACTAAGGAATCCGCGGTTGAGAAGAAGCCGAGGTTCCGCATCACAATCTTCCGCTCATCGGCTGTCAAGCCATCGTTTGAGCGCCATAACGCGATGTCTTGCGTCATGTTGATTTCTTGCGGCATCCAATGGTTGGCGCATCCATCTAAGTACTTGGTCCAGGCCCAGTCATACTTAAACGGCACCAGCTGATTGAGATCGGCGCGGCAGTTGATCATGCGCTTGTCATCTACCTCAACGCGCTCAGCGCCCATTTCCAGTTCTTCAAGACCTGGTGCAACATCGAGTTGCTCCAGTGCCTTCTTCGCCGCTTCATAGGCTGCAGACCCAGTTGGCTCGTAACGTGTGGTGTCGACTGCAGGCGCCGATGTTTCGGCAGTGGCAGTTTCAGTCCGCTTAACAGGTGGCGCCGGTGGTGCCTTGATCAGCTCTTCCGGCTCATGAAATGAATCCCAATTCAGCATTGTCTTTCCTCGATCTTAATTATTGGCAGGCTTCGCAGTCTGGATCATCCAAACTACAGGCCTTGGGTACAGCGGCGGCCTCAGCCACCTCGGCAACCTGGGCCATACTGACCGCGTTCAGGTTGGACTTGTTGATAGTGGATTTCTCCGCCGATGTGGCGCCCAGTGCACGCAAGTAATAGGTTGTTTTCAGACCACTGAACCAGGCCATCCGGTAGGTCACATCAAGCTTCTTCCCGTTGGCATTGGCGATATAGATGTTCAGGCTCTGTGCCTGATCGATCCATTTCTGACGACGCGCTGCCGCTTCGACAATCCAGCGGGTTTCGATTTCAAACGCTGTCGCATACATCGCTTTCAGGTCATCGGGGATGCGGGCAATTTGTTGCACCGATCCGTCGTAATACTTCAGGTCGTTGACCATGACGTTGTCCCACAGTCCACGCTCTTTCAAATCACGGACCAGGTAAGGATTCACGACAGTGAACTCACCTGAGAGGTTACTTTTCACATAGAGGTTTTGATATGTGGGCTCAATCGACTGCGACACGCCCGTGATGTTTGCGATCGTGGCTGTCGGTGCGATGGCCATGACGTTTGAGTTCCGCATGCCACCTTTGGCTTTTTCGCGGAGTCCGCTCCAATCGAGTCGGCAGGAGGTGTCCATGTTAAGGTAATTGGCTCCACGTTCTTCCCTCAATTTTGCAATGGAATCAATCGGTAAGCAGCCCTCAGACCAGAGGCTGCCATCAAAACTCTCATAAGCACCACGCTCACGGGCAAGCTCAGCCGACGCCTCAATGGCGAAGTAGGAAATGACCTCCATCGACTCATCAGCGAAGGCCACAGCCTCATCAGAGCCATAGGCAAGTCCCAATTCGTAAAGCGCATCTTGGAAGCCCATGATGCCCAAGCCCACAGGGCGATGCTTGAAGTTTGAGTTCTGGGCTTGTGGGACTGCGTAGTAGTTGATGTCGATGACGTTGTCGAGCATCCGCACTGCAGTTTTCACAGTCTTAGCAAGCTTCTCGCGATCGAGTCCACCGTCGCGGCTGACGTGCTGACGCAGGTTCACTGAACCCAGGTTACAGACCGCGATCTCATCGATGTTGGTGTTCAGAGTGATCTCTGTGCACAGGTTTGATGAGTGCACCACGCCAGCATGTTGCTGCGGGCTTCGAAGATTGCACGCGTCCTTGAATGTGATCCACGGGTGGCCTGTTTCAAACAGCATCGACAACATTTTGCGCCACAGATCTTTGGCCTGCACACGCTTAAAGAGCTTCAGTTCACCTGAACGGGTCATGGCTTCATATTCTTCGTAACGTGTTTCAAAGGCACGTCCGAAGAGATCGTGGAGATCTGGGCAGGTGGCTGGTGAGAAAAGCGTCCACTCACCGTCTTCGAAGACTCGCTTCATGAACAGATCAGGCACCCAGTTGGCTGTATTCATGTCATGGGTCCGGCGACGGTCATCACCGGTATTCTTCCGAAGCTCCAAGAACTCTTCGATGTCCATGTGCCAAGTCTCAAGGTACGCACAGACCGCACCTTTCCGCTTGCCGCCTTGGTTTACTGCAACTGCCGTATCGTTGACCACTTTCAAGAAGGGCACGACACCCTGGCTCTTGCCATTGGTTCCCTTGATGTATGAACCCAGTGCGCGGACAGGTGTCCAGTCATTCCCAAGGCCACCAGCCCACTTGGATAGCATGGCGTTGTCGCGGATTGCCGAGTAGATGCCATCAAGATTGTCAGGCACCGTCGTCAGATAGCAACTTGAAAGCTGGCTGCGCAGTGTGCCTGAGTTAAACAGTGTCGGCGTGGACGCCATGTAGTCAAAGCTTGACAGCAATTGGTAGAACTCAATGGCACGCTCTTCACGGTTGGCTTCTTTTAATGCCAAGCCCATGGCGATCCGCATGAAGAAAACCTGAGGCAATTCAATCCGCACATCGTCCTTGTGGATGAAGTAGCGGTCATACAGCGTCTGCAGGCCTAAATAGGTGAATTGGTTGTCGCGCTCAGCAATCAAGGCTGCACCCATCTTCTCAAGGTTGTACTCAAGAAGATCCGAAGAGACGAGTTCGCTCTCAACAGCCAGGGTCAAAAAGGCTTTCAGAGCGTCTGGGTACAGCCGCTCCATTTCAAATTGGGTGGCTTTCTCGGCCACGCCCAGCCGACTCAAGCCCTTGGCGCGGATGTCATCGAGCAACAAGCGTGCGGTGACATAGGAGTAATTCGGCTCTTTCTCAACCAGGGTCCGTGCACTCATGATCAGTGCCGTGTTGACGTCTTCCTGTGTGACACCGTCATAGAGATTCTTCAGGGTCTCGTTTAAGACCACCTCACCGTCGACATCCGACAGCCCTTCACAGGCTTCACCAATGACGGTCTTGAGACGACCTACATCGAGCGGCTCACGCGAACCATCGGCTTTCACGATCTTGATTTCAGGGTGCATCTCACGGGGTGCAGAGACGCTATCGGAGCGCAGGCGCTTTCGTTCTTCGCGGTACAGGACATAGTCGCGAGCCACGCGGTGTTCACCATTGCGCATCAAGCACAATTCAACCTGGTCTTGAATATCTTCAATGTGCACGATGCCACCGGAGGGCATGCGGCGGCGGAAGGTGTCGACGACCTGGGCTGTGAGGCGTTCAACGGTCTCGTGGATCCGGTTGCTGGCAGCAGCTGTGTGTCCTTCGACGGCCAAAAAGGCTTTGCTCATCGCCACAACGATCTTTGTCGGATCGAAACTGACGACCGCACCATTGCGCTTCATGACCCGGATTTCGCCCGGTGAGGGCGTGACGCTTGGCGTGCTACTGACAGCCTGCGGTGCCACTGTCTGCTCGTCTTGCTGTCCGCTTACGCGACTCGATTGATACATACGCCCTCCACCATGTCCTTGGTTTGTCTTTTTCTGGCCACCCCAACATCTTGGGGTTGGTTGCATAACAGGACACAAGATAGTGTGGTTAGGGATGAAGTCAACCCAAAGTTTTTGTGGATAAGATGGGGAGAAGATTGGGCCAAAAAGCGAAAGCCCAGAGAAACACTGGGCTCGCTTTTGTACGACTTGTGGATAACCTCAATTTCACCCTTCACCGATAAATTTTTTTCATCAGTCTGAGTTCATTGATTGGACAGGCTGTCCGCCTTTAGGGCTGTTTTAAGGCCTCAATCGTGACAGTAATTTTCTCGAGGTTGGCCTTGGCCTCCAGCAGTCGGCTTTCCTCGCGCGCGACGACCTCCGCCGGTGCTTTATCGGTAAACCCAGGATTACTGAGTTTGCCGGTGAGCCCTTGGATGTCTTGTGCGAGTTTTTGGCTTTGTTTGGTGAGGCGTGCGATTTCTGCATCCACATCGATCAGCCCAGCGATCGGCACGTGCACCTCCAGTGCGCCCACCAACTGCATGGAAGAGGGTGGCACAGTTGCGCCGGCGCCGAGTACTTGGACGTCGCTTAGTTTCGCAAGCTGCACGATGAGGCTCTGTAAACGGGTCAATCGCTCACGGTCGGCCTCTAAGCCTTCAGTGAACACCACCGGAATGGCTTTCGCTGGCGACAGGTTCATTTCGCCACGGATGGTGCGGATCGCGACAATGACCTGTTTCATCCAGGCGACATCGGCTTCCGCTTCCAGATCAATTTTGCTGTCATCCGCGATCGGGTAGGGCGCCTTGGAGATCGTTTCACCACCACGACCGATCCGTGGCGCGATTTCTTGCCAGAGCTCCTCAGTGATGTAGGGCATGATCGGATGTGCAAGTCGCAAGATGGTCTCTAATACGCCGACAAGTGTGCGTCGCGTGGCCGCCTGGATCTCGGGACTGGCGCCATCTTCAAACAGGATGGGTTTGGTCAACTCCAAGTACCAGTCACAGTATTCGTTCCAGACAAACTCATAGATCGCTTGGCTGGCCAAATCAAAGCGGTATTGGCCAATGGCTTCGGCGACCCGTGCTTCGGTGTGCTGGAGAAGGCTTCGGATCCAGCGATCAAAGACCGTTAAGTGTTCGGGCTTGGTATCGTCAAGCGTGTGACCATCGACCTTCATCAAGACAAACCGGCTGGCGTTCCAGAGTTTGTTGCAGAAATTCCGATAGCCCTCGATGCGGCCCACATCAAAATTGATGTCGCGCCCAGTGGATGCCAGGGAACAAAAGGTAAATCGCAGCGCATCGGTGCCATAGGCGCCCAGACCCTCAGGGAATTGTCGCCGCGTGGCGGCCTCAATCTCGAGCTTCATTTGTGGCTGCATGAGGCTGCCGGTGCGCTTGGCGACCAATTCCTCAAGCCCAATGCCATCGATCAAATCGATCGGGTCGAGCACATTGCCCTTGGACTTACTCATCTTCTGGCCTTCGGCATCGCGCACAAGGCCATGCACATAGACCGTTTTGAAAGGCACCTGGCCTGTGAACTTCAGCGTCATCATGATCATCCGGGCGACCCAGAAGAAAATGATGTCAAAGCCTGTGACCAAGACACTGGTGGGATGGTATTTCAGGAGCGCCTCAGTTTTTTCAGGCCATCCAAGCGTTGAGAAGGTCCAGAGCGCAGACGAAAACCAGGTATCCAAGACATCCTCGTCTTGGACTAACCGAACATCCTCACCGAGACCGTATTTGGCCCGTGCGGCCGCTTCATCCTCGGCCACGTAGATCGCGCCATCCGGTCCATAAAAGGCCGGAATCCGATGTCCCCACCAGAGTTGTCGTGAGATACACCAGTCTTTTAAGTCCCGCATCCAAGCGAAGTAGGTGTTCTCCCACTGCTTGGGCACAAATTCAATGGCGCCGGATTCCACCGCCTCGATGGCGGGCTTCGCGAGGCTTTCGACCGCAACAAACCATTGATCTGTCAATAACGGCTCAATCACAACTCCCGAGCGGTCGCCACGAGGGACCTTCAGTGTGTGTGGATCGATTTTTTCCAATAAGCCCAAGGCATCGAGATCGGCCACAATCCGTGCGCGCGCATCGAAGCGGTCCATGCCCTGATAGGTGCTTGGGACCGCCTCATTGAGCTTGGCGTCTTTGGTTAGGATGTTGATGACAGGGAGTCCATGGCGTTCGCCCATGGCGTAGTCATTGAAGTCATGAGCGGGGGTGATCTTCACACAGCCTGTACCGAATTCAGGATCCACATAATCATCGGCGATGATCGGGATCTCACGATCGGTCAGCGGAAGCGCAATGGTTTTGCCGATCAGATGCTGATACCGGGGATCCTCTGGGTGCACTGCCACCGCCGTATCACCGAGCATGGTCTCAGGCCGTGTGGTGGCCACCACCAGATGTCCTGAACCATCGGTGAGTGGGTAGCGGAAGTGCCACAGGGAGCCCTGTTCTTCTTCACTTAAGACTTCCAAATCACTGATCGCGGTATGCAGGACTGGATCCCAGTTGACCAACCGTTGGCCGCGGTAAATGAGACCCTCGTCGAACAGTTGAATAAAGACCTCGCGGACTGCCGTTGAGCATCCCTCATCCATGGTAAAACGTTCACGTGACCAGTCGACACTGGCACCCATGCGGCGCAGTTGCTGGGTGATCATCCCGCCTGAGGTGGCCTTCCACTCCCAAACCTTGTCTAAAAATGCCTCGCGGCCGAGATCGTGACGCGATTGGCCGGTCGACGCCTGCAATTGCCGTTCGACCAACATCTGGGTCGCAATGCCCGCGTGATCTGTGCCGACCTGCCACAGCGTGTCGTGACCCAGCATCCGGTGGTAACGAATCAGCGCGTCCATGATGGTGTCTTGGAACGCGTGGCCCATGTGCAGCGAGCCCGTCACGTTCGGTGGCGGAATCATGATGGCATAGGGGCTGCCCGTGCCTGTCGGCGCGAAGTGGCCGTTTTGCTCCCAAAACTGGTACCAGTGGGATTCAATCGAAGCGGGATCGTAGGTGGTTTTTAATGTGTCGGTCATGAACGGAGATCGTGTTGTGTCATTGGATAGCCTTGGAATTTAAGATGTTGCCAGTTTGCACGGGTGTCGGCCAGTACTGAGGGCTCTTGGATTACCACTTCCACCAGATGCGCAAAGTGCGAGAACCACTCAGGCAATGGGCCACCGAGATTGACCAAGATGCCATGGCGACCGATCGGGTCGTCCCAGCCGATGGTAACCGGCGACTGTGCGGGCGCATCCATGGTGGTGATGTCGTGTGGGAGAAAACTCTCGTCATCCGCCCAGAGAAGCGTATCAAGCGTGAGCGCATCGTCGTGGCTCGGCACGTGCAGATGCACGTCCAAGCCTTTGCGGAAGGATTGGCGTACAAACTTCAGGGCAAACGCTTGGCGCGCCTCAGGATCGGCATCACCGAGAATGTAATAAGAGACCTTGGTCATTTGGGTTGGATGTCGCTCATCCGCGCAGCCAAGAGACCAACAAGGGCACAGGCCGTCCTGAGGCACCCTTGGCTTTGCCGCCACTAAACCAGGCGGTGCCTGCGATATCCAAGTGCGCCCAGGGGTAGTTTTCGGTAAAGCGCGAGAGGAAGCAGGCGGCTGTAATGGTACCAGCGTCACGACCACCGATATTGGCCATGTCTGCGAAGTTACTATCAAGTAGCTTCTGATAGGGCTCCTCAATTGGCAGGCGCCAGCAGGGATCGCCCGCCTCACGCCCAAGGCGAAGAAGGGTGTCTGCAAGCGCATCGTCCGTACTTAAGAGTCCGGTGTTGTGTTTACCAAGGGCAATGAGGCATGCGCCTGTGAGGGTTGCAATATCGATGACCGCCTCTGGATCAAACCGCTCCACATAGGTCAGTGCGTCACAGAGAATCAGTCTGCCTTCAGCATCCGTGTTTAAGATTTCCACGGTCTTACCTGAGAGCGTACTGACCACGTCCCCAGGCTTAGTGGCACGACCGGAGGGCATGTTTTCCACCGCTGCAATGACACCAATCACATTGGCTTTGAGGCCCATTTCACAGATGGTCTGCATGCAACCCATGACGGTGGCGGCACCGCACATGTCGTATTTCATTTCATCCATGCCAGCACCGGGTTTTAAGCTGATGCCGCCGGTGTCAAAGGTCACGCCCTTGCCAACAAGCACTTTAGGCTTGTCACCGGGTGTGCCGCCTTGGTAGTTCAAGATGATAAAGCGCGCCGGTTCATCCGATCCGCGTGACACCGAGAGTAAGCAATGCATGCCGATTTCGGTCATGGTGTCTTCGTCAAACACCTCACAGCTCATCGTACTGAAACGCTCAGCCAAGGCCACCGCCTGGTCGGCCAAATAGCGTGGTGTACAGGTATTCGGTGGCAGATCGCCAAGGCTCCGTGTCAGGTTCGCGCCGCGACCCAGTCGGAGACCCTGCTCGAGGGCTGCCTGTGCATTGGCTTCACCAACGAGCACCAGCGTATCAACGACCTTGCCGGGATCCTTGATCGGTTTGGTGGCGCTGTATCGATACTGCGCCCACTCAATGCCATAACCCAGCCGCTCAATGCGAGCCGATTCGCCGCCAGTGAGGCTTTGGATGTCGAGCGTCACTTCCGTCACGGGCAGTGACTTCAGGAGCTTACCCAAGCCTATAAAGGCCTCTTGTTCGGCAAAGGCCGTGCGTTTGTCGTCCTTGCCAAGGCCCACAAGCACCAAGCGCATGGCCGAGAGATCACGGGGATGCCGCAATACCAGCGTGGTGCCCAGAGCGGCTTTGAAGTCACCGGATTCGATCAATTCCGCAATCAGTGTGTCGAGTTCTGAGCCGGTTGGCTCTACACTGTCGGTCTCGGGAACACCAACGACCAAACAGTCGGTGGCCAAATCGATCAGAGGGGCCGTCTCAAGACGTAGCTCCATGGGTGACTCCTTGTTGTTTTTGAATCTAATTGAGCGAGTGTAGGACATTTGGTCATTCTCAGGTACTTCAGTCGTGAGATTCTCACCACAGCCACCGCAGTCTCTGTGGTCTTGTTGTTGGTGGTGTTGAGCGGTCGATTTATCCAGTTTTTGGAAAAAGCCGCCAATGGTGAACTCTCGGTCGAGCTGATGCTGACCATGATTGTCTGGCGGGTGCCCTCAAGCCTTGAGCTGATCTTACCCTTGGCTCTGACCCTGTCGGTCTTACTTGTCATGAGCCGTTTGAACCAAGATTCTGAACTCGCTGTGCTGCGTGCGGCGGGCTACTCCAACCGACGCTTGTTTGGCCTCGTCACACTGCCTGCGGTGCTGGTCGCCTGTGTGGTTGGCTGGTTGAGTCTGGTGCTCTCACCCGAGGTCGCCCGTGAGCTCGACCGTCAGGTCGATGCACGCGAGCGGTTGACGGTGTTTGACACCGTCGTACCCGGTCGGTTCCAAACAGGAAAGTCGGGTCGACTGATCTATGCCGAAGCGATCTCTGAAGATCGGCAGTCGCTTTTGGATGTGTTTATTGTTGAACCCTCCAAAGCGCGCAAGGTCGATGTCTTTCTGACCGGTAAAACAGCCCGCCAAGAATTTACTGAGGGTGAAAAATATCTGGTGCTTTTTGACGGCTATAAACACGTCGGCAGTCCAGATCAACTCGATTGGGAAGTCTCACGCTTTGATCGGTACCTGATTCGTTTACTGCCTGATGCGACCGAACGGCCAGGTTCCCTTGAGACGCTGAGTACTGAGGCCTTGATCGCCAGAGGCGGCCGCCAAGAGCTGGCCATTGCCTCTTGGCGGGTCTCACTCCCGATGATGTGTCTATTGATGCTGCCCTTTGCCTTTTTACTGGGTCGGGGATCACCACGGCAAAGCCGGTTCTTGTGGGTGATTCCAGTGATCCTGTTTCAGTTCTTTTATATGACGGGTTTGTCCTTTGCCCAAAAGGCGGTCATGCGTGGTGAAATCCCACCCTGGCCGGGTGTATTTTTGGTGCATCTGGTGGTGCTCGGTCTGATTGTCGTGATCCTGTTTGTTGGTCCTTGGGTGAAGCGTCGAGGGTGGGCATGAGTCGCTCAACCTGGCTCATTGCGCGGGCGATTTGGCTGTCTTTTGCGGTCGTGTTTGTGGTGTTTTTGGGCCTCGAGCTGGTGTTTCGGGTCCTCGATGAGGTCAAAGGTCCACACGCGCAGTATGGTTTCCTCGATGCGCTGTTTGTGTCGATCAGCGGCATGCCTCGAAGGCTGTATCTTGATCTGCCCCTGATTGTATTGATTGCCGTGGCCAGCGGCCTTGGGGGGCTTGCGCAATCCAGTGAGCTCACAGTGCTGCGCGCGGCTGGTCTCAGCGTGGGGCAGATTTTCGGCAAGATCGTGTTGGCCTTGTCGCCAATATTGCTGGCCTCTCTCGTGATTGGGGAATATGGCATGCCGCAGTCTGAGCAATTTTCGCAGGCGCTCAAAGAGTCAAAAACCCAAGGTGCCTCGCCGACCGTGGTGTGGACGCGTGAAGATGGACACTACGTCCAGTTGACCGGTGCCGCCGACGGTCAGGTGGTGAATTGGAAGCAGGTGACATTGCATCCGGATCGTGATGAGGTGGCGCGCTTGGTAGCGTCTGATCAGGTGAGCTGGTTAGACGGTGCTGTTCGATTGACTGATGCGGTCACCTTGACCTTCGCGCCGACCGTCATTGAAGCGGTGACAGCAACCGTGGAGCAGTCAACGCAATTGAGCGCACGTGAGGTGCGTTGGTTGGTGCAAACCCCTGAGGCATTGGCATTGTCTGATTTGTGGGATGCGTCTCAGTATCTCGCTGATGAAGGGCTCAATGCGCGAGCGCACACGCAGCTCTTTTGGCAACGGATGCTGTTGCCTGTGACCCTTGTCATCCTCGCACTCTTGGCCTCAGCAACCGCTTTTGGATCGCTGCGAAGCCTTGGGATGTCGACACGCGTCTTTTTGGCGGTGTTATTGGGCTTGGTATTTAAATACGCCATGGACATGGCCGCGCCTGCGGTGTTTTTAGCCGGTTGGCACCCAGCCTTCGCTATTATTTTGCCGCTTTTGATTCCGCTTCTTTTGACGCCGCGACTGCTTCGCTAGTTGCTGGTTGCTTTGGCGGTTTGGGCTCGACGACGACGCGGGTTTTCGAGAGACGGTCATAGATGGTTTGCCTGTTGGCTGAAAACCAGGCGGTAAAGAGTGCCAATAGGAGAGGTGCCGCCGCACCTAAGCAGGCGAGAAGACGCAACAGTGCCTGTTGTTTAGACAGCGCATGTCCATCCTCGGTGACCACCCGTAAGCGCCATGCGCGCATGCCAGCGGTCTTGCCACCAAGGCTCCATGAGAGCCAAAAATACCCTAAGCCAAAGACGGCAATCAGTGATTGTGTCAGCCAGGCAGGCGCTTCACCCCCAGAAAGGAGTGCTGCGATCAAGGTCGCGACCAACACCAGAGCGGTTAAAATGAGCGCGTCATAGACATAGGCGAGCAGTCGTTTCCAGACGGGGGCGGGTTCGACCTTCATGGACGCGGTGTCTCTGCAGCAAGCACCACATACTCAGACCGCAAGAGACTTCGAAGTGAGCGTAAATAGGCGCCACCGCGTTCCGAATAGGAGCCGAGAGCAGGAATCAGTGCAACCGCTGTCACCGGTGCATTGTCGAGGACCAGCGCATGGCGTGTAGCGCGCAGTTGTCGATATGCCCGATGCGAGTTGATGTTCTGATAATAGGCCGCAACCGAGTCCCCGATACTGTCAAACCGGCGCACTTCCAAGTTGGAGCTTTCAGGTCGATCCAAGGGCTTGATGCCACAGCCTTGGCTGTAGCATTGGTGACCGAAGAGATTCATGCCCTCGGTGGCAAAGCGCGACGTGCCCCAGGCAGATTCAATGGCTGCCTGCACGGCAACCAGTTTGGGGGGAAGTGGCGCAGCCCGCTTTTTTAAGGTCAGAGCCAGCTCCTCGAGATTTTCCATCTCAGGCACACCAAAGTATTGCATCAGGAGCCCCAATGCGGGATCGCGTGTGTCTGTCCTCACATTTCGGGCTTGGCGTTCGATTGCTGGATCAATGAGCGCCGCTGCCGCCTGCATTCGGTCATTTTCCGCATCCGCATAGCGCATCATGAGCTCAGCAAAGCGTGCGCGGTCGTCTGTGATGGCGTTGTTTTCAGCGAAGGCTGGGCGCGCCTCAAGGAGAATGCCTTGCAACTCCGATGCGTGAAAATCGGCCAAATCTGGCTCGTGCATGAGGGAGGCATAGATCAGAGTGCCGGTCGCGATCACAGTGGCGAGTGCAGCGTGATGCAGCATCAGTCAGGCTTCCCAACCGGCGGCATGCGAGGTTCGGACCAGTCGTGTTGCAGTTCGGCCAGTTTGGCGTACTTATAAAACGCGCCAATGCCACCACCGATCGCAATGGCAAATCCAGCACGTCCATCACGCCAACCGCTTTTGACTAGAAAGATTTTTAGAAACATGGACAACCCATGGATGGCGGCCTTACTGAGGCTTCCACGCTTGCCTTGGCGGTTCAGTTTGTCCGCGCCGAGTGTCGAGTAACGCTGTGCCTTATGAAGCATCTGTGCCAGGTTTTCAAACGGAAACTGCCAAATGGCTTGGGTTAAATGTCCGATCGGTCCCTCACACACATAGCCTTCATGGACTTCATCCAGCGTGTAGGAGAGCGCACCCTTTCGAAAGAGTTGCGGTTGGCGGTAGTCTGGATTCCATCCCGAGTGGCGGACCCACCGGCCGAGCAAATAGTTTTGCCGCGGCATGAAGTACGCCACTGGACCTTCAGGATCGTTGGCACGAACGATCGAAAGGATCTCATCACGCGCTTCCGGGGTGCAGCGTTCATCGGAGTCGAGAGAAAAAATCCAGTCATGGGAGCAGGCTTTGAGGGCTTCGTTTCGAAGTTTCCCAAATCCATCAAAGTCGATTTGTATAACGCGCGCGCCCAAGGACTCGGCGATGGCGGCTGTGTCATCCGTCGAATGCGAATCGCACAAGATCACCTCGTCAGCCCAATGGATCACACTCTCAATCGCAGGGCGGATCTTATTGGCTTCATTAAAGGCAATGATGTAGCAGCTGACTTTTGACACGGGCGTGATCTTCCGTGGCCGGGCACGCCCGGGAAAATGGTACCGAAGGGGGGACTCGAACCCCCAAGCCCGCAAAGGCAACGGATTTTGAATCCGTCGTGTCTACCAGTTCCACCACTTCGGCAACGGGATGCGGATAGTAAACAAAGCGTTCACGGTTGTCATCTTTTGCGCGCAACAGACGCACATGCATCCTTGGCGGCGTCTCCGCTTAGGGAGCGCTGTGCGATGAGATGGACAGGTTTTGGTTTGCAAATAATAGATATCATGATGTCCATATAAGGACTTATTTCGCATTTTCGGATAACATGATGCCCATGATTGATCCATTTTTGCATTCACCTGAGCTCCAGCGTCGGTTAGCTGATCACCTGCGAACGAAGCGGCGCGCACGAAAACTCTCACGTGCACGCTTGGCTCAGTTGAGCACCGTCCCGGCGGCGACCATTAAGCGTTTCGAGTTGTCAGGCGAGATCTCATTGCGGCAGTTTTGTTTGTTGTGGGAATGTCTCGATGATCTACACGCACTCTTGGCGCTGACGCAGTCACTTAAGCCCGAGCCACAAACCATCGCAGAGGTCCTGTCCGATGTCTGAGACTGTCCGTCGGTTAGACATCTCGAGAATTTTGGAATCGGGCGAAACCGTGGTGGTGGGGGTCTTGGCACAAAATACACAGGGCGTCTTTTTCCAGTACGACGCAGGGTATTACCCACGTTTTGGCAATCTGTCACCGCTCAAACTCCACGCTGACAACCGCTTACAAAAAGCACCCAGAGAGCCACACGAGCGATTGCACGGCGTGTTTTCCGACGCGTTGCCCGACGGGTGGGGGCGTTTACTGATGGATCGGTACATCCGGCGGATAGGTGGTGATCCATTTGCACTGACCGCTATGGATCGTCTGGCATTGCTCGGCGATTCCGGTATCGGCGCACTTCGGTTTCATCCGTCCGTGCCCATTGAATTGGCGGAGCAGGCCCCCGATCTCAGCGCGCTCGGTGTGGCTGCGCAGATGCTGTTTGAAGGGCGCTCGGATGCATTACTCAGCGCACTGATGCAGGTCGGCTCATCCGGTGGTGCGCGACCCAAGGCGCTCGTATATAGCGACGATCCAACCCTTCAGCGCATCCGGCTCTCACCTGCACCAGGCGATCAGGCCTGGATTGTAAAGTTCACCACCGGGCGGACAGCGCTTGGTCACAACGAAGGGATTGCCGAAGCCCTGTATCTCACCTTGGCGGAAAAAGCTGGCTGTCAGCCCTGTACCTGGGCGTTGGTCGATGCACCTCCTGAATCCGGTGCAACCCAGTGGCTGGCTGTGAAGCGCTTTGATGTCACCAAGGCTGGTGGACGCCTACACATGCTCAGTGCCTGCGGACTGTTGGATGCAGACTATCGGGCACCTAGCCTTGATTATGTGGATTTGATCAAGGCGTCGCGATTTTTGTGTCAATCACCTGCAGTCGCAAAGCTTCAATGCCGACGCGCGTTATTCAATTTATTGGCGCTCAATCATGACGATCACACCAAGAATTGGGCATTTTTACAGCGCGATCATGGCGGTTGGGAGCCCGCTCCCTGGTTTGATGTGACCTATAGCCCGCACCCCTTTGGCGAGCATGCGATGAGTTATCGTGGTTTCGGTTCGCATCCCTCCAAAGAGGCGCTGATGGCATTGGCGGAAGCAGCCAGCATGACGCGCGTTGAGCTCGAGACTGTGATGCATGCAATTGTTGAGGTGTTGATGACATTACCCCAAGAGGCCAGTGCGCTTGGGTTGCCATCTGAGGTCTCAGATCTCATGGCCACGCGGGTCAAAGAACAATGCGGGGCCTGTCTCGCCGCCTTGTGAAAATAATTGAGCCCATTAGACTGCGTCTCGCACTTGAGGACATCATTTGAAACGCCAAGACTTCACTTACCTATTGCCAGAGGCACTGATTGCCTCGGAGCCCCTTGCCAATCGCACCGACAGTCGACTGATGGTGATTACGCCAGATGCGCCGATTGCGCATCGTCAGGTCTCGGATTTGGTCGAACTGATTGAACCAGGGGATGTGATCGTCGCCAACAACACGCGCGTATTTCCTGCGAGGCTCTATGGCGAGAAAGCCAGTGGCGGTCGTGTTGAGGTGATGATCGAACGGCTCTTAAGTGATACGGAAATCAAAGCCTTCGTCAAAGCCTCAAAGACGCCAAAACCCGGTGCTGTGCTCCACATGGACGGTGGTTTTACGCTTGAAGTGACCGGCCGCGACGGCGATCTGTTTCTCTTACACAGCGCGCCCGGTGTGGTGATCTTGGAGATGGCCGAGCAATTTGGTCACATCCCACTACCCCCCTATATCAAGCGTGCCGATACCGAAGCGGATCGCCAACGGTACCAAACCGTCTTTGCCAAGGACGCCGGTGCGGTGGCGGCACCCACGGCCGGTCTGCACATCGATGCTGCCATGATTGAGGCCCTCAAAGCCCGCGGTGCGCATTGGTGTGAGATCACCTTGCATGTCGGTGCAGGCACTTTCAATCCGGTGCGGGTTGAGGATCTTTCTGAGCATCAGATGCATGCGGAGTGGTATCGCATCACCGAAGAGGTTGCCGAGATCATCAACCAAGCTAAATTAGACGGGCGGCGTGTGATCGCCATCGGCACCACCAGCATGCGCTGCTTAGAGGGCGCAGCCGCTCGGCTCGGTGAAGACCGCGTCTCGGCACAGACCGATGAGACCTCGATTTTTATCACGCCAGGTCATCGGTTCCGAATCTGTGATGTGTTGTTTACGAACTTTCATTTACCTGAGTCGACATTGTTAATGTTGGTATCAGCCTTTGGCGGCTATGAGCGCATAAGGGCGGCCTATCAGACAGCAGTGGAGTCTGAGTATCGCTTCTTCAGTTACGGCGATGCGTGTTTGATCACCTGTGATCCCAAGGAGGCCCGACATGCGTCCTGAATGTCATATGCAGTTTCAGGTGAAAACCACCGATGGCCTTGCCAGGCGTGGTGAAATTACCTTTCCACGCGGGACCATCCAAACCCCCGCGTTTATGCCTGTTGGCACCTATGGCACGGTCAAAGGCGTGACCACAGAACAAGTGGCCGATAGCGGTGCTGAGATCTTATTAGGCAACACCTTCCATTTGATGTTGCGACCCGGTCATGCGCAGGTCGAAGCCCTTGGTGGGCTGCACCAGATGATTCACTGGGATAAGCCGATCCTGACGGATTCTGGCGGGTTTCAGGTGTTCAGCCTCGGTAAGATGCGGAAAATCACTGAAGCTGGCGTGAAGTTTCGAAGCCCAGTGGATGGCTCTGAAGTCTGGCTTGATCCGGAGCATTCGATGGCGGTGCAGCGTGCACTGGGTTCGGACATTGTGATGATCTTTGATGAGTGCACACCCTATCCGGTCAGTGAACGGGACTCACAAGCCTCGATGGAATTGAGTCTTCGATGGGCCAAACGCTCACTCGATGCGCACGGTGACTCGCCATCGGCGCTCTTTGGCATCGTGCAAGGATCGATGTTTTTAGATCAGCGCGATCAGAGCCTCGAGGCCTTGGTTGAGATGGGTTTTGATGGCTATGCCATTGGCGGCCTATCCGTCGGTGAGCCGAAAGATGAGATGTTCAAGGTGCTCTCGCATACGGCCCCGAAACTGCCAGTGGATCAACCCCGCTATGTGATGGGGGTGGGCAAGCCCGAAGATCTGGTCGAGGGGGTACGTCGTGGGGTTGATATGTTTGACTGCGTGATGCCGACCCGAAACGCCCGAAACGGACACCTGTTTACCGATGAGGGTGTATTAAAGTTAAGAAACGCGGCCAATCGAACGGATCCAGGCCCCATTGATCCGCACTGTGACTGCTACACCTGTCAGCACTACAGCCGCGCGTATTTGCATCACTTGGATAAGTGCGGCGAGATGTTGGGCGCGACGCTCAATACAATCCATAACCTGCGCCACTATCAGCGTGTGATGCAAGGTTTGCGTGATGCCATTGAGGCGCATGATTTGGATGGATTTGTGCAGGGTTTTTATCAAAGTCGCGGGCTGGAAATCCCACCACTCACGGATCATTAAGCCGAGCACTCTTGAGAGGCTAAGTTAGCGTATACCGATTGGGTGTGCCTCGACTCAATATGGCCAACTTTGATGGCCGATTTTGCCGGCTTTCTGGACAAAGGCCTACCGAACGGTTGCCTGCGAGGCCGCCACACTGTAGTTTTACGCGACTTTCTGATCGTATTGGACGAGACAACCGATGATTTCAGCTGCATATGCAAACACGGCCCCTCCAGGGCCAGATCCCATGTTCCAAATCCTCATGTTGGTGGGCTTCATTGCCATCTTCTATTTCTTGTTGTGGCGCCCACAACAGAAGCGCGCGAAGGAACACAAAAATCTCATCGAGAACCTGGCTAAAGGTGACGAGATCGCCACAGGTGGTGGTTTGATGGGCCGTATCACCAAGGTCGCTGACGACGTGTTGACCGTTGAGATTGCCGAGGGTGTGTCTGTGTTAGTGCAGAAGCCTGCCGTTGCCGTGTTGTTGCCGAAAGGCACCATCAAGGACATGACCAACGCCTAATATTGGATAACTTGTGATTCAACGTTTCTCAATCTGGAAGACGGTCGTTGTGGCCGTCGCTCTGGTTCTCGGCACACTCTATGGATTACCCAATGGCTTTCCGGATGACCCGAGCCTGCAGATTTCCGCGGCCCGCTCGACCAATGTGCTGGCGACAGCCGATGTTGAACGTGCGGAAGGCGCACTGGTGCTTGCTGGGATTGAACCGGTTGGCCGCGATCTGACAAGTACCCAAGCGCTTTTGCGCTTTGATTCTGTTGAAACACAAATCCGCGCCAAAGATGTGGTGCAAAAAGCACTGGGATCGGAGTTTATTGTTGCGCTGAACTTAGCGCCGACGACGCCCGAGTGGTTGCAGTCGATCGGAGCCAATCCGATGAAACTGGGTTTGGATCT
>CAZVNX010000016.1:0-56478 GCA_964628665.1 uncultured Pseudomonadales bacterium | reverse complement strand
TTGGGTTTTCTCGGTAATGAATGTGTGGTCAAGACGCAGACGGATGGATGGCGAAATCGCACGACAACGCGCCGCCATCACTTCGATTTTCGACTGTCCAACGGTGTCAGACAGGGCGTGGATTTGCCGATTGATGTTGCTGGTACACAGGTCGTCCAAATCCGCCATACGGATTTCTCCAACCCCAGACCGCGCAAGGCTTTCGACCACCCAGGAGCCGACGCCACCGACACCGACCACGTACACGCAGGCGGACTGTAATGTGGCGACAGTCCCTGCCCCGTAGAGGCGGTCGATGCCTGCAAAGGCATCAGGCGTTTGCGAGTGCATCCCCGTCGGCCAGCTCAAAGGCTGCGTGAAGTGCACGCACTGCCAGCTCAAGGTACTTCTCATCAACCACCACAGATATTTTAATTTCTGAAGTGGAAATCATTTGGATATTGATGCCTTCCGAAGCTAGGGTCGTGAACATCTGACTGGCGACCCCTGCATGCGAGCGCATGCCCACACCGACCACGGATACCTTACAAATTTTCGCATCCTTCCGAACTTCGCGGGCACCCAACTCCTTGGCCACATCTAGCAGAACCTCATGTGCTGAATCCACATCGTTTCGGTGCACCGTGAAGGTGAAATCTGTGGTCTGATCGGCGCCGACATTTTGCACAATCATATCGACTTCGATGTTCTTCGCACCCACAGGTGCGAGGATCTTGGCTGCCACGCCGGGAACATCGGGCACACCTAAGAGCGTTAATTTAGCCTCGTCGCGGTTAAACGCGATCCCTGAAATCACCGGTTGTTCCATCGCATCGAGCTCCTCAGTGGTAATCAATGTGCCTGGGCCGTCTTCAAAGGTCGACAGCACCCGAAGCGGTACGTTGTATTTGCCAGCAAATTCCACCGAACGGATTTGCAGCACTTTTGAACCCAGAGAGGCCATTTCCAGCATCTCTTCAAAGGTAATTTTCGATAGCCGTCGTGCACTCGAGACCACGCGGGGATCGGTCGTGTAGACCCCATCCACATCGGTGTAGATCTGACACTCATCAGCTTTCAATGCCGCGGCTAGGGCCACCGCTGTGGTGTCCGAGCCGCCACGTCCAAGTGTGGTGATATTGCCCGCGCTATCCATGCCCTGGAATCCAGCCACAATCACGACCCGACCGGCGGCCAGATCGTCGCGCATGGGGGCATCATCAATCGCCTGAATTCGCGCCTTGGTATGCGCACTGTCGGTATGAATCCGAACCTGTCCACCGGTGTAGCTCTTTGCGGCACACCCCAGGGTCTCTAATGCCATCGCCAATAAGGCAATGGTCACCTGCTCGCCCGTTGAGACCAGCACGTCCATTTCTCGCGGAATTGGGCGCGCACTGATTTCTTGCGCCATGCCAATCAAGCGATTGGTCTCACCGCTCATCGCCGAAACCACAACGACGACGTCATGGCCCTGATCACGAAAACCTTTGACCTTGGCAGCGACGCCTTGGATCCGCTCGACGGTTCCAACGCTGGTGCCGCCATATTTTTGAACAATTAATGCCATGCCAATCCTTAGTTCAGTTGGCCAGTGAGCCAGCCAGAGACAGAGTCGAGTGCCGCAGGCAACGCGGCTGCATCGGACCCACCGGCTTGCGCCATATCCGCGCGGCCGCCACCACGACCACCAACCTGTTCGGCAACGAAGCCGATCAAGGCGCCAGCTTTGACGCGATCGGTCAAATTATCGGTCACACCAGCGACCAGATTGACCTTGTCATCACGGACGGTCGCCAGCACCACCACCCCTTTAGTGAGGCGGTTTTTAATCCGGTCGAGCGTGTCACGCAAGGTTTTTGCGTCTTGCCCGTCTAAGGTCGCAACCAGGCACTGTACGCCAGCCACCTCGACGACCTCATCCATCAGATCACCACCGGCTGCCGTTGCCAGCTTCATCTTCAGGCTGTCCGCCTCACGCTCCGCCTGCTTCAGGCGTTCATTGAGCTGTTCGATTTTGCCAAGTACAGCATCAGAGCCTGTTTTCAGGGCAGAAGCCGCCTGCGCTAGGGTGTCTTCCACGTGGCGCACATAGGCCAAGGCACCCGCGCCTGTCACCGCTTCAATCCGACGCACACCTGAGGCCACGCCACCTTCGCTGGTGATCTTCAATAAACCAATGTCCCCTGTCCGGGCCACGTGCGTGCCGCCACAGAGCTCCACGGAGAAGGCACCCATCGACAGCACACGCACTTCGTCATCATATTTCTCACCAAACAAGGCCATGGCTCCAGCGGCCTTGGCCTCTTCGATCGGCATGACCTGAGTCAGCACATCATGGTTCTGACGGATTTCCGCATTCACCAAATCTTCAATCGCCGCCAACTCATTCGCGGTCACAGGTTGTGGATGCGAAAAATCGAAACGGGTGCGTTCATGGGTCACCAAGGAGCCTTTCTGCGTGACATGTTCACCCAAGACTTGGCGCAACGCGGCATGCAACAAATGCGTCGCTGAATGGTTCAGCGCCGTGGCTTGACGGCGAGGTCCTTCGACACGGGCTGTGACCGTATCACCGACCGCGAGACCGCCTAAATTCAGGCGACCTTCATGCAGAAAATGACTGCCTGATTTTTTCGTTTGCGTCACTTCAAAGGCGCCATTGGCTGACGTCAGCGTGCCAATATCACCCTGTTGGCCACCACTCTCGGCGTAAAACGGCGTTTGGTTCAACACCACCATGCCCTCGTCACCTGGCGCGAGGTGCGTGACCATCTCACCGTCTTTCACAAGCGCCAACACAACAGCGCTCGCATCGAGTCGGGTATAGCCTAAAAACTCCGTGGCGCCCTCGAGATCCAACCGCACCTGCCCTTCCGCCGCAAAGCTCGAGCCCTGCCGCGATTTTTCCCGCTGCACCGCCATGGCCGCTTCGAAGCCTTCGATATCGAGTGCGAAATCACGCTCACGTGCGATGTCGTTGGTCAGATCCACTGGGAAGCCGTGGGTGTCGTAGAGTTTAAAAATCACATCACCAGGCAAGGTGTCGCCATCGAGTGCCGACACGGCCTCCTCGAGCACCCGCATCCCGGCATCCAAGGTCTTAGCGAATTGCGCTTCCTCTTGTTTTAGGGCAGCCACAATGCGGTCTTCAGACACTCGGAGTTCGGGATAGGCCTCACCCATCTCAGCAACTAAGGTGTGCACCAGCTTATGGAAAAACGGCTGTGTGCATCCGAGTTTATGACCGTGACGAATCGCACGCCGAATGATGCGACGCAGGACATAGCCGCGCCCCTCGTTCGATGGCAACACCCCGTCACAGATCAAAAATGCGCAACTACGGATGTGGTCTGCAATCACCCGCAAACTCTTGGCCTCAAGATCAGTGGTCTTGGTGGCCTCAGCGGCCGCCTTCAACAACGCTTGGAACAGATCGATCTCGTAGTTGGAATGCACGCCCTGCATGACGGCCGCAATGCGCTCAAGGCCCATGCCGGTATCCACAGAGGGCTTTGGCAGTGGCGTACGACTGCCATCGGGTGCCTGCTCAAACTGCATAAAGACCAGGTTCCAGATCTCGATGTAACGGTCAAGATCATCATCCGGTGACCCTGGAGGACCGCCGGGTACATCCTCACCGTGATCGTAGAAAATTTCGCTACACGGGCCACAGGGTCCGGTGTCGCCCATGGTCCAAAAATTATCTTTATCGCCCAAGCGGGAAAACCGGTTTGGGTCGATTCCGACCTTCTGGATCCAGATGTCTTCGGCTTCTTGATCGCTGTGATGCACAGTCACCCAAAGTTTCTCGGCTGGCAGACCCAGACGCTCTGTTAAAAAACCCCAGGCAAAGCGGATGGCATCCTCTTTGAAGTAGTCGCCAAAA
Organism: uncultured Pseudomonadales bacterium; assembly: GCA_964628665.1. Taxonomy (GTDB): domain Bacteria; phylum Pseudomonadota; class Gammaproteobacteria; order Pseudomonadales; family Litorivicinaceae; genus HIMB30. Next base: position 52,610 of record CAZVNX010000016.1, on the reverse strand, counting down.
CTGAAATTACCGAGCATTTCGAAAAAAGTGTGATGTCGCGCGGTGTAGCCGACGTTTTCCAGATCGTTGTGCTTGCCGCCGGCACGCACACAGCGCTGCGATGTGGTCGCCCGCTGGTATGGACGGACCTCGTCACCTGTGAACACATCTTTAAATTGCACCATGCCGGCATTGGTAAACAGGAGCGTCGGATCGTTGCCCGGAATGAGGGAGCTTGAGCTCACCACCGTGTGCCCGTGCTCGGCAAAATACTCGAGGAACTGTGAACGGATTTCAGCGCTTTTCATCGTATGTCTTGGTTCTGGATATCAATCGAATCGCAATGCTAGCGGAAAATTGCGTTGACCGCTTCTGTTGCATCAGAAAACTGAAACCCACGGCCTGCAAGAAATCGAAGCGCCTGTTCGCGCGTCGGCGACTGCTTACTCTTTGACCACTTCTGTAATGCCTCGATCGCGCGACTGGATTCCGTCTCTTCGACCTCCTCAAAATGGATCTGAGCAGCCTCCGCATCGATGCCATGAGTCTGTAACTCTGCCTCAATACGTCGGCGCCCATGTCCTTTGAGTAGTCGCGAACGCACCAGCATCTCGGCAAACCGATCGTCGGATTGGTAGCCGAGTGCGGTGAGTTCTTTGATCAACGCACGACGCTCAGACCCCTCCAGCTCCGGATGGTTCTGAATCAACTTGCGTTCTAACTCAACCGCCGAGTGTTCTCGGCGGGTGAGCGCATTGATGAGCGTGTCTTTCGGCTCAGCCGCCACGCGAATTCCGCATCGCCTCCAGTCGGGCAAACAAACTCGAGGTGTCCCAGCGACCGCCGCCCATGGCCTGGACTTCACCGTAGAGCTGATCCACCGTGGCTGTGATTGGCAATGCGGCTCCGTTCTTGCGTGCTTCGGCGAGGCAGATCGAGAGGTCTTTCCGCATCCAATCAACCGCAAAGCCATGGGTGAAGTGATCGTCCAACATGGTTTTGTAGCGATTTTCCATCTGCCACGACTGTGCCGCACCCTTACTGATCACATCGACCACCTTGTGTGCATCGAGCCCAGCGGCACGTGCAAAGGAAAGACCTTCCGAGAGCGCTTCAACCAAACCGGCAATACAAATCTGGTTGACCATTTTCGTCAACTGACCGGCACCCACTTCACCCATCAGGGTGCAAGCACGCGCATAGGCATCGATCACAGGGGCGGCAGTCTCAAAGTCTGCAGAGGCACCGCCAACCATGACGGTTAGGGCACCATTTTCAGCACCCTGCTGACCACCGGAGACCGGTGCATCCATAAAACCAATCTGTTGGCTCTGTGCCACAGCACCCAATTCACGGGCCACTTCGGCACTGGCTGTGGTGTGATCGACAAACAAAGCACCGGCCGACATGCCGGCAAACGCACCGTCGTCACCGAGGGCAATGGCGCGTAGGTCATCATCATTGCCGACGCAGGCAAACACGATCGCTTGACCAGAAGCCGCTTCACGTGGCGTCGATGCGGCTTTCCCGCCAAATTCAGCCGCCCAAGCGTCAGCCTTCGCACGAGTCCGGTTGTATACAGTGACCTGATGACCTGCTTTCTGCAGATGCCCTGCCATGGGGTAGCCCATGACGCCGAGTCCTAAAAATGCGACTTGCATGTGGATGTCCTTTTTTATGTCAATATCGGTTTAACGTGTCAGCTCACAATCTGGTATGCAGCTAACTTGGCGCGTAACGGATGGCCGTCTTGCCAATGCATGGGGGCGAGCATCGCATGAATCCAGTCTGGCGTGACGGCATCGATCGTTTTAAATCGCCAGTCAGGATTCTTATCTTTGTCGATCAAGAGCGCACGCACACCCTCGCACCACTCGCCATCGGCCAGTAATCGCATGCCCAGATCATGTTCTTGTACCACAGCCTCATACAGACTCTCGAATCTCGCTCGAAGAAATTGGTGTCCCGCCACCATCGCTGCGCCCGGACTTGCCTGCTCTAGACCCACAAAGAGTTCCGGTATGTCTTGATGCCACCGTTGCATGGCGGCAAACACATCCTGCGGAGTTTGATGTCGCACACTGTGTGATAAACGGGCGCCGTGCATTTCCCAAGGACCTTGCCGTGAAGATTCTTGAGTGGCCTTTGCCAGTTGCGCCCCCAATCCAGCAAGTGCCGACGCCTTGGTGGTGAAATCCAAACCGCAGACAGTTGTGAGTAACGCGTCTTTCTCGGCCCTCGGTAGCAACCAGTCAGCCAGATTCAACCAACAGGCATCGGCTGCGCCAACCGTCGCACCACTCATCGAGAGGCAGATACCAAGACCCTGGGTGACGCGATTCAAGAACCAACTGCCGCCGCAATCTGGGACAAATCCAATCCGAACCTCAGGCATCGCAAGACTCGAATGCTCGGTCACCACACGCACATCAGCGCCCTGGAAGACCCCCATGCCGCCGCCCATGATGTAGCCATCGCCCCAGGCGATGATGGGCTTTTGACTCAGACGCAAGCGCACGTCCAACAGGTATTCATCGGCCAGGTAATCGGCTGAGTTGATGAGATCTGTGAGACCACCGCGCTGTCCAGAATTGGTCACATCACGCACATCACCACCGGCACAAAATGCTTTTTCCGCGGAGGATTCGATCCACAGGCCGCAAATCGATGGGTCGCTATCGACTTGATCAAGGATCGCCAACAGTTCACGGATCATAGTGTGATCTAGGGCGTTCAGGGCCTTCGGGCGGTCTAGCGTGGCCACACCAAGCACACCCTCGGAGGCCGTTAAGGGCACTGTGTGAAAACGAACAGTTGGCTCTGACATGCATTCTCCATTGAACATAAAGATATCTTTATATTATTATGTCCGCCATGTGGACATCCTACGACGATTATATTGACGCCCTGAAAGCCATTGCTGAACCGACTCGGTTCCGCCTTACGCGTTTGTGCGCACAAGGTGAGCTGACGGTCTCGGAGCTGATGCGGATTGTGGGCCAATCACAGCCACGCGTCTCACGTCACCTCAAACTGCTCCAGGATGCCGGCGTGCTCGAGAGCTTTCGAGAGCAACATTGGGTCTTTTATCGCGTCAATCAGGATCCCATACGGCAACAACTGATCCAAGCCCTTTTGTCGCATGCACCGGATGACGATGCGCAAATGCAGATGGATCAAAGCCGCTTAGTCGAGCTACAAAACGCGCGTGCCAAGCTCTCCGAGAGCTTTGTCGAAACCGAAGTACCGGACTGGCTCCGCTTACATGAATACCACGGGGATACCGAGCGCTTCCAGGATGCCGTTCGCCAAGCCCTCGGTGGTCAACCGGTTGGGCACCTGTTAGATGTTGCAACGGGCACCGGTCGGATGCTGAAGATTGCAGGACCGCTTGCGAGCAGTGGCGTCGGTATTGATTTGTCGAAGAAGATGGTCACCGTCGCCCGCAGCGCGCTGGCAGAGGCCGGCTTGGCACATCTGACAGTCCGCCAAGAAGACATGTACCAGATGCGTTTTCCCGCGCGGCACTTTGACACTGTCACGATCGATCAAGTGCTCTATTTCGCAACCAATCCCGACGCTCTGATTAAAGAAGCAACCCGCGTATTAAAAGTCGGTGGTCGCCTGTTGCTCGTTGCGTTCACCGCCTCACCGCGGGCCAAAACACCACCCTCTGTCGGCATTGCGCTGAGTGATATTCAGCAATGGGTTGCCGATGCTGGATTAAAAATTACCGCGACCAACGTGTTGCCGGGCGACGTGCTCGACATCAGTTTGTTGGTCTCTGAGAAAACCAAGGATAAATCATGAGTTCACCCCGCGTGTCGTTTGAATTTTTCCCACCCAAGACACCTGAAGCTGAGGCCAGTCTGTGGCATACCGTGGAGCGACTAGCGCCTCTTGCGCCCGAGTTTGTTTCCGTCACCTATGGTGCCGACGGCTCGACCCGCGAACGAACCCATCAAGTCATTGAGCGCATCCTGCGTGAAACCAGCCTCACCCCAGTGCCGCATTTGACCTGCGTCGGTGCGCCGCGTGATGAAATCGATCAGATTGCAGACAGTTACTGGGACCTTGGGGTCCGGCAAATCGTCGCGTTGCGTGGCGATCCAGAAGGTGGCGCTGAAGCCGATTACGTCCCGCATGCGGCAGGCTATGCGTATGCTTCGGATTTGGTGCAAGGATTGCTCGCACGCCATCCATTTGAGTTGTTTGTGGCCGCCTATCCAGAAACCCATCCACAGGCCATCTCTGCAGACGCGGATCTTGATAATTTACGTCGCAAAGTTGAGGCAGGCGGTCGCCGTGCGATCACGCAGTTCTTCTTTGACAACAGTGTCTTTTTACACTTCCGTGACCGTGTCGCTGCCGCTGGGATTGATGTGGAACTGATCCCTGGCATTTTGCCAGTGACCAACTACAACACATTGGTGCGTTTCGCGGGCGCCTGTGGCGCCTCCTTGCCAAAACAACTGACCCGGCTATTTGAAGGTCTCGATGAAGACCCCACTACACGCCAACTGATTGCTGCCCATGTCGCAGTCTCACAGGCCGAAGCGCTCGGGCGTGAAGGCGTGGATGATTTTCACTTTTACACATTAAACCGCGCCGATTTGAGCTACGCAGTCTGCCATGCGCTCGGCGTACGAGGTGCCCAATGAACCGATCTGAGCGCATTGAATGGCTTTTAAACACCCTGCCGAACGAGATCGTTATTCTCGACGGTGGCATGGGCACCATGATCCAGGGTGCAGGTCTTGGTGAAAGCGATTATCGCGGCAGCCGCTTTGCCGACTACGCACAGGACTTGAAGGGCAACAACGACCTCTTAACGCTGACACAGCCTGAGCTCATTGCCTCGATCCACCGGTCCTATGTCGAAGCCGGTGCGAGCATCATCGAAACCAATACCTTCAACTCCAACGCCCCCTCCATGGCCGATTACGGCATGGAAGATCTGGTCGCTGAATTGAACCGCGAGGCTGCACGCTTAGCACGCGCTGTCGCCGATGAGGTGTCGCGTCCGGTCTTGGTCGCCGGTGTGTTGGGTCCCACCAATCGTACGTGCTCGATCAGCCCCGATGTCAATGACCCCGGCGCGAGGAACATCACCTATGCGCAGTTGGTGGACACCTACACCGAAGCCACCCATGCCCTCCTTGAGGGCGGTGCGGATCTGATCCTCGTGGAAACCATCTTTGATACGCTAAACGCCAAGGCCGCACTGTTTGCGATCGACCAGGTGGCTGAAGAGACCGGCATCCCAATTCGCATTATGATCTCAGGCACGATTACCGATGCCTCAGGACGCACACTGTCAGGACAAACCACCGAAGCCTTCTGGTTCTCAGTCCGTCATGCACGCCCACTCTCCATCGGCTTGAACTGCGCCCTTGGTCCAAAAGAGCTACGGCCATTTTTGGCAGACCTTGCCAGGGTCTCTGACACCTTTGTCTCAGCACACCCCAATGCGGGATTGCCGAACCAATTTGGTGAATATGATCTGGAAGCTGAGGAGATGGCGGGCATCGTCGCAGAATATGCACAGAGCGGGCTGGTGAACATCATCGGTGGATGCTGTGGCACCACGCCAGAACATATCCGCTTGATTGCCGACAAGGTCGCCGCACACACACCACGAACGATCCCGACCCTCACTCCGGTGATGCGTCTCAGCGGTCTGGAGCCTTTCATCGCCGACGCCACAACAGGCTTTGTGAATATCGGCGAACGGACCAACGTCACTGGCTCAGCCATGTTCAAGCGCTTGATTCTCAACAGCCAGTTCGACGAGGCCTTGGCAGTTGCACGCCAACAAGTCGAAAACGGTGCACAAATCATCGATATCAACATGGATGAGGGCATGCTCGACTCAAAGGCCGCCATGGTGACCTTCTTGAATCTGATTGCCTCAGAGCCCGACATTTCCCGCGTTCCTGTGATGATTGACTCATCCAAGTGGGAGATCTTAGAGGCCGGCATGCAGTGCGTGCAGGGAAAAGGCATCATCAACTCGATTTCCCTCAAAGAAGGGGAAGCGCAGTTCTTGCAGCAAGCTCGGACCATTCGTCGTTATGGCTTTGCCGTTGTGGTCATGGCCTTTGATGAACAGGGTCAGGCAGATACACAAGCCAGAAAGCGGGAGATCTGTGAGCGATCGTATCGTTTGCTGACCGAAACACTCGATTTTCCACCCGAAGATATTGTCTTTGACCCGAACGTGTTTGCAGTCGCAACCGGGATCGAGGAGCACAACAACTACGCGCAGGACTTTATCGCGGCCTGTAAAGACATCACCACCCACTGTCCGCACAGTTACATCTCCGGTGGCATTTCCAACGTTTCGTTTTCCTTCCGTGGCAATGATTCTGTGCGTGAAGCGATGCACTCTGTGTTTCTCTTCCACGCCATCCGCGAAGGCTTATCCATGGGTATCGTCAATGCCGGTCAGTTGGCCATTTACGAAGACATCGATTCCGAACTGCGCGAACTCGTCGAAGACGTCATCTTGAATCGTCGCGACGATGCCACTGAACGCTTAGTTGATGCGGCACCTCGCTTTAATGTCGGCAAAGACACCGAAGATGACACAGTTGCCGAATGGCGCAGCGCGTCTTGCGAAGAACGCCTTGCCTATGCACTCATCAAAGGTATCGATGCGCATGTGGTGGAAGATACCGAGGAGGCGCGGCAAAAGGCAGAGCGACCTCTGCATGTGATCGAAGGCCCCTTGATGGATGGCATGAATACCGTTGGCGATCTGTTTGGCGCTGGGAAAATGTTCCTGCCACAGGTGGTGAAGTCCGCCCGTGTGATGAAAAAAGCCGTTGCCCACCTCATCCCCTACATCGAAGCAGAAAAAGAGGCTGCCGGTGACACCAGCCAAGAGCATGGCGTGATCATCATGGCCACGGTTAAAGGCGATGTGCATGACATCGGCAAAAACATCGTTGGCGTGGTCCTTCAGTGCAATAACTTCAAGGTCATCGATTTGGGCGTGATGGTGCCTGTGCAGACCATCCTCGATGCTGCACGTGAGCACAATGCCGACATCATCGGACTGTCGGGTCTCATCACACCATCGCTCGATGAGATGGTGACAGTGGCTGCAGAAATGGAGCGCCAAGGATTCACGATTCCGCTGTTAATTGGCGGCGCAACAACGAGCCCGGCACACACCTCAGTGAAAATCGACCCGGCCTATTCAGGGACTGTGCTCTATGTCAAAGACGCCAGCCGAGCTGTTGGCGTCGCATCCAAGCTTCTGAGCGATGACCGAGCAACCTTCCATGCTGAGATCGAAGTCGATCACGAGGCCAAGCGCCGCGCGCACGCAGGCCGCGCGCCGAAAAAACTGATTCCGATTACAGAAGCCAACGCCATGGCCGATCAGTTGGTGTTCAATGACAGCACCATCGTCCCACCCAAGGTGCTCGGTCGACAGGTATTCAACGACTACCCGCTCGATGCCCTAGTCGACACCATCGATTGGATGCCCTTCTTCAATGCGTGGGAGTTCAGTGGCAAATTCCCTGACATCCTAAACGACCCGAGAAAAGGGGTTGAAGCGCGGAAGTTGTTCAATGATGCCAAGCAGATGCTGGATCAAATCATCGATGAAAAATGGCTGCGCGCTGACGCAGTCGCAGGCTGCTTCCCAGCGTATTCTGAGGGCAACACCATTGTCATTCTGGACCCAAATGATACCAGCCGTGAGATCGCAAGAACGCACTGGTTACGCCAGCAACGGCCGATGCCTGATGGCAAGCCACAATTATGTTTGTCGGATTTCATTGCGCCAAAGGATTCCGGTGTTTTGGATTACATCGGTGCCTTTGCGGTCACCACAGGCCACGGCATTGATGCGCATGTGAAACGCTTTGAGGCCGATCATGATGACTACAAAGCGATTATGTTGAAGGCGCTGGCCGATCGTTTTGCGGAGAGTTTTGCCGAACACCTGCATCTCAGGGTCCGCACAGAGCTCTGGGGCTATGCCGCCGATGAGCAACTGAGTAACGAGGAGTTAATCCGTGAGCGCTATCGCGGCATCCGGCCAGCACCTGGCTACCCAGCCTGCCCCGATCATCGGGAAAAACGGACACTCTGGGAGTTTTTGCAAGTTGAGGAGGCCACTGGAATCTCGCTCACTGAGAGTCTCGCCATGTGGCCAACCGCGTCGGTCAGTGGCTTTTATTTCGCGCATCCGGACGCGCGGTATTTCACACTCGGCACCATTGGCAAAGATCAACTGGCAACCTACAGCCAGTTGCGCCAAGAGGACGAAAGCGAGAACGCACGTTGGCTCTCACCCATTCTCGGGTGAGCGGCCTAACGCGGGCGGCTGAAAATCTGCTGGTGCACGGGGCCGACTCGGTAACCGTGCATGTGCACCTCACCCGACCAACGGCAAAACAGAATAAAGTTCCGCGTCAGTTCGAGCATGGCTGTCACTGGCCGTGCCCAATCAAAACGTCCATGTCGCAACAGTGACTCGATTTCCGCCTGTTCCATACCGCGTGTACTGACAGGGCCAAGAGCCTCTCCTGATTGATTCCATTCGTTCAGTTTGATTCGCATCTATCCATCTCCGCGAGGTCAATGGACAAAAGTATAATGCCGTTTTTGTGCAATGCAATATGTTGGTGTTCAAAAATCAACCACAGATTCTCGCCGTAAAACGTATGCGCGACGGACAGCATCAAAGGCCTCGCCACGCTCGGCCATTGGCCGCTCCGCCATGGCCGTTCGCAGCGCCTGGTCAACAGCACCCATTGGGCAGCAGGCCGCAATCATAGCCGCCTCCGATGGCAGACTCGGGCGCGGCGCAATCTGTGCACAAAAGACAGCCTCATCAAAGGCTGGCATGTCCATCTTTAGATGCGCACACAGACTCTCAACAATCATGCGCGTTCCACGCACCTTGCCTTCCACAGAATGTCCTGCAATGTGCGGACTGATGCGCCATGCACGCGCTAACAGTGCATCACAGATGACAGGTTCGTGTGGAAACACATCCAAGACGAGATCGCAGTGACTGGATACAAGCGCATCGAGGGGCACCACAGCACCACGTGCTGCGTTAATGAAGAGTTGATCCGATCGCATGGTCGCCAGGGTTTCTAAGTGCAACAGACCGCGCGTTGCAAACGGTCCTTGGTCCGTCAGTGGCACATGCACAGACACCACATCCGCGTCACGGATTGCATCCAGCATCGGCACATGCTCGGGCAGCGTACCCGCCGCAAATCGCGGCGCATCCGATGCCAAGACCGTCATCCCAAACTGCCTCGCTCGGACAGCCAATCGTCCGCCGACCTGACCCATGCCCACCACAGCCAAACGCAGCTGCTGCCAATCCCGACCACGCGACGCGGCCCAATCCATACACTGCGACAGGACATAGTCCGTGACAGCGAGTGCATTGCATCCGGGTGCAGAAACCACTTGGATGCCACGTTCTGCCAAGGCTTCAAGGGGCAAATGATCGGTACCGATCGTCGCTGTTCCGATGAACCGAACGGATTCCGGTAAGCGCTCAGGATCCAAACGAACTGTCGAGCGCACGAGCAATGCATCCGCCTGATCCAATTGAGAGTCCGCAATCACCCGGCCATCGTAGCGACGGATCTGCCAGTCAGAAGGTGCCATCTCCGCCAAACCGAGTAATCCCTGATCTGCAACAACGATCGTCATTCTGTGTTTCCCCAACCCACGATCAACGATTGTCGCCTATACTCTGTGCCGAAACCAAACCACGAAACACCATGCTGACATTTCATCCCCCGATCTTAACAAGCCTACCCAAACCGAACGCACCCTTATTGCGTCTGACCGACGCCCCAGAACCGGCCACAGCCCTGATCATCGCTGAGCTCGCCTCGCGTGCAGACAGCCTGTTGTTGGTTCTGGTCGAAAAGTCTCAGGATGCACAGCGCATCGCCAACGGGCTGCATTTCTATCTTGGACAGGAACATCAGGTGGACGCCGAAGGGGAGCCAGTTGGCGATCCCGAGATTCCCATCATCCACCTCCCAGATTGGGAAACGCTGCCTTATGACAGCTTTTCACCGCATGAAGACATCATCTCAGAGCGCCTCAAGGCACTCAGTCTGTTGGGTGATTTGACGCGTGGCATTTTGATTCTCCCAGTACAAACCCTCGCCCACCGCGTCGCACCGCGAAGCCACCTCGATGGGCAACGCTTTGTGTTAAAGACCGGCGATCGGTTTGATCTCATCTCCGAGCGGCGACGGCTCGAACGTGCTGGCTACCATGCGGTCGAGACGGTGCATGAGCATGGCGAATTTGCCGTCCGTGGTGCCATTTTGGACGTGTTCCCGATGGGTAGTGCACAGCCACTGCGGATTGAGCTCTTTGATACCGAGATTGAGAGCCTCCGTGCGTTCGATCCAGATACCCAACGCACCATCAGTAAAGTCGACAGCGTGACCCTGTTACCGGCACGGGAAATTCCGATGACCGAAACCGGGATCGCCAATTTCCGCCAAAACTGGCACGAAACCTTTGAGGGCAACCCCCGCGACTGCTCGATCTATCAGGATGTCTCCTCAGGCCTCGCGCCACCGGGAATTGAGTATTACGCACCGCTATTTTTCAGTGAGATGGCGACGCTGTTTGATTACTTACCTGCGAGCACCACCACCATCCGCATCGGGGCTGTGCATGAGGCACTCGAACAATTTTGGGCCGATGTCAGTACCCGCTATGAAAGTCTCCGTCACGATCGCCGGAAACCTCTACTGCCACCGGAGCGGTTGTTCCTTCGCACCGAGGAGCTGTTCGCCGCCGTCAAACCCTATGCAGGCATCGAGGTCGCCTACAGCGATGCCACCCATGCGCGCCTCAAACGCCTGCCGGACGTCGCCTTTAACAGCCGAGCCGAAGACCCCGCACTGGCCCTAAAAGCCCTGATTTCAACCGGTCTACGGGTGCTCTTTGTGGCGGAGTCTCCGGGTCGGCGAGAGGCACTCCTTGAGCTCCTCGCCAAACAAGGATTGCGTCCGCAGGTGATCCATCACTTCGATGAATTCACCGAAGACAGCGGCCGGCTCGCCATCACCCTCGGTCTGTTGGATGCCGGACTCTGTGTCGACAACCTCGCCATCATCCCCGAAGCTCAGTTGTTTGGCCGCCGTGTTCCACAGCGGAGACGGCGCCGCCAACACGAGATCGCCACCGATCTCATCGTCCGTGATCTGGCTGAAATCAATCTCGGCGATCCCATTGTGCACATCGATCATGGCGTCGGGTTCTATCGCGGACTCGAAACCATTGCGCTTGGTGATGAGGTCAACGAGTTCGTCACGGTCGAGTATCAAGCAGGTGCCAAGCTCTACATTCCTGTGGCCAATCTCGGGGTATTAAGCCGCTATGCAGGGGGCGATCCCGATGCAGTCAGTGCACACAAACTTGGGACCGATCGTTGGAGTAAGGCGAAACAAAAAGCCGCTGAAGAGATCCGCGACAAGGCCGCCGAGCTTCTCGATATCTATGCCAAGCGCGCCGCCAAAGAAGGGTTCGCGCATCAGATCGATGCCAATGAGTATGAGCGCTTTGCAGACAGCTTCCCGTTTGAACTCACACCGGATCAAGAGACCTCAATCGACGCGGTGCTGAATGACATGCGTGCACCACGGCCGATGGATCGGCTGGTATGCGGCGATGTGGGCTTTGGCAAAACCGAGGTGGCTATGCGCGCGGCCTTCGCAGCCGTCAGTTGCAATAAGCAAGTATGCATCCTGGTGCCAACCACACTCCTGGCGCAGCAGCACTTTGAGAGTTTCCGCGACCGCTTTGCCGACTGGCCGATTACCGTGGATGTCTTAAGTCGTTTTAAATCAGCCAAGGACACCAAACTGGCCATTGAGCGGGCGAACCGGGGCCAAGTCGATATCATTGTTGGCACACACAAGCTGCTCTCGAGCGAACTGAAGATGCCCAATTTAGGTCTCCTCATCATCGATGAAGAGCACCGCTTTGGCGTGCAGCAAAAAGAGAAGTTGAAAAAATACCGCGCAAACGTCGATGTGCTGACTCTGACTGCGACACCAATTCCGCGGACCCTCAATCTGTCGATGGCGGGGATTCGGGATTTGTCAGTCATTGCGACCCCGCCAGCCCGTCGGCTATCGGTCAAAACCTTCATCAAACAAAAGGACGACGCCCTGATTAAAGAGGCCATCCTTCGCGAACTGTTACGTGGTGGGCAGGTCTACTACTTACACAACGAGGTGAAATCCATCGAGCGCTCAGCGGATGATGTCCGACACCTGGTCCCTGAGGCCCGCGTCGTGGTGGCACACGGGCAGATGCGTGAGCGCGAGCTCGAAGACGTGATGAGTGATTTTTATCACAAGCGTTACAACGTCTTGGTCTGCTCGACGATCATTGAGACCGGCATCGATATCCCATCGGCCAACACCATTTTGATTGAACGCGCCGATCGGTTTGGCCTCGCACAGTTGCACCAACTCCGTGGCCGAGTCGGCCGCTCGCACCACCAAGCGTATGCCTATCTCCTCACTGGTGAACCCGCATCCATGACGGCGGATGCACTGAAGCGGTTGGAAGCGATTGAAGCAGCAAGTGACCTAGGCGCTGGCTTTCAGTTGGCCACGCACGATCTTGAGATCCGCGGCGCCGGTGAACTGCTTGGCGAAGACCAATCCGGCAACATGCAAACCATCGGATTCTCCTTGTACATGGAAATGCTCGAAGAAGCGGTCAACGCGATCCGCGAGGGTCGAACACCAGACTTTGACCAAACGGAGTCCGCGCACGCCGAAGTCGATCTCAAGATTCCAGCACTGATTCCAGCCGATTTTATTCAGGACGTCCCGATCCGTTTGCAGTTTTACAAACGCATTGGCAGTGCCTCCGATGACGATGGGTTGGGTGAAATTGAAATCGAAATGATCGATCGCTTTGGTTTGTTGCCACCGCAGGTCAAAAATCTGTTCCGCCAAGCGCAGGTTCGACTGAAAGCCGAAGCGCTCGGCATTGCGCAAATCACTCTCGGGCCGCAGTCAGGGCGTATCGAGTTCCGTGAAAAAACCAAAGTCGACCCAATGACTCTCATCACTCTGGTACAGTCCAAACCCAACGAGTTCAAACTCGAGGGCGCCACCGCGTTGAAAGTGATCCGACATACCGTCGGTGCCGAACAACGGTTAGAGTGTATCCACGACGTACTCGACAGTCTTGGGAGACCCACACACGCATGAGATCTGTTCGCCTGTACCTTATTGCGATTCTGTTTTGGCCCGCGATGGTCTGGGCAGAGGTGCGTCCGTACGCGCTCGAAGTATTGGTCTTTGCGCGCGCAAACCCCGTGCACTCAATTGATGAAGTCTTCCCATCTGAAGCCCCAGAGGCGCCAGACAGCATGGATTTGATGTTCGCCACCGAGTCGCGATTCCAAAACATGGTTCCCCTTCCGCAATCAAGTCGGGTCTTGAGCAACGCAGCTCGGCGTATCGAAACCGAACTCGGCGGTGAGGTTCTCTTCCACGAGCGTTGGATTCACCCGCTGACCGAAGGGCAAGCACGCCAAACTTGGTTTCGGATGACAGGCCTCAGTGCCCAAGGATTTGCGTTGGAGGGTTACCTACGTTGGTCCATTGAGCGGTTCATTGAGCTCGACGCCGATGTCCGCGTCAGTCGATCGGGCTTACGCAAAGACCGCGAAGGGCAGCCGGTGGACACCGTGTATGTGCTCAGAGAATTCCGGAAAATGTCGTCCAAAGATGTGCACTACCTCGACCACCCTGCCTTCGGTATCCTCATTGCCGCTGAGCCGATTGACCTCTTGCAAGATCCTGAGCTGTCCGAGCAGTAAACCGCTGGGCCTACGCACTACCTGTGTTTGACTGAACCTCAGGTTCAACCTGTACATGCAATGTTTGCGTCGGGAAGGCCACATCTGCTCCCACCTCAGTAATGATCTGATAGACCTTCAACAAGACATCTTGCTTCACCTGATGATACTCAGTCCACACCGTGGTTTTGGTGAAGCAGTAGAGGAAAAAGTCCAGTGAACTTGGGCCGAACTGGTTGAAATTCACCATCAGCGTTTGCTCACTGTCGATGTCTGGATGTTGACGTAACATGCGTTCGACACCGTCTAAAATCGGCGCAATCACCGAGGCATCTTCGTAGCGCACACCGATGGTTTCATAGATACGCCGGTGCGACATGCGTGAGGGGTTTTCCACGGCGATCTGTAGAAAGGTCGCATTGGGCACATACAGCGGGCGCTTGTCGAAGGTGCGAATAGTCGTCAGTCGCCAGCCTAAGGACTCCACAGTCCCCTCAATGTCACGATCGGGTGAGCGGATCCAGTCACCCACACCAAACGGACGGTCTAGGAAGATCATCAAGCCACCAAAAAAGTTCGACAGCAGATCTTTGGCAGCAAAACCCACTGCGATGCCACCAAGCCCGCCGAATGCCAACACCCCCGACACTGAAAACCCGAGCGTCTGCAGAATGATTAACCCGGACGTGATCAGCACCGTAATACGTATCAGTCGCCCGATCGCTTCAATGGTGGTGAGGTCGAGGTCTTCAGGCCCTGAGTCCGCCACGATGCGCCGCTGTATACGGTCAATAAATCGAATCACGCCCCAAGTCAGCACGGCCACAACGAGGGCGGCACGCAGTGGTGGAAAAATCGCTTCCAGATCGAGTCCAACAGACGCCCGTTCAAAGGCAAATGACAGTCCAACCACCCACACCAACGCACGCGCTGGACCCTGCAGTGCCGCGAAGAAGGTGTCATCCCAGGTCGAGCGGGTGCGACTTGCACGCTCTTTGAACCCACTGACCAAGCGGCGCACAAAAAACGCACCAAACACGGTCAACGACACAATCACGAACAACTCGACAGCGCGTAACACAGCAAGCGGTGAGATACCCAAGCCTGTTAACGGATCTTCCAACAATGACAGCACTTGGCTGATCAATAACTCCAACATTTCAAGACTCCACAATCACAACCGGGCATCCGGGCTCGACCTGCTCTGCAATGGTACAGACATCGGCCAAGCGCATCCGAATACAGCCGTGGGAGAGCGGAACACCCATCGGCTCACTCGGCGGCGTGCCATGTATATAGATAAACCGCCGTTGACTGTCGCACTGACCGCCTCGGTTATAGCCTGGCGTATTGCCACACAGCCAAAGAATACGCGCCAGAATCCAATCACGATCCGGCTGGGCTAGGTGCAATTCTGGGGTCCAAAGTTCCGCTGTGGGACGACGTCCAACAAACACTTGCGTCTCAGGCAGCCCTCGACCAATGACCGCTCGGATACGGTGTGATCCTCTGGGTGTGCAACCACTGCCTTCGATCTCACCTGGGCCATTGCGCGCAGTCGAACAGGGATAGTTTTGCCACTGGCCGTCTGTGTAAACAGCACAATTTTGGCGACTGAGATTGATCTCTATGCGTTCGATCGTCATATTGGAAAGTCTAACACCTCGTAATAACAACATTGGATGAAAACCCCATGAAAGTGATGACTATTTCAGGCTTCGGCGGTCCCGAAGTATTTTCCGAGCACGAATTCCCTGAACCGACCGTCGGCCCAGGACAGGTGGTAATTGATGTCCATGCATCCAGCGTCAATCCCATCGATTTAAAGATTCGTGCGGGAATGGTTGCACCGGCAACACCCGAATTCCCCGCCACCTTGCACGCTGACGTGGCCGGTGTCGTGACAGAAGTCGGCGAAGGTGTCGAGCATCTAGCCGTGGGTGATGAAGTTTGGGGTTGCGCCGGCGGATTCCGTGGACTGCCATCCGGTGCACTAGCAGAACGCATGCTGACCGATGCACAGCTAGTGACCCGCAAGCCAAAAAATCTGAGTATGGCCGAGGCAGCCGCGCTGCCGCTGGTCTCTCTCACAGCATGGTTTGCTCTGAAAGATCGCGCACAGATTCAACCGGGGCAACAGGTTCTCGTTCACGCCGGGACAGGTGGCGTGGGGCACGTTGGAATTCAGATTGCCAAACATCTCGGAGCCACAGTCCACACCACAGTCAGCTCAGACCGTAAGGCAGAACTTGCACGTGAGCTAGGTGCTGATGTCGCAATCAACTACCGCGGGCTCTCGGTTGCGGACTATGTCAACGCGCATACTGGCGGAAAAGGCTATGACGTTGTGTTTGATACGGTCGGTGGTGACAACCTCGATGGCAGCTTTGAAGCGGCCCGCTTCGGCGGCACCGTGGTCAATATTGCGGCCCGTTCAACCCATGACCTGAGTCCGATGCACGCACGCAGTCTCACCTTGCATGTGGTGTTCTTGGTCGGTCAGGTGGCCAATCCCCTGAATCGCCATAGCATCCGCCCACGGCTCGAAGCACTGCGTGATCTGGTTGAAGCCGGCGGCCTCAAACCGCTGATCGATCCCGCACAATTTGAGTTTCAAGATGTTGCCGATGCGCACGCCTACCTCGAGGCAGGCGATGCGATCGGCAAGGTGGTGCTTATCCGCTGATCGCTTGATCGACCAGTTCGATCCAATGTCGGACCGGAGTGTTTGCTCCGGTCGACAGGTGCAGCTGACATCCAACGTTTGCCGTGGCGATCTGCGGCGCACCAGTCGCCTCAAGCGCCGCCACTTTCTGCTTCAACAATCGCTTACTCAGGTCCGGCTGCAAAATCGAATAGGTTCCGGCAGAACCGCAACACAGATGTGAATCTGCCACCGGCTTCAGCTCAAATCCAAGCTCCCGCAAGACCTTCTCAGGCACACCATTGAGCTTTTGACCATGCTGCAAGGTACAGGGGGAATGAAACGCCAAGGTCCCGGCATTCCGCACTTTCAGGCGCGTCAAATCTTCAGCTGACAACACTTCCGCAATATCTCGGCACAGATCCGACACCCGTTTGGCTTTTTCCGCGTATGCCGCGTCATTGGCCAACAAATGACCATATTCCTTGACCATCACGCCACAGCCAGAAGCGGTAATCACAATCGCTTCCGCACCCGCTTCAATGTGTGGCCACCACGCATCAATGTTTTGTTTAATCGCGACTAGGCCACGCGCGTGATCACTGAGGTGATGCGCAACGGCACCACAACAACCAGCTTCGCGCGCTGCGATCAACGACACACCCAACTGATCCAAGACCCGCGCAGTGGCGCGATTTACATTGGGGGTCGCCGACGGCTGTGCACAGGCCTCAAGGACCAACATGGTGCGCGTGTGTCGCTCCGCCGGCCACACGCCACCGGATGACTTCGCTGGGACCTTCCTCTGAATGGCCGCGGGCAGGATCGGCCGAAACAATTGTCCCATTCGCAACAGGGCACCAAATAGCGGCCGGTTCGGAATGACAAAAATCAACGCCCGACGCACAAAGGCCTGAAACGGCGTACGACCGATCGCATCTTCCACGACTTTGCGGCCAATATCAGCGAGCCGGCCATAGTCGACGCCAGATGGGCAGGTGGTCTCACAGGAGCGACACGTCAAACACCGGTCAAGGTGTTGTTGTGTTTCGACAGTCGGTGCCGCGCCTTCGAGAATCTCTTTGATCTGATAGATCCGTCCGCGTGGCCCGTCGAGTTCATCACCCAAGAGCTGATAGGTTGGACAGGTCGCGGTGCAGAATCCACAGTGCACACACTTTCTCAGAATGGCTTCGGCCTCTTGGCCTTCGGGTGTGTTGGCGTAGCGTTCAACGAGGTTCGTTTGCATCAGTGGTTCTCCTCAAACATCCGCCCACGGTTAATCAGATGATAGGGATCCATGGCATCACGAACACGCGCATTCAGGCGAGCGATCCCGGTCTCAAGGGGCTGCAGACCCGTACCGATTTGCCGTGAGGCAGCAAAACAGGTTGCATGTCCGCCAACTTGCGCGGCGAGATCAAATACACTGAAGTCATCCGCATCGGCATGCAGCCAACGCTGGCCACCCGCCCAATCCACAACCACGCCAGGGCAGGCATCCATCGGTGTGGTCGGTGGCACTGAAAGCCGCCATAGCCACTTCGAATCTGCTTGGAAGGCTGGATGGGTTTGGTTCCGGATTCCACGCCAAAAAGTCTCCGCATCCGCCAAGGTGTCTCCACCAATCGCTTCAGCGGCTGATGCAACACCCCGGCCAGCGCCCGAGATCCGAATATACAGTTGCCCATCGACCCAGGTCGCAGCAGAGACGGGATAAGGCGATCGACTGATTTTCGCAACACGCGTCAGTGCGCTTTGCGCATCCATTGCCAGGACTTGGGTTTGTTCACGTTCGGGCACTGGAAGCACCTTGACCGAGATTTCCGTCAAGATCCCAAGTGTACCGAGGGCGCCGACGGACAAACGAGACAAGTCGTATCCGGCGACGTTTTTCATCACTTCGCCACCAAATTTGACGTGCTGCCCAAGGCCATTCAGTAAACGCACACCCAAAACCGCATCACGCGCGCTGCCGAGGTGCATCCGCCGCGGACCCGAGAGACCGCTGGCCATGACACCACCCAAGGTGGACTGCTCCGAATACACTGGGGGTTCAAAGGGCAGCATTTGTCGCGACTGCGCAAGCGTGTGCTCAATTTCGGCCAAGGGGGTTCCCGCCCGTGCTGTGAGCACGAGCTCAGTGGGTTCGTAGCTCAAGACTCCGCTGTATTCACGCATCGATACCGGAGTATCGCGCAACGCACCACCCAACCAGGGTTTGCTCTCGCCACCAACGACCGCCACAGGCTCACGGGCCTTTAATTTGGCA
Organism: uncultured Pseudomonadales bacterium; assembly: GCA_964628665.1. Taxonomy (GTDB): domain Bacteria; phylum Pseudomonadota; class Gammaproteobacteria; order Pseudomonadales; family Litorivicinaceae; genus HIMB30. The sequence goes on along the minus strand of CAZVNX010000016.1, from coordinate 33,875 downwards.
ATCAAGCCATCCAGAAACGCTGTCATCAAAACCGCTCCAATTCCGGATGCGGCATCTGTCCCCGATGGATATGCATTTTTCCAAATTCTGCACAACGATTCAGGGTCGGCACCGCCTTCCCCGGATTGAGAATCCCGGTGGGATCGAACGCACCCTTCACACTGTGGAACTGGGTGAGTTCATCCGACGAGAACTGCACACACATCTCGTTGATCTTCTCAACACCCACACCGTGCTCACCGGTGATCGTGCCGCCGACTTCCACGGACAGCTCTAGAATCTCCGCGCCAAATTCCTCTGCGCGACGGACTTCGTCGGGATCATTGGCATCAAACAAGATCAAGGGGTGCAAGTTGCCATCACCGGCATGGAAGACGTTTGCACAACGGAGATCATAGCGCGCCGACATCTCTCGCATCCGCTTTAACACCAGTGACAGATGTTTTCTTGGGATGGTGCCATCCATGCAGTAATAATCTGGAGAAATCCGACCCACGGCAGGAAAGGCACTTTTTCGACCCTTCCAAAACAGGAGTCGCTCGGCTTCATCACGCGCCACGCGCAACATGGTCGCGCCGGCGTCCTTCAAAATGGCTTCGACGCGCGCCAACTCATCGGCGACCTCCTCTGCTGTGCCATCCACTTCACACAACAAAAGCGCCTCGGCATCCAAGGGGTATCCAGCCTTCACAAAATCTTCAACCGCAGCAACCGCCGGGCCATCCATCATTTCCAGACCAGCTGGGATGATCCCGGCGGCAATGATTGCACCGACCGAATCACCCGCCTTGGTCACGTCATCGAATGCCGCCATGACCACGCGCATCTCTTCAGGCTTTGGCAACAGCCGGACCGTGACTTCTAACACCACGCCGAGCAAACCTTCACTGCCAATGGTCAGAGCCAAAAGATCGTATCCCGCCGAATCGAGTGCATCTGAACCCACGGTGACGATCGATCCATCGTCCAACGCCAAGGTGACCGACAGCACGTTGTGCACGGTCAATCCGTATTTGAGGCAGTGCACACCGCCGGAGTTCTCCGCGATATTACCGCCGATCGAGCAGGCAATCTGTGACGAGGGATCGGGGGCGTAATAGAGATTTTCGGCCGCAACGGCCTCGGAGATCGCAAGATTGCGCACACCGGGCTCGACCCGCGCAATCCGCGCATCGGTATCGATCTCGAGAATCCGATTGAACTTGGCCATGACCAGTAAGACACCGTCTGCGTGCGGCAATGCGCCGCCGGACAATCCGGTTCCAGCACCACGCGGCACGACAGGAATCCCGTGTGCGTGACAGGTTTTCAGCACATGGCTGACCTCCGCATGGGTTTCTGGCAGTACCACCACCTTCGGCCGCACCTTAAACATGGTGAGTCCGTCACACTCATATGGAATGGTTTCATGTGCCTGAAACAAGATACGGTCTCTGGCCATACCGGCCGCCAGCGCGGTCACGAGTTGCTCGGTTTGCATGAAGGAACCTTTTTGTCTGTTATGTCATCGATCCATTGCACAGATTAGCACAGCTTAGAAGGGGTTTCCGAACTGATTGGTCAGACCAGTGAATAGGACGCGCGCGCTGGTGAGAACCAATCCGAAATAGCACAACCGATAAAACCACAGGTCCGATATCTTCTGGTTTAAATAGATACCAACGCGAACACCAAGGGGACCAACAGGTGCTAAAATGAGCGCCGTCCAGAGCACTTCCTGGCTGAACTGGTCTAACCAGTAGTATGGCAAAACTTTCGCTAAATTCACTGCGGTGAAGAACACCACCGTGGTGGCCGCATACACCTCTGGAGCGAGACGTTGAGGTAGCAGAGCGACCTGCAAGGGCGGCCCACCTGCGTGCACACTGAAACTGGTGAATCCCGACACACTTGCCCAAAAGGCCGTTCGCAGCGCACCAGGTGGTGGCCGATCAGTCTGCGCTAGATATCCCAAATGCTTGGCCCACCAATGCAGGCCAAAGCTCACCCCGATTACTCCAATCAAAATACGCAGCGCATCGTCGGTCATGACCTGGAAGCTCAGGCCGCCCAGTACGATCCCAAGCATCGCTGCCGGAATTAAACGCCGCAATTGTGTCACGCTCCAGCGACCCCACCACCCATGTAGGCCCGCAGCATCCATCAGAATCAAACAGGGCAACATGATCGCAGCCGCTTGTTGTACGGGAATCGCGACCGACAATAACGGAACGCCCACGATAGCGAGACCGCCGCCAAAGCCACCCTTTGAGATCCCAACAATTCCAAGGCCCAAAACGGCCAGCAACCAAAATGTGGGGCCAGAAATCAATAACTCAGTCAGAACACATCCTCTTCATGTAAACGAACACCTCGCAGTATTCGATACCCAAATGCTTGGCAGGCCGCAACAAAAAAGGGCGCCAATGGCGCCCTTCACAGTCACGAGTTGGCTTATTCAGCCTCAGGTGGCGCCTCAACGTCGGCTGCGGCCGCCTCTTCAGCCCCTGTCGTAGGTGCTGCGAGCAAGCGATCACGCAAGATTTTCTCAATCCCATCAGCCATCTCACGATTCGCCTCTAAGAAAGAAGCGGCATTGGCCTTACCCTGACCAATACGCTGTCCGTCATAGGAATACCATGCGCCGGACTTTTCAACCAAGCCCTCCTGCACACCCAGATCGATGATCTCGCCCATGTGATAGATCCCACTGCCATACATCACTTGGAACTCAGCCTGGCGGAACGGTGGCGACACCTTATTTTTCACCACCTTGACTCGGGTCTCGTTACCGACCACCTCGTCACCTTGCTTGACCGAACCAATCCGGCGGATGTCCAGACGCACCGACGCATAGAACTTCAGCGCGTTACCACCGGTGGTGGTTTCTGGGTTACCAAACATCACGCCAATCTTCATACGAATTTGGTTGATGAAAATCACCAAACAATTCGAACGCTTGATGTTGCCCGTGATCTTCCGCAACGCCTGGCTCATCAGTCGTGCCTGCAGACCGACATGGGTGTCTCCCATGTCGCCTTCAATTTCAGCACGTGGCGTCAATGCAGCCACCGAATCCACCACCAAAATATCGACGCTGCCAGAACGCACTAACATATCGGCAATCTCGAGCGCTTGCTCGCCGGTGTCCGGTTGCGATACCAGCAAATCATCGACATTCACGCCAAGCTTAGCGGCATAAATCGGATCCAAGGCATGCTCCGCGTCGATAAAGGCGGCTGTGCCTCCAGCTTTTTGACACTCCGCAATCGTTTGTAAGGTCAGAGTCGTTTTTCCGGATGACTCCGGACCATAGATCTCGACAATACGGCCTTTCGGCAAACCGCCAATTCCGAGTGCAATGTCTAATCCGAGTGAGCCTGTCGAAATCGCTGGAATGGCCTCACGTGGTGAGTCCCCCATGCGCATGACCGCGCCCTTTCCGAACTGGCGCTCAATTTGGCTTAAGGCGGCATCTAGCGCTTTACGGCGATTGTCATCCATTTAAATACCCTTCGTCTTGCAGTGAATCGTGGGCATAGAGTACCGAGGTTCAGACACCCTGTCAGCAGAAAATACTGAAAATATTGTCAGTGTTTTAGGACAGCGATAACAGCAGCTGTTTCAGCCATGGAATGGTAATTTTCCGCTGGTCCCGAAGGCTTTCTTGATCCATTGCCTGAACCAATTGCACTACACGTCCTGGATTTCTTGGTAACCGCGGTGCCAAGAAACGCAATACCTCAGGACCCAATTCAAGACCGTATTCGGCCAACAGACACCGCCACAAGGCGGTGATGTCTTCATCACTGAGTGGCTCTAAAGCCACCAGATGCGACGCGAGCGCCCGACTGGCCAGATCCGGCAAACAAAAGAGATCCGCTTTACGTGCCGAGACTGGGGCGATACAGACCACAGCAGCCAATCGCCGCTTCCACCAGGAAAACAATGCCTCCTCGGCACCGGCGGGACCCAACCAGCAATCAATGGAATCAAGAATGACCGCTCGATCCACGTCAAGACTGTCAAATAACACTTGGGCATCGGTAGGCGGAATCTCCGCGCAGTCAAAATAGTCGATCGGTTGCGCCGATTGCAGTTGCAGCGCCAGATGCGTTTTACCGACTCCTGATGGACCGTACAACCAGAGCACATCCGCCTTCTCAATAACCTCCGCGCAGAGCGTTCGGATCTGCCGATGACTGTCGGTTTCAATCCAGCAAGTGGCAGACAGCACCGGCCGTTGATCGAGCCTGAGGACCTCTTGTCTCGGCCTAACTGCCATCAATTCAATGCAAAACTCAGCGGTGACACAAAGGTCACATTGCTGAAGCTTGAAATCAGTTGATCGGCCGCTTCCAATGACAACTCAGTCTGTAACTCAATGCGGGCGACTCCCTCGGAAAGTTGCAGTGCGCGGATACTCGCTTGGCTCGGATCGGCTTCTAAGTGATCAAGCAACGCCATCAAGCGCACAGAATCCCGGTAGGTCACTGTCACTTGTAAGGTGTTACCAAGCGGGCGGATACTCGGGCTGACAGCTGTTCTGTTCAGGGGGGGCTCGATCATCGCCGGCGCTGTTTCCGCAATTTGCAAACCGCGCGCATGCGATAACAACGCGCGCATCACGGCTTCAATACGAATCTCAAGCGTTTCACCCGATAGATCTTGGATCTGCACATCGCGACCGGGCTCATAAATCCACAAGCGAGTGCTTTGTCGGTTTGGCCGATCCCCGATGACCACCACATGCTCGGCTCCATACCGGCTGGATGCACGCTCAACAACACTCGAAAAACCACCCCAGACTTCCGCTGGCGACAAGGCCAATGTGTCATCGAGATCCATCAACGGCCTACGTATCGGAAGCGCAAAACGCTGGCTCGCCTGCAATACGCCATCCACGATGGGATTGGGTTCTAGCCCGATCATGACGCGCTCTAGCCCTCGCTCCTCAGTGGCCCACAGCAGGAACTCAGGCCGCGGACCCACCCATAACGAAATCCCAGCAGCACCGAGCCGAGTCTTCAAACCCTCGACATCCACATCCACCAAAAAGGTCCCTGAATCAAAGCCATAGGAATTCACCAAGGCTTCCGAGAGCGCAAACAAATCAGGCGCCTCAGTCTGCATGTCGCCCACAGTCATTCCGGTCATCTGTTCGGCCGCACCCTGCACCACTGACGCCAAGGCCTCTTCCAGTACAAAATTCTGCGGTTCCTCGACCGGCATTCGGTACTCTTTCGCCGCGGCAGGCCACGCAAGAATGGCAAGACAACATGCCCAAATACGCAAGCTCATGACGGTCCTCTGTTGGTTCTGTGTTGTGTCGTGGGCAGATGATACACTTCCCCAATCATTTACGCAGGAAGCTCGCTCGTCCATGACTGAACCTCGCCAAACCGGTTTGTCCTATGAAGATGCCGGTGTCGATATTGCCGCCGGAAACGCCCTCGTCGAACGCATCAAACCCCACGCAAAACGGACCGCACGCAAAGAATCTTTGGGTGGTTTAGGTGGCTTTGGCGCGCTCTTTAAAATCCCTGAAGGCTACGCGCAGCCCGTGCTGGTCTCGGGTACCGATGGCGTGGGTACAAAGTTAAAATTAGCCATTGATTACAAACGCCACGACACCATCGGCCAAGACCTCGTAGCCATGTGTGTCAACGACCTGGTGGTGGCGAATGCAGAGCCGCTCTTTTTTCTTGATTACTACGCCACAGGACACCTTGATGTGGATGTCGCAGCGACCGTCGTAGCATCGATTGCCGATGGCTGCGTACTGGCCAATTGTGCGCTCGCCGGAGGCGAAACCGCCGAGATGCCTGGCATGTATCAAGCCGGTGATTATGACCTCGCTGGATTTTGCGTCGGTGTCGCTGAGGAGGCTCACTTAATCGACGGCTCCAAGGTGTCTGCAGGCGATTGCATCATTGGACTACCCTCATCGGGGCCCCACAGCAATGGTTACTCGCTCATTCGGAAGATTTTCGAGGTCGCAGAGACCGATCCGACAACCACGACCCTGGGCGATGGCACAACCCTCTTAGACGCCGTTATGGCGCCGACCCGAATCTACGTCGCGAGCGTACGGGCTGCTATGGCCACGGGGCGAGTCACCGGAGCCGTGCATGTCACCGGCGGTGGCTTTCAGGAAAATTTGCCACGTTCATTTGGCAGTAACCTCTGTGCACACATCGATTTAGATCGCTGGGAGCGCCCGGAAATCTTCCGCTGGCTCGAGCATGCAGGGGATGTCGGTGCAGAAGAGATGCTGCGCACCTTCAATTGTGGCATTGGCTTTATTCTATTTTGCCCAGAGACCGACCTCGAAACGGTCCTCGATGCACTGAAATCCAACGGAGAAACGCCGGTCGTTATTGGTCAATTAACCTCACGGACTGAACAGGCCGTGGTGTTTTCCGGAGCCTTCGCCTAATGCGCGTGGTGTGCTTGATCTCAGGCAGTGGCAGTAACTTGCAAGCCTTGATCGACGCCAAAGAACAGAATGCACTCGGGTCGGCCGAGCTAGTGGCCGTGATCTCGAATGTGCCTGACGCACAGGGGTTAGAGCGAGCCACACGCGCCAGTATTCCCACTGAAGTGCTGTCGCATCGAGACTTTGCGGATCGTGATCGCTTTGATCTAGCACTTCGGGAACGCATCGACGCCTACCAACCCGATCTCGTGGTCTTGGCAGGCTTCATGCGGATTTTGTCTGCGCACTTTGTCGAGGCATACAGTGATCGCTTAATCAACATCCACCCGTCACTGCTGCCCAAATACAAGGGGCTGAATACCCACCAACGGGCCTTGGATGCAGGTGATCAGGTCGCCGGTGCGACCGTGCACTGGGTCACCGAAACGCTCGACAGTGGTGGCATCATCCGGCAAGTGGACGTTCCCATCTTGCCAGAGGACACAGCAGACACTCTGAAATCCCGTGTCTTAGCCGCAGAGCATGCGCTCTACGTGTCGGTTGTTCGCGACATTTCTCTGGGAGTGGTCACACCATGCGAGGCCTGATTCTAGTACTCTTCACCCTATTCACGACGCAACTTCAGGCGGCCGGCTACACCGCGACCTACGATATGATTTGGAGTGTCGGCATCCGTTTGGAAACTGAGGCGACCGAAACCCTTGTACAACAAGGCACGACTTGGCAGATGCAGCTCGATGCCAAAGCCAGCATCGGGTCGGCAAACGAAACCACCAATTTGTTATTCGACCCAGACACCGGTTGGACGCCGCTCGACTATAGCTACACGCAAAGCGTGCTGGGGCGTACAACGGGTCGCCATCTCAGGTTCAACTGGAACAAGCGTTCGCTCAGTCGCCTGCACGAACCCGAGCGCTCTGAAATTCCGCTTGCCGATGGGGCGCTGGACCCACTCGGTTTCCGCTTGCAGCTTGCACACCTGCTCAGTCGCGGCGAGGCCGTGCCGTCAGAGATCACCTTAATTGATGGCGATTCAGTGAAGACCCGCGCCATCGCGGAAGACGGTCAGGAGACAATCGATACACCGCTTGGCCCGCTCGACACTCTGAAATTTTCGCTAGTGGAAAGCGATCCCAAGCGCTCGTTCGTATTTTGGCTTGCACCGGCGTTGAACTATCAATTAGTGAAACTTGAGAAACGCGATAAACGGCGACTGTTGGCATTGACGCTGACGTCTTACACTCCGGCAGGGACGCCCTGATCTGAGGGCATCATGAACACACGGATCCACGCGTCGATCCACGCCATCGAAGTCCGCGCATGGGACGCCCTCAATCCAGGGCGCTATCCCGGCCTGTTGCACGGATTTTTATCCGCCTTGGAAGACTCGCACAGTGTTGGCCCCGAGACAGGCTGGCAGCCTGTCTATGTCACCTGCGAAGATGCCGCCGGTCTCGCGGGTGCGATGGTGTGCTATTTGAAAGACGACTCCTACGGTGAATATGTGTTCGATTGGGCCTGGGCTGACGCCTATCATCGTCATGGCCTCGCCTACTACCCAAAGCTCATTACCGCCGTGCCCTTCACTCCCGCCACCGGGCCACGCATGCTTTGTCGTCCAGATGCGGACTCCGAGACCGTTGCAAAGGTCTTGATCGAGACCGTGCGTCGTGACCTGGCACCGACTGTATCGAGTTGGCACGTGTTGTTTCCTGATGAAGCCAGCCGCCAGCAACTCCTTGCCAATGGCGATTGGATCGAACGGCATGGCGTACAGTTTCACTGGACCAACCAAGACTTCACAGACTTCGATGACCATCTGGCGCTCTTTAACTCCAAACGGCGTAAAGAAGCCAAGCGAGAACGCCGTCGCGTGGCCGAGCAAGGCATTACCTTTGAGCACCTCGACGGTCATGCGCTCGATGCCGACGCGCTCGCGGTGTTGTTTCATTGCTATCAGATGACCTATGCAGTCCGTGGAAGCCGCGGGTATTTAACTGCAGAGTTCTTTCGTTTAGCCGCCGAGCGGATCCCAGACAGCCTCTGTGTTGCCTTTGCGCTTCGCGCTGGTGAACGGATTGCCATGTCACTGTGTTTACGCGATGCGACCACGCTATACGGCCGATACTGGGGTGCCCTTGAAGCGATCGATTGTTTGCACTTCGAGACCTGTTTCCATCAGTGGATTGAGTACGCCATCGCGCAAGGCATCCAGCGTTTTGACCCTGGTGCACAGGGAGAGCATAAGATCGCTCGAGGATTTGCACCGGTAAAAACCACCAGCTTGCATGACCTGGCTGAACCCGAATTCCGGCGCGCCGTTGCCGATTTCGTCAAACGCGAACGCGCGCATATTCACCACTACTTCACAGCCTGCGACGAGCACACGCCATTTAAAGCCATGGATGCAAGCCTAGGGATCGAACTGGACGCCAGCAAAACGGCCCTTGAGTAAACATTCCGCCCACTCAGCGTCCAGCTCGGAATCGGCGACCAAGCCGCTACCGAGCCCGAGTACCGCCTGTTGCCCGTGAAGCTCCAAGGTCCGAATTGCGACAGAGAGTGTTAGATCGCCATTGGGCTCGAGATAACCAAGACTCCCCGTGTACAAGCCACGCGGATCGGATTCAAGCTGTTGGATGAGTTCGAGTGCTTTGGCTTTGGGCGCGCCAACCACGGAGCCGCAGGGAAACAGAGCTTCCAATAACTGCGATAGCCCAACGCCATCAGCCAACTCAGCGTCCACGACGGACGAAATCTGATGCACCGACTTTAAAGAACGGGTTGCAAACAGTTCTGGCACATGCACCGATTTCGCGGTGGCGACCTTGCTTAAATCATTGCGGATCAAATCGACGATCATCAGATTTTCAGCCTGCATTTTTGGATCGTTCCGCAAGGTATCGAGCGCATCCTGGTCTTGTAGTGGATCCGCAAACCGTTGCGCTGTGCCTTTCATCGGTTCCGACCGCAGATGCGTGCCACGCTTTTTGACAAACAGCTCAGGGGAGCGCGACAGCACCTGATGATGATCCATCTGTAAATAACCGCCGTAGAGCGCCGGCTGCGTGCCACACAGCCACTGATACAACGCCCAAGGATCACCGGCATACTGACCGTGCAGCCGAAAGGTGTGATTGATCTGATAGCACACGCCTGCAGTAATCGCGTCTTGGATCTCAGCAAAGGCCGTCGCGTACTGGGTTGCATCCGGGGGAGACCACTTAGGCATCTCGTGTAACGCGATCGATGGATTCACGGAGATGGGTTCAGGCGGCGTATCAAACACCAGCGCTTCTAATAAGGGACTTGCTTTGTGTCGCATCTGAAATCCGTCAGGCATGGACATCAGCACTGCACAGGCTTCAAAGGCCAAGGTAAAGACCACGTAATGACCCATCGCGGCCTCGGCCGCGATGGCATCAAGGGCTGGTTTCAGTGCATCGGGATCGGTCACCGTCACACGGCGTCCGGCCTGCATCCAGCCAAATGCGCTGGTCGCGGTCTCGGAAAATCCAGGATCCAGACAAACGATGGGTTGCATTACACTCCTTCAGGCCGAAGCCCGTTATACTGATTTCTTTGACTGACACTATATGGATCCGCGATGCGCACCACGCAACTCTTGCTGCCCACTTTAAAAGAAGATCCCGTCGATACGGTGGTCATTAGCCACAAACTCATGCTCAGAGCCGGCATGATCCGGCAACTGGCCTCGGGCCTCTACACCTGGCTGCCGCTGGGGCTTCGGGTCCTGCATAAGGTTGAACGTATTGTACGGGAAGAAATGAACCGTGCTGGTGCACAAGAAATCTTTATGTCGAGCGTGCAGCCTGCTGAGTTGTGGCAAGAGTCAGGCCGCTGGAATCAGTTTGGCCCGGAGCTATTGCGACTCAAAGATCGGCATGACCGCGACTTCTGTTTGGGACCCACGCACGAGGAAGTGGTGACTGATCTGGTGCGACGGGAGGTCAATTCGTATAAGCAGTTGCCTTTGAATCTCTATCAGATTCAAACCAAATTCCGCGATGAAGTCAGGCCACGCTTTGGTGTGATGCGCTCACGTGAGTTCATCATGAAAGACGCCTACTCCTTTGACCTTACTGTCGAGGGCATGAAACAGAGCTATCAAGCCATGTTCGATGCCTACTGCCGCGCCTTTGATCGGTTTGGCCTGAACTACCGAGCGGTGCTTGCAGACTCTGGCGCCATTGGCGGTTCTGGATCACAGGAATTTCATGTATTGGCGGACTCAGGTGAAGACGATATCGTGTTTTCCAGCGGATCTGATCTGGCGGCCAACATCGAGAAAGCCGAGTGCATTGCCGTTGGCGAGCGCCAAGCACCGACGGAAACACTGCGTGAAGTGGAAACACCGACTCAAAAAACCATCGAAGCCTTGGTCGCCGATTTCGATCTCCCCATTGAGCGCACCATCAAGACACTGATTGTCAAAGCAAGCGACGCGATCGATGCGGAGTTTGTCGCCCTGCTCGTGCGCGGGGATCACACTCTGAACGAAGTGAAGGCGGAGAAACATGCCGCGGTGGCAGCCCCACTGACCTTCGCAACCGAAGCCGAGGTCCGCGCCGTAATGGGTGCAGGTCCTGGTTCACTTGGGCCTGTGAATTGCCCCATTCCGGTCATTGCAGATCAGCAAGTGCTGATCTGCTCAGACTTCGGTGCTGGAGCCAATCGGGATGGCTGGCATTACTTCGGCATCAATTGGGATCGCGACTGTCCCACTCCTGAGTCTGCAGATCTCCGTAATGCCCAAGAAGGCGACCCAGCCCCCGATGGATCAGGGACCTACCAAATCCGTCGTGGCATTGAGGTGGGGCACGTGTTTCAGCTCGGACAGAAATATTCCGAAGCCATGGGTGCCACGGTCCTCGACGAAAACGGCAAACAAGCCACTCTGTACATGGGGTGTTACGGCATTGGTGTCACGCGGATCGTCGCAGCCGCCATCGAGCAACGGCATGATGAGCGCGGGATCTGCTGGCCTCGATCGCTCGCACCCTTTGATCTCTGTATTGTGCCGATCGGAGGCAATAAAGATCCCGAAGTAGATTCACAAGCGTTGAAACTGAAAACTGACCTCGAGGCAGAGGGATTCGAAGTGCTACTGGACGACCGGAACTTGGGACCGGGCGCACGCTTTGCAGACATGGACTTGATCGGCATCCCGCTTCGTATCGTCATCAGCCAAAAGACCCTCGCCGATGGTGAGGTTGAGTTCAAATCACGGACCGAGTCTGACGCCATGCGGATCGCACTCGACTCTGTGGTCGCTGAGATGAAAGCACGCTAATGGCCAACATCCTGATCCTATTCTATTCCCGTACCGGCCACGTCGCCGCAATGGCCGAAGCCATTGGTCGAGGCGTCGAACACGCTGGCGGGACCGCGATACTGCGCACCGTACCCGCCTTGACCGCGGAATTTGAGAGCCCACGAGGCGACGCGCTGGAAGCAGAGAACGGCTACCTCTATGCCAGCAAGGATGATCTTCGTGATGCCGATGGATTGGCGCTCGGATCGCCCTCACGATTTGGCACCATGGCCGCACCCTTGAAGGGGTTTTTGGAAACCACCTCCGACTTATGGCTGTCGGGTGCGATGATCGATAAGCCGGCTGCAGTGTTTGCCAGCGCCTCCTCGTTGCATGGCGGACATGAGGCGGTGCTGCAGTCGATGCTCACACCGCTCTTGCATCACGGGATGGTGATCATGGGATGTCCGTATTCGGACCCGGGACTTGCGGCGACAGAGGGCGGTGGGACACCCTATGGGCCAACACACCTTGATGCTGAGAGCCTCCGTTCCCATGAAGAGGGCATGGCGCGCCGTTTGGGCGAGCGTCTCACACAATGGTGTCTGAAATGACCGATCCGATCGCGACCTACGTATCCCGTAAAAATGCCTTCTTCCAAGCGCTTCGCATCTCGCTTGTGGGACTCATTGCACTCCGAGTCTCAGGGCTTTGGTTATTGGAACCACCCGCGACAGCTGTAGGAGCCATTGGACTGACCCTGGTCTTGGCCGCCTTCGTATGGCCGGTGTTAAAGCGCGACATCAAATCCTGTCTATGGCTCAGTTTTGTGTCCTGCCTGTTCTTTACCATTGGCGTACTCAACGCCATGACCGAAGGCCGTGAACTGTTTGGCATTGTCGAAAGTCTGTTGGCGGCCGTGGTGTTTGTCAGCTCCATGTATTTTGCGCGGAACGCCTACAAGGAAATCGAAGCTAGAGCAGAAGCGTCGCCGCAATAGACCACATCAACAGACCGATGCCTAGGTCCAGCACCTGCCATGCCTTGGGATTTTCAAACCAAGGCCTGAGCAGTCTGGCACCGTAGCCAAGCGCTACAAACCAAACCCAACTTGCGGCCACCGCTCCAATCGCAAACGAGATGCGGTCATCCCCGTACTGCGCACCAATGCCCCCAATCAAAACGAGGGTATCGAGATACACGTGTGGGTTCAAAAGTGTCACGCCCAGAATCGTCCAGACCGCTGGCCAAAATGCGGTAACCACCCGGCCCTCAGCACCCAGAGCATCTGTTTTCATGGCCGCACGGAAACACAGCCCGCCATACACCAATAAAAAGAGTGCACCACCGATCCGTGCAACAAGCTCCAATGGCGGCCACCAGGCAATCAAGGCACCCATGCCAAAGACACCTGCCGTCATTAATAGCGTATCGGACAAGATACAGAGTAAGACGGTGATCGCGACGCGGTGGCCGGCGATACCCTGACGCAACACATGGGCATTTTGCGCGCCGATCGCGGCGATCAAGCCAAGTGAGACAATAAAGCCTGAACCGACAACAAATGCGTTCACGAAAACACTCCATTAATGACCGAAAATAAATATTTGGTCACTTATCATACCAACCAATAGAATCCGTCTTATATTGCACTGCACACTGCGTTCGTTGGCTGTCGGCACACAGACTACGGCTAACGGATGATGGAAGTCGGGCGAATGCTCCTAGAGTATACACCTCCGCATCCCATAGGGTCTCAAGCAGGACGTTTGCGACCGGGATCGGAGTGCCACGGCACTGTTTGGGTTCTTTAGTATCGCGTTGCTAGAGAACATTGTTTCACCTGATGCAGAGGGGGTGATCTCATGGAAATGACGCGCGCGCAGCAGATTGCTGCAATTGAGAAGGACTGGGCTGAAAATCCACGCTGGAATGGTGTGTCTCGCACCTATTCGGCTGAAGATGTCGTTCGGCTCCGTGGAAGTGTTCAACCGGCCAATACCTTGGCTGACCGTGGTGCACGGAAACTTTGGAACCTCGTCAATGGCGATGCGAAGAAGGGCTACGTGAACTGCTTAGGTGCCTTGACCGCAGGTCAAGCAATGCAGCAAGTCAAAGCCGGTATCGAAGCGATTTATCTCTCCGGATGGCAGGTCGCAGCCGATAACAACTCAAGTCTCACAATGTACCCAGACCAATCACTGTACGCAGTGAACTCAGTCCCAACCGTGGTACAACGGATCAACAACGCATTCCGTCGTGCGGACCAAATTCAGTGGAAAGCAGGCAAGAATCCTGGTGACGCTGATTTCGTGGATTATTTCGCGCCAATCGTCGCCGACGCAGAAGCCGGATTCGGTGGTGTGTTGAATGCCTATGAACTGATGAAGTCGATGATTGAAGCCGGTGCCGCCGGTGTGCACTTCGAAGACCAGTTAGCATCTGTAAAGAAATGCGGGCATATGGGCGGCAAGGTGTTGGTTCCAACACAAGAAGCTGTTCAGAAATTAATTGCTGCACGTTTGGCAGCCGACGTTGCAGGTGTTCCGACTGTGCTGTTGGCACGAACAGACGCCAACGCAGCTGACCTACTGACCAGCGACTGTGACCCGTATGATCAGCCATTTGTGGTGGGTGAGCGCACCGCAGAAGGCTTCTATCGTGTGCGAGCTGGCATCGACCAAGCGATTTCCCGTGGTCTGGCCTATGCGCCCTACGCCGACATGCTCTGGTGTGAAACCGCCAAGCCTGATTTGGACGAAGCACGCAAGTTTGCTGAAGCGATCAAGAAAGAATTCCCTGATCAGCTGCTGGCATACAACTGCTCGCCATCATTCAACTGGAAGAAGAATCTGGACGATGCGACCATCGCGAAGTTCCAGGCTGAGCTTTCAGCGATGGGCTACAAGTACCAGTTCATCACTCTGGCTGGTATTCACAACATGTGGCACAACATGTTCGAACTCGCGTACAACTACTCACGCGGCGAAGGCATGAAGCACTATGTGGAAATGGTACAAGAGCCTGAGTTTGCAGCCGCTGAGCGTGGGTACACCTTCGTTGCGCACCAGCAAGAAGTAGGCACAGGCTACTTCGATGATGTCACCACAGTGATCCAAGGTGGTCAGTCAAGTGTCACGGCACTGACCGGCTCAACGGAAGAAGAACAGTTCTAAACTGACACTGTGCAAGAGGCCCAGGAGAGAAATCTCCTGGGCTTTTTTATATCTCTCATGTGAGTAATCAACGTGCTCGAATGATGTCTGCGAACACGTCCTCTCGACCGAGCAACCAGTCCATTCGCGACTTCACGCCCTGCTGGCCCCACATCAATAGCGAATCGCCATACTCCAAATGCAGATTTTCACCAGGGAACGGAACCAGATCCCCATTGAATCGAACCAATAATAAGCAGATTGCAGGCAATGTCTCATGACCACGACCTGGATCAACCAACAGATCACCAACTCGTGGTGGGATCTCCCCACCGATCGTGGCTGTTACAGCAGGTGCTGCCGCTTCAGTCAGTTCAACCACGTGATGATCGAGTTCCACATCCAAACTCGGCAGACGTCGATTCAATTTTTCAATCAATCCCTCCACCAAGGCTTCAGGCATCAAATCCAATTGACCAAGGAATTGGTGCAAGAGCGGGGACTGAATCCGAGCAAACATCTCTTGTGCCAGCATACGGCCTTCGCGCAAAACGACCGAGAAGTCCCCATGCTTGAACACCGGCTCACTGGCAGGTCGGTTGCGACGAGCGATGGTCATCAGCTGCGAATTTTCCGCCTTCGCGGTCAAGAGAATCGATAGGTTATCGCCATCATTGAGCGTTGCTGCAATGATTCCGCATGCCTCACTAATGCGCGCCTTTCGAAGCGTTGAAGCCTCCGTGCCGGTGCCATCAACCCATTCCAACATGGCCGCCGGATCGGGTTCCTGTTCGCTCACCAACACAAACGGAATTTCCTCGCGCTGCAACACGTCCAAGACAAGGGTTGCAAAGCGCCCTTTCGCGCAGACGATCCAATGACCCTGCTGCGGAATCGTTAAAGATTCAATCCGATTGAGGTCCGGGTCGACCAGTTCATGATAAAGCGCATAGGCTTTCGGTCGACGAATCAATTGGCCCACTGCACGTGCGGCCGTCCGCTCCACATCCACCACAATATCGGTTTCAAAACTGCGTAAGTTACGGGTATTCGCGTCTGACCCTGAGCGCGCAAAAACAGGTACACGCGGGGCCAGAATCTTCACATTGGTCGATACGGTCAGGTTCACTTGATCCGAATCCGTCAAAACTGCCACGCCCTGGCACATCGGATGCTGCACTCCGGCATCGACCAAGATATTGGGATCCATTGCATCGCCAAAAAGCACGTCCAACTCATAACTCAGGTTGGATAAACGGCCCGAATCGACCCGCGCCTTTTCGGAGTCCACCACGACACAGCGCATCCCTGTGGTGTCCAAAAAGCGAACGAGCTGGCTTCCTGCGCCACCGTATCCACAGACAATCCAAAAGGACGAGCGGTTTGAGCGCACCCGAGAGACAGTTTTCTGATGCCGTCGTAATTTCCGAAATTCAGGATCTGTGAAGACCGTCAGAACCGAACCAATGGCATACAGCCATGCGATCACCGTCGAATAGATCACCACCATCATCCACATCCGTTGCGTGTCCGTGAATGCATAGGGGATTTCCCCAAATCCAATCGTGGTCGCGGTGTAGCTCAGGATATAAAAGGCTTGTAGGAAACTTAAGTGATAGGGCTCGCCGGTGTCGGTCTCACCAGGAATCAACACCAACCCAAAGCAACTGATGGCGTAAGCCACAATGAGCGTGATCAGTGGCGCTCGCAATTCCAGCAAGACAAGCCACATCGCCGCTCCGCGAACGGATGGTCGAGCGCGGGACATCACGGTCATCAGCGCTTAATCTGAATTGTCTCAGCCAGCAGTAACACGACACTGATGAGGTTCGCCACCATGGCTCCACCGGCCAATGACACAACGCTCGCCATCATGCTGGGCTCAATGATCGCGCCACCCTGTGCCGCATAACCCCAGATCACCGCGCCGATAATCAACTGCACATCGGCAACAAGACTGGTGGCCAACAAAACAGCACCCACGTGTGAGCGATCGCCGATCTTTAAGACCGTGGCAATCAAGGACACGACAAGCGCAAAAAAGAATTCATAGGGATGATGATGGGCAGGATTGTCGATTTCACCGACAAAGAAACTGAAGTTCATCGTTAAAGCCAGAACGATGAAAAACGCAAACCAGACGCGCTGGGTATTCATAGGCAAGTGCTCCAAACGATCGGGGGCTTCGCCCCCTTTCGCTTATCGTCGCCGATTATGCCGTTGGATGCGAGACCCCGTTGAGTTTCGCCTCAGTCTCAGACGGCAGCAGATCAGAGATTGCATCGCGCTCACTGATCAACTCATCGTTGGTGGCGTCCATTTTACCGCGTGAGAAGTCGCTGACAGCGATTCCCTGCACCACTTTATAGTCACCACCTTCACAGACCACTGGATACGAGTAGATGACGCCTGGCGCAATGCCGTAGGACCCATCTGCAGGCACAGCCATTGAAACGACTTTTCCATGTGTACCGAGCATCCAATCGTGCATGTGATCGATTGCAGCCTGTGCTGCAGAGGCCGCAGACGAGGCGCCTCGCGCATCGATAATGGCCGCACCGCGCTTGGCAACGGTTGGGATGTAGTCAGTCTCGTACCAGGTGCGATCGATTTGATCGAGCGCAGGCTGACCCTTGACTGTAGCCTGATGCAGATCTGGATACTGTGTTGGAGAGTGATTTCCCCAGATGATCGCATTCTCCACATCTGTGGGTTGCGCGCCCAAGTGGTTCGCCAAAATACCCACGGCACGGTTGTGATCCAAACGGGTCATGGCTGTGAACTGGCGTGGATCGAGATCTGGTGCGTTCCGCGCAGCAATCAATGCATTGGTGTTGGCTGGATTACCCACCACCAAGACACGCACGTTCTTCGATGCATGATCGTTCAGCGCCTTACCCTGCACAGAGAAGATCTTGGCATTTTCTTTCAACAAATCCGCGCGCTCCATACCAGGACCGCGTGGACGCGCGCCAATCAAGAAGGCGACATCTGCGTCTTTAAATCCATCGGCTGGATTGTCGTGCGTGGTCACCCCAGCGAGTAATGGATACGCACAATCGATCAATTCCATCACGACACCGTTCAGGGCTGTCATCGCAGGTGGAATCTCAACCAATTGCAAAATAATTGGCTGGTCCTTGCCGAGTAGCTCGCCCGCGGCGATCTTAAACAAAATGGTGTAGCTAATGGCGCCGGCAGCACCAGTCACAGCAACGCGTACAGGTTGTTTCATTCCTTGCTCCTTGTTGGGGAATCGGATGTCAAACGAGATGCCATCCATTGTCCGATGGCTCGTAATTGCTCAGGCACCACGCTATGCGGCATGGAAAACGCCTGAAAGGTCACTGGGTAGCCAAGCGCTTGAAGCGATTCAACTGCTTGCTCTCCCAAGGTGTAGGGAACCACGGGATCGGCTGTCCCGTGATGGACTTCGATGGGGAGTTCATCTGGAGCTCGCCCCGGTTGTAAATTTGGATCTTGCGCACCAACCCAGTAGGTCGAAAGCGCCAACACACCCGCCAAGGCATCACGACTCCGAACCCCAGCATAGAGAGCGACTGCGCCACCTTGACTAAATCCCACCAAGAGGATGCGCGAAGCGGGAATTCCATCGGCAATCTGTGCGGCCACAATGCGGTCCACTCGATCTGCGGACTCCTGGATCCCACTCACATCGATGGTGCGCTCGATGTCCATGTGTTCAATGTCATACCATGCAGGCATCACCATGCCGCCGTTGACGGTCACAGGGATTTCGGGTGCATGGGGAAAAATAAAACGGGTCGCGCTGGTCAGGCCCAACAACGGTATCGCCGGCTCAAAGTCATGGCCACTGGCACCAAGGCCATGTAACCAAATGACCGCACTGTCGGCAGGTGCGTTGGGTTCTACAATGACGGCATCAAACATGCGAATTCCAATGTATTAAGGAAGGCAGAGCCTAATCACGCTAATCTATGTGCGCAATGACACTTTGGCTAAATGAATGATCGGTAGTTTACGCATTTTTTTTCTCGCAGTCGCAACATTTGTCGGCGGCTTTTTCATCCTCTTGGTTTCACCACTGAAACTGTTTCGACCCACGGAAGCGGCGGGATATCGGGCCGCGGCTTGGATTGCAGGGCTGTGGGGTGATTTCATGCGCTGGCTGTTGAGCACCCTGCCGACGCGTTTTGTCATCACAGGAGATGTCCCTGACCCCAAAGGAACACACTTGATTCTGGCCAATCACCGAAGCTGGATCGACATCATGGCGGTGATGCTGTTACTGGGCAAAGGCACGACCCTGCCGCGGTTTTTTATGAAATGGGAACTGATCTATGTCCCAGTCATCGGTATTTGCGCCTGGACCCTCGATTTTCCCATCATGCGCCGCTACACGGCGGAAGACATAAAAGATCGCCCTGAGTTGAAGAATCGCGATTTCGATTATGCACACCGTGTCTTAAGCAGAAATCCTGAGATGCCCTGCGTGGTGGTCAATTACGCCGAAGGCACGCGCTTTTCAAAAGACAAACATGCGAAGAACCGCTCACCCTTTACGCATCTGCTGAAACCGAAAGTGGGTGGCCCGCAGCTGGCACTCGATTGCCTGCGCGAGCGCTTAGATGGAATCTATGATGTGACGCTCGCCTACCCAGGCGCTGAACTGAGTGTTTGGCGACTCCTCTCAGGGCAGATCCCAGAGGTCTATATCCACTCAGAGCGGATCACACTGCCAAAGGACCTTGAGAAGACCCCGGAAACGTTGGCCGAACTGAAGGCATTCCGGGGTTGGATGAACGGTCTTTGGGAAGCCAAAGACCGTCGCTTGGATACAATCCTTACCGGTACACAGGCAACCGATCACACATCGCTTTAACTTCGGTGCGGACACGATCCTTGACGGATTCGTCGTCCAAGTGATCCAACACATCCACGATAAGATGAGCAAGATCACGGCAATCGCTCTCAACAAACCCACGTGTAGTCACCGCAGGTGTTCCAATCCGAATGCCTGAAGTCACAAAGGGCGACTGTGGATCATTTGGCACGGCATTTTTGTTGACCGTGATGTGACTGTCACCAAGCGCCGCATCGGCAGCCTTGCCGGTGATGCCCTGTGCAACCAAATCCACCAACATCAGGTGGTTATCCGTACCGCCTGAGACAATCTTATAGCCACGCTCAATAAAGACAGCTGCCATGGTCTGGGCGTTTTTCACCACCTGTTCTTGGTAGGTCTTAAAGCCAGGCTCCATGGCTTCTTTAAAGGCCACGGCCTTCCCAGCAATCGCATGCATTAATGGGCCGCCCTGCATGCCTGGGAAGACGGCACTGTTCAACTTCTTGTGCAGCGTCTCATCGTCTTGGCCCGATAAGATCAATCCGGAACGTGGACCGCGAAGCGTTTTGTGCGTTGTGGTGGTCACCACATGCGCATGGGGAATCGGCGAGGGATAGACGCCTGCCGCAACCAAGCCTGCAATGTGTGCCATATCCACTAAGAAATACGCACCGACATTGTCTGCGATTTCACGCATTTTCGCCCAATCGACAATCCGTGAGTAGGCTGAAAATCCGCCCAAGAGCAGTTTCGGTTTGTGCTGCTCGGCCAAATCCGAAATCTGGTTGTAGTCCATGTAGCCATCGGCATCGATGCCGTATTGCACCGCGTTGTACATCTTTCCAGAAAAGTTCACTGTGGCGCCGTGTGTCAGGTGTCCACCGTCCGCCAAAGACATACCCAAGATCGTGTCACCACCATTTAAAAGCGCCAGATAGGCCGCCGCATTGGCTTGCGAGCCTGCATGGGGTTGCACGTTGGCATAGGCTGCACCGAACAACGCCTTGGCACGATCAATTGCCAGCTGCTCAACGACATCGACGTATTCACATCCACCGTAATAGCGCTTGCCGGGATAGCCTTCAGCGTATTTATTGGTCAACACAGAACCTTGGGCCTCGAGCACACGCGGACTGGCGTAGTTTTCTGATGCAATCAACTCGATATGATCTTCCTGGCGCACGGTTTCCTTTGCCATGGCTTCATAGAGCGCGTGATCGTATTCAGAAATAGTCGAGGTCTTTGCGTACATCTGGAGATCCTTCATTGCATGCCCGGAGGGAGTTGCACATAATACGCATTCGATCGCCAAGGTGGAATCTTCATGTTGGCATTTCGCTGAGGGAGAGCGCGAACCCGCCGCCGAAGGAGCAACCGACCCGGAAACTCTCAGGCACCCGGACCGCAGTCGAAACGATCGAATCTGGAAAGCAGCCACCCGGCTCACCGAAGGAGTAAGTGCCCCGCACGAATCTCTCAGGTCAATGACAGATGGGTCATGCAACGCGACACGCGAGGAGTCCGCATGACCGATTTACATCCCCTCCATTTGGAGGCCTTCCACATCGACTTGGGCGCAAAGTTCGCACCCTTCGCTGGCTATCGCATGCCGATTCAATATCCGCTCGGTGTCAAAGGTGAGCATCTACACACCCGGGACGCGGTCGGTCTGTTTGATGTCTCACACATGGGCCAGTTGATCATCTCCGGACCCTCGGCAACCGACGCGCTGGAGCGCTTGGTCCCAGCCGCGTTGCATGAGATGCAACCTGGACAGGTTCGCTACTCGCAACTGACCCTCGAACAGGGCGGCATTCTTGATGATCTGATGCTGACACGTTGGGATACCGATCACTGGGGCTTAGTCGTCAATGGCGCCTGTAAGCACGCGGATATGGCGCATCTTCGTGCGCACCTCCCCGAATCCATCACCATGACGTATCAAGACCAACACAGTTTGATCGCGGTGCAAGGCCCACAGGCGCGCGCCATGATGACCCGTCTGATTCCGGAGGCGGCAAGCCTTCTGTTTATGCGTGCGCTGCACTGCCAGTACGAAGGCATTGACCTGGTCCTGTCGTGCTGTGGCTACACCGGTGAAGATGGCTATGAAATCTCGGTCGCCAATGCACATGCCGAAACCATCGCGCGCGTGTTAAGCGCACAACCCGAATCCACCTGGGTGGGCCTCGGTGCACGAAATTCACTCAGACTTGAAACGGGGCTCTGTCTGTATGGCTCTGATCTGACCACAGAGACCACACCTGTCGAAGCCGACCTTGTTTGGTCGATCCAAAAACGTCGCCGTGAAGAGGGTGGATTTTTGGGCGATCAGGTCATTCAAGCACAACTGACCCAAGGCGCTCCGAGAAAGCGTGTTGGCATTCGCCCACTCGACGGTCGCACGCCTTTGCGTGACCACACGGTGTTGAAAACAGAGGCCGGTGAGCTGGTCGGTGAGGTCACCTCTGGTGGCTTCGGGCCAACGCATGATGGCCCGGTTGCGATGGGGTATGTCGCGACGAATGTCAGTACAATCGGCACAGCACTGATCGCTGAAGTGCGCGGTAAGGCGCTCGCCTGCGAAGTGTGCGATCCCATCTTTGTACAACAGCGTTACGTACGCACGCTCTAACTGAAAAAGGACTCTGTAATGACAGTGAAATACACCCGTGAACATGAATGGATCCGCATTGAAGGCGACATCGCAACGGTCGGCATCACCTTCTATGCACAAGAACAATTAGGCGACGTGGTCTTTGTCGATCTTCCCGAAGCCGACTCCGCCTGTGATCAGGGCGCTGAAGTCGCCGTGGTCGAATCAGTCAAAGCGGCCAGTGATATTTACGCGCCAGTGACCGGCACCATCATTGAATCCAATCAAGAACTCACCGAGCGCCCAGAGCTTGTCAACGAAGACCCTGAGAATGACGGTTGGTTTTTCCGTATGCGGCTTGACGATCCGACTGAACTCGATGACCTGTTCGACGAAGCCGCCTATCAGCACTTTATCCAAGAAGAACTCTAAGGAGCGCCTGTGAGCCAGGAACTGACATTTCGTAATCGCCACATTGGCCTGTCCGAGGCGGATCAGCAGCACATGCTGGCCACTTTGGGCCTTGGCTCGATGACTGAACTCGCTGACGCGATCGTGCCCGAAAACATCCGGAAACGCCGTGAAATGTCGCTTCCTGCAGCACTGTCTGAATCTGATGCCTTGGCGGAATTGAAGACCATCGCGGGGAAAAACCAGGTGGTTCGTACGCTGATCGGTCAGGGCTATTACCAGACTCTGACACCTTTGGTGATTCAGCGAAATGTGCTGGAAAACCCTGCCTGGTATACGGCCTACACGCCCTACCAACCAGAGATTTCACAAGGCCGACTGGAGGCACTGTTTAACTACCAAACCATGGTCGTTGAACTGACGGGTCTCTCTGTTGCCAACGCGTCACTTCTCGATGAAGCGACCGCGGCTGCCGAAGCAATGACCCTTTGCGAACGGTCTGCAAAAACCAAATCAAAGCGGTTCTATGTGGCGAATAATCTTTTCAGCCAGACATTGGCCGTTGTTGAAACACGTGCCAAACCCCTTGGTTACGAGCTGATCCAGTTTGACCCACATCATCCACCGGTGTTTGAAGACGCCTTTGGCATGCTGGTGCAATACACTGGCCGTGATGGATCTGTGGTGGATCTCCGTGCGCTGATTGATGCAGCCAAAGCCGCCAAGATTCTGACCATTGTCGCTGCCGATATCTTAAGCCTCACGCGCCTTGAAGCGCCGGGTCACTTGGGTGCAGACATTTGTCTCGGTTCCACCCAACGCTTTGGGGTCCCCATGGGCAACGGCGGCCCACACGCAGCCTTTTTTGCGGTCTCGGATCCGTTGAAGCGCTCGATTCCTGGCCGCTTAGTCGGTCAGTCCATTGACTCAGAAGGCCGTCCTGCATTTCGCTTGACGCTGCAGACTCGCGAGCAGCACATCCGCCGTGAGAAGGCGACGAGTAACATCTGTACCGCACAGGTGCTGCTTGCCAACATCGCTGGATTCTATGCTTGCTACCATGGCCCCCAGGGCCTAAGCGCGATCGCTTCGCGGGTCCATACACTGACAGGCCGCCTGCATGCCGCGCTGACTGACAAGGGCTATGCAGTCAATCCAAGCTTCTTTGATACGTTATCAATTACTGTGGATGACGCCGACCGGCTCATCCAGGCGGCACTCAATATCGGCTTGAATCTGTGGAAGCTCGACAGACATACGATCAGCTTATCACTGGATGAAGCCTCAACCGATGCGGAACTTGACGCGCTGGCATCGGTATTCGGGGTCAGCCTGTCGGATCGGATCGAGGCCGGACTCCCAGAGGGATTGATTCGCCAAACACCGTTCATGACACAAGACGCGTTCAATCGCTATCACTCAGAAACCGAGATGATGCGCTATCTTCGCAAACTCTCCGATCGAGATCTCGCACTCGATCGTGCCATGATCCCACTGGGCTCTTGCACCATGAAGCTCAATGCGGCGGCCGAGATGACGCCGGTCACCTGGCCCGAGTTTGCACACATCCATCCATTTGCCCCTAAAACGCAGCGGGTCGGTTACACCGAAATGATGGAACAACTGACAGATTGGTTGACGGAGATCACCGATTACGCCGGAATGTCCTTACAACCGAACTCAGGTGCGCAAGGCGAATACGCCGGTCTACTGGCCATTCAGGGGTATCACATCGCCCGTGGTGACGCACACCGAACCATCTGCTTGGTGCCCTCGTCAGCCCATGGCACCAACCCAGCGAGTGCGCAGATGGTCGGTCTCGACGTGGTCGTGGTGCAATGCGATGCGGACGGCAATATCGATATGGCCGACCTCACCGCGAAGGTGAATCAATACAGCGAGCAATTGTCCTGCCTGATGATTACCTACCCATCGACACATGGTGTGTTTGAGACCGAAGTGCAGGCAGCCTGCGAGCTCGTGCATCAACATGGTGGTCAGATCTATTTGGACGGCGCCAACCTCAATGCACAGGTGGGTTTAACCAGTCCGGGGCTCATTGGATCGGATGTCTCCCACTTGAATCTGCACAAGACCTTTTGCATCCCGCACGGTGGCGGCGGCCCAGGTGTTGGACCAATTGGTGTCGCGGAGCACCTCATCCCCTTCTTACCAAGCCATCCGGAACTCAATGGCCAGGCAGCGGTCGGCCCTGTATCCGCTGCACCCTTCGGTTCGGCGATGATTTTGCCGATCTCATGGATGTATATCCGCATGATGGGACCCGATGGGCTCACCGCGGCAACAGAAAACGCCATCTTGGCCGCCAACTACATTGCCGGTCGTTTAAAAGATGCCTTCCCAGTGCTGTACACCGATGCACGGGGCTTTGTGGCGCACGAGTGTATTTTGGATACCCGTGTGGTCAAAGACATCGCCGGTGTCACTGTTGATGACATCGCCAAACGCTTGATCGATTACGGATTCCACGCACCGACCATGAGTTGGCCCGTCGCAGGGACCCTGATGATTGAGCCCACAGAAAGTGAGTCCTTGGCTGAACTCGACCGCTTCTGTGACGCCATGTTGGCGATTCGTCAAGAAATCCGAGAAATCGAGGCCGGCCGTGTGTCAGCTGAAGATTCGATTCTGCGTCACGCACCCTACACAGTCGAGGCGGTGACACAGGAGCTGTGGGAGCGGCCATTCAGTCGGACTCAGGCGGCCTTCCCGCTTGCGACCCTAAAGACCGATCGGTACTGGCCACCTGTGGGTCGGATTGACAATGTGTTCGGAGACCGCAATCTTGTCTGTAGCTGTCCTCCGCTCTCGGAGTACACACAGATAACGGAAGAGGCATGAGCGACCACAAACCGCGTGTCAAAAGTGGCGACAAAATCGTCAACGACGTCGGTGTCACAGCCATTAAAAATGGCCAGAAGCGACGCAGCGATGAATCCGCACCGCGGGGTGACAAGCCCCGTTGGTTGAAGTTTGTTAGCCCCGGTGGCGAAGGCTACCAAGACGTCAAAAAAATCGTCCGTTCACACAGACTGTCAACGGTCTGTGAAGAAGCGATGTGTCCGAACATCGGTGAATGCTGGAGTGCTGGAACAGCGACCATCATGTTGATGGGATCGGTCTGCACGCGCGCGTGCCGTTTTTGTGCCGTCGATACCGGGAACCCCAAGGGGTGGCTCGATCTTGAGGAGCCAGCCAACACCGCCGAGTCAGTTGCGCTGATGGGCCTCAAATACGTGGTGTTGACCAGTGTTAACCGCGATGATTTAGCTGACGGCGGCGCGGCACACTTTGCCGCAACAGTCCGCGCCATTAAGTCACGATGCCCAGAGACGGCCGTTGAAGCGCTGACACCGGATTTTCAGGGTGTGATGGCTGATGTTGAGACGCTCGTTGATTCTGGGCTCGAAGTCTTCGCTCAGAACTTAGAGACCGTTGAACGCCTGACGCATCCCGTTCGCGACCCGCGGGCGAGCTACCAGCAAACGTTGGATGTCTTGGCCCATGGCAAAGCGCATCGACCCGACGTGCTGACAAAGACCAGTCTGATGCTCGGTTTGGGCGAGACCGATGATGAGATCCAACAAGCGATGGACGACTGTCATGCGCATGGTGTTGATATCCTCACCTTTGGCCAGTATCTGCGGCCAACCGTCAATCACTTACCGATTGCGCGGTATGTCACGCCGGACGAATTCGAGACCTATCGGCAGTGGGGACTCGAGCGTGGCTTTTTAGAGGTGGTCTCAGGGCCCATGGTGCGCTCAAGTTACCGTGCGGAGCAGGCGCTGTTGAAAAATAATGCCGGCATCTCAAACGCCAGTTTGGCAAGCCGTGCGATTCCGGTAAAGCAACTCTGATGCGGCTGTCTGCGCTGTGTTTGGCCCTCGCACTCCCGTTGGCGGGTTGCCAAAACCCCATCAATGATCCAATTGATTCCGTTGTCCAAGTGGTCACCGACCCCAAAAAAGAAATCGCCAAAGGCAAAAGCCAATATCCCTTCGCCTTGGCCCAGTCCGGCGGCGATCTGACGAGCTTTTCGACCACAACGACCTATCTCAACCAACTGATTACCACGCTGGCGCAAACCGGTCAGTCGCCCTTTCCATGGGAAATCCGACTGATCAACGATGCCTCCATCAACGCCTGGGCGCTGCCTGGCGGCAAGATGGGCGTCAACTATGGGCTGGTGCTGGCTGTCGACACCGAGGCAGAACTGGTCTCTGTACTGGGCCACGAAATGGCACACAGCCTAGAGCTCCATGGCACAGGTCGGGAGACCTTTGGTGCCTTGGTTGGGCTCGCGGCGCAATTGATCGAGATTGGTGTCAGCGATCCTGCGACCCAGTCCAGTGCGCGTGAACTGATTGGCCTCGGACAAAACGTGTTGATGGGTCAATACAGTCAATCCAACGAACTGGAAGCCGACCGCGTCGGTGTGGATCTGATGGCGCGCGCAGGCTTCCGACCCCAAGGCGCCATTGGGATGCAAGAAAAACTGGCGGAACTCGGCGGTGGCGGCAACTCGATTGCACAGAAATTACTGGGCACACACCCCATTAGCCGCGAACGTTTGGCAGCCATTCGGACAGTGGTTGCGAACTATCCCGATGCCGGTCGCGAAGACAGCCCTGACTTCGCTAAAGCCCGCGCGGAGATCACCGCACAACAGATCGCCCTTGATCAGGTGGCGAAGGCACGAAAGCTCGGTGGAGACGGACAGTTTGATAAAGCGTTGACAGCGCTCAACCCGGCGCTTGAAGCACTCCCGAAAGAGCACAGTCTGTGGCGACTCAAAGCCGAACTCTTGGTTGCAGCCAAGCGTCCCAATGAGGCGGTGAAGGCTGCTTTGACTGTTCGCTCGTTGAATCCAGCGGATCCGATCAGTGAATTGCTACTTGGCTATTGCTATGAGGCGGCTGGTGATCTCGGCAATGCCAGCGCAGCGCGCGATCGCGCCAAACGCTTGGCACGATAAAAAAAGCGGATCCGAGGATCCGCTTTGATGGGTGTTAATGCGTCGAGGTCTCGTCGGAGACGTCTGTCTCTTCGTCCAACTCAAGCCACATGGCATTGAGAATGCCAAAGGCCGAGGCCAGTCCAACACCTAAAATCCAAGTGAAATACCACATATTGGTCTCCTTAGTAGAGTGTGTGCGGGTTGTCTTCGACATAGGCTTCAGTCACCCGGCCAAAGAGCACCTTAAAGACCCAGGCGGTGTACGCCAGAATCAGCGGCATAAAGATCAATGTGGCAACCAACATGATCAAGAGCGTGGTCTCACTCGATGAAGAATCCCACACTGTCAAACTGGCCGAAGGCGCAATCGAGCTTGGCAGAATAAACGGGAACATCGACAAGCCGACCGTCGTGATGATGCCACCGATTGACAACTTCGAGCCGACAAAGGCGAGCCAATCCACACGCATGACCAGAGCAAACCAAGCCACAAACAAGCCACCCACACCAACAATCGGTGCAATCCAAAAGAGCGGATAGGTATCGAAGTTGGTCGCCCAACCACCGGCCACCAGAGCGACTTCTTTTAAGAGTGGATTACTTGGCCCATCTGTCACCAACGGACTGGTAATAACAAATCCAGGGAGCCAGGTGTGCACCACCACACCCAAGAGCACAAACAAGGCGCCTGCCATGGGGATCATCCAAAGTGCCAACATGCCTGCACGCGCGCGCACTTGACCGCTGGCTTTGAGGCCAAGCCACAGCGCACCATGTACCGACAACATCAGAACACTCAAAACGCCCGTAGCCAGTGCAAATGGATTCAGGAGTCCAAGCAAACCACCGTCATAGAAAATGCGCATGGTGTCATCAAAGCGAAATGGTACACCCAGCAAGACGTTGCCGACTGCGACTCCAAAGATCAGTGCAGGAATTAATCCTCCGGCAACCAAGGCCATATCCCAGGTCGCACGCCACTTCGGACACTCACGCTTAGATCGGAACTTAAAGGCCACAGGACGAAGAATCAGCGCCACAAGTGCCAAGAACATGGCGAAATAAAAGCCCGAAAATGAGACTGCATAGAGCGTCGGCCAAGCGGCAAAAATCGCGCCGCCACCCAGGATCAACCAAACCTGGTTGCCCTCCCACACAGGACCGACCGTATTGATCGCAACGCGCTTCTCGGTTTCTGTCTTCGCCACCAAGGGCAATAAAGCAGCCACACCCATATCAAAGCCATCGGTCACCGCGAAGCCAATCAGGAGGACGCCAAGAAGCACCCACCAGATCACTCGTAATGTCGCGTAATCAAGAAATTCCATATCTGTGCTCCTTACTTACCAAAGGCCGGTTCAGCAAAACCGGTCCGTGGTTTTGGTTGATCCGTGTGACCGTCATCATGGGCATAGGGCCCGTCCACAATGGTCTTCTTCAATAGCCCAATCTCGACCACAAACAAGGTGGAATAGATCGCGACAAAGGCAATCAAGGTGGTCAGTACGGTGCTGTAATCTAAGCTCGACACGGCCAAGAAGGTTGGTAACACTGAGTCAATGACCCATGGCTGGCGCCCGAATTCGGCGACAAACCATCCAAGTTCCGCAGCCAACCAAGGCAGTGGAATCGAGCACATGGCCACAGTCAAAAAGAGACGGCTCTTGGTGTGCTCACGGCGCGCAGACAGCCAAAATGCGTAGGCAAACAGGCCAATGAAGAAAAAGCCGAGGCCCACCATCAAACGGAAGCTCCAGAAGAGCGGTGCAACCGGTGGCACGGTGCTCCAAGCAGCCTGCTCGACATGGGTTTCAGTCGCATCACGTGGATCCGCTACGTACTGCTTCAACAACAAGCCAAAGCCGAGGTCTGGACCATATTGCTCAAAGCCAAGCTTTGCAGCTGGATTTTCAGGATCCGCGCGCAGGGTCTCCAAGGCGTCATAGGCCAAGACACCGGCTCGGATGCGGTCTTTAGCATGCTCAACCAGCTCCAGGATACCCGGGACCTCTTCGTCAAAACTCCGTGTCGCAATCAAGCCCAACACATAGGGAATATGCACCGCATAGTCGATCCGATTGGTCTCCGCGTTCGGCAAACCAATGAGCGTGAAACTCGCAGGCGCTTCCTGGGTCTCATACATGCCTTCCATCGCTGCCAACTTCATCTTTTGGTTTTCACCAACGGCGTAGCCAGACTCATCACCCAAGACCACAACCGACAAGGCAGCCGCCAAACCGAAGCTCGCAGCAACGGTCATTGAGCGCTTGGCAAACTCCACGTGACGATTCCTGAGCAGATAAAACGCACTCACACCCAAGACAAACATGGCACCTGTGACATAGCCCGCAGACACCGTGTGTACAAATTTCGACTGTGCAACCGGATTGAAAATCACCGCAGCAAAGTCGGTCACTTCCATGCGCATAGTGGCTGGGTTGAACTCAGACCCGACTGGGAAGTTCATCCAACCATTGGCGACTAAAATCCACAGCGCTGAAAAATTCGAACCAATCGCCACCAACCAGGTGACCATCAGATGGCCGACCTTGGTCAGCTTGTCCCAACCAAAGAAGAACAGGCCAATAAAGGTCGCTTCGAGGAAAAATGCCATCAGGCCTTCGATCGCCAGTGGGGCACCGAAAATATCGCCAACGTAATGGCTGTAATACGACCAGTTCATGCCGAACTGGAACTCCATCACAATCCCTGTGGCCACACCAACGGCGAAGTTGATACCAAACAGTTTGCCCCAGAAGATGGTCATATCACGCCAGACTTGACGTCCGGTCATGACATAGACACTCTCCATGATTGCCAACATAAATGACAAACCAAGCGTGAGTGGAACGAATAGAAAGTGGTACATTGCCGTCATCGCAAACTGAAGCCGCGACAGCTCAACCAATCCTGAGTCAATCATAAGCGCATCCCTTCGGTTGATAGTGGTATAACCTTATTCCTTTTTGACAGTTGCCGTGACGCCAACCACACCCATGCATGACTTAGATCAACCACTCGAACGCAATCAGACCGCACGCGGCAATCTTCGTAGCCACCACATGGATATTGCGCTCGGATTAGCCGAGGCACTGACGGCAATTTTTCTGGCTGCTGTCATCGCTAGTCTGTTTGCACCCCCCGTGACAGCCCCCTCGATGGCGATGATCGGTCTGTTGACGGGCTTAGTCGTGTTGCGACGAGTACTAGCCGATGTGTGGTTCAACCGATCAGAGATCGCCGGTCAAAAGGGCCTTGCGCGGTATCGTGCCCTGCTCTCGCGAACGGTCATTGAACGCCTGCCAAAGGAGGCCTCAGGCGCCATTGGTACACTGGCAATTGAAGGTGCAGAGCCCATTGCCGCGCGCCTCGGTCGCTATCCCACCTTACGTGCACTGGCGATTGCTCAACCGCTGTTTGTTCTCGCTGTCATGGGCTACATCCACTGGCCGGTTGCGCTCGGTATTCTCATCACCACACCACTGATTCCTGTGTTGATGATGCTGATCGGCATGGGTGCCAAATCAGCAAGTCAAAAACAGGTGGAAGCCATCACACGGCTCGGCGCGCACTATCTCGATCGCGTTCGTGGCATGGAGACGCTCTGGATGTTGGGTGGTGGTCGTGCGGTGAGCCAAGAAATCGAAGACAAGGCCGAACAACTGCGGCGCTCAACCATGGGCGTCTTGAAGCTTGCATTTTTGACCTCGGCGGTGCTTGAGTTTTTCAGCGCCTTGGCGATTGCGCTGCTGGCGGTGTACATCGGATTGACCTTGTTGAATCTGATCGACCCCCTATTCGGTCTGACGCTCACACCCTGGGATGGACTCTGTCTGCTCATTTTGGCACCCGAGTTCTACAATCCCATCCGTCGTCTGATGGCGGCCTGGCACGATGCCTCCGAAGCAAAAAGTGCCGACGACAAGGTGAAGTCCCTACTGGGTAGCCATCCAGTGACCGTGGCAAGACCGTCTGCACCGGAATCAAACACATCCGACGCGGTCAGTGTGTTGCGACTGGCACACTACAGCGTCGGCTTCGATCCCAAGTTTCCACTCATCGCACCCTTTGATTTGGCCATCGCACCAGGTGTCCCGACGGTCATATTCGGTGCCTCCGGATCAGGCAAAACGCAGTTTCTCAACAGCCTACTTAATGGGCAATCCCGACTCACAGGCGAGGTTTGGTTTTCAGGAGCGCCAATCGACACGCTGGTGGATGTCAGACAGTCGGTCAGTTGGATGGGCCAACATCAGTGGTTTGATGAGGGCACTCTGTGGGACGCGATGACCTATGGTCGCCGCGATCACAGTGCCGAGATTTGCCTCGAGATGCTGAACCGGGTTGGCTTGGCTACACAACTCGGTGAGGATCCGTTAGCGCGCCAACTCGGCCCACGTGGGCAGGGACTCTCAGGCGGACAACTCCGTCGCTTAGGCCTTGCACGCGCACTCATACAACAACCGACGCTCTTGATCCTCGATGAGCCCACAGCACATTTGGATGCCGATGCCGCCGAGCAAATCGCTGGACTGATTCAGTCCTTGGATGTCGCCATGCTGTTGGTGACCCATGACGAGCGCTTCAAGCAGGCAGGACCCTGTTGGATGCTTACCGATCGTAGATTGGAGGCGATGTGATGCGTTTGAGACAGGTCTTTCATGTACTACAAGTACCGTACACACCACTGATCTTAGCGGTGGTTCTCACAGTGCTCATGACTCTGTCGGCGCTGGGCCTACTCGCCTTATCTGGCTGGTTTTTAACCGCCGCATCCATCGCTGGACTCGCAGCGGCAGCCGGTGCGTACAGCTTCAATATCTTACAGCCTTCATCGATGATCCGCGCACTGGCTGTGAGTCGGACACTGACCCGGTATGTGGAGCGACTCTTAAGCCATGACGCCACGCTGCGATTGGTGGTCAAACTCCGGCGGTACATCTTTGATGGTCTACTCGATGGCATTGGCCGTCGCACACAAACCGATCAAGAAGCCATTGACCGACTCATCAACGATGCGTCCGCGGTCGAAGGGGCCCTTCTGCGCACGCTGCTCCCGTTACTGGGAGCGCTGGTGGCAGCGAGTTTCACGCCGCTGCTCGCACTGGTCATTGCACCGAGCGCGGTCTGGCCTGGGTTGATTCCGCTGCTGGTATTGATCATCACTCTCAAAGTGCGCAGTGCCGGCTATCGCAACTTAGCGGAAGCGATTGATGTTCAATCACGACGGGCTCGACACCGCGCCATCGCGCTAGCCGATGGACGCCATGAACTGCAATTGGCGCTCAGTCCGGATGAGCTCGAAACGATGACCCTCGATGCCTATCAACCACTAGCTGAGTTGCGCACACAGAAAACGCACCGCGAACTGACCGACAAATGGATTCTTGGTGCAGGCCATGCCATGGCCTTCGCATGGCTGGCCATACTGCCTTTAGATCTCCCGATCCTGGTTGCGCTCTTATTGGGCTTACTTGCAACCTCTGAACTCTTGATCCCAGGCATCGCCGTAAGCTTCGAACAACGTCGGGTCGAGATCGCATTGGCGCGATTACCCGAGCCCTCTGGCGATCAACCCAATCCAACATCATCGACGACTTTGCAACTGAGCGCGCTCTGCTTCGCTGCGACGGCAGAGGATCAGGTCCTCACTGAACCCCTTGATCTCACACTATCGGCCGGTGAGGTTCTGCAACTTGAGGGACCGAGTGGCATCGGCAAGACCACCTGTCTTCGAGTCATTGCAGGGCTTTTGCCAGCCCGTTCTGGGGACATCCAGCGCCCAGCCCACGCTGCATTGGTCGAGCAAACTCCGTGGTTACCCTCTGACGCACTGTGCGTCAGCCTGACCCTTGGGCTCAAAAACGCACCAACTGAGGCCGCATTTTGGCAGGCGCTTGAGTTGGTTGAATTGGCCGATTGGGTCCGTCAATTGCCACACCAAGAGCACACCTGGATCGGCACGGATGGGATCCAACCGTCCGGGGGACAATGGCGGCGGTTAGCGATCGCACGGATGCTGTTACAAGACGCACCACTGGTGTTACTCGATGAGCCGACCGAGGGCTTGGAACCTGCGTTGGCCACGCGCATCGCTGGCCGCTTAGCAGACGCCCTGAGTGATCGCATGGTGGTGGTGGTCTCGCATCGCCCCGAGATCGAGGCGATGGTGACCCGTCGACTGGCGCTTAGGCCGAGACGAGACTGAACT
>CAZVNX010000015.1:0-56618 GCA_964628665.1 uncultured Pseudomonadales bacterium | reverse complement strand
GATCGAGGCGATGGTGACCCGTCGACTGGCGCTTAGGCCGAGACGAGACTGAACTTAAGCGGCGTTAGTCCGTGAATCTCGGCACGAAAATGATCACCCGCCACCACAGCACCAACGCCTGATGGCGTACCTGTAAAGACCACATCACCCGGCTTTAAGGTTTGCAGTGTCGACAAGTAGGCGATGAGCTCTACAGTCTGGAAGGCCATTTGCGCCAAATCCCCAGACTGGCGACGTTCCCCGTTCACATCCAATGTAATCGCTCCCTGTGCGAGGAGCCCGCAATCGGCTTTGGGTGTCACCACACCCAAGACTGCCGCATCATCAAAGCTTTTGCCGATCTCCCATGGGCGGCCCTTCTCCTTGGCTTCGGCTTGCCGATCGCGCCGAGTAAAATCGATGCCGACGGCATAGCCATAAATCGCGGCTTCTGCTTCTGCAAGGCTCAACTGATCACCGCCCTGTCCAAGCACTGCGACCAACTCCACTTCATGGTGCAAGTTTGTGGTTTGCCGTGGATATCGGACCGTGGGACCAAACACCACAGCATCAAAACTTTTCTGGAAGTGAAATGGGGCTTCGCGGTCCACTTCTGCACCCATCTCGCGCGCGTGCTCTGCATAATTTTTTGCGATACAAAACACCCGATTGATCGAAGCGGTGTCGCCATGGGTGGTTGTGAACTCGGGATGGATTGGAGAATTCCACTGCATCGTCATCATTAAACCTCGTATACTTTTGGCATGAGCCTATACCGAACTATCAAAACCTTCGACAATTATCCATGCAGCCACCGGCAATGGCGACATGCAGGGCATTGTCGGTACATCCACGGCTATTCGCGCAGTTTCACCATCACCTTTGGCTGTGAGTCCCTGACCGACGAGGGCTTTGGGGTGGACTTTGGCGAGTTTGCTGCGGTCAAGGACTGGCTCTCGCATTGGTTTGACCACACCTTATTGATCAACGCCGATGATCCTGAGCTCGCTTTATTTGAATCCCTGCATGAGAAATCTATTGTCGACCTCAGGGTTCTGCCCAACGTCAGCATGGAACGGACCGCCGAATTTGTCTTTGAATTTGTGGATAGCTGGATCCGGACGCAAAGCCAAGGACGCGCCTTTGTGCTCGAAGTGGAGTGCCGCGAAAACGACAAAAATGCAGGCCGTTACCTGGCGCCGTTGCCAGCTGACAATCGGGCGTAGTACACCATCATCGACATCCCCAAAAGTCCGACCGCCGCCAAGGTGCCAACAAATGCAGTCCAACCAAAGACCTCATAGACATAGCCTGTAACCCAAGCGCCGAGAGCGCCACCGGCATAGTAGGCGGAGACATACAGTCCATTGACCACGCCACCGAGCGTTTTGGCATTGTGGTTGACCTCAGCCGCAGCCAAGGTATGGATCAAAAACATCCCTAAACACATGACGAAGACCTGGCCCATCAGCACCTCGATCGAAAAGAACGTCATCCCAAGTGAGGCCAATAAGATCGCAAATCCCAAAAAGCAGGCCCGTATCGCACCACCAAGTTGCTTCGCAACCCAGCCCGCCGAGAGTGCTGAGACCACGCCGATGCTGTATCCCAGATAACTGAGACCAACCAATGCGGTGCTGGCCGCCGGGTCGATTTCATTGATCCGAAATGGCAGGTAATTCAGGTATCCCGCAAATACCCAAAAAGCACACAACACAGCCAAATAGATCGCACGATTTCCGCCACTGGAGATGGCTTCGACAATACCAGCCCGACTGGGACGAATGAGATTTAACGGTTTGGGCGTGGCCTTGCGCCAAGGCGTTAGGGTCACCATAAGCAGCAATACGGCCCAGATGAGGGACACCCACGACCAGTCTAAAAAGGCCGCCAACTGACCACTGATGACACGACCGGCCATACCACCGACGATGGTGGAGGCAATGTAAATCGCCATCACTCGCGAGAGCGCAGGCCCAGTGCGACCGGCAGCCAAATAGGCCATGGTCGCCGTTAAAATCGCTGGCATCAGTGCGCCTTGTACCAATCGCAACAACAGCATGCTGTTGTAGTCATTGACCTGACCAGACAGCGCCATACTGACCGCCAAGAGCGGTAGTGCCCATTTTAAGATGGTCAATGCGCTCAATTGTCTCAGCACCACGCCATAAGTCAGAGGTGCTAAGGCCATCGGTATGAGCGTAATGGACACCAGCAAGCCAGCCTCAGGTTTGGAGACCATAAAACGGTCTGCCAACTCCGATAACATCGGTTGTGGCGCATACAGCACACAGAAACAAATCGAGATGGCGAGATAGAGGAAGACCTCACCGGGCTGATGTTTAAGCGCCGAATCGCTCATCGCAAACGACGTTTGAGTTGTGCAAATCGCGTCACACCACGCTCAAGTCCACGTGTCACTGCAACAGGCCAGGCTGGACTCCGGTGCATCTGCCGAAACAGGCGGGCTGCCAAAACCGGTAACATGGCTTGGTGGAACTGGTGCCGACGCTTCGGATCGGTCGCCAGAATCTGCCCAAACCGACCCGAATCTAAGCGCAACAGACGCATGGCCGTGTCCGCCATCCACTCTCGATCGGTCATCCAGCCGGTTAGAAATTCATCCAAACCAAGAATCCCCGGCGGCATATCATGGTTCGGCATCAAAAATCGCCCTTCCAGTACTAAGTACAGATCCGGAAAATCGTCCGCTTCAATTAAGGTCTCGCCGGCTCGCAAGGTTTCAATCTGTCCTTGCTCCAGCCAATGACGAAACTCACGCTCTGTGAGTGCAGCCAGTAACACCTGTTGATCAAACACCGCCGATCTCCCAATGCCGTGTCGCACGACCCACCAGGAATCCATCCCGATCGACAACAAACCGTGTGCCTGGCCGCTCCGCTAACATCCGGATGACATACTCGCGTGCGGCCTGATCGAGGCCCACAATCCAGTGATCAAACCACAACACCTGCCCGGGACGGGCCAGCGCACGGGCGAGCTTCAGACGGTGCATACCAAGCGGACCGGCCTTGGCATGCAATGCACCAACGGGCGCCTGTAGACGGCCCGAGAGCGTCTCAATCCAATGACTCGCTCCCAACGCATCCAAATGCGCTTCCAAAGTCGACGACTGAATCGCTGGGTCAATAAACAGCCAGTCACCGACTGTGCGCGCCTCGCTGTCACGTGGGTGATCCAGCATGACAACCGAGACCGCAAGTGCGACTGGATCCAAACGAGCCACGTCCATACCACCGATGCGAACAGCACCGCGCTCTGGATTAACCCGACGGATCAATAAATGTTTCAGGGTCGACAATCCAGCTCCTTCAGCGGCGGTAATCCGCACCAAACTCTCGGCTGGACACTCAAAACTCAAGTCTTTAAACAACGGCTGATCACCGGCATGGCGCCGATACACCACCGCATCAAACTGCACATCGCCACGCAATGTCAGCGGTTTCACTGTCGCCTGCGTGCGTGGATTGGCATCTTTCACTTCGACCGGCAAGGCGCTCCGTAACCGCTCGAGAATTAACACCGAGGCCAAGCTCAATCCGGTCAGCATCATCGGTTGATTTGCGTCAGTGCTCGCCATTGCCGGCAACACCAATCCAGCGGCCACCACCGCCCGACTGAAGCGACTGTACTCAGCGACCAATTCAATGCGTGCCACCACCCACTGACTCGCCTCGTCCCAAACTTTCAGGACCCGTGCACGTACAGAGGGCTCTCCATCTCGTGCCAAACGCATCGACAACCAACGCATGGGATGATCAATCGCGGGTAGATCCGGTAACAGTCGGCGGACGTAAATCCAGTAGGCCAACACAATCAATCCGGTAAGAACAAATAACGCGAAGGCAAGTGCCGGACTTCTCCAAAATAACAGGCCGCTGATGGCTGCGTATGACACGGCCAAGGCCGTTTGTTGCACATCACGATAGTGCACTTCCAATTGATCCAGAGACCACAGCACCATCAGCACCCACAACACCGATGCGCCGACGACGAGCGTGTGCATTGAGCTCAAACCAAAAGCAGGTGATTCAAGGGCCGCCAACCCAAGGGCTAACGAAACCACTGCGCTGAGCGCCAACACGCCAGCCAAGACCAACATCGGCATCGCGCGGGTGACTTCATTGGTGATGACGTCATCTAAGGCGGTGACAGGACGCTCAGGAATCAGTGGCGTTTGGATGTCTGGCGACATGGGCTCAGAGCGGGCCAGCGCTTGATCCAATGACTCACCAAACCACAGTCGGAACGAGGGCTGTGCCAATTTGACCGACCAGTCGACGGCGCTGTCGTCCACACCAATCACCGACAACATGGTGCGGATCGGTTGGATCAACTGTGCACGCCCCAGGTCACCCAATCTCGGCACCAAGGCCAGGGGCAATTTACTCTCGAAGGTCAGCGCACTCTCAGCTACCAGCTGCACCCGCAATCGACTGGATTCTGGCACCACAAACCAACCACTTTGAGGGATTGGCATATCACCCACAACCTGTCCGTCGACCACGAAGCGAAGACGCCCAGATCCTTCTGGCACCTGCCACAAACGATCGCGAGCAAGACCCGCTGAGGTCTGGCCCTCGGTTAACCGAAAGACCTTAGGGTCCGTCGAGGTCGATGACATCACGCCCCCACAGATCAGACACACTGGAATAGGCGAACACCCGAATTCGTGCACCTGCTAAACGATCCAATAACCACTCTTGCCGGGCCGCTGAGAGCGGCGCCAAGGCATCCACCAACACCAGTGTTTCAGCCCCCTGAGCCAGGGCACGAGCGACTTGCAAAATCGCCGCTTCGGATGAGGACAAGCCAGCTTGATTGACACCAATCTGATAATCCAAACTGCCACCGAACCGAGCGCGCCAATGCACAAACCCAACCAACTCCATCAAGTTGCCGAAGTGATAATCACCGACTTCACTGGCGTCCCATGCAAAGTTCGAACGCAGCGTGCCGGGCAAAAATTCCGCATCCGGACCGAGCACAGTAATGGGCTCTCCGTCACGGACCAGGGTTTCAAACGCCCGCAATAAGCGATCAGGGTGCTGTGTTTGCAAGATCGACACACCACGTCCATGGGTCGCGATCAGGCGTTGTAGTTCGCGCATCAGGCGCCGTGGCGGCGCAATAGAACGCACGCGCGGCGTCTCAGTCAGCGCACGCGCCAATTGAAAATGGCGTGCTGGCATCATGTCCAAGGCAATGCAGCCTGCCAAAACGATCCATGCACCGACAGCGAGGTCCACCAAGGGGTTCACCAACACAAACACCACCAGCGTGCTGACTGCCAAGATCCGCCCACCGACGTCGCGCGATAATCGTGGAATCCAGTCTGGGGCCATGACCTGCAGTGCTGAGGCTAAATCATCCCATTGCGCGCGATGCACCAGGGTCACCGATGTGTAGGTCGCAGTGGCCAGAATCAGTGCACTCAAGACCCACAACGGCGCCAAGCCATCTGCATTCGTTTCAGCCAAGATGGTCACGAGAATGGCTAATAACAGACGCGACAACACCACCATGGTCAAACCCAACCAAGGCGCCTGCACAGCGGTTTCCGCCATCGGTGGTTCAAGCACCACACCGGCCGCCATCAATCGCCGCCACTTGCGAATGCGGGTTTTCGAATCGCCATCGACAGTCAGTACCCAGCCGCCAAAACGGGCCTTAATGCGAACCAGGTGCCCATCGGCGTCTAAGCAGACAGTTCCAGGCTTCGGGGGTTTGAGGGCCCGATCCTGAATTCGGTACCCAAGCGGCAGTGCCGCATCGGCGATTGCCTCAAAACTCGCCCCGGTGGCCATCAAACCATCGAGCGTTGCACTCATGAATCCAAGCCGCCACCGAGCAGTGCCAACAGTCGAACCTGTCCATGCACCACGGTCACCTGACAATGCTCACCTGGAGCGGGAATTCGGCTCGCACGCTCGGTCACCACTTTTTGCATCCGGACCGCATCCAGAAACAAGCGTTCTGCCATCAACCGAGATCCAACAAGATCCCGCAGATCCTGCACCGAAAGCACCTCACTGGCTTCTGTGTCCACTTGCGCACTGAGTTCGAGTTCAGCGTCTCGGCACACCACACGGACCGTTTCACCCAAGGGACGCGCACCCAAGTCCGATGGCACCAAAACCGTAATTTCCGCCCGGGCTGTTTGCCCAAGACCTTGTTGTGCTGTGGTGACAGCATGCACTTGGGTGGTCTGAGGCACACGCACAGCCCACAGGCTGATGACCCAAATCACCAACAACAGCACCAAAAATGGCCACAACCACCACATGCGTCTGGGCAAACCCAGACTGTCGGTCTCAGCAGGAGTACTTTGATTCACACAAATTCCTTACAGCGTGGTCTCAAGTCGACTTAAAACATAACGGAATTTTAAAGCGGCCGCTTCCACATCCGCCAAATCACGGACTTCAGGCTGCAATAGCCGCGCCTCTGCCGACATCGCAACCGACAGCGCAGCCGCCCAGTCGGTCCGATGCCGATCAGCCAGCGGTAACTCCAGCGCCCAAACCGGTGTATCCACGGACCATGCCATGGTCTCATCGGTTTCTAAAAACCACTCCGATAAACCCAGTACCGCACCACGGCCGCGCACTCGGCCGGCGAAGCTCACCTGGCCATCTAGGATCAATAACGGGCGACGAATTTCCACCGACACACCGGGATCCAAATACAGACCGCGCCCGTGGCTGACAATCCACTGCAAATCTTGGTTTTCCAAATGTGCAAACCACGGATTCACGAGCGGCCTCCCAATAACGCACCCACGCGCCAAGCCAGCGGTTGATCACTCGCCACCTTCGCCACTACGTCACCTGAGCGCACCCAAGGATGGCCCCGTTTGGCAATCAAGCGCCCAGCGACCCGCGCACGGATTGCCAGTGCTGGCGAGTTGGGTCGATCGGGGCGATACAGTTCAGCCAACAAGGTACCCGCTTCAAACACATCGCCCAAGTGCGCGTGCCAAACCAATAAGCCCGAGTCCGGAGCCGTTACCGGATCCATGCCCGCCAACGGCTTGACAGACACTGTTTGGCTGACCTCAGAGGCCACACCGGCAATCAGATCGTGCGCTCGAAGCGCGTCTAAAATCGCATCCGCATCCTGCTCTGCCAGAGCGCGAGAGACATCGCGCGTGCCACGGAGTTCAATGGTCATGGCGATCAATGGCTGCGCAAAACCGGCATCAGGGAACTCAGCATGCAAGGTTGCCCAGAAGTCCATCAAGGTGTCATCGAACGATTCGGCGCCACTGGACTGCGCCATCAGCACTGTCGGTGCGCCAAGTCGTGCCGCCATATCGACAGTTTCTGCGGTGGCACTGGGAAATCCATACACATGTGGCTCAGCCTCGTCATCCGAGTGCAAATCCAAGACCCAAGAGGCCTCAATCGCACGTGACAAGAGCACCACATGCAATGCATCAACCGGTGACTCGACCGGATAACCCGACAGCGCTTCGAGCCACAACTCGCGCGCACTCTGACGGTTTTTGGCCGCGTCATCGGTAAGGCGACGGGCGAGCTCGGTGAGGATCTGATCCGCCAGTTGTGGCAACTGGCGGTTGAAATTGCGCCCACTCGACAGGTCGATCCGCCCAACGTGATGGCCGCGCAGCCACTGCGAGCCGCCAATGGGATTGGCCTGAGTAATCACACGAATACACGCACGTAAGCGCTGTGCAGCCTCAAGCTCAGTGAGCTTTTCAACCAACTGACTCGCGACCAAAATCGGTGGGCACTCATCCGCGTGCAAACCCGCTTGAATGGTCACCACCTCGGGACCTGTGCCAAAGCACATTTCGGTCACCGAGTAACTGACCCCGGATCCGAGCGCGCTCACAGGATGCCGGATCAAGGAGGCCACAGGTTAGACCTCGGGCCGCATCGCCGGGAACAGAATCACATCCCGAATCGAGTGTTGCTCGGCCAAAAACATGACCAGTCGATCCATCCCAATGCCCTCGCCTGCGGTGGGCGGCAAGCCATACTCGAGTGCGCGGATGTAATCGTCATCGTAGAACATGGCTTCATCATCACCATCGGCCTTGGCTGCCACCTGCGCACGGAACCGTTC
The DNA here is from genome assembly GCA_964628665.1 of uncultured Pseudomonadales bacterium. GTDB lineage: Bacteria > Pseudomonadota > Gammaproteobacteria > Pseudomonadales > Litorivicinaceae > HIMB30. The sequence continues at coordinate 48,527 of CAZVNX010000015.1, read as the reverse complement.
GGCTTGGTCTTCCGCATCATTGAGCTCACTGAAGCCATTGGCTAACTCGCGACCGCCAATGAAAAATTCAAACCGATCTGTCACAAAGGGATCGGCATCACTGCGGCGCGCCAGTGGGCTGACCTCAGCCGGATAGGCAGTGATAAATGTTGGCTGCATCAACTGATGCTCAGCCACGGCTTCAAAGATTTCGATCTGCACCTTACCAAGACCCGCACTCTCCGGAATTTTCAGATGCAATGAGGCGGCCAACGCGCGCGCTGCCGAGAGGTCATCGAGAATCGCATCAGTGGCCTCAGGGCAATATGCAAGAATCGCATCCTTCACCGTCATCTGCTGGAAGGGTTGGCCCAAATCGACCTGCGAGCCATCTTCCAAGGTAAATGTCAGCCGCCCGCAGGCACGCTCGGCCACTTCCCTCAACAGTTCCTCGGTCAGTCCAATCAAATCGCGATAGTCGGCGTAGGCCCAATAGAATTCCAGCATGGTGAATTCGGGGTTATGCCGCGTCGACAGCCCTTCATTTCGGAAATTGCGGTTGATCTCGAACACCCGCTCAAACCCACCGACAACCAGGCGCTTCAAAAACAATTCAGGCGCAATCCGGAGATACATCTCTAAATCGAGCGCATTGTGGTGGGTGACAAAGGGCCGCGCCGCCGCACCACCCGGGATCACTTGCAACATCGGCGTTTCCACTTCCAAGAATCCGCGCGCCTCAAAAAATTGGCGCATCGCCGCGACCACCTTGGAGCGGACCGTGAACACTCGTCGTGTCTCATCGTTGGTCATCAGATCCACGTACCGCTGCCGGTAGCGCATCTCCGTATCAGTCAACCCCTTGTGCTTATCAGGCAGTGGGCGCAACGACTTCGTCAACAAACGAATCTCGGTCAGATGGACCGACAACTCACCGGTGTTGGTTTTAAACAGGTGACCACGACCACCGACAATGTCACCCAGATCCCAGGTTTTGAAATCGTCATACACACCTTCAGGCAAATCGTTGCCTCGGGCGTACAGCTGAATGCGACCACTGACATCTTGTACGGTCAAAAAACTTGCCTTGCCCATGATCCGACGGAGCATCACGCGACCACAGACGGATACCTCAACGGCCTGTTCAGCAAGCGCTTCTTTGTCCTGTTCGCCATAGTCGCGGACCAGATCGGCTGCAAAGTGGCTACGACGGAAATCATTTGGAAAGGCCACCGCCTGTTGTTGCCGAAGCGTGGCTAACTTTTTGTAGCGCTCAGCCACCAATTGGTTTTCGTCGACTTCCACTTCCGGTGTGTTGGTGTGCTCTGTCATCACAGCCCCTGTTTCAAACTGGCTTCAATAAATGGATCAAGTGCGCCATCCAAAACCGCCTGTGTATTGGATGTTTCAACACCGGTGCGCAAATCCTTGATTCGACTTGAATCCAGGACATAGGAGCGAATTTGGCTGCCCCAACCGATGTCAGCTTTTGAGTCTTCTAACGCCTGCGCGTCGGCGCGGCGTGCGTCCATTTCTCGCTCATACAGCTTCGCACGCAACTGTTTCATCGCGAAGTCCTTGTTTTGATGCTGCGAGCGCTGGCTCTGGCACTGCACCACGACGCCGGTCGGCTCGTGTGTAATCCGTACCGCGGAATCTGTTCGGTTGACGTGCTGACCACCGGCACCGGAGGCGCGATAGGTGTCGATGCGCAGATCCGATGGATCGATTTCGATTTCCACATTGTCGTCAATTTCTGGCGCCACAAAAACCGACGAGAATGAAGTATGACGGCGTGCGCCGGAGTCAAATGGACTCTTTCTAACCAGACGGTGGACACCGGTTTCGGTCCGCAACCAACCAAAGGCATACTCACCTTGCACATGCAATGTGGCGCTTTTAATGCCTGCCACCTCACCTTCAGAGACTTCCACCACATCCACTTTGAAGCCCTTCTTTTCGGCCCAGCGCAGATACATCCGCAGCAGAATGTTCGCCCAGTCCTGCGCCTCGGTGCCGCCAGAACCTGCCTGAATATCCAGATAACAGTTGCTGCCGTCCTGCTCGCCGGAAAACATCCGCCGAAATTCCAATCCCGCCACCAAGGCTTCGAGACGCTCTAACTCCGCATCGACCTCAGCCAAGCCATCAGTGTCGTTTTCTTCCAATAAGAGATCGGTGAGTTCGCGCTGATCAGACACGCCCTGATCGAGTTCATCCAGGGTATCGACCACTGATTCAAGACTTGCGCGTTCGCGACCCAGCGCCTGCGCGGTACTTGGGTCATTCCAGACGTTCGGATCCTCGAGCTCTAATTTGACCTCGTCTAAGCGTTCACGCTTGGCAGTGTAGTCAAAGATACCCCCTCAGCACGTCAGCGCGCGCTTTCAGGTCGGCAATCAGGGCATTACGGGCATTGGTTTCCATGGACAGACTCATGCTGAATTAAAGGGCCAGAATATTACCGAATTCCGGCCCTCTCGTCTTCATGCGTTTTGCCCAAGCGGAGCCTCCATGTCATCCGCTTCACCCACCATCGGCGACGATGGCAGATGACGCTTTAACAAGGCCGCCAAAAGCGGCGGCACGAAAAACAGCGTCAACACAGTCGACAACAGCAATCCACTGAACACCACAATGCCGATCCCGCGATACAGCTCAGAACCCGCACCTGGGAACAGGATCAAGGGCAACAGTCCGAACAGACTGGTCGCCGTCGACATAAAAATGGGCCGAATGCGATTTTTTGTCGCCTCCAAGACGGCATCGGTGACCGCCATCTGATCGTGGCGGATGTGCCAGAGTGTCTGCTCCACCATCAAGATCGCGTTATTCACCACCACACCGGTGAGGATCACAAAGCCGAGCATGGTGAGCATATCCAGCGGTTGCTCGACAAACTGATTCAAAAGCGACAACCCAATAATCCCGCCACTGGCTGCAATGGGGACAGTGACGAGAATCACCCAAGGCAACCAGAAACTCCGTAGCAAAATAGTCAGCAAGAGATAAATCACGGCAATCGCCATCAGGACGTTCGCCTGCATCGCGTCCCATGCTTTGGAGAGCTCGTCGGCCGCGCCTGATAATTCCATCCGGACGCCATTTTGGTTCGTGCGGTTGAATGGATCCACGATCTCGGCACGTACGATTTCAATTGCAGTTTCCAGAGGAATTGACTCATGAAGCCGCAACTGAATCGTGATTGCTCGCTGACCCGCTTTGCGGATGATTTGGTCAGGAGCCGACTCCAAGCTGATGTCCGCAACCTGCCCAATTTTCACCAGGGATCCATCTCGAGTGATGATCGGAATGTCGGCGATGTCCTCAAACTTAGACTGTTCACGCGTACCAGCGGTCAAGACCAGTTCAATCAGATCGCTATCGAATGGGATTTCGCGCACGCGGACTCCATCGTTATAGACATCAAGGGCCTGTGCGAACTCGCGCGCAGAAATTCCTGCGCGCGCCAGTAGTTCACTGTTCGGGCGCACCACCACTTCGGGTCGACTGGCGTTTTCAGACGGCTGCACACGGACCTGATGGCCATCGGAACCTGGAAACAATTCCCGTACCGTGCGCGTGGCGTCACGGACAACCGGGGCCACCGCATCAAAATTGGGTCCCAAGACATCGATCAGAATGGCTCTTGAGCCACCCACTGAGCGGCCAAAAAGTGAGGCTTGGGTCACAAATGCGCGCGCACCGGGTGCTTTGGCGACGGGTTCGGTCAACACCGGAATCAGTTCGCGGATCCGGTCTGCGTCTTCTGTGGCCGCACCGGCAAAAGCGCCACCATTGAAAGCGACGAAAAAGAACCGATCGATTGGCGGGCCATTTTCAGGATTTGGATTTTCCCAGAGTGGTCGGGCAACATCTTCCATCGACTGCGCAAAATCGAGTGTTGCTTCGCGGGTGTATCCAGGAGGTACAGAAATCCGCCCAAAGACAAAATTCCGATTCCCATCTGGTAAGTAATCGAGGGGTGGCATCAGCGCAATCACGGTCATCACAGAGGCTGCGATCAAGACGAGGACCACGGCCATGCCCCGACCGGTCGATTGCACTACCCAACGGCCATAGTTCAGAACAAGATTAGTGAAGCTCCGCGCGATGTCATCGACAACCGGTATACGTCGACCCTGCCCTGGAGCATCAACGGACTTTAGTAATTTGGACGTCAGCGCAGGAATGACGGTCACCGAAACCAACACCGAGATCAAGACCGAGACGCTGATGGCCACCGCGATGTCGCGGAATAACTGACCGACTGGCAACTCAAGAATCAGAATCGGTACAAACACCACCACAGTGGTCAAGGCGGAGCCCAAAATGGGCGCCCAAACCTGGCGCGCACCCCAATAGGCTGCACGGACTAACGGCACACCAGATTGTCGTAAGCGATAGATATTCTCGAGACTGACAATCGACGCATCGACCACCATCCCGACGGCAAATGCCAGCCCCGCCAATGAGATTACGTTGATCGAGAGTCCCAACGCACTAATGGCAACAAAGGTACTGACAATCGAGACCGGGATCGCAATCATCACCACCGCAGCAGGTAAAAACGCGCGCAGAAATGTCAGCAAGACCGCGATCGCCAAGGCACCACCGACTAAAATGTTGCTCTGCACCAGATTCAATGAAGATCCGATGTAGACGGTCTCATCGTAGACGATTCGCAGATCTAATCCACGCTCAGCCAACACACCCTCATTGAGGCGCGCAATCTCAACCTTCAGCGCATCGAGTGTGGTCACGACATTGGTTGCCGGCTCCCGCAAAACGGCAAAGGTGATCGCAGGCCGACCATTGAGGCGTCGGAAGCTATCCGGGGTTTTAAAGCCAAGCTCAATGGTGGCGATATCAGACAAACGGATCACCGAAATCTGCCCATCGCGGTTGTCAGTCCGAATCACCAGGTTACGCGCCGTTTCTGGCGTGTAATTGATGGCCTCGGTCCGAAGCGTAAAGCTCCGTCGACCCTCGGTGATTTCACCAGCGGTTACTTCAGCTGTCGCCCCGCGGATGGCATCGGCAATTTCGGCAACCGAGAGCCCAAAGGCCGCAACGCGCTCCATATCGAGTACCACACGCACTTCACGCTCAGCACCACCGCGGGCGGTCACTTCAGAGACGCCTGGAATCCGACCGAGCGGTTCGAGAATCAGATCATCGACAAAATTTCCGAGCGTATCGATGTCCACCTCAACGCCGTCCTTCGCCACCATGGCCATCCGTGCAATCGGGCTGTCATCTGAGTTGGATGTACGCACCGTGGGCGCGCCGGCATCCGTCGGCAAATCAGAAACGCGCGACAACTGACTTAACAGCTTCACCAAAGCAGCATCCATGTCTTGGCCAACACCGTAGGTCAAGGTCACCCGTGCTGAACCCCGTCGACTGTCGCTCTCAACGCTCTCCACACCGGTCAATGCTGTCAATTCGCGCTCTAAACGGAGCACTACCTCGCGCTCCACGTCTTGTGGAGACGCGCCTGGCCAGCTCACGCGAACCTGTAAAATCGGTTTATCAATGTCGGGTGTTAACTGAATCGGGATCGTACGCAGTGACGCGATACCGAATAACGTCATGGCAATCACAATAGCCAAGACTGCGATCGGATGGGAAATGGCAGACCGGATGATCGCGTTCATGCACCGGACTCCAATACGCGAACTTTCTGTCCCTTACGAAGCCCATCTTGTCCCTGAATGACCACTTGGTCACCCGCTGACACCCCACTTAGGATCGCAATCCGGCCCGGCATTCCAGAACCCAGAACAACAGAGCGTGGCTCCGCAGCCCCATCCACAATCACCACAACGCGATGCCCATTTGGCACCGGCATAATGGCATCTTTTGCCACAGTCACCAGTTCCGACTGCGTACCCACAGGAAGCTCGAGGGTTGCTGTTTCCCCCACAACGAGAGGAATCGTTGGGATGGTCGAGAACTTGAGTCGGATGCTCCGGCCGCCTGTGCGTGGATTTTGCTCGGCAAGTAGTGCGCGGATCACAACGTCCACGGGCTGGCCACGCAGCGACGCCGCTAGCATTTGGCCAACTTGAAGAGATTCAAAGGCATCAGCCCGTACTTCGGCATCCAATTCCAAACCATCATCAGGAAGAATCTCGAAGAGTGGATCCCCCGTACGGACATACTGTCCTTCGTTGACGGACGCTGCGATCACCCTGCCACTGCGCTTTGCAGTGATATTCGTCAGCTTCAGCCGTCGGCGTGCATCAGCTAACTGCAATTGCACGTCCTTCAGATCAAACACCGTTTTGACGCGATTGCTGCGCGTTTGCAGCAAATTCAATTCAGCCTGTTCTTTTGCATCCCGGGTGAGCAGATCGCGGGTGTTCAAACTCTCAGCGCGCTCCAATTGCTGTTCCCGAAGGCGGGTTTGCTCGGTGAACAAGCTGAGAGAGTCTTTCAGGTAGGCTTCCCGAGCGGTCAGGGTTTCAACCTGCAACCGCACATTTTCTGACTCGAGGGTTGCGAGCACATCCCCTGTCTCCACACGGTCTCCAATGCGCGCCCTGACCGATCGCACAGTTTCAGCCGTCTCAGCCGGAATCAAAATCGTCTCGCGTGCAACGACCCGCGCTGTCAAGGAGGTTGTTGTCTGAACAGACTCGGTTTTGGCAACGTCCACAACAACCGGAGTTTCTCGAGCTATTGCGATTGATGGTATGAAAAGAGCGGCAAAAAACAGATAACGCATGATGATCCCTATCAAACAAGCTTGACGAGCCACTATATGCGGTGCATTTAATTGAATGGGAAGTGTTTTTTGTGATTCATAGGATAAATTTATGCAGTACCTGCACACAATGGTTCGTATCAAGGATATCGACGCCTCACTTCGGTTCTATTGTGATGGCCTAGGACTTCAGGAAATTCGCCGCTATGAGAGCGAGCAAGGTCGTTTCACCCTCATTTTTTTAGCCGCGCCTGACGATGTGTCTCGCGCGCTCCAAGATAAAGCCCCGGTGATTGAATTAACCTATAACTGGGATGCGGAAGACTATACTGGCGGCCGGAACTTTGGGCACCTTGCGTATGCTGTCGAGGACATCTACGCGTTCTGCTCACACTTGCAGGACACAGGCATCACGATCCTGCGTCCACCCCGTGATGGTCGTATGGCCTTTATCCGGAGCCCTGACGGAATTTCTATCGAGCTCCTCCAACGCGGAGACGCGCAACCACCTGTTGAACCCTGGATCTCCATGCCGAACACGGGAACATGGTGAAATCACCCGCCTTTGGTACACTCAACGCACGAAGAACAAGACATAGGAAAGACAACATGACATTACAAAAAATCCTCGCAGGTCTCGCATTTGCCACCATGACGCACACAGCACTCGCAGCTGGCATCCCAGATCCACTGCGCATTGCGACTGAAGGGGCTTACCCTCCGTTCAATGGCGTGAACGCCAATGGCGAACTGATCGGCTTCGATGTCGACATCGCCAATGCCTTGTGTGCAGAAATGAAAGCCAACTGTGAAATCGTTGCTCAGGACTGGGATGGCATCATCCCCGCACTAGTTGCCAACAAATACGACGCGATTATTGCGTCGATGTCGATTACAGATGAGCGCAAGCAAACCATCGACTTCACCAACAAGTACTACTCCAATTACCTCGCTGTGATTGCACCAAGCAATGGCGCCAAGGGACCAAAGGATTTAGCTGGCAAGACCGTCGGCGCGCAGCGCTCGACATTGGCCGCACAGTGGGCCGAAGACAACTTGATGGGTAAAGCCAACGTCAAGCTCTATGACACACAAACGGCTGCCTACGCCGATCTGGAAGCGGGCCGCGTCGATGCCATGGTGTCTGATATCTACCCAGCCATGGATTGGTTAACCACCACACAAGGCTTTGTACTGGCCGGTGAGAAAATCGATATCAACGATCAAATCGGCATTGGCATCCGTCAAAACCAAGCCGACCTAAAGGCGGCGTTCAACGCGGCGATCGATGCGATCCGTGCAAACGGAACCTACGCAAAGATCAACGCCAAGTACTTCTCAGCTGACATCTACTAAGCACACCCAACGGGAGCCTCGGCTCCCGTGATTCTGATGGACTACTTCAGTAAATTGAGTTTTGGCAGCACTGGCTGGGGCGATGATCTCCTGCTCGGTGCGGCCATGACCTTGTTGCTCGCATTGGGCGCATTGCTGATTGGCATGCTGATCGCGGCCATCCTCGCCGCATGCAAAATTCAGCCTGTGAAGCCGCTTCGCGGGTTGGCACACGGCATCACGCTATTGTTTCGGGGAACACCTGAATTTTTGATCATCTTGGTGGTGTTCTTTGGGTTAGACATACTCATTAACGCACTCTTTGCCGCCTTAGAAATCAACCTGGTTGCCAGCACACCCAAATACTGGGCGGGCGCCCTTGGACTCGGTCTCATTTTTGGTGTTTACGCCTCTGAGGTCCTCAAAGGGGCCTATCAGGCGGTACAGTCAGGGCAAATCGAAGCAGCCAGTAGTCTGGGACTCAATCGCTGGCAAACGCTGACGCTGATCCGCATCCCACTCCTCTGGCGCCACGCATTACCCGGGTTGATGAACCTGTGGTTGGTGTTGCTCAAAGACACCTCACTGGTCGCTGTAATTGCCTTTGATGAACTGCTACGAACTGCGAAGGTCGCAGGCGAAACCGAACGGGAACCCTTTTTGTTTTTTCTTGCCGCCGCGGGCCTCTATCTCTTAATGACTTGGGTTAGTGATCGTCTGCGCAGACAGGTCGAAACCCGGGTCGCACTGGTTGGGCGCAGCTGATGTTGGACGCCTGGCTCAATAGCGCGCATTTTTGGTTCAAAGGCTGGCACTTTGCCGTGGGTGAAGCGGTCTGCGCGCCTCTCGCGCCACTCCTGCCCACGACGGTGGCACCGCACTGCGCGCGCCTGGTTGATGGTTTTTTTACCACCCTCGAATTGGTCGTGTTGGCGCTTTTCCTGGCGTTTTTATTGGCGCGTGCGCTCACACGCACCCTCGCTTTGGGTCCGGCATGGGCTGGGCCAGTGATTCGTGGGTATTTGTATGCCTTTCAGGGCACACCGCTGCTGATTCAGCTGTGGCTTCTTTACTACGGACTGGGGCAATTTGAGTTCATCCGTGAGTCGAGTGCTTGGATCCTGTTGAGTAGCGGATGGTGGGTAGGTCTGATCACACTGACGCTCAATTCAGCGGCCTATCAAACCAATATTTTGTATGGGGCGATTGGCACACTGCCAGGTGGTCAGGCCGAGGGCGCTGATTCGCTGGGTCTCAGCCGTCTCAGCAAATACCGGTTGATTTTGTTTCCGCAGGCGCTCCGTGCATCCTGGCCGGCGTTGGCTAATGAGTCGGTGTTGCTCTTGAAGGCAAGCGCGCTGGTTAGCACGATCACTGTTTACGACTTGATGGGCCATGCCCGCACAGTGTTCTCCCGAAGCTACGACCTCTGGGTCTATGGCAGTGCCGCTGCACTGTACATCCTGCTAACGGCTCTGATCACACTCTTGGCGTTTTTCATCCGCCGCTATCTATTTGCAGCGCTGCCCAGTGACCCCTGGTTCTCGGGCCTAAGGCGTTAGTTGCGATAGGCCGCCTTGGCTTCTTCTTCGTTCACCTCGATCACACCTCCGGAGGCCGCATCGGCTTCGTGTTGCCAAATATCCCGCGCATCCCAGGGATAATCGACCCACACATCCTCAATGTCCTTGCCCACAAAGACATGCGTCACACAGTCCGGATATTCGGCTTTTTTCGGCTTCAATTTGTTGTGCATGACAAACACACCGATTTCAGCTGGCTGTTCCGCCAACAGTTCACCGATGGCAAAGGCCAAGGTGGTTCGCTCGTCATCGACCTCGTCGACAATTAACACCCGCTTTCCCGTGATCATGTGATTGACGCCTTCCACCCACTGCAACTTATGCGGGACGTCAGACGGCGGTTCATCTGGGTGATAGCGTGCCAGTGAGATGGCAATCAAGGGCTTCTCCACATAGGTGCGCAAAATCCGCGCCGGGATAAAGCCGCCACCGCCGATCGCGAGAATGACGTCAAACTGAAAATCGCTGGCAATGATCTGGGCGGCGCCTTCGGCGATGGTGTGATGTAGTTCGGCATACGAGAACCGAAGACGGGTGCTCATGTCATATCTCCCGGAGCAAAAAAACAGGATATCACTGCTGTGTGTTTGGATTCGAGCCTGTCAACGCGTTTCGTGTGGCGGCAAGCTCGGTCACCAAGGCGACCACCTGATCGCGATTGGTCAAGAGATAGGCTTTGCGTTCAGCGTGGGTGGCGCCTTCGGGTCGAAATCCGAGCAGCCAGTCGGCAGCACGTTGCAACTGCTGATCGAGTTGTTCGCGTTGTGTTCCTGCTAGGGTCTCTCGGATACGCACTAAATCGTCGGTGACGAGCTTCAGTTCGGTCGTTTGATAAGTGATTTCATTGAAGAGTGTTTCTTCAATTTTGCTCTCACTCTCCGGTAACACCATGGAAATCAACGAGCCCACGATCAATGCCAGACCAATAATGATCCCCATACGACGAAACTGCATTCCTTGTCCCCTTACGCTTTGAAATAAGTGCGTTACACTAGCGGAAAACAATCCCACTACAAATTGGAAATCGTTTCTATGTCGAATGACCTCCGTGATGCCGCACTGGCATACCATCGCGCCGAGCCTGCCGGAAAGCTCGAAATTCAAGCCACCAAGCCACTGGCCTCGCAGCGTGATCTCGCGCTCGCTTACAGCCCGGGCGTGGCCTATGCCTGCACGGAGATCGCGGAGGATCCGAACAAGGCCGCTGAGCTGACCGGGCGCGGCAACATGGTTGCTGTCATCACCAACGGCACTGCGGTCTTGGGACTGGGAGCAATCGGCCCACTGGCGTCGAAGCCCGTGATGGAAGGCAAGGCAGTATTGTTTAAGAAGTTTGCCAACATCAACTCCATCGATATTGAAGTCGACACCACAGACGTCGATCGTTTCTGTGATGTCGTGAGCGCGCTCGAGCCGTCATTTGGTGGCATCAACCTCGAAGACATCAAAGCGCCTGAGTGCTTTGAAATCGAGTCACGTCTACGTGAAAAGATGAACATCCCCGTGTTCCATGACGATCAACACGGCACCGCCATTGTGGTGGGTGCAGGCATGCTGAACGCCATGCGCTTGATCGGGAAAGACATGGGCGAGGTAAAACTCGTGTGTTCCGGTGCCGGTGCGGCAGCCCTCGCCTGTTTGAACATGCTGAAAAATCTGGGTGTCAAACACGAGAACATCACTGTTTGTGATCAGCACGGAGTGCTGCGTCCCGACCGTGAAGAGCCGATGGACAAGTACAAGGCGCAATACGCCAAGGAAACCACGCTTCGCACCATGAACGAAGCGCTCGTTGATGCAGATGCCTTCTTAGGCCTATCAGCACCTGGCGTCTTGACCCAAGAAGCGGTCAAAACCATGGCCAAGAATCCGGTCATCTTCGCGCTGGCCAATCCAACGCCTGAGATCATGCCGGAGCTGGTCAAGGAAGTCCGCCCGGATGCCCTGATCGCAACAGGACGCTCGGATTATCCGAACCAGGTGAACAACGTCCTGTGCTTCCCGTTCTTGTTCCGTGGCGCTCTGGATTGTGGTGCAACCGTCATCAACGAAGAAATGAAAGCGGCTTGTGCCGAGGCCATTGCCGCCATGGTGCACTCAGCACCATCAGACGAAGTGATCTCCACCTATCAGGGTGAGCAATTGACATTTGGGGCTGAGTATTTGATCCCCAAACCCTTTGATCCCCGTTTGATCATGGAAATTCCACCGTTGGTCGCCAAGGCCGCACAAGCGTCCGGCGTAGCGCTGCGTCCGATCGAAGATCTCGATGCCTATCGTGAAGATCTGAGTCGGTTTGTCTTCCGCTCTGGCATGTTAATGAAGCCGATGTTTGAAGCCGCACGTGCGAACAAACGCCGCTTGGTTCTGGCCGAAGGCGAAGGCGGAAAAATGCTGCAAGCGTGTCAGCTGATTGTTTCTGAGAAGTTGGCTGACGTCACTCTGGTGGGACGTCCGCATGTTATCGATGAGAAAATCCAGTCCATGGGGCTCTCAATCCGTGCCGGTGTCGACTTCCAAGTAGTCGACAACCTCGACGATGCACAGGTCACTCAGCTCGGTGAGGAGTATCACCAGTTGATGGCGCGCCGTGGCATGACACCAAAGGCCGCGCAAACACGAGTCCGTGCAAACACGACGGTTGTCGCATCGATGCTCCTGCACCGCGGTGACGCGGATGCGATGCTGTGTGGAACCTTTGGTACATTCTCGAAGCACCTCCAACTGACCGATGAAATCCTCGGCCGGAAAGACAATTCGCCTGTGGTTGGCGCGCTGACAGTCCTCATCCTGCCCCAGGGCACCCTGTTCTTGACCGATACGCATGTGAATGCGGATCCTACTGCGGAGCAGCTGTGCGAACTGGCCAAACTGGCCGCGGATGAGATCCGTCGCTTTGGCATTCAGCCGAAGGCGGCCTTCTTGTCGCACTCAAACTTTGGCTCAGCACAAACCGAGAGTGCCAAGAAAGTGCGTGAGGCCACCGCATTGTTCATGGATCGCTACCCAGACATTGAGGCGGACGGTGAGATGCATGCCGATGCCGCACTCGATGAGAAGATTCGTGTCGATCTCCTCCCAGAGACGCGCCTAAGCGGCAGTGCCAACCTCTTGGTGTGTCCAAACCTCGACTCAGCCAACATCGCACGCAATCTGTTAAAGATGCTCGGTGGTGGTGTCACAGTGGGACCGCTGTTGCTTGGTTTAGCCAAAGAGGCGCATGTGGCTGCCGCATCGAACACACCGCGTGGCATCTTCAATATGGCCGCTGTGGCCTTGGCCAACGTCAATCGCCAAGAGCAATAGAGCACAGGTACAGCTCGATGCATCGGGGCGTTTGCCCCGATGCATCCGGAAGTGGTGTTAGGCCGTGGCCGGCTGTAACTGACTCGACAGCTGTTCTTTGATGGGCAGGTGTACGAGGGCAGCCGCGACGCCGAGCGCGATCGAGATCCACCAAACCACGTCGTATGAGCCATAGGATTCATACAGCAGACCCGCCATCCAGGCACCCATGAAGGCGCCGAGTTGATGACTGAAAAACACGATTCCAAACAACATGCCGACAAATTTGGGGCCAAACAAAATGGCCACAATCGAGTTAGTCCCTGGAACCGTCGACAGCCACAAGAGACCAAACACCGACGTGAAGAGATACAGACTCCACTCTGTGACTGGAAATGCCATGAAAATGATGATCGCTACTGCTCTGAGCCCATAGATACCGCTTAATATGTAGCGATGTGGGAGGCGGCCACCCAACCAGCCCGCGAGTAGCGATCCGATCATATTAAACAAACCAATCAGTGCCAGACCAAAGGCACCCGCCTCGGCCGTCAGGCCACAGCTGATCGCGAAATTCGGTAAGTGCGTGGCAATAAATGCGACGTGGAATCCACACACGAAAAAACCGAGTGTTAACAGAATAAATCCCCGCTCACGACTGGCGTAGCGCAAGACTTCGGTCAGTTGTAAGTCCACCTGGCTCGGCCCGGGTGTCGCTGACGCGGATAGCATCGGTGTCGCCAATCCAATGGTGGATAATGCGACCACCAGCATCAGACCCATCGCGGTCCAGATAGCGAAGTGCCATCCACCGAGCTCGACTAAATCCTGGGCAATTAACACCATCGCGAACATGCCAAATGAGCCAATGGCACTGCCAATGCCTTGAAACATCGATCGACGTTCAACTGGGGTACGTTTGACAATGGCACCCAAAACCACCGGAAAGCCAACGCCGGCCAAGGATGCACCCACCAAGACACCGAGACCGACATTGAACCAAAGCAACTCGCCTGTGAGGTTCATCAATAAGAGCCCAATCGATGCCAGCACGGAGGCCCCGATCATTACCGGAATTGGCCCGTGTTGATCCGATAGCGCGCCAGCGACCGGTTGCGCCACACCCCACATCAGATTCATGAGGGCAAAGCCAAAGCCCAATCCGGCAATACTCCAGGCTGTGTCCTGTGCCACCGGCGCCAACAAGACGCCCATGGCTTGCCGAAGACCGAGCATGATCGACAACGCCAGACCGCCAAAAATGAGAGCGAGAATGGCGGGTTTTAATGAAGGATGGTCCGTTGTCATGGTTTGATCATTCCGGTGGGTGTTCAGGGATTACCCAACTCCTGCACCAGAAAGTCAATGAAAACTCGTGTTTTCAGTGGCAGATGCCGTCCATGCGGAAAGACGGCATAGAGGTGACGCTCTGGATAGAGTCGATACTCTGGCAAGACCTCACGCAGCACTCCCTCAGCCAACTCAGACTCCACCATAAAGCGTGGCAATACAATCATGCCCTGGCCCGCACGGGCAAAGGAGACCATCATCTGGTCACTGTTGGTTGAGATCCGTGCTTCTGTGACCACAGGCTCAGGGATGCCATCCTTTTCAAGCGTAATCTTCACGCTGGTGCGCTCGGGTGCATAGTGCACAAACGGGATCCGACTGAGCTCAGCCGGCGTTTCTGGCGTGCCATACTCGGCGAGCAAGATGGGTGCACCGGCGATGACCATGGAGACATTGCCTAGACGACGCGCAATCAATGAGGAGTCCTCAAGGTGGCCGATCCGAATGGCCACATCAAAGCCCTCAGCCACCAAATCGACAAAGCGGTCGCTTAACTCAATATGTAATCCCACATCGGGATAACGGGCGACAAACCGGGTTAAGGGCTCTCGCAACAGGCGCTGCGATAAGGCCACTGGCGCTGAAACACGTAAGGATCCTTCCGGCTTGGCCTTCCGGCCAGCGAGCATCTCACCAACCTCTTCAATCCCTTCGACCAAGGGTGCCGAGCGCTCAAATAAGAAGGAGCCTTCATCAGTCAGACTCAATTGCCGCGTGGTGCGATGAAATAAACGCACACCCAAGTCGGCCTCTAATCGCTGCACCTGTTTACTGACCGCAGAGCCCGTCATACCCAACCGACGAGCTGCCTCAGCAAAGCTTCCGTGACGCGCAACAGCGACAAAAATTGGCACACGTGATAAGCGATCCATGGTCTCTCCTTCCAAGATGCTCCGTTTATTCGTTCTTTTATGGAACTAAATTAAGGATAAAAATCGATATTTCAATCCAATTTAGAATCGATATCCTTTCTTCATCAACAACCCTGGAGGGACATGGCATGCAAGCCCAATTCGCACACACACTATTACGTATCAGCTATGGCGTGATCTTATTCGCCCACGGCTATATTCTCAAAGTCGGCACGTTCACCATCGCCGGCACCGTCGGCTTTTTTGAAAGCCTTGGCTTACCAGCCATCATCGCCTATTTGGTGATATTCGGTGAGATCTTTGGTGGTCTCGCATTGATCGCTGGACTCTTCACCCGCCTCGTCGCGTGGCTCAGTCTGCCCATTATGTTGGGTGCGATCTGGCCGCATCTGGGCAATGGATGGGTCTTTTCAGCCGAAGGCGGTGGATGGGAATTCCCAGCCTTACTCGCCGTGATCTCCATTGTCTTGGGTCTCACAGGGCCTGGTCGACTGGCCTTGGATCACCATCCGCGGATCCAAGCACTCTGGGCACCTCAGCCTGAGACACCTGCGCAAACCGCGTAACTAGGGCGTGATCGTCTGGCCATCCCAGGCGATCACTTCACCGCTCCGCTCTGGAGTCAGTTGCTGGATTAGCTCCCACAGATACCCCGCCGACTGCGTCGCAGTGAACAATTTGTCCGCCGGCACGCCTGCCTGAAACGGCTTGGACAAGCCCGTATCCACCGTCCCGGGATGCAAGCCCACCACGACTGAAAGTGGATTAGTGCGCTTTAATTCCAAACTCAGGTTCTTCGTCAACATATTCTGCGCGGCCTTGCTCGCACGATAACTGTGCCAGCCTCCGAGGCCGTTATCACCGATCGATCCAACACGCGCTGACAAGGTCGCGATACACAGGGGCTCGCGATGCTTCAACAGTTTGATCAGTGCCGCATACCACAGAAATGGACCGAAACAATTGACATCAAAGACTTGGCGCAAGGCCGCACGGGTGAGATCAGCAAGCTTCTTCTCGGGTGCAATCTGCAGTGCCTCCTGGCGCAGTAAGCCCGCAGTGCTGATCACCAAATGCAGGCGATCGGTCACCGCACTGACCGCGGTTGCGGCAGCGGCTATCGAGTCATCATCCGTCAGATCCAGCGCTATCCGGTGCACACGGGGATCTGTGCAGAGCACATCATCCGGCCGCCGGGACGTCACGATCACCCGCGCAAACTGATCAGATGCCAACACTTGATCGAGAAGCGCCCGCCCAATGCCACCGGTGGCCCCTTGAATTAACGCTGTTTGCATCGTCACCACCGAAATAACCGCGTACTGGCGGCCATACCGACCGCAGATACACCCACCAAGACCGCCAGATGCGGCCAAATCTCGTACACACCCGCATTGTCGAGCATCACGGCCCGAGCCGCCTCAAGAATGTGCGTCAATGGCAATACCTGCGCGACCCATTGCACCCAGACGGGGCTGCCGTCGAGGGAAAACCACACACCCGATAGCAACAGCATCGGGAAGGTGATGGCGTTCAATAAACCATCCGCAAACTCTTTACTCTCGGTGCGGCAGGCAATGGCGAGGCCGATGGTGATCATCGACAACGCGCCCAATACCGCGACCGCGAACAGAAGCGCCACACTGCCGACCATTTTGTAATCCAAAAAGAGATGCGTTCCAGCAAACACGATGGCGCTGGCAGAGAGCGTCACGAACAACCGTGAAATGATCTGCGCGGACAGAAACTCATATTTTCGCAACGGCGTCGCTTTTAACCGTCTGAGATACCCCGATTGGCGATAGCGGACCACCACATAGCCCACACCCCACAGGGCGCTGTACATCATGTTCATCCCCAAGATGCCCGGCACAACCCAATCGACATAGCGAATCGCCTCGCCGTCAGTTTGCCCACGCGATAAAGGACGTTCTTCGGTATAGACCAATAATCGCTCGAGAATCGCACCGGCGGCGGAATTTCCGTTCACCCAATACTCAACCTCGGCTGCCCCCACTTTGAGCACCAAATCCGTTTGCTGTCGTGACAACCGATCCAGAGCCTTGTCTTCTGTGGCAACGAGTGTCTCAATGCCCGGGAAGGACAGCATCGCCGGTGGGTCACCGGAGACGAGCGTGACGGAAAAGAGGGCCCGCGGCGGCCCTGAAAAGACCACGGCCAGCGCCATCACAATCAAAACTGGGAACAATAAATTCCATCCAAAACTGGCTCGATCGCGTAAATACTCCAGATTCCGTGCATGCAAGACGGCCAGAATGCGGCGGACAGATGCAGAGATAGCCCTCATGCAATCACCTCTTCGGTTTTCACCAGGGTTTCGCCCGTCAAACTCAAAAATAAGCTGTCCAGATTGTCGACTCCAGCCGAGGCAATCAATGCACTCGGCGTGCCTTCAAGCAGGGTCCGACCGTGCGACATGATGACTAACTCATCACACAAGACCTCCGCTTCCTCCATGTAATGTGTGGTCAAAATCAAGGTTCTGCCTTCGGCTTTGAGTTGGGTGACCACATCCCACAGATCCCGGCGTGAGCGCGGATCAAGCCCTGTGGTTGGCTCATCCAGAAAGACAATCTCCGGGTCATGCACCAGTGCCATCGCCAGCAACAGTCGCTGCCGCTGACCGCCAGAGAGGCGCCGCGCATCGCGATGGGCAAACTCAGCCAAACGGAAGGTCTCGATCAACTGCTCAACTGGCGTGGCACTGTTGTAGAGCTTTGCGAAGAGCACTAGGTTGTCATAGGGCGTCAAATGATCTTGCAATGCGGTGGCTTGAAATTGAATGCCTATCCGCTCTTGGTAGTCTGCTGGTAACGGACCACCTTGATATCGCACCACACCCTCGGTGGGTGTTTCCATCCCCTCAAGCATGGCCAGCGTGGTTGTTTTTCCAGCACCGTTTGGACCCAGTAATCCAAAGCACTGCCCTCGACGAATCCGAAAATCGAGCCCGTCGACAGCGACCACATCGTCAAACGACTTTTTCAGTCCACTGACTTCTAAAATCCAGTCAGACATAGGCCTCCCAGTGCCCAGGCACCTGACCACCCAAAAACGCCGTTGCACGGCGACCCATGGCTTTTACGGCCTCTGCATGCTGATCCAAGACTGTATCGTTGATGCGCACGGAGGGACCACTCACGCTCAGCGCACAGACCGGATAGCCCACCTCGTTAAATACGGGCGCCGCAACACACCGCATGCCCTCGACATGCTCTTCGCGGTCGTAGGCACACCCAATCTGCACGATCGCATTCACCTCAGCCACCATGGCATCCCGATTGGCCAGCGTGCATTCAGTCAAGGCGGGAAATGGCATGTCACGGAGCAACTCCTCACGGTCATCCTGCGACAAACCGGCCAGCAAGGCCTTGCCTGCACCGGAGGCATGCAGCGGTGCAAGACTGCCAAGCGGCGCGACCATCCGCATCATCTTCGTGCTCTCGACTTGCGAGACAAACAAGGCACGTCCACTCGAGAGGATGGCCAGGTTGACGGTTTCGCCAGTCTCTTCCGAAAGCTCGACCATCAATGGACGCAACAGCGCCACATAATCGCGCGCGCGGACGAAGGCATTGCCCATCCGGAATCCCGCCACACCAATCCGCCAGCGCCCGGTATCTGGATCCACCGATAAAAATTGCTGCGATTCGAGCGTGGTGAGTAAGCGATGCACAGTCGACGGGGCCAGTTCGGTCGCCTCAGCAATCTCAACCAGTGTCAGTCCCCGGCGACTGTCCGCACAGGCCGTGAGAATCGATAATCCACGCGTCAGCGTTTTTGACTGACCACCATGGTCTTCAGACATGCACCATTCCTTCTGTAATGACCTCTCCATGGCGGATTGTCAGAGAGACTTCAAGGCCGCGATAGGTATTGATGCCGAGATGAAACACACAATCCAACCAGTCGCCAGCGACAGCCGCCGGTGGTTGACCGGCCGGTTGTGCGCCAAACCAGACCGCATCGACCTCAGACTGCTCGGTTTTCAATCGAAGACGCAAATGGCTGCCATCGGCACCGATCGCGGTGGCACGTAGCACTTCAAACACGCCTTCAAACAGCGGCTCTTCAAACCCGCGCCCGTAAGGTGCCAAGAGATCCAGCGATTCAACGCGATCTAACTGAAAATCTTCAGCCAAAAGGGTGCCATCGGTCTGATAGCGGATCACTGCGGGCGGATCGGGATACAGCTCAGCACAGGCCGTCTCCAAGGCTGCATGAAAGACCTTGAGCTCCGATTTCGCCAGCGTCATCCCGCAGGCGCCGACATGTCCGCCGTAACGGATCAAGACCTCGTGCGTGTGGTTCGCCACATGATCCAACAAAGCTTTGGCATTGAGGCCCGGAACCGAGCGCATCGATCCGGTCAGGCTGTGGTCAGCGAGGCCCGGGGTGAGCACAATGGCCGGCCGGCCAATGGCCTCCACGAGACGACTGGCGACGATGCCCTGCACACCGGAGTGCCCGTCTTCCAGCACTACGACGAGAGTTTGGGTGCCCATCAGCGCTTGGCGTTCCGCCAGCGGTTTGGCGTGCTCCACCATCTGCTTCTCGATCTGCCGGCGGGTGAAATTATCACGATCCAAATCGGCATAGGCGGCACTGGCCTCGTGCGGATTGTCAGCAACCAGAAATTCAAAGCCGCGCATCGAATGATCAATCCGACCGCGCGCGTTCAGCCGCGGGGCAATCTGAAACGCCAATAATCCTGCGTTCACATCACGGGAGGCGCGTGTCAACTTATCGAGCGCCGCATCCCAACACGGACGGCTGCGTCGCGCGATCAAGGCCAAACCGGCACGCACTACAGCACGGTTGATCTCACTGGCACCAAGCGACACACAATCGGCCACCGTGCCGAGAGCCACATAGTCCAATAGATCCCCAAGCTTGGGCGTCTCAGCCGGAATCTGCCCAGTCTGAAGCAGTCGACCTCTCAGAGCCGACATGACAAGCCAGGACACCATACAACCGGCAATCGCTTTATCTGGATAGCTGCAGTCCAGACGGTTGGGATTGATCACAGCCAAGGCACTCGGTGGTGGGCCACTGGCGGCAACCTGGTGATGGTCTGTGACCACCACATCAATACCGGCTGCTTTTAAGCGCGCAATCTGCGCCTCATCGGATGAGCCACAGTCGGCTGAAATCACAACGCTCGGGGGCTCCTTTGCGTCCAACATCCGATCGACCAACAACGGACTGATCCCATAGCCCTCTTCCAGCCGATGACCAATCCAATGACTGAGTCGATCCCTGGACACACCAAAACGCAGCAATGCGTGATACAGCACCGCATGGGAGGTTAAACCATCGGCATCGTAGTCAGTCAAAATCCCGATCGGCTCACAGTCACGGATGGCGGACGCTAAGCGCTCCAGCGCCGGATCGATGTCGGTCAACTGGTTGGGACTGGGAATATGGGACAGCTTCGGCTCAAGGACCACATCCAGATCGGTTGTGGCATCAATCCGGCCCGCAACCACACGAGCTAGGGTTGGGCTCAAACCGCGCGCACGCGCCTCGGCAAAGACCGAGGGATCGAGGCTTCGTGCCGCGCGCATCAACCCATGACAGACTGAACGAACTGCTGCACCTTCGCCAAATCATTCGGCAACACGGTGTAGCGTTCTTCACGCGTGAGCAGGTCAGCCATATCGACGGGCAACGGCACTTCAGCAAACCCAGCTTCTTGGACCGCCTCAGCAAACTTCGCAGGATGCGCGGTTGCCAGCACCACCTTGGTCATCTCAGCGGGGGTGACTTTCAATGCATCGACCGCGGTGGCCGTATGGGGATCCAGCAATTCTCCCGTGTCTTCAAACACCTGACGGATGGTCTGACAGGTCTGCGCATCATCCACCGCTTGCGCTGAAAACAGCGCCCGTGCCGAGGCGACGACAGATGCATCGAGCACCACGGCGCCTGTCTGGAAATCGGCCATCACCTGCGCCATGGCCTGTCCGTCCCGCTGATGCAGATCAAACAGTAAGCGTTCAAAGTTCGAGCTGACCACGATATCCATGGATGGCGAGAGTGTTTTTAACAGCGGCTTCCGTGATAGATCCCCGGCGAGGCCTCGGACCAATGCATCGTTGGCGTTGGTGGCGACGGTAAAATGCGCAATCGGGAAGCCCATCTGGCGGGCCATGTAGCCACCATAGACATCCCCAAAATTGGCTGAGGGCACACTGAAGGCCATGGGACGATCCAGCGCACCCAGACGCAGGCCTGCATAAATGTAATACACAGTCTGCGCCATGATCCGCGCCAAATTGATTGAGTTCACCGCCAGCAAGCGATTCGGTGCGACAAAGCCCTGATCCATAAAGGACGCTTTGACAATCGCCTGGCAATCATCGAAGTTGCCCTCGACGGCCAGGTTGTGCACGTTTGGCGACAAGACGGTGGTCATCTGGCGTCTCTGCACTTCACTGACGCGCTGATAGGGATGCAAAATCACCACATCCAGATGCGCCGAGTGACGAGCCCCTTCGATGGCCGCTGATCCGGTATCACCAGAAGTCGCGCCCATGACCACGCCACGCTCGCCGCGTTCCGCCAAGAAGTAGTCCAACAAACGACCCAATAACTGCAAGGCAAAATCTTTGAAGGCGAGCGTCGGTCCGTGGAATAACTCCAAGAGCCAAGTGTCATGCGCTAACTGCTTACTCGGTGCCACCGCCTTATGGCGGAAGCTGCCGTAGGCGTCCCGAACCATCTGCTCAAAGGTGGCCCGGGGCATCGAGCCTTCAACAAAGGGCCACATCACCTCAATTGCGAGCTGATCGTAGGGCAAGCTCTGCCAAGATCGCCAAGTGGCCTCTGAAATCTGTGGCAAAGCCTCTGGCACATAGAGCCCGCCGTCTGACGCGAGGCCTGTCAGAACCACTTCATCAAAACTCAAAACCGGTGCCGATCCACGTGTTGAGACAAACTTCATAACACGCCTCCGAGTGTCTCCACACGCAACACGACTGGTTCGCCAACCACCGACGCCGATGCACTGATTTTAGCCAATGCAGCCTGCAAGTCCCGCTCAACCACCGTGTGGGTTAGCAGAATCAGGGCCACCGCCTCACCCTCGACACCTTCTTTTTGAATCACACTCTCCAGTGACACGCGGTGATCCGCCAGCACACGGGTAATGTCCGCGAGCACACCGACTTCATCGCGCACCATCAAGCGCACATAAAATGGGCACTGGGTGGCCTCAATTGGGAGGATCGGCAAGTCATTTAAGTGGTTTGGCTGGAATGCCAGGTGCGGCACCCGATTGGTCGGATCGACCGTCAGCGCGCGTGCCACATCGACCAAATCCGCCACGACTGCGCTCGCCGTTGGCAAGGATCCTGCGCCTGGTCCATTTAACAGGGTCGAGCCCACCGCATCGCCATAAATTTGCACCGCGTTCATCACACCATTGACGTTCGCCAACAACTCCGTGTCCGCAATCAGTGTGGGATGCACACGCAGCTCAACCCCATCGGCTGTCCGCCGGGCAATGCCGAGATGTTTGATGCGATACCCAAGCTCTTCCGCGAAGTCGATGTCATCCAGATCCATCGCAGAAATGCCTTGGGTGTAGACCGAGCCAAAGTTCAGCGGAATCCCAAATGCAATCGAAGCCAGAATGGCGAGCTTGTGTGCTGCATCGATGCCTTCGACGTCAAAGGTCGGATCGGCTTCGGCATAGCCCAAAGCTTGGGCTTCAGCGAGCACATCATCAAAGGCACGACCGTCCTCACGCATCGCAGTCAGGATAAAGTTTCCAGTTCCGTTAATGATGCCGGCGAGCCATTGAATCTGGTTAGCGGCGAGGCCTTCACGAATGGCTTTAATTACCGGAATACCCCCAGCGACCGCAGCCTCAAAGGCAATGGTCACACCGGCGGCCTGTGCTTTTTCGAACAACTGATTCCCATGTTCAGCAATCAAGGCCTTGTTCGCGGTCACCACGTGCTTACCCGAGGCAATGGCCGCCTCAATCAGTTCACGGGCGTAATCCGTTCCACCAATCAGTTCAACAAAGACATCCACTTCAGGGTCTGTGGCGACGGCCATCAGATCACGGGAGACCCGGATTCCGCTCAGATCCACGCCATCGCGGTCGCGACGGGCACCGACGTGGGTGACTTCGATTTCTCGACCAATGCGACGCGTGAGCTCTTCGCGGTTATTTGCCAATACATGCAAGGTGCCCTGAGCCACCGTGCCAAGGCCAACCAGGCCAACTGAAATGGGTTTCAAATTACAATCCTTAGGCGTGTTGTTGCGTCCCGGCGACGTGTGCCCGAAACATCCGTTTAATGTTCCGAATCGCCTGACGCGTTCGGTGTTCATTCTCAATCAATGCAAAGCGCACGTGGTCATCGCCGTACTGGCCAAAGCCGATTCCTGGGCTGACCGCAACCTGGGCCTCACGGATGAGCATCTTGGCAAACTCGAGCGAACCCATCTCCTGGAATGGCTCTGGAATTTTCGCCCACACAAACATCGTGGCTTTGGGCTTTGTGACCGGCCAGCCGAGCGCATCGAGGCCCTCACAGAGGACATCACGCCGCGACTGATACATGTCGCGAATCTCATTCACACAGCTTTGATCGCCTTCAAGTGCGGCGATTGCGGCCACCTGGATCGGTGTGAAGGTCCCGTAGTCCAGATAGGATTTAATTCGTGCCAGCGCACCGATCAACTCAGGGTTCCCCGCCGCAAATCCAACCCGCCAGCCTGGCATGTTGTAGCTCTTCGACAGAGAGAAGAACTCCACGGCAATGTCCTTGGCACCCTCCACCTGCAAAATCGAGGGAGCCACATATCCATCAAACACGATATCGGCATAGGCCAGATCTTGGATCACCCAAATATTGTGTTCACGGGCGATTTCCACCACCTTCTCAAAAAAGTCGAGTTCCACACAGGCTGCCGTTGGGTTGGCTGGAAAGTTCAAGACCAGCATCTTCGGCCGCGGCCAAGAATTCTCGATCGCCTTTAACAACTCGGCGAAAAAGTCCTCCCCAGGGACCATCGGCACATGCCGGATATCTGCACCGGCAATCACAAACCCATAGGGATGGATTGGGTAGGCTGGGTTAGGCACTAAGACGGCATCGCCTGGTCCTAGGGTCGCCATCGCCAAGTGCGCCAGACCCTCTTTTGAGCCGATGGTGGTGATCACCTCAGTCTCTGGGTTCAAATCGACGTTGTAACGGGTCTTATACCAGTTCGCCATGGCCCGACGCAGTCGTGGAATGCCTTTCGACTGCGAGTACCGATGGGTGTCCTCACGGTTCGCTGTATCGATCAGCTTTTGTACGATATGTGGCGGGGTCGGCTGATCGGGATTACCCATCGAGAAATCAATGACATCCTCACCCGCCGCTCGCGCCTGTTGTCGCATCTCGCCAATGACGTTGAAGACATAAGGGGGCAAGCGCTCAATGCGCGGGAATTTTGTATCCACGGTCCATTACTCGATCAGGTTGAAAACGTCTCAGTGTAGCTTAAGAGCCCGACTGTTTCATACGCTTAAGCAGTTCATCCCAAGGCGCATATCCGGGTTGCATCTCACCGCTCTCAAAGATCAGTGTCGGCGTGCCTGTGATGCCCAGTTGCTGACCCAGTCGAAACTGATCAGCAACCGCATTATCACAGCTCGCACGGTCTGGATCATTGCCACGTTTTGCTTCCGTCATGGCCGTATGCGGGTCGGCAGCACAGACCACCGAAACATACTTGTCATAGGACTCTGAACCGATCCCCGCCCTTGGGAAAGCGGCATAACGCACCTCAACGCCATTCTCAAGTAACGACTCAATTTCTGAGTGCAATTTTCGGCAGTAACCACAATCAATATCCGTAAAGACCAACAATCGATGGGCCACGGGACCGGTCGGTGAAAACACCAGCAAATCCTCGTCCGACAGATTGGCAAGCAACGCATTCCGATCATCGCGTCGACCGAGATCTGTCAGGTTACGCACACCGCCTGCGGCCACCTCATACAGATCACCTGCGACAAAATGTGTTCCCTCCGCATTGGTGTAAATCCGCTCACCACTACTCAAGCGCACCTCAAAAAACGGCGCACCGGCAACGGCTGTGACAGAGCGAATAGCAATCGAGGGATTAATCCCCTGAATCGCTTCACGGATTTGGGCTTCGTCGGCACTGACGGCCTGAGAAAATAGACAAAGTGTTGCAACAATCCAACGCATGAGAGTCCCCTTTTGCATTCGGCTGATTGTAGCTTAAGCGCGCGGGTGATGGGTGCTGTGCAGTTGTTTTAATCGCTCGCGAGCGACATGGGTATAGATCTGTGTGGTGGAGAGATCCTCATGACCAAGGAGCAGTTGCACCACACGCAGGTCAGCCCCGTGATTGACCAGGTGGGTGGCGAACGCATGACGCAGCGTATGCGGGCTCAAATCCACAGCAATCTCGGCCTTCCGCGCCCAATGTTTAATTCGATGCCAAAAGGTCTGCCGTGTCATAGGGCGGCCATGACGGCCGGGGAACACAGTCGCTCCCCGCGGATCTGGCAACTCCGGTCGCACCTCGCGAAGATAGCGGCCAAGCCAATCCCGCGCACTCTCGCCTAAGGGCACCAAGCGTTCTTTTTGGCCTTTACCAATCACGCGCACGACACCCTGATCCAAGCCCAGGTTGTGACGACTCAATTGGCACAGCTCGCTGACTCGAAGACCGGAGGCGTAGAGCACCTCCAGCATGGTCCGGTCACGCACACCAATGGCGGTATCCAGATCCGGTGCCTCGAGTAACCGCGTCACATCCGCTTCAGACAGTGTTTTCGGCAGCATCCGTCCTTTGGATGGTCTCGCGATCCGTGCCATCGGATCGTCTTCACGCACGCGGGTGCGCACCAAATACTTGTACAAACCATGTAAGGCGGACATTTTGCGTTGGATCGAGCTCATGGCCAGCCCGTCGGCAAACCAGTGGCCGACCAAACCATTGAGATCGGACTCGCTCAACGCCTCCACATGTTTACCGAGACTGACAGCAAACTGCTCAGCGCCCATCAGATCGATCCGATAGGCGCTGAGCGTGGTCTCTGACAAACCGCGCTCTAGATAGAGCGCGTCGAGGTAATCATCGAGTTTCGAGCGCGTAACCATGGCTAAAAAGACTAGCACGTTGGCGCATCAATCCGCGGATCAAGCGGAAGAAAACCAGGATCGTTGTCAGCATTACCAAGAGCGCAATACTGCTTAATAGCCAATAGCCGAGACCAAATTTGACCACCAATCCGGAGGCCACAAAGCCCTTATTGATCAAAAACTGAAGGCTCACAGACAATGCGACACCCGGGCAGATCAAGGCAAATACAGATCCGTTGACCACCTCACCACGCCACACACGAGGCAAATAGTCATGGTTACGCATGGCAACCGCACCGAGCATCAACACCATGATTTGTGCCGACACGACCGTCACCAAAGGCATCAACCAATCACCGGCTGGCGCCAAGGCTAATGTGTGCGTGATGCCATGGTCCTGTCGCATCATGGTGATCGCCAGCACCGTCAAAATCGGCACCCAAATCCATAGCGTTGGGAGGGCGTTTTCATCAATGCCCTTACTGAGCATCTGTGAGATCCCCATCGCACTTTTCAACACCGCAATAAGGATGGCGGCAAGCGCAAAAAATGTGGAGAGCACCAGACTGGCACCCACAATCCAGGGCACATGCGACATCGCCGCCGGTGCCGCTAAGCCAACCGAGACCATGGCAAAGGCAAATGCCGGCAAGACCTGTGCAAAGCTCGCAGTCCCTGCGAGATCAAATGCACCCTTCGAGACATGGTCAAAGAGTCGCGCATAGAGCCGTAATGCCCAAATACCGATCAATAAAAATCCGAGCATGGCCAGCGGAAACAGGTACTCCACAACCGACCAGAGTCCAGGCACAAAGAGCGCACCCACGACAAAACCAACGTTGATTGACATCGCCAGAGTCAGCGGCATGGCCAGCTCTTGGGTTTGCAAAGGCCCTGAGGCAAAGTCGGCATAGGCCTCGCTTTGCTGAAATGCACGCACCATCCGGAAGTTCAGGATCAATAACCGCACGTGTTGCCAGACAAAAAAGAGCACGCCACTGAGCGCGATCACGATCATCGCCTGCATCAAAGCCGAACCGGTCTGAAAGGCCATGACCCAATCTGAAAACACTGGAATGGCTTGCCCTGGATGCGGCACCCAAAACATCAGCATTAAAAAGAAGCTCACTGTGAGCCCACCGGCACCGAGTGCCGCCAAAAAATACAATGGGGTATACATCATCAAGACTCCTGCAATTGAGAATGGCTCAATTATCCGCAATCCGATGGTTTGTTTTGTGACTAAGTCACACTCTCTGAAGCGATCTTAAGTAGCGCTGGAAAATCGATCACCTGAACATGCCCACGCTTGAGTTGGCAGAGTCCATCGGTCGCCATGCGTTGCAATTGACGACTCACAACCTCGCGAGATGAGCCAATCTGTGCGGCCAGTTCTTGATGTGAAAGCGACACCAGCCCCTCATGTCCAGCGGCTTCAAGCAATCGCTCGGCGAGCCGCGAGGCGATTGAGCGAAAACAGAGATCGTGAATCTCGTGCACGAAATGCAGGCAGCGTGCAGATAACGAGGCCACAACCAACCGCTGCAGCGCGCTCGATTGGGCATAGAGTTGTCGAAATTGTGCCGCGTCCATCCAGCCAATCCGCACAGGCGTTTCAGCCACCGCGCTGGCTTCATAGTCTTGGTCATTGAGGAGATTTGTCAGGGTATGTACACAGAGTTGGCCTGGCTCAACCCGGTACAGAACCTTCTCTCGCGTGCCGTGGGCGAGAAACACACGCACCGCCCCATCAATGACGACCGCAAAGCGCTCACAGGAGACGCCGGGACGAAACAACAGATCGCCACGCGGCACCGTTTGCACCCGCATAAACGCAAAAAGACCGACAAGTGATTGCCGGTCTTCTGGGGTGATCGATGTAAACAGCGTCGATAAGGTCTTTGCTGAATCCGCACCAACGAGTGCGCTATCGATCGACATCAGCTCACTTGGTGTCGAGCTTTTCCTTGATACGCGCAGCCTTACCAGACAGTTCACGCAAGTGATACAGCTTGGCTTTGCGTACGTCACCGCGACGCTTCACAGTGATCGAATCGATCAATGGTGAATGCAATTGGAAGGTCCGCTCGACGCCCACGCCGTGTGAAATTTTCCGCACGATGAAGCTTGAGTGCAGACCACGGTTTGACTTGGCAATGACCACGCCCTCGTATGCCTGCAAACGCTCACGCGTGCCTTCTTTGACCTTCACCTGAATCACAACCGTATCACCGGGCGCGAACGCGGGAATGTCTGTCTTCATTTGCTCATTATTGAGCGCTTCGATGATCGGATTCATGCTCACGGCTTTGACTCCCTAATAAATTCCTGTAACAAATCGTTGTCTTCATCGGACAACGTCTGTCGCTCCAATAACTCGGGCCGACGCAACCACGTCCGCCCCAAGGCCTGCTTCCGGCGCCACCGTGCGATCTGCCCATGATGTCCACTTAACAACACATCCGGCACACGTTGGCCCGCAATCTCTTCTGGGCGTGTGTAGTGAGGGCAATCCAAAAGCCCATCACTAAACGAGTCTGCCAGAGCACTTCCGGCATGACCCAACACCCCTGGAACCAAACGACCCACTGCATCAAGCAGAGCAATCGCTGCCGGTTCCCCGCCAGAGAGCACAAAGTCTCCCAGCGAAATCTCTCGGTCGATGTCGAGTGTAATCACACGCTCATCGATCCCTTCGTACCGCCCCGCAACCAGAATCACCTCTGGCCAACTGGCGATTTCAGCAACCACAGCCTGTGTCAGCGGTTCACCTTGCGGACTTAAGTAGACCACGGGTGCCGTTGGCAACTGCTGCTTCGCGTCAGCGATGGATGCGCGCAGTGTCTCCACTTTCATCAACATCCCAGGACCACCGCCATAAGGCCGGTCGTCCACCGTCTGGTGCACATCGGTGGCGTAGGTCCGTGGGTTGATACTGATCAACTCCAACCGACCCTCGGTCAAACCACGACCGATCACACCATGGCTGAGTGCATCCTCGACCATCGCAGGAAACAGGGTGATCACACCCCATTTCATCTAAAACTCCGGATCCCAATCAACGCGCAAGACGCGCGTCTTTAGATCCACCTCAATCACTGTGTCTGCAATAAACGGCAGCAGACGTTCACGTTGATCAAGGCTCTCTGTATCCCCTTGCACCACCAGCACATCGTTTGCACCAGTCGCGAGAACCGTTTTTACCGATCCCAAATCCACACCATCCGATGTGAACACGCGGCACCCTTCCAGATCCCGCCAGTAATATGTGTCATTGTCCAGGGCCGGCAGATACGCAGCATCCACTTCCACCAAACAATTCACCAATGCCTCGACACTGGTGCGGTCTGGATACCCTTTCAACCGCACAGCGTAGCCTTTGCTGTGCAATTTAAACGCTTCAAGCTCGACCTTGAGCCCAGCGATCGCTGCACGCCCACTCACTGGGTCGGCTGCGCGCGATAAGGTCCATGGTGTCCATTCAAACACCGAGGCAGGGTCTTCGGTAAAACTCTCCATCCAGACCCAGCCTTGTATGCCATAGGGCGATCGAATCCGCCCCACGACGATCCGTTCAGCCATTAACCGGCCTGACGCGCGTCCTTGATCAGTCGCTTCACGCGGTCTGATGTGGTCGCGCCGTGACCCAACCAATGGTCTACACGCTCCAAGTCAACGCGCAAGCGCTCTGCTTCGCCACGTGCCAATGGGTTAAAGAACCCAACACGCTCAATGAAGCGGCCGTCGCGCGCGTTGCGGCTATCTGTCACCGTCAGGTGATAGAAAGGACGCTTTTTAGAACCGCCACGTGAGAGACGAATCGTTACCATGTTCTTCCAATCCTGTGTCTTGCTCTTTCGAGCCTATAAAATCAAAGGCGCGCAATGATAATGAGTTTGCTAAGAACTTACAACCTCGGCATACCGCCAGGCGGCATCATTCCCGAAATTCCGCGCATCATGTTTTGCATGCCGCCTTTCTTACCAACCTTCTTCATCATTTTCGCCATCTGCTTATGCTGTTTGATGACCTTATTGACGTCTTGCACATCGGTGCCAGATCCATTGGCAATCCGCTGCTTGCGAGAGCCATTAATGACCTCCGGATCACGCCGCTCGCCGGGCGTCATCGAATTGATCACGGCTTCCATACGAATAAACTGCTTTTCATCCACACCAGATTGGACCTGCGCGCCGAGGTGACCCATGCCAGGGAGCTTCTCGAGCATCGCCTTCATGCCACCCATGTTGCGCATCTGCTGCAACTGATCACGGAAATCTTCGAGATCGAACGCTTTCCCCTTCATCACCTTCTTGGCAACGCGTTCCGCCTTGTCGCGATCGAGTTTTTGCTCAGCTTCCTCGATCAAACCCATGAGGTCGCCCATACCCAGGATGCGTGAAGCTAACCGGTCTGGATGGAAGGCTTCGAGACCATCCACGGTCTCACCAACACCCATAAATTTGATTGGCTGTCCGGTGACTGTTTTCACAGACAGTGCTGCACCACCGCGGGCATCGCCATCGGCCTTGGTGAGAATCACACCGGTCAAGGGCAACACATCGGCAAAGGCTTTGGCGGTATTGGCCGCATCTTGACCGGTCATTGCATCGACAACGAATAGGGTTTCGATCGGATTCAGGGCACTGTGTAACCCCGCGATCTCAGCCATCATGGCTTCATCAATACCCAATCGACCGGCGGTATCCACCAACAGCACATCGTACGCGCCCCGTTCGGCTTTCTGCTTGGCTTCCGTCGCTAACTCAATCGGCTTTCGATCGGGCGTACTTGGAAACACCTCAACCTCAATTTGCGCACCGAGCGTGGCTAACTGCTCCATCGCCGCCGGACGATACACATCCACGCTGACCATCAGCACACGTTTCTTTTCGCGTGTGGTGAGGAACTTCGCGAGCTTGGCCGCGGTAGTCGTCTTACCTGCACCCTGTAAACCAGCCAGCAACACTACGGCCGGCGGCCTGGCGGCTAAATTCAGAGACTCCGAGGGTCCGCCGAGGACAAGTTCCAACTCGCTCTGCACCACCTTTAGAAATTGTTGCCCAGGCGTCAGGCTTGCGCGGACTTCCCTCCCAAGCGCTCGGGTGCGGACCTGGGACACAAACTGCTTCACCACCGGCAAGGCCACATCAGCCTCTAATAACGCTTTACGCACCTCTTTTAGGGTGTCGGCAATGTTATCCTCAGTCAGCCGGGCCTTTTTGCCCATGGACTGTAGGGTTTTCGATAGTCGCTCACTGAGTGAATTAAACATGGGATCTCTTTTGACTCGCGTTCGAACGCTCTATGATAACGAAAAATAGACACAGAGTTCGATGATGTCGCTATTAGTACCGGGGTTACTTGCCACCTCCGTGTTGTTCGCCTCAGGTGTTCGACAGTTTAATGCCTTCCAAAATGGCCAAATCCGCGACTATTGGGCGTGGGGTTTAGCCTGTGTGGGACTTTTATTGACCGTCGCCTTGGTCGCACTCGGCTTTGAGGCCAATGGCGGGCGACCCACAACCGGGCTGATGGGGAGCTTGCTGGGCGCCCTGCTCCTGCTGATTGTTATCGGTGCGAGCCTACATCAACCCGTCAATGCGCTATTAATCGGCGTCGCACCCCTGACTGGCCTCTTTACTCTGCTGGCCTCCACCCTGACGCCAGAGAGCACGCTTGGACCACTCAACCTTGAGACCGTCATCCACATTGTCGCCTCAATTGTCGCCTACGGCTCCGTCGCCTTCGCAGGCACATTGTCACTCTTAGTGTCATGGCATCACAGTCAACTCAAAAAACGACCATTAAGCCCTTGGGTCAGCGTGCTGCCACCACTGGACGCGATGGAGCATCTGTTTCTTCGGACTGTGCAAATTGCATGGTGGACGCTGAGTGTCGCGCTCATCACGGGCGTACTCTATGTCGCCGATTTTTGGGCGCAACAGCTCGCGCACAAGACCGCCCTATCAGTCCTTGCATGGACCGGCATGACTTTGGCGCTTTGGCAGCATTTTCGGGATGGCGGTGTCACCCGACACATGCGGCGCACCGCCGTATGGGCCGCGGTGCTGTTGTGCGTTGGCTACCTTGGAAGCAAAGCGATCTTGGAATTCCTGCTGTGATGGGTCGCCATTTTGAGTGAGATTTCGAACGAAGCGCTGGGTTTCATTCTGCTTGGCCTGATTGTGTTGTCGGCGTTTTTCTCCAGTTCAGAAACGGGATTGATGGCGATCAACCGCGTTCGCCTGCAACATCAGGCTGAAGAAGGACAACCGCAAGCACGTCGCATTCTCGGTTTACTCGAGCGGCCAGATCGGCTGATTGGTTTGATCCTCATTGGCAACAACTTCGTCAACATTCTCGCATCCGCGATTGCGACCGTCCTTGCCGTCCGCATTTTTGGCGATGCCGGTGTGGCCATTGCCACCGGCGCACTGACCTTGGTGATTTTGATCTTCGCTGAGGTCACACCAAAGACCTTTGCAGCCCTACATCCAGAGCGGATCGCAGGACCCGCAAGCCTCATCCTGACGCCACTTTTGAAGCTCGCCTATCCCTTGGTGTGGACGACAAATCTCCTATCGAACAGCTTATTGCGCCTCTTGGGGATCAACCCCGAGACCTCGACACGAGATCGCCTAACAAAGGAAGAGTTGCGTACGCTGATGATGCAGAGTGGCCACCGAATTCCGGCACGACGCCACGGCATGTTGCTGTCAATTTTAGACCTCGAGCGGGTGCAGGTCGACGAAATCATGGTGCCACGCGGGGAAATCGTTGGCCTCGATTTACAGGACGAAGCAGAAGACCTGATCGATCAACTGCGCTCGAGCCAGCACACACGGCTCCCTGTCTTTACTGAGGATATCGAACAGCTCATCGGCGTGCTGCACGCGCGCACGGCTCTGAAACTCCTCGATGTATCGGAATCAAGTTTGGATGAGGATGTCTTCAAGCAGCGGATTCGGGAGCTCTGTGAAGAGGCCTATTTCGTGCCCATGAGCGCACCCTTGCACACCCAGCTCTATAACTTCCAAAAACAACGCGAGCGGATGGCCGTGGTGGTCGATGAGTATGGCGAAATTCAGGGCTTACTCACCATCGATGACATTTTGGAAGAGATCGTCGGTGAGTTCACCACCGATCACATCCAAGAGACCTCACCGGATGTACATCCGCAGGCTGACGGGACGGTCATTATTGATGGCTCGGCCACCGTGCGTGATTTAAACCGCGCGCTGCAATGGGAGTTACCGACTGATGGGCCACGCACCTTGAGTGGCTGGGTCATTGAGATGCTCGAATTCATCCCAGAAAACACCTTGGGACTGGCCTATGGCGACTATCGCCTCGAGGTACTCGCCATTCAAGACAATCGGATTCGCTCTATTCGGGCCTGGCGTCTTCCTGATGCGGAAATGGAAGCGGCTGACTGAGCGCGTAGTCCATAAAGTTGGCCAATATCAGGGCCGTCAGCCCCCAAATCACTTCACCGTCGTATTCCCAACGCGGCATCCAAAGGCCCGATGCCGCGCGGTGACGGCTTCGCTCAAACTGCACTGGAGAGGCCGACAAGCGGGACAACGCGCACTGAAATACACGCGCAATTTCGACTTCACATGACACGCCCTCAACCGGCGCATCGGACCACAGCACCCAAGGTGTCACGCGCAGTTGGTGCAAACTGTAGATTTGGTCTAGAGCCCCAACACAATGCAGCCGCGTGAGCGCGATGCCTGTTTCTTCATGCAGCTCTCGCAGTGCAGCCGCGAGACCATCTGAGTCATTTGGCTCATGTTTACCCCCGGGTAACGAGACCTCGCCAGCATGGGTCCGCAGATGGGCTGCTTTCACGCAGAGCGTGACTGTCGGTGCGGGCGCATTGGAGATCAAAATTGCCACTGACGCATCACCCGGTGGAGACGGCGGAAGAGTCTGGGCGGGGCGGCGTGCGAGCCCCTCAATGATTCGCTGTTTCGTCACGAGCATTTCAGTAGTATAGGAAAAAACCGGAGGCTTCTATGAACTTTTGCTCGAATTGCGGCGCACAAACTACGCGCCGTGTCCCTGAAGGCGACAATCGACCACGTGATCTGTGTGAGGCTTGCGGCACGATTCACTACCAAAACCCGAAAATTATTGCCGGTTGTGTGGTTTTGAAAGGACAACAGGTCTTGCTCTGTCGCCGCGCCATCGAGCCACGGTATGGGTTGTGGACCTTGCCGGCAGGATTTATGGAAAATGGCGAGACGGTGGCGCAAGCGGCCCTACGCGAGACATGGGAAGAAGCCGGTGCAACGCCGGATCTGGATCAGCTGTATGTGGTGACGTCCATTCCAACTATCAGTCAGGTGTACATGCTGTACCTCGCCTATTTACACGATGACACCTATGCCTCAGGTCCAGAAAGCCTGGAAACCCGATTGTTTGCCATGGACGAGATCCCTTGGGAGACATTGGCATTTCACACAGTACGCGACACCCTGAAGTGTCTGCAGGCCGACCTCGCGCGTGGCAGCTTCAGTTTGCACACCATTGACCGTGACGAGACGCCCATCTCCGCGCGGGTTTAGTCGGACGCACCACTGTCCAATAGCGGCCATAGCTCATATGCGGGCGATTCATAGGGATGCGCGCTGATCAATGCGGCCTTAATGGCGGGCCAGCGATCCACTGACACCAGCATTTCAATGCGCCATTCGGGAACCTGTGTTAACTGATCCACCGCACCGATCGCAGGCACGGCACCTGTGTTCGGGAGAAACTGTCCAACACCAAGGCATTCCCATGCGCAGCATTGATAGGCACCCTGCTGTCCGGCGCCCGCTGCAAACAGCGCATCCTTCACGGTCTCTTTCGCCGATTCGGGGACAAACACCACCAGCTTTGCCAACCCATGTTGTGTACGCAGCACAGCACTCATCCTTAATCTGTCCAACTTTTATCCCACTTTATCAAAAAGAACCGAACATCGGCACAAGCCCCCTGAAAAACAAGGCGTGTTTTCACTATGAACGATGGAATATGGACAAAAATAACTTGACGCCCTGCCAAAATCCCTCCAATGTTCTGGACACAAGTTGGACAAACTACTACGGACAGACAAAAGAGGTGAACCATGCTTGTACTAACCCGGAAAATCGGTGAGAAAGTGATGATCGGTAATGACGTGACCGTCACGATCTTGGGCCTATTCGGCAACCACGTGCGCCTTGGAATCAACGCGCCGAAATCAGTCGATATCCATCGCGAAGAGATCTATGTCAAGATTCAGAACGAATCCCCAGATCAAAGCGGTGCGCAGGTCGCAATCGGTCAGTAATGCGCTAGTGCACAAGAGAACACCTGTGTAGTCTTAAGCGGTTACACAAGCCAAGGGTTCTCATGACAGCCTCCCGAATCAAAGCATTCCTCATCGGCCTTGGCATTTTTGCTGTCGGGGTCGGTGGATTCTTTGTTTTAACCAAGACCAAACCCGTCGCAGAAGTCCGTGACGCCTCTGCGGCGACATGGCGGATCAGCGCCGTAACCATTGATTTGCAGCGAATCCATCCGGTCTTTAATGGCTTTGGCACGGTCGAAAACCCCGACACGCAAATTCTGAAAGCGCGACTTGCAACCGATGTGACCCAAATGCTGGTCCGCGAGGGCAGTCGTGTTCAGGCCGGTGAGCAACTGGCTATCCTGAGTGCCATCGATGCCGAGATCAAACTCTCGCAGGCTCGAGCAAGTTTGGCGGATGCCCAAGCCAATCTGGTTAGCCTCAATGTGACCGAGTTGAAAGATCGTGATGCGCTGGTGCTCGATCAGCAGACGCTAAAACTGAAACAACAAAACCTCGAACGTATCAAAGATCTCCGACAGCGGAATTTGGCGAGCACGCAAAACGTCGATGAGGCCGAACAAGCGCTCGTCACGCAGCAACTACAAATCAACCGGCGCGAGCTGGCGCTGGCGACCGTCGATGCCAAACGGACACAACTGAAAACCACCGTCGAGCGCTTCCAAGCCGAGGTGCGCGCTGCCGAATTCGATCTGGCCTCGACGCTCGTCGTTGCACCAGCCAATGGCCAGGTGGTGGCGGTCCATGCCGTCGCTGGCGACCGTGTACAGGCCAACCAGAACTTGATCACATTTTCACCCGACCTTGGCCGTGAGATCCGCATCCAGGTTCCGGCTGCCACTGGGCGCATGTTGGCCCAATCAGTGCAGGATGGAAGCCAAGTCCAGGCCACCACGGCGGAAGAACATCGACTGCAATTGGCCCGTGTTGCTGGTGCCGTGCGCGATAACACAGGATCACTTGATGTCTTTTTTAGAAGCCTTGATCCACTGCCACCCACAGGCACGGTGCTGAGTGTGTCGATTGAGCTTCCAGCGGAAGACAATGTCGCTGTGTTACCAACGGACGCACTCTACGGTGGCAATCTGGTCTATCGCATCGATGCAGACAATCGCCTCGAAGCGGTCTCTGTCGAGCGCCTCGGTCGTCGGCCGGGGTCTGAAAAAACTCAGGTCTTGGTCCGCTCACCCGAGCTTCGATCTGCTGATCGCGTGCTGATCTCACGTCTGCCTGCCGCGGTGACTGGGCTCCCGGTTGAGGTCATCGAATGATCGGATTCGTGCACCTATTCGCACGACATAAGGTTGCAGCCAACCTATTGATGGTGCTGATGATCTTGGCCGGTCTGTTGGGCGTGGATCGGCTGCGCACACAATTTTTCCCAAGTTTTGAGTTGGATGTCATCACAGTATCCGTCGCATGGCCCGGCGCCACCGCTGAGGATGTGCAAGAAGGACTCACCGTTCCAATTGAAAATGCCATTGAGGAGCTTGCGGTCATCGACTCGATCGATGCCACCAGCCAATTTGGCTCGAGTAGCTTTCGGGTCGAATTGGTGGATGGCGCCAACCTGTCCCAGGCACTCGATGACATCAGCCAACGCATCAATCAAAACCTCACGCTTCCAGAGGGTGCCGAGGAGCCGATCGTCACCTCATTGACACGCTATGAAGACATTTCAAATCTCCTAATCACCGGCCCCCTGACGCCATTTGAGTTACAGAAGCTGGCACTGCAAGCCGAGCAGGAACTGTTAAATGCAGGAATTCGGAAAGTCGATTTTCGCGGCCTACCCACCCGCGAGATGCAAATCGAAACCAGCGCAGAAGTCTTGGCGTCGCTTGGCCTGACACTGGACACGCTAGCCGATCGGATTCTCACCGAAGCGCGTGATCTGCCAGCAGGAACCGCGGGTCGGGATGACGGAGAACGGCAACTGCGGAGTCTTGAGCAAGGCCGCACACAGACACAAATCGCCGACACGCTGATCCGGCTCGAGGGGTCACCCACCGGAATTCGCCTCGGCGATTTAGCCGTCATTCGTGACCAGGTGGATCCAAAAGCACCCTACCTCAGCTATCGGGGTCAACCTGCAGTTGAGATCATCCCGCAACGGACAGAGACCGACTCGACCCTTGAAATGGCGGAGATCACCAATCAATGGATCGCAGCCGCGCGCCCTAATCTGCCTGCCGGTACGCAACTACTGATCCTCGACGAACGGTGGCAATACCTGCAAGACCGCATCAACCTGCTCTTGAAGAACGGACTGAGCGGCCTGCTACTGGTCATCATTATTTTGTATCTGTTTTTGAACTCACGAGTCGCCTTTTGGGTCACCGTCGGAATCCCTGTCTCGTTCTTGGCCACCCTCGCGATCCTGTGGATGATCGGTGGCACCATCAACATGATCAGTCTCTTTGGCATGATCATGGCGCTTGGGGTGATCGTCGATGATGCCATTGTGGTCGGTGAAGATACCTTATCGCTGTATCAATCCGGGCAGACGCCACTCAATTCCGCACTGCAGGGTTCACATCGCATGTTTGCGCCTGTGGTGTCTTCAAGTCTCACAACCATTGCCGCCTTTTCGCCATTACTGATTGTTGGCGGCGTCATTGGCTCGATCTTGCGTGACATCCCGATCATTGTGATCTGCGTGATTGTCGCCTCATTGATTGAATGCTTCTTGATCCTTCCCGGTCACCTGCAACAGAGCCTGTCCCGTGGGCACCGCCATGAAGAAGGCAAGATCCGTCGGGCGCTGGATAGGGGATTTCTGCGCTTTCGGGACGAAGTCTTTAAACCCTTCGTGACGATCATCCTCAAAGCGCCTGCAATCACACTAATTACCGCACTGACCGTATTTATTCTCAGTGTCGGATTGCTCTCAGGCGGTCGGGTGAAGTTCACCTTCTTCCCCTCAATTGATGGCACGACGCTGTGGGCGGCCGCTCAGTTCACAACAGGCACCACTCAGGGCGAGGTGGACGCCTTCTTAAACCATCTCGAAGCGACAGCAGATGCCGTCAATGCTGAGTTCGGCGGCACCGTCATTCGGCACTCCTTAAAACTGCATCGGCAATTGTCTGCGCCGGGCGTGCGCGGTGGAACCGGCGACCAATACGGCACCCTGAAAGTGATCCTGACCGGTGAGCTCGATGGTCCCGCCAACGACGTGGTGATCGACGTTTGGCGTGAAAAAATCCAGTTACCAGCCGGCATCGAAAAATTCTCCATCCGCCAAGCCACTGGTGGACCGCCATCAAAGCCCATTGAAGTCAAACTCACCGGTGGAAACGCTGAGACGTTAAAGGCAGCCTCCCTGACACTGCAGGATGCCTTGCGCCGCTACCCTGGGGTCTCCAACATTGACGACGACCTGCCCTTTGGCGCCGAGCAATTGGTGGTCAAGCTGACGCCACAGGGCCGACAGCTGAACCTCAGCACCCAAGATTTGGCACGACAGCTCCGCGGTGCCTTTGAGGGACGCACGCTTCAAACCTTCTACGAAGATGGCATCGAAGTGGACGTGTTGCTGTCATTGAGTGAATCCGAACGCAACCGACTCTCGACACTGGACTCCTTGCCGATCATCACGCCCGGTGGTCAGGTCGTACCCCTGCCTGTGGTGGCGACCTTTGACTCGCGCCGCGGGTTGGATGAACTCAGACGGACCGATGGTCAGATGAGCATCGTCATCAGTGCGGATGTGAACAATTTGACCGCCAATGCCGCTGAGATCCTCACCGATGTGAGATCCAACGTGCTGCCCGAAGTCACGGCCAAATACGGCCTGGCATCATCCATTCAGGGACGCGCGCAGGATCGCGAAGAGACCTTTGCCGACATGCGGACCGGTGTGGTCATCGCGTTGTTGATGATTTACATCATTTTGGCCTGGGTGTTCGCCAGTTACTCCTGGCCGTTTGCGGTTCTGATCGCGGTGCCCCTCGGGTTGACCGGCGCCATTGGTGGGCACTGGTTTATGGGCCTTGATCTCACGGTACTCTCGTTGTTTGGATTTTTTGGCCTCTCAGGCATCGTGATCAATGATTCGATTGTCTTGGTCGACACGTACAAACGCTTGATCGAAGCCGGTGAAGATCATCTCGAAGCCATTGTCAAAGCGAGCTGTTTACGCTTCCGCGCAGTGCTTGTGACCTCGCTCACCACCATTGGCGGCCTGACACCGATCCTCTTTGAAACCTCACCGCAAGCGCAGTTCTTGATCCCCATGGCCACCACCATCGTCTTCGGTTTGGCCTACGGCACGGTCTTGGTGCTGATGGTGGTGCCGTCAGTGCTCAGTCTGATTGAACGCAACCGCTCCCGAAAAGCGCCTGCGCATTCTGCTGGGTCTGCGTCGCCAGAGATGCCGTACTGACGCCGCGAAGCGTGGCCAGTATGCGTCCGATCTCAGGAAGATGACTCGGATCACTGACCATTTGACCCGCCATGGGCAGATCCGGCGCATCCGATTCCAACAACAACCGATCAGCAGGCATGCTGGCAAAGACAGCGCAGACCCGTGGCGCAGGTTTGCGCGTGACTAACCCACCGGCAGAGAGATAGCCGCCCAAGGCCACATACTGATCAGCAATCTCGGATGAACCTGTAAAGGCATGCACAGTAAAACGTAGCCCAGGGAAGTCCGCTAAGATTGCGAGCATCGCCTCATGGGCTTTGACCACATGCAAAATCACCGCGCGATCCCATTCGAGTGCGAGCGCGAGCTGATCACGGAGGCAACGGACCTGTATCTCACGGTCTGCAAAACCAGCCCGCCAATCGAGGCCGACCTCGCCAATGGCTGCCGTCGGATCTTCGGATAGACAGGCCCGCAGCGCAGACTGCCAATCGCCAGCCTCGGGGATGGCTTCAGGATGCAAACCATAGGCTTTACGGACACCCTGGATAGATTGTAACCACTGCCACTGTGCTGGATGCGTCCCTGTGGC
Organism: uncultured Pseudomonadales bacterium; assembly: GCA_964628665.1. GTDB lineage: Bacteria > Pseudomonadota > Gammaproteobacteria > Pseudomonadales > Litorivicinaceae > HIMB30. The sequence continues at coordinate 7,960 of CAZVNX010000015.1, read as the reverse complement.
GATGACAGTGACCCCTGCTTGGCGTGCGCGATCCAAAACCGCCTCCGGTGTCGGCATCAGCCGCTCCAGATGCACATTGGTATCGACCCAGAAAACCTCAGTGCTCACGCGTTTCTAAGAACTCCACGTCAGGCCACCGCTCTGTCATCAATTGCAGATTCGCGCGTGAAGGCGCCAGATAGGTGAGATAGCCGCCGCCGTCATCGGCCAGGTTCTCATAGGCCTTTTTCTTAAAGTCCGCGAGCATCTTCGGGTCCGCACAGCGAATCCATCGCGCTGTGTACACACTGACCTGGTCGTAGATGGCTTCGGCCTTGTACTCATCGAGTAAACGGAAGGCCACCACATCAAACTGCAAGGTCCCCACCGCTCCCACAATCAAATCGTTGTTTTTGTGCGGCATAAACACCTGCGTCGCACCCTCCTCCGAAAGCTGGGTCAGGCCTTTCTGCAACTGCTTGGTTTTGAGCGGATCTTTCAGGCGCACACGACGAAACAGCTCGGGGGCAAAGTGCGGGATACCCGTGTATTGGAGCTCTTCACCTTCTGAAAATGTGTCACCAATTTGAATGGTGCCATGGTTATGGAGCCCCAAAATATCCCCTGAATAGGCTTCCTCGGCGGCCGAGCGGTCGCCGGCCAAAAACGTGACCGCATCCGATATCCGCACATCCTTGCCAATCCGTGTGTGGCGAATCTTCATACCCTTCTGATACCGCCCCGAACAGACGCGCAGAAATGCAATGCGATCGCGATGCTTTGGATCCATGTTCGCTTGGATCTTAAACACGAAGCCTGAGAACTTCTCCTCCGTTGGGTCCACCACCCGCGATTCCGACTCACGTGCCAAGGGGGCTGGCGCATAGGCGACAAAATCATCCAACATCTCACGGACGCCAAAGTTGCCCATCGCCGTGCCAAAAAATACAGGGGTCAACGCACCAGCTAAAAACTGCTCCACATCAAAGTCCGGGGTCGCCTCACGCACCAACTCCACCTGATCACGGAAGTCCTGCCATTCCTCGGCTAGAAGTGCACGCGCCTCGTCGGAATCTAGCCCTTGAATCCGTTTGTCTTCTGGGATTCGATCCCCCTGACCACGCACGTAGAGATGAATGGTGTCGGTGCGTAAGTGATAGACCCCCTTGAAATGAGGCCCCATCCCGATCGGCCAGGTGACCGGAGTCGCCTGGATTTTCAGCACATCCTCAACCTCGTCCATCAGCTCAATCGGATCCCGAATATCGCGATCAAGCTTGTTCACAAAGGTAATGATCGGGGTGGTGCGCAGCCGACAGACCTGCATCAATTTGATGGTGCGTGCTTCGACACCTTTGGCTCCATCCAGCACCATCAATGCCGAGTCCACTGCGGTCAACGTGCGGTAGGTATCCTCTGAGAAGTCCTCGTGACCCGGTGTATCCAACAGATTCACAATACGATCGCGATACGGAAATTGCATCACAGAGGTGGTGACCGAAATCCCCCTCTCCTGCTCCATCTGCATCCAGTCTGATGTGGCATGCCGCGCCGCTTTTCGGGCCTTGACTGTGCCGGCGATGGCAATTGCATTGCCCCATAGAAGCAACTTTTCAGTCATCGTGGTCTTGCCCGCATCTGGGTGCGAGATAATTGCAAAGGTTCGACGTTTGTCGATTTGATGGAGAAATTCGGCGTTTGCCATATGTCTTTAAATCCCAATTCGTGCGTATGTCGTGCAAGAGCCTTGTCAATCTGTCGGCCTGCGCCTCAAGCGGTGAGCCAAAGACTCCAGAAAACGCTGTGTGTCAACGCAGCACAATCAGCAGGTTTTCGCTTCCCTGTGCGGAGGCGCGCTGTATCATACGTGAGAAACGCTCAGATGTGCTTCTGAGGGTGCTTTAACCACACACCTATGAACACTGAAAATCAGTCAATGTTTTCAGGAAACTCATGACGTGACGCACACGCGGAATCCGCTGCAGATTTTGATGTGTCACCAAGTAGAACTCCCGCTCCAGTCGAATCTCCGGTAACACCCTCACAAGACCGTCATCGGGCCGAATTAAAAACTCATGTAATACACCGATGCCCAGTCCGGAACGCACCGCATGAACTTGCCCAATCGGTGAATAGACACTGAATTGTGATTGCCACTTCGGCCAAACTGAGGTCGCTAAATTGAGGCTTTGGCTGTAAAGCAAATCATCCACATAGCCAATCAACACATGATCAATCAGCGCATCAATCGTTTGCGGTTCACCATATCGCGCGAGGTAGTCTTCACTGGCATACACACCCAGTTGATAGTGCCCGAGACTCTCATAGAGTAAATGCCGATCTGTGGGTCGGCCGACCATGACAGCAATGTCAGCCTCGCGACGGGACAAGGAAAATCCTGCGATCTGTGGGACGATTTCCACGCGCAGATCAGGTGATCGCGCCTGCAAATGCGTCAAATTGGGCACCAAGATGGTCAGCGCAAAGCCTTCAGGCGCAGCAATCCTCACCGTGCCTGACACCCCCTGTGTGCCGCCGGCAAACAGTGCATCGCGCGCCTCTTCAAACTCAGCCTCGATGCGCTCAACGTGGAGTAGCAACCGACTGCCTTCATCGGTTAAACGCAAGCCCTTGGGGTGGCGATGAAAGAGCGGCGCTGACGCTTGCCCTTGGAGATGAGCCAAGTGTCGCGATAGGGTGATCGTTGAGACACCGAGCTGCTCGGCCGCCTTTTTCAGCTGCCCAGTTCGAGCCACGGCCAGAAAGTAGCGCGCTTCTTCCCAGTTCAGACGCATCGTCACCCTCTTGATATATCAAATTTGATACATCTTAAACGCAGAATATGCTCTTGTGATATCAATAATGAACATCTTTAATGCATTGGTTCATTGAGGAGACTTCAGATGACAACACTTGGGAATTTTATTGGTGGCCAAGCGGTCGCCTCCACATCCGGCCGCACGGCCACCGTATTCAATCCAGCAACTGGCGAGCCGCGCTTTCAGGTGGCGTTGTCGTCTGCAGATGAAACCCGTCAAGCCATTGCCAATGCAGAAGCCGCCTTTGCAAGCTGGAAACAGGTCACGCCCCTGAATCGAGCCCGCATCATGTTTAAGTTCAAGGCCCTCGTTGAGCAACATGCCGATGAACTAGCCACCCTCATTACATCCGAGCATGGCAAGGTCTTCTCTGATGCAAAGGGTGAACTGACGCGTGGTTTGGAAGTCGTTGAGTTTGCCTGTGGCATCCCGCATCTTTTAAAAGGCGAGCATAGCCTGAACGTCGGTCGTGAAGTCGATAGTTACAGCCTGATGATGCCGATGGGTGTGTGCGCTGGCATCAGTCCGTTTAACTTCCCTGCCATGGTCCCGATGTGGATGTTCCCGGTCGCGATTGCTTGCGGCAATACCTTCATCATGAAGCCATCAGAAAAAGATCCATCCACACCCTATCGCTTAGCGGAGCTTTTAAAAGAAGCCGGGTTGCCCGATGGTGTCTTTAACGTGGTCAACGGGGATAAAGAGTCGGTCGACGTCCTACTGACCGATCCACGCATCCAAGCCGTGAGCTTCGTCGGCTCTACACCGATCGCTGAGTACATCTATGCAACCGCCAGTGCCCACGGCAAGCGCGTCCAAGCACTTGGGGGTGCCAAAAACCACATGGTCGTGATGCCCGACGCCGACCCCGCACAGGTCGTGAACTCACTGATGGGCGCCGCCTATGGATCCGCAGGCGAGCGCTGCATGGCGATTTCTGTGGCTGTATGCGTCGGTGATGCAGTGGCCGACAAACTGGTCTCCGATCTCAAGACAGAGATTGCGGCCATGCAAGTCGGACCCGGTCTTGGCAAGAGCCCTGAGCCCCATATGGGACCCCTGGTGACGCGCGAACATGCAGACAAGGTCCTTGGTTATATTGATCAAGGTGTCGCTGAGGGTGCAACGCTGGTCATTGATGGGCGTGGCTTCACCGTTCAGGGTGCTGAAAACGGTTACTTTGTTGGGCCCACTCTGTTTGATCACGTAAAGCCTGGCATGCGCATTTATGATGAAGAGATCTTTGGACCGGTGCTCTCTGTGGTCCGGGTCGAGAGCTATGCTGAGGCACTGGATCTCATTAATGCCCATGAATACGGCAATGGCACCGCAATCTTCACACGCGATGGCGACACTGCGCGGCAGTTTACTGAGAATGTCCAAGTGGGCATGGTGGGTGTGAACGTGCCGATTCCTGTGCCGATGGCATTTCATAGCTTCGGCGGCTGGAAGCGGAGTCTCTTTGGACCGCTACACATGCATGGTCCCGATGGTGTGCGCTTCTACACCCGCATGAAAACCATCACTGCACGCTGGCCGACCGGTCTTCGGGCAGGGCCAGAGTTTTCGATGCCAACGATGAAGTAACTGAAGGGCCCTAAGTGGGCCCTTTTTTATGGCTGCCGGACATACCGGCCGGGAGCCGGCTCAATGATTGGCCGAATACCGCCACCCGGGGCAACGGGCGCGCCCATTGCTCCTGCTGTTGAACCCAAGAAATCTCCCCAGAGGATCCACCAGCTTCCGTCACCGTGTGTTGCGCGATGCAGATCGAGTGGATCGGACAGATCGAGTCGGACATGATCGTGTCGGCTTGCGTCGGGCGGGTTGATCACTCCCGAGTTATGTCCGCCCTTTCCCAACACAAGCGTCAGCGGACCGGTAAATGCATCATGCACAGCGACGACTCCCTGCCAGGGCGAGATATCATCATTCTCGGCCGCCATGATAAAGACTGGAATATCGATCTGTTTAAGATCGATCGTCTGTCCAGCCAGTACCAAAGGATCTCGACCCACCAAGCAATTCTCAAGGTACAGGCGCTCAAGCGTCCAGAGCACCAATGCCGCAGGCGTTCGTGTCCCGTCACCTAACCAATGCAACAACGGAAATGGTTTGGCCCGTTCACCAAACACATAGGAATTGAGCATGCGACCAAACAGCAGGTCATGAGGCCTGAGACTGGCAAAGGTCCGCAGCATCAGTTCAGCCGGTAAATAGCCAAGATCGGTGAGTGGCTTTGTCAGCGCGTCAATGCGCTCTCGAGAGACCAAATGCGCCAACGGACCGGCCTGGCTGTAATCGAGTAAGGTCGTCAGCAGTGTCAGCGACACGACACGATGGTCGCCGCGTGCTTTCATCCAGGCTGTGAGGATGGTTGCAATCACGCCACCAGCGCAGTACCCCATCAACTGGATTTTGGATCCCGGTGCCATCCGCTCAATCTGATCCACGGCAGTCAGCGCACCATCCAACACATAATGTGTCATGTCGTAGTTCGCCAGCAGATCAGTTGGGTTCACCCAACTCATCAAAAACACTGTATGTCCTTGATCCAGAAGCCACCGCACCATGGAACACTCTTCAGACAAATCCAGGATGTAAAACCGGTTCACATAGGCGGGAATCAGCAAAATCGGATTGGCATGCACCTGTGCTGTTCGTGGATGATATTGAATCAACTGAAAGAGTTGGTTCTCAAACACCACATCACCGGATGTTGCCGCCAAATTTTCACCCAACCGAAATGCATCGGGTCTCAGCGTATCCGGTAAGATCGCGCCGTTTTTGACATCGGTGCGCCAGTTTTCCAGCCCTTTTTCGACGTCAATTTCACCCGACTCGAGGGTCTGTTTCAGCTTATGGATCAGCGCATCGGTTTCGCTTAACTGCCTGAGCATCCAAAGTATCTGGCCGCGGTCCATGGCTTCCATTTCTGGGAAGCGCGTGGCGACTGAGTCAAACAAACGCTCCCACGCGCCGTCTTCACGATCGGTGGCACAGAGCATCGTCAGCACTTCAGGCATCACTTCATTAGAAAAGCGACTGAAGCGTTCAGGATCTTCGACCGACATGGACGTCAGCGCCTGCCCGAGCTCGGCAAAACCGGACGGCTCAAAAAATTTCACCAACTCGGTTTCGTGCGAGAGTCGTTTCAACCAGACCTGGATCCACTCCTGATCATCGCGGTTGACCCCTTGGAATCCCTGCAAGCAAAGCCCCTTAATCCTTTTGCGCAAAGCCGCATTTATGGTTAGAGTTCGTCATAATAATCCAGAAAATCAAGGCAGTCGCATGCGAACTCTGAAAAAATACCCCAACCGCCGCCTCTATGACACCTCACAGAGTTGCTATGTCACCATTGATAACGTCCGCGATTTAGTGCTCGGTCACGAGCGTTTCCGTGTGCTTGATTCAAAAACCGGTGATGACCTGACGCGCACCATTCTATTGCAGATTATCCTGGAGCAGGAAAACGACGCAGGTGAGCATGTCCTAACCAATGAAGTACTGCAGCATCTGATTCGCTTCTACGGCTCCGGGATGCAGACCAACATGGCGCACTTCCTCGAGCAATCCATTTCATTCTTCCTGAATCAACAAGAGAGTATGCAAGATCAGATGCGCACTGTGATCGGTGCGACACCCATTGGCATGCTGCAGAAAATGACCGAAGACAATATGAAGCTTTGGGAGTCCATGTCGAAATCCATGCTTGGCAAAATGACTCCGACTAAAGACTGAGGATTCTTTTTGGTGCAATGCACAAAAAAGTGTTGACGTTGCACTGCAACATGGTATCTTTTCTCCAAACCTTGTGCACCGCACAATTAATTTGATGAACCAGGAGAGATCCCATGTACGCAAAAATGATCGAAGACATGCAGAACAACATGAAGCAAGCGTTTGACATGAAGTCATACGAGACAGCAATGAAGCCAATGACTGAGTTGTTTGAAATCAACAAAGCAACTGTTGAAGCATTGGTTGAGCAGCAAACAGCTCTGGTTAAAGAGTTGGTTGAAGGCGCAATGGAGCAGGCGAAAGCACTGTCTTCTGAGAAGGACATGGCAGCTGTTGTTGAATCACAGAAGTCATACCTCCAGGGTCTTCAGGCTCGCCTGATCGACGCTGCGAAATCTTCACAAGAGACACTTGTTAAGAGCCGTGACGATGCATCAAACATCGTTAAAGGCGCAATCGAGTCAGTCACAAAGCACTAAGCTTTCACGACACTCGAGAAAAGGGGGACTTCGGTTCCCCTTTTTTTTTGTGGCATGGGCATTACTATGGGGGAAACGAAAAGAAGGACACCCCATGACAGAATTCCGTGCGCTGCGTCTGCACAAGACCGATACATCCGCTCCAGATGTGCAGATTGAAACCCTCTCCAACGACGCACTCTCAACAGGCAACGTTCTGATCGCCAATGAATTCAGTTCACTGAACTACAAAGATGCACTCGCAATCACCGGCAAAGGCAAGATCATCCGAGACTTCCCAATGATTCCAGGGATTGACGCTGCTGGCGTGGTACTTGAGTCCGATGATCCAGCTTTTAATCCTGGAGAGCACGTCATTCTGACTGGCCATGGGGTGGGTGAAACACACACCGGCGGCATGTCAGAGCGTGTCCGAGTCCCTGGCTCCTATCTGGTCAAAACACCCGCCTCACTCGACAGCCGACGGGCCATGCAGTTCGGTACGGGCGGTTTAACGGGGATGCTGTGCGTGCTTGCATTACTTGATAGCGAGCTCAAACCAGCCGACGGCCCAATTGCCGTCTCGGGTGCTAGTGGTGGCGTCGGCAGTGTCGCAACCACCGTCCTGTCCACACTGGGTTATGAAGTCCACGCCATTACAGGGCGTGTGGCAGAAACGGACCGTTTAAAGGCCTTAGGTGCCACAGAAGTACTGGATCGTGCAGATTTTATGCGTGATCCGAAACCACTCGAAAGCACACGGTTCGCAGGGGCCATCGACACAGTCGGCGGACAGTGCTTAGCCACACTCATTGCGCAGATCCAATACAACGGTGTGATTGCAGCCACTGGCAACGCGGGCGGATTCCAACTGAATACCACCGTATTCCCATTTATTTTGCGCAATATCCGATTACAGGGTGTGGACTCTGTGCATGCCCCCGCTGAGACGCGTCAACG
>CAZVNX010000014.1:19075-56934 GCA_964628665.1 uncultured Pseudomonadales bacterium | reverse complement strand
GGCGCGATCGAGCAGGACGCAGACGTCATTTGTTTCATCTATCGCGATGAGGTCTATAACGAGAACACGGAAGATAAAGGCATCGCCGAGATCATTATCGGTAAGCAGAGAAATGGTCCGATTGGATCGGTAAAACTCGCATTCCTTGGTCAGTACACTCGCTTTGAGGATTTAGCCGAGGCCTATTACGAGGATTACCCACATGAGTAAAGGGAAGTCGCTGCAAGACCAACTGCTTGCCTTGGGTGTGGCTGATAAAAAGAAGGTCAAACAAAACACCCACGCGAAGCGCGTTGAGGCCAAGTCCAAACCAAAAGGTCCGAGTGTGCAAGAAAGCCTTGCAGAGACGCAGGCCAAAGCGCGTGAGGCGAAAAAAGCCAAAGACCAAGCGCTGGCTCAAGAGCGTGAACAAAAACGTCAGCAGGCAGAGCGTTTGTCACAAGTGAGAGATTTGGTTTCCGCCCATGTCGTGGGCCGTGGCGCCGAAGCAGAGCGTGTTGATTTTCGATTCCCGTATGGCAAAAAGATCCGACCGTTTCCGGTCGCGGCATCGGTTCGAGATCAGTTGGCAAAAGGGTTGCTTGGCTTAATCGAAATCGATGGGGCGATTGTTATTGTGCCGCGTGAGACGCTCGAGCGTTGCCGCGAGCGCTTAGCTGGACAAGAAATTTTCACACATCTCGCAAAGCTCGAGGTCGATGACGGCGACTATCCGCCAATCCCTGACGATCTTGACTGGTAAATGCCACTTTTCGAATTAGCCGCCCTAGCCGCATCGCTCTGTTTTGCGACCGGCGGCATGCTGGCCGTTGCGCCATCACGTGCGCTAGGTGCAGTCCGGTTTAACCGTGTGCGCATGGCGATGATGGCCATTGTGTTGACGCTGATCGGTGGTCTGACCGGTGGGTTTTTGACCATTGGAGCGGCTGACTGGTGGCCGCTTGTGCTCTCAGGTCTCATTGGCATTTACCTGGGCGACACGTTTTTGTTTGCAGGATTGCGACGCGTCGGCCCACGTCGTAACGCCATCATGTTTGCTCTAAACGCTCCTTTGGCAGCCATCTTTGCGGTCTGGTTTTTAGACGAGATCTTGCCGCCATCGGTGTGGGTTGGCTGTTTTCTAGTGACCGGTGGAGTCATGGTGGCTATTGCATTGGGGCGGCGACGCTCAGGCGAGGACCCATGGGATGTCGTTCATGGGTCGCTGCCGCTGGGTCTGGGCTTTGGCTTTTTGGCTGCAGCAGGTCAGGCTCTGGGTCTTCTATTATCTCGACCTTTAATGGAGCAGGGTGTCGATCCGATCGCCGGATCTGCAGTCCGTGTCCTAGTCGGCTGTTTGGCCTTATTTGTCACCTACGAGATCCAGCATTTTCGGCAAAGCCGTGACCACAGCCTCTGGACTCGACAGTTTGTTCTGCAAACATTTGGGAGTAGTGCCATTGGGATGGGCATTGGCATGACCTTGGTCATGTTCGCGCTCTCCGGCGGCGAAGCAGGAATCGTTGCGACGCTGAGTTCGGCGGCTCCTGTGGTGATGTTACCGATGATCTGGCTGACATCACGTCGTTTGCCGGCAATTGGTGCATGGCTTGGTGCAGTCCTCGTGGTGTTGGGCACTTTTCTTGTACTGAACGTCGATTAATTGTGCAATTCGCCATAGCCGCATAGGAAACGCACTAAGTTTGTGCATATTTTGCACAGTTTCAGTGCAAAGTAGCTTGTGCCTCTGGTCCCTCAGTGCTAGTTTTTCCTCTGTGGCGGCGGGCACGCGCTGTTTGGCTTGGCTGGCATTAATGTTGCTGAGCCATCAGAGCGCCTAACAATAAAGAAGGCCCGTAAGAAATTAAAACAAACCGCTTATTCAGGAGTGTATCCATGAAATCTACGTTTAAAGTTGCAGCCTCAGTCGCAGCTGCCGCCTTTGCTGTCTCTCAGGTTGCTAGTGCGGCAACCCTTGATGACGTCAAAGCTCGCGGTGAGCTGAAGTGTGGCATCAGTGGTGGCGTACCGGGCTTTTCCGCTCCGAACGACGCAGGCCGGATGGTTGGTATTGATGCGGCCGTCTGTGACGCCGTCGCCGCTGCTGTGCTTGGCGATGCCAGTAAAGTGACTTACATCCCGTTGACTGCAAAAGAGCGCTTTACTGCACTCTCATCAGGCGAAGTGGATGTGTTGTCGCGTAACACCACGCATACGCTGACTCGTGAAGCGTCGCTGGGATTGAACTTCACTTACTACAACTACATCGATGGCCAAGGTTTTATGGTCAAGAAAGATTCTGGCATCAAATCAGCGCTTGAGTTGGACGGTGCAAGCATCTGTGTTCAGGCCGGTACAACCACTGAGTTGAACATGGCGGACTACTTCCGTAACAACAAGATGGACTTCACTCCCGTCGGTTATGAGACATCTACGCAAACCCGTGAAGGTTTCGAGGGCGGTGCGTGTGACGTGTTGACGTCAGATAAGTCGCAGTTGGCTGCTCTTCGTACTGAAATGAAGGATCCAAATGGCGCAGTTTTGTTGCCAGAGACGATCTCTAAAGAGCCTCTAGGACCTGTTGTGCGTCAAGGTGATGATCAGTGGATGGATATCGTTGCGTTCACACTCTATGCGTTGATTAACGCAGAAGAAGCGGGCATCACTTCAAAGAACATTGATTCAATGAAGGCCAACCCACCGAATCCAGACGTTGCACGTATTGTCGGCACTGAAGGCAACATGGGCGAAATGCTTGGATTGTCAGCAGACTGGGCCTACAACGCGATCAAGCAAGTTGGTAACTACGGCGAAATCTACGCACGCACTGTCGAGCCAATCGGCATTCCACGTGCTGGATCAGTCAACGATTTGTGGACTCGTGGCGGCATCCTGTACGCACCACCAATTCGTTAATTGAGTGCATCATAGACCGGGCGAAAGCCCGGTCTTTCTTGACCAACCGGAAAGAGTTGTGACAGACCAAACCCGTATTCCCTTACATCGTGACCCCAAAATCCGTGCACTCGTTGTGCAAATTCTGGCACTCGTGTTGGTGCTGTATGGCGGTTACTCGATTTTTGAAACCACTGTTGAGAACTTGAATGCCCGAGGCATTCAGACCAGTACGGCCTTCTTTAATGAGGTCGCTGGGTTCAAGGTGGGATTCAGTCCGATTTTAGATTTTACCCTGGGTGAAACCACCTACCTTGAGGTGTTTTTCATCGGGATTCAGAACACTATTTTAGTGGCAGTTCTCGGCATTATCGCAGCGACTTTGCTGGGCTTTTTCATCGGTGTGATGCGCTTGTCGCCTAATTGGTTGGCTTCGAGAGTGGCGCTTTCCTACATCGAGATGTTCCGTAACACACCTTTGCTCCTGCAAATTATGTTTTGGAATTTCGCGATTTTCTTGCCGAGTTTGCCGGCGCCCAAAGATTCGATCGAAATGGGAGTCTTTTTCCTAAACGCGCGTGGCTTCCACTTCCCCACACCTGTCGTTGACAGTGGCCTTGGACTCTTTATTTGGTTGCTTTTACTCGTTGCATTGGTTGTTGGCATGGTGATCTTTGCCCGCCGGGCACGTGCGCGTTTTGAACAAACCGGTCAGCGACTCCCTGTATTTTGGATTAACACCGCGGCGATTTTGGTCGGTGGCTATGTGCTCTATTTGATCAGCGGCTCACCACTTGGATTTGATGAGCCGATTTTGGGCCGATTTAATTTTAAAGGGGGTGGCCAGTTGCCACTTCCGTTATTCAGTCTCTGGTTTGCGTTGACGATTTATACTTCGGCCTTCATCGCCGAAAACGTCCGCGCTGGAATTCAGTCGGTGTCGCATGGGCAGACAGAGGCGGCGCATGCACTTGGACTCTCGCGAAAGGATACAATTTCGTTAGTCGTGATTCCGCAGGCCTTGCGGGTGATTATTCCACCGACCATCAGCCAATATTTGAACCTGACTAAGAATTCATCTTTGGCTGTGGCTGTGGGCTATGAGGAGTTGGTGGCTGTTTGGGCGGGAATCACGCTCAATAATACCGGTCAGGCGCTTATCATCATCGCCATGACGATTGCGGTCTATGAGTGCTTGAGCTTGCTCACCTCGGCTGTGTTGAATTGGTATAACCGCCGCGTGCAGTTGTCGGAGCGATAAGACCATGGCCAATGATTTAAAAACCTTTATGCCGATGCCAGATCGCGCTCCGCCGTCGAGCGCGGTGGGTGCTGTGGCATGGATTCGGCAGAATCTATTCAACTCTGTGAGCAGTTCACTGACGACGCTCGTGTTCATGTATTTAATTGTGATGTATGTCCCGCCCTTTATCGAATGGGCCATCATCAACGCCAACTGGACGGGCTCCGATCGTTCTGTCTGCGATGCGAATAAGGCCGGTGCCTGCTGGACCTTCATCAACGTGCGTATGGAACAAATCTTGTTCGGTTTGTATTTTGGCTCAAACCCGGATCAGGTTTGGCGTCCTGCCAGCATGTTCGTCCTATTCTTCGCGCTGTTAATTCCGTTGATGATGGAGCGCACGCCGCGCAAAGACATTCTGGGTGGACTCTTATTGTTTGTCTTCCCTGTGGTGTTTTATTTCATCGTCTATGGCGGCTCATTTGGCATTCCGGTGGCAGATACGACGCAGTGGGGTGGGTTCCTCTTAACCTTTACGCTGGCTTTTGTCGGGATCGTTCTGGCATTACCCATTGGCATCCTGTTGGCGCTGGGGCGGCGATCTGATTTGCCGGTGATCCGAGCTATTTGTGTTACCTATATTGAGTTCTGGCGTGGCACCCCGCTGATCACGATCCTCTTTATGGCGTCTGTGATGTTGCCTTTGTTCTTTCCTGCCGGTGTGGAGTTCGACAAGGTTGTTCGAGCCATGATCGGCATCACATTGTTCCAATCGGCCTATACAGCCGAAGCCGTACGTGGGGGATTGTCGGCCATTCCCAAGGGGCAGTATGAAGCAGCGATGGCGCTGGGTCTTGGCTACTGGAAGCGAACTTGGTTCATCATTTTGCCTCAGGCATTGAAGATCTCCATTCCATCGATCGTCAATACCTTCATCGCGCTGTTCAAGGACACCTCGCTGGTCTCCATTATCGGCTTGTTGGATCTGCTCAATATGGCGCAAACAGCCGCTCGCTCGTTAGAGTGGAATGGCTATGACATTGAGGGCTATCTCTTTGCCGGCTTTATCTTCTGGATGTTCTGTTATGGCATGTCTCGCTACAGCCAAAATCTGGAACGCAAACTCGATACGTCACGGAGAAATGACGCATGACAACCGAAACACAAGTCAGCCAAGTTGAACTGGGCGACACCATCATCAAGATTGATGGCTTGAACAAGTGGTACGGACAGTTCCATGTGTTGAAAGACATTGATTTGGATGTAAAGCGCGGTGAGCGGATTGTGATTTGCGGACCTTCAGGCTCCGGTAAATCAACATTGATTCGCTGCATAAATCGCCTTGAGACGCACCAAGAGGGCTCAATTGTTGTCGATGGCATTGAGCTCACTGAAGACACAAAGCACATCAATGACGTGCGCCGTGAAGTGGGTATGGTGTTTCAGCACTTCAATTTATTCCCGCATTTGACGGTGCTTGAGAACTGTACGTTGGCGCCTATCTGGGTCCGCAAAACACCGAAAAAAGAAGCCGAAGAGATTGCGATGCAATATCTGGAGCGGGTGAAAATTCCCGAGCAGGCGTTGAAATATCCAGGGCAGCTATCGGGTGGTCAACAGCAGCGTGTCGCGATCGCGCGCTCACTGTGCATGAATCCGCGTGTGATGTTGTTCGATGAGCCAACTTCGGCACTGGATCCAGAAATGATTGCTGAGGTTCTCGATGTCATGGTTGGCCTGGCTGAAGACGGAATGACCATGCTCTGCGTCACGCACGAGATGGGCTTTGCGCGCAAGGTGGCCAATCGGGTGATTTTCATGGACGCTGGCCAGATCGTTGAACAAAACGATCCAGAAACCTTCTTCAATCATCCGGAAAATGATCGGACCCAACTGTTCCTCTCGCAAATACTTCAACACTGATTCACTTTTGAGTGGAAATGCGAATCTCTGCCCCTATGATAGGGGCAGTAGTCATTTGACATGTCAAAGGAGTCCACATGGCTTGGAATGAGCCCGGAAACAACGGTCGCGACCCATGGGGTGGCGGTGGTAACCGGAACGATCAAGGCCCACCTGATCTCGATGAGGTGGTAAAGAAGTTGCAAGACGGCTTGAACGGATTGTTCGGAAAAGGACGCTCAGGTGGTTCAGGTTCGGGCGGTGACGACAATTCGGGCCCCGGAATCGAATTTTCTGGCCCGTTATTGGGCATCATTGCACTGGTGGCACTCGTCGGTTACGCCGCATTGGGGCTTTATAAGGTGGACGAACAGGAGCGCGCGGTCGTGTTGCGTTTCGGTCAGTTTTTGGAGACCAAGGCACCTGGTCTGCGTTGGAATGCACCCTTAATTGACGAAGTGAATAAGGTCAATGTGACACGTGTTCGTACTCACACTGCGCAGGGCGTGATGCTGACGGAAGACGAAAACATCGTCGATGTGACGCTCGCCGTGCAATACGTGATCTCAGACCCGAAAGCGTTTCTGTTGAATGTACGTCAACCTGAAGTGACGCTCTCACATGCAACCGATTCGGCGCTTCGTCATGTGGTCGGCTCGGCAGAGATGACAGACGTCATTTCCGAAGGCCGAGAGGCGATTGGTGCGGATGCCCAAGTTCGATTACAGACGTATTTGGACACCTATGTCGCCGGACTTCGCGTGGTGAAGGTCAACCTCGAGAACAGCCAGCCGCCGAGTCAGGTGCAGGCCGCGTTCGATGACGTGATCAAAGCGCGTGAAGATGAACAACGTTTGAAGAACCAAGCGGAAGCGTACGCCAATGGAGTCATTCCAGAAGCGCGTGGTCGCGCGCAGCGTGTGCTTGAAGAAGCCAACGCCTATCGCGAGCAGGTTGTGGCGCAAGCACAGGGTGAAGCAGATCGGTTCTTAAAGCTCTTGGCGGAGTACAACAAGGCGCCTGAAGTCACGCGTCAGCGTTTGTACATCGACTCGGTACAAGAAGTGATGCAACGGTCCTCGAAAGTCATGGTCGACGTCGATTCAGGGTCCAACATCATGTACTTGCCGCTTGACCGCATCGCTGGTCAGGTCGCGCCAGGGATTGCGAATCAGAACCGCGGCGGGCTGTCACAGCCCTCAGCAGGTCTGCCGTCATCGTCAGCCGCAGTTGGTGGGATGACGCCCAGTGATATTCGATCTTTGACCGACCAGGTCATTGAGGAGCTCCGCGCGCGTCAGCCCGGGGATTCAAGAAGTGGAGGTATTCGCTAATGTCAGGACGTCAAATGGCCATTTTGATTGGCATCGTCGTGGTACTCGGGATCATCTCGAACTCGCTGTATGTGGTGAACGAGCGTGAGCGCGCAGTACTGTTGAAGTTTGGTGAGGTGGTTGAAACCGACATCCAACCGGGATTGCATTTCAAGATCCCTGTTGTGAACGATGTGCGGCGATTTGAAGCGCGTTTGATCACCTTGGATGCGGCACCTCAGCGGTATCTGACGGCGGAAAAGAAGGCGCTGATTGTTGATTCATTCGTCAAATGGCGGGTCGCCGATGCGGGCACGTTCTACACGGCGACAGGTGGCGATGAGTTCACCGCCAACAGCCTTTTGGCATCACGCGTCGATAACGGGCTGCGAAATAAGTTCGGTGAGCGCACGGTCTATGAAGTGGTGTCGGGTGAGCGGGATGCCTTGATGGCCGAGATCCGTGAGGAGCTTGATCAGATCGCGATGGACGAACTTGGAATTCACGTCACTGATGTGCGCGTGAAAAAGATCGATTTACCGCCTGAAGTCTCGAATGCCGTCTATTCACGGATGAGTACGGAACGTGAGCGTGAGGCGCGTGATCACCGAGCACGGGGTCGCGAGTTGGCTGAAGGGATTGAGGCGGACGCAGACCGCCAAAAGACCGTGATTGAGGCCAATGCCTATCGTGAAGCCCAGCAGGTGCGAGGTGAGGGGGATGCGATTGCGGCGGAAATTTACGCCAACGCGTTCAACCAAAACCAAGAGTTTTATGCCTTCTACCGTTCGATTCAGGCATATCGAAGCTCATTTGCTGGAAAAGACGACCTGTTGGTCATTGACCCACAGTCGGACTTCTTCCGGTATCTCAATGACCCAATGGGTGGCAATTAAGCCACCTTCGTTGCAACGCTCGGCCAGCTAACCCTGGCCGAGTGATTCGCCGACCACGACAGACCGTTCGTCCGTCGCATCTTCAGAAATCTGCACGCCTTCTTTTGGAAGCACCATGATGACCGTAGAGCCATATTGGAAGCGGCCCACTTCATCACCTTGTGCAAACTTCAAATGCGGCCCGCGGTGGTAGTTCCAATGATGAATACCGCGACCGGGTGGCGTGATGATGCCCGCAAAGGGTGTCTCGATGGATGCCACCAACATGGCGCCGACCAACACCATGGCAAAGGGTCCGTGCGCACCTTTGAAATGCAAGATCACGCGCTCGTTTCTGGCGAACACCGATGGGATCGCTTTGGTGGTCGCGCCATTGACTGAGAAAAGACGCCCAGGCACATAGGTCATGTGCTTCAGCTCTGCATCCATTGGGCAATGCACGCGGTGGTAATCTTTGGGCGACAAGTAAATCGTTAAAAATTGCCCATTTTGATAGGTGCCATTGTACTCATCGGTCGCCAGTAATTCTGACAAGCTAAAGTGATGCCCTTTGGCCATGAGGCGGGTGTCTTCACCAAGTAATCCCTTGGTGAGAACGGTGCCATCCGCGGGGCAGGCCAGATGACCAGTGCCGGCCATTGGCCGGATACCCGGCTTCAATGCGCGTGTGAAAAAGGCATTGAAGTGTGGATAGGCGTCGAGATCTGTGTCGGCAACGTCATCCATATTGATGTCAAACTGCTTGATAAACGCGCGGATGAGGCGATCTTTGACCGCCGGGATCTCGCAATAGGCAAGCATACCCACCAGTCGAGATAGCGCATGTCCTGGCAACACCTGTTGGCTCAGTGTGTTGAGATTCTCAAGTAGATTCATGCGTTACCTCCAGTGAGGGTTTCTAAAATCCGTTGGAATGAAGCCAGTCTTCGCCGTGAAAGTTTGCCTTTTTCAACCGCATCACGCACCGCGCATCCGGGCTCGTGTCGGTGCCGACAATCTCTAAATCGACAATGATCTGAAAATTCTCGGATGTCGATAAAACCCTGTTCCACATCGGTACGGGAGATTTGTTCCAAGCCAAAATCACGGATGCCTGGCGAGTCGATGATCGAGCCGCCTCCAGCGTAGGCGTATAGCCTGGCCGTCGAGGTGGTGTGGCGACCCAGTCGTGTTTGTTTGTGCAGGTGGCCGACGCGAATGTCTTCACTTGGCAAGAGCGCCTGCACTAAGCTTGATTTTCCGACACCAGATTGGCCAATAAAGACCGAGCTCTTATCGACCAAATGTGCGGAGAGCGCATCGAGTCCGCCGGTTTCTTTAGTGCTCGCTTGGACCACCGTATAGCCAATTACTTCATAAAGATTTTGAATTGCCGCCAGAAACTGCTGGTGTGCGGGTGATTCGCGCATCAAATCGACTTTATTGATCACGATCAAAGGTGGAATCCGCGCAACCTCGGTCGCCACCAGGTAGCGGTCAAGAAGCTCCGGTTGCGGTTCGGGTTCGAGTGCGGTGACGATCACAATCTGGTCAATGTTGGCGGCCATGGCTTTGAGTACGCCCCGTGAATCGGGCCGTTCAAGCACATTGCGACGCGTCTCGGCGGCAGTCACGATGGCGGCATCGTCGCTGGTTTGAAACACCACGGCATCGCCGGTGACTAAGGTCGTCAGATTGGCGCGTAGGTGACAGCGTAAGGGCTCGCCTCGCGGTTGGCCGAGTGTATCGACGGGGACGACTTCGACCTGTTTACCGAAGCGCGCAACGACACGGCCGTTTTGCTCTTGGCCGAGTTCGCCAGACACCAAGAGCTCTTCCACCTCGGTCTTATGACGGGTGGCACGATCGAGGCGTTCTTTCTGAATTTTTTCAATTCGCCACGCCTGCTGACGTGTGAGTTTACGTTTGCTCATATCTCAACTATTGGCGACGCGTGACTTCCGGAGGTTGGACCTCCATTATTGCAGGCATTGAAAGGAGAAACTATGTCTGATCCCTATGGAGATGCGGAAGCATCCCGCTACGAGAGCCCGGTGGCCTCGCGCCAATGGCTGATGGAGCTTCTCGAAGAAGCCGGTCGACCGTTGGAATATGAAGAATTGGTGCGTTTAACCGACACAATCGACGCCAATCGCGACGGTTTATTCGCACGCTTATCGGCCATGACACGTGATGGACAAATCATCGCCGACCGTATCGGACGCTATGTGTTGGTGGATCGTGCAGGCCTCTTGTCAGGCCGCGTCGCCGCGCATCGTGACGGCTTTGGTTTTTTTGAGCCAGACGATGGCTCAGAGAGTTTGTATTTACACGATCGGCAAATGCGCAAGGTGTATCACGGCGATCGGGTTTTAGTCGCTGCGATGCCGCCGTCAAAAAGCACACGGAACAAACGTGAAGCACGGATCGTTGAGGTCATTGAGCGCAAAGTGACGCGGCTCATCGGCCGTCTACGCGAACAGGCTGGGGTCAACTTTGTGACGCCGGAAGACGATCGGTTTCTGCACGAGGTACTGGTTCCTGAATCAGGCATCAACGGTGCGAAATTTGGCCAGTACGTTGTGGTTGAGTTGGATTCCTATCCAGAACATAACCGGCAACCTGTGGGACATGTCGTCGATATCGTCGGTGCCGCCTCAGATCCTGGGATTGAAGTCCAGGTGGCGGTGCGTACCCATGATCTGCCACATCAGTTTTCGGAAGAGGCCGTGGCCCAGGCCGCCGCCTTTGGTGCTGAGATCGACCCAAAGGTCGCCGACACGCGATTGGATCTGCGTGACTTGCCCTTTGTTACCATCGATGGGGCCGATGCAAAAGATTTTGATGATGCGGTTTGCGCGATTCCGAAAGGCAAGTCTGGATGGACGCTGTGGGTTGCGATTGCCGACGTTGCGCATTACGTGACGGAAAATTCGGCGTTGGATCGCGAAGCGATTGAGCGCGGAACTTCGGTGTATTTCCCGAGTGAAGTGATCCCAATGCTGCCAGAGACATTGTCGAATGGCCTGTGCTCGTTAAACCCAGACGTCGATCGGCTCGCATTGGCTGTGTCGCTTGAAATTGCCAGTACCGGACGGGTGTCGAAGTACCGATTCCACGAGGTGGTATTCCGGTCCAAGGCGCGACTGACCTATAACCAAGTCCAGGAGGCTTTAGATGCGGTGGGCGCCTCCGATCTGGATCACGCAGGATTGATTGCACAGTTGACGCAGTCGACGCATTTCGAGTCGGCGGCTGTCGGCGAGAATGTCGGTCAGTTGTTCAGCCTCTATCGCATGCTGCGCGCAGCGCGTGAGGACCGCGGTGCCTTGGATTTTGATTCCGTTGAGCCGAAGTTTAGCTTTGATGAGCGCGGCAAGATCACCGGTGTGGCGCCAGCACAGCGCTTGGAAACCCATAAACTGATCGAAGAATGCATGCTGGCGGCGAACGTCGCAGCGGCGCGCTGTCTGAAGAAGTTTAAACTGCCAACTTTGTACCGGATCCATGAAGGGCCGAGTGATGAGCGTTTGGCGGCACTGCGTCAGTTCTTAGGCTCGATGGGTCTCGGTTTGGGTGGGGGTGAAAAGCCTGAGCCTGCGGATTACCAGAGCCTGCTCGAGCAAGCGCATCAGCGGCCCGATTTTGCATTGATTCAAGCCATGATCCTGCGCTCGATGCAGCAAGCGAAATACGCTCCAGACCCTGACATAGGACACTTTGGTTTGTCCTACGACCACTACACCCATTTCACCTCGCCGATTCGTCGCTATCCCGATCTGACGGTGCATCGCCTCTTGAAGCGGATCATTCAGACCGGCGCACAAGATGAAGCATCGCGTTTGGTGCGGGATGGATTGCCTGACATGCAACGCATGGTGGCCTTGGGTGAGCACTGCTCCATGACTGAGCGTCGTGCCGATGAGGCGAGCCGTGATGTGGGCCAGTGGCTGAAGTGTCAGTTCATGCGTGAAAAGCTCGGTGAAGAGTACCAGGGCACCATCACGGGTGTTGCGGGATTTGGCTTGTTTATCCTGTTGGATGCGCTCTTTGTTGAGGGCATGGTGCATGTCACGCAATTGCCACCAGATTATTGGGTGTTCAATGAAGCGCAGCACACCCTGATGGGCGAACGGACGCGACAAGTTTATCGTTTGGCCGATTCGGTGAAAGTCACGGTGGCACGGGTTGATCTCGAGTCGCGGCGCATTGACTTTGCCATTGCCGGCGGTGCACCAGGGCGTGCACCCAAGAGCTCAGTTCGCTCACGCTTAAAAGAAGGCAACATCCCAGGCAAAGGCAAAAAGGACGCGAAGTCGTCTCGGCCTGGGAAGCCGAGGAAGGGCAAACGATGAGTTCACGGCGGCGACCGCAAGGCGATTCCGGTGGTTCGCAACGTTGGGTGGTCTGTGGTGTCCATCCAGTCCGAGCGCTCTTGCGGACCGGTCGCGTCTCTGAGGTCTGGATCCGCACAGGGGTGCGTGAGGCACGGCTACACGCATTGAGCGCGGATGCTGAGAGTCAGGGGATTTCAGTCCGTGAGGTGGCGGCGCGCGTGTTTGATGAGGCGTTGCCGTCGGCTGAAACCAATCATCAGGGCGTCTTGGCCATGGCTCGCCCGCGTGAGATGGAGCCTGAAAATGCGCTACCTATCTTGTTGGATGGTTTGGTCAACCCCTTGGTTTTGGTCCTGGATGGCGTCACAGATCCACACAATTTTGGCGCCTGTTTGCGCTCTGCGGAGGCCTTTGGTGCCGCCGCGGTGATTGTGCCAAAAGACAATGCAGCGCCACTGAATCAGGTGGCACGCAAAACCTCATCCGGTGCCAGTGAGCTAATCCCGGTGGTGCGCGTGACCAATCTGGCCCGCTGTTTGCGTGGGCTTCAGGAATCTGGATTTTGGGTGGTGGGTGCTGCCGGAGAGTCTGAAGGCAGTCTGGATCAGATTGTGCAGGGCGGTCCATTGGCGCTTGTCATGGGGGCAGAAGGCAGTGGTCTTCGCCGATTGACCCGTGAGGTGTGTGACGCATTGGTAGCCATTCCGATGTGTGGGCAGATCGAAAGTTTAAATGTCAGTGTGGCGACTGGTGTGTTGCTGTTTGATTTGCAGCGGACCCGCGGCGCGCTGTCTGAGGTGTCAAGTCATGGAGGACGTGTCTGATGCGATGTCCATTTTGTCAGGCCCTGGATACCAAGGTGATCGATTCACGGTTACACGCTGAGGGTGCACAAATCCGGCGTCGTCGTGTGTGCCCAGATTGCGATCAACGCTTTTCAACCTACGAGTCAGCAGAGCTTGTGATGCCGCGGGTGGTTAAGAGTAATGGCCAGCGGGAAAACTTTGATGAGGAAAAGCTTCGTCGCGGTTTGATTCGGGCGCTCGAAAAGCGACCTGTTAGCACCGTGCAAATTGATGCCTGCGTACAACGCATTAAGCGGGTACTGCAAAACGAGTCGGATAAAGAAATTGAATCCCGGCGTGTCGGCGAGCATGTGATGCGCGAACTCAAAGCACTCGATCAGGTCGCGTACGTGCGGTTTGCCTCGGTGTATCGCAGTTTCAGTGACGTGACTGAGTTCATCGGCGAGATCGAGAAGCTCTCTGATGACTGATTGGTCACCCTTTGACCACCACGCCATGCAGCGTGCACTGGATCAGGCAGCTCTTGGTCTCTACACCACGGGTGAGAATCCCCGGGTGGGCGCGGTCATTGCGCGTGATGGTGAGATCCTTGCGGAGGCCTACCACCGCGCGCCCGGCGAGCCCCATGCTGAGGTGCTGGCCATGCAAGGAGTCAACCCAAGCCAGCTTCGCGGTGCGACCTGCTATGTCACACTCGAACCCTGCGCACATCAGGGGAAAACAGGCCCCTGCGCCGATGCCCTGATTGCTGCCGGTGTTCACCGCGTGGTGGCGGCCATGGAGGACCCCAATCCCCTCGTCTCAGGCCAGGGGTTTGCGCGGCTAGTCGCGGCGGGAATCGTCGTCGAAGTGGGATTGTTGGCAGCCGATGCGGAGGCCTTGAACCCAGGATTTGTCCAACGGATGCGCACAGAACGGCCTTGGGTGTGGTTGAAAAGTGCAGCAAGCCTTGATGGCAAGACAGCTATGGCCGATGGGGAATCCAAGTGGATCACTGGCACGGCAGCACGCCAAGATGTGCAGCGATTACGTGCGCGTTGTGGGGCGGTGGTCACAGGGATTGAGACGGTGCTTTACGACGATCCGCGGCTCACTGTCCGCCATGCTGAGGCTGGAATCGACTGGCCTTGTGACCTGCCGGTCCGTCAACCTGTGCGGGTGATCTTGGATTCCAAGGGACGCCTTCCCAAGCAGGGTGCCTTGTTCGACAGTGAAGGGCCGATTTTGTGGGTGACGACGATTGCGGTGGATCATCCACAGTTGCAGACGGGTCGCATCACGCACTGGCAGGCGCCGGCCGATGCGGCAGGACGCATCCATTTGCAGGCGGTGATGACCCATCTGGCCTCGATGGGCGTCAATGAGGTGCTTGTGGAAGCCGGTTCGACGCTTTCAGGGGCCTGTATCACAGACGGCCTTGTCGATCGGGGTGTGTTGTATTTGGCGGCAAAACTCCTTGGGCCCTCTGGCCGATCCTTGTATGATGTCGCCCCCGTGCAACTTGCTGATGCACCGAGACTTTTAATTTCAGACTGCCGATTGATTGGGGATGATCTCCGAGTCGAATGGACCTTGAGGACGCAATGACATGCCTTTGGCTTCCGTAGAAACACTGATTGCTGATATTCGTGCAGGCAAGATGGTGATCTTGATGGATGATGAAGATCGCGAAAACGAGGGCGATCTGGTTGTGGCTGCGACGCATTGTACGGCTGAGCACATCAATTTTATGGCCCGCCATGCCCGTGGTCTGGTGTGCTTAACCCTCACAGAAACACGCTGTAAGCAGCTTGGCTTGCCACCGATGGTCAGCGATCACACCGAACGCTTGAAAACTGCCTTCACGGTGAGTATCGAAGCTGCTGAGGGCGTGACGACAGGGATCAGTGCAGCAGACCGGGCGCGAACTGTGCAAGCGGCTGTGGCACCTGCCGCCAAACCGACTGATTTGGTACAGCCCGGACATATTTTCCCTGTGCAAGCGCGTCCAGGTGGCGTCCTGATGCGTGCCGGTCATACAGAGGCCGGTTGTGATTTGGCACGGATGGCGGGTCTTGAGCCAGCCTCGGTGATCTGTGAGATCATGAACGACGACGGCACCATGGCACGTCGACCTGAGCTTGAAGTCTTTGCTGAACAGCATGGACTGTCCGTTGGAACCATTGCCGATCTGATCCAGTATCGAGCAACCAACGAGACAACCATCGAGTTGGTCCGTGAGGAACCCGTTGAAACAGCGTTTGGTGCGTTTCGGTTGCAGGTGTTTAAAGATCAAATCTTAGGTGGCACACACCTATGTCTGGTCAAGGGAACCCCTGATGCGAAGCGGCCCTGTTTGGTGCGGGTGCATGTGCCTGACACCTTGCGTGATCTGGTGCAGATCGATTGGAGTGGTCATGGTAGCTGGCCTCTCGCACGTGCGATGCAGGCTGTGGCCGACGCAGGTGAAGGCGTGGTGGTGATTTTGGAGCCACGCGGCAGTGAGGCGATGGATGAGCGTTTGGCGCAGTACATCGATGACTCCTTGCCAAAGCCAGGTAGCCGTTTGGTGCCCTATTTGACCGTGGGGACAGGATCGCAGATTTTACGGCATGCGGGTGTTGGACAGATGCGACTGTTGTCCGCGCCAATGAAGTTCAGTGCACTCTCAGGATTCGATCTTGAGGTGGTGGAATATGTGGAATACGAGGGGTAACCCATGCAAATGATTGAAGGACAGTTCACCGAGGCCGATGGTCGTTACACCATTGTCGTTGGCCGTTTTAACCAGTTCATCGTGGACTCATTGGTCGAGGGCGCGATCGATGCCTTAGTCCGTCATGGCGTCAACGAGGACAATATTGTGGTCGTGCGCGTCCCAGGCGCCTACGAGATCCCCTTGGTTGCACAAGCGGTTGCCGAGCGTGGTGATGTGGACGCGATTATTGCGCTAGGCGCGGTGATCCGTGGATCGACACCGCACTTTGACTATGTCGCGGGCGAGTCTGCGGGCGGTTTGAACAAGGTGCAAATGGATACCGGTGTTCCCTGCGCTTTTGGCGTCTTGACGGTCGATTCGATTGAGCAGGCGATTGAGCGTGCTGGGACCAAGGCGGGCAATAAGGGTGCTGAGGCGGCGTTAGTGGCGATTGAGATGGTCTCCATCTTGAGACAGCTCGGTGAGTGAGACGGCGCCACTAAAACCGACTGCGTCACAGCGCCATCGTGCGCGTGAGGCCATCATCCAAGCATTGTATCAATGGGAGCTCTCTGGCTATCCCATGCCGCATGTTGAGGCACTCTTTCGGGCGGATAACGATCTGAAGCGGGCTGACTTGGCATTTTTTCACGCCGCACTGAGTCGGATTGATCACAATCACTCCGCCTTTGTCGACGCGCTGACGCCACATCTCGAGCGGCCTTTTCACGACCTCACCCCGATTGAACGCAACATCTTATTGCTTGGCGCGTTTGAGTTGATGGAACGGATTGATGTCCCGTTTCGGGTGGTTATTGCGGAAGCGGTTGCCTTGAGCAAAAAGTTCGGCGCCAACGACGGACACAAGTTCGTCAATGGTGTGCTTGATCAGCTCGCTGCTGTCACTCGTCAAGTTGAAGTGGCCGCTCACGGATCCCGTGAACGAGTTTGAGTTAATCCAGCATTACTTTCGCCGGAGCCATCACGGCACCTCTGTCATTGTTGGAAACGGTGATGATGGAGCAGTCTTTCAAACCCCCGAGGGACGACAAACGGTTGTTTCGGTGGACGCCTTGATCGCGGGTCGGCATGTGCCAAGCCTCTGCCCACCGGAAGGCTTTGCGGCCCGCTTATTGGGGCGTGGGCTCAGTGATCTCGCTGCGATGGGGGCGGATCCTCGCTATTTTTTGTTGTCACTGACCTTGCCTAGTTTTGATTCAGGTTGGGTGGATCAGTTCTCCAATAAGTTGCACCAATTGGCCGTGTTATGGGGCGTCGACTTGATTGGTGGTGATACCAGCAAAGGGCCCTTGGCGGCGCATGTAACAGTGATTGGTGAGATTGATCAGGGATGTGCGCTCAGTCGTTCCGGCGCCGTGGCCGGTGACCGGCTGTGGTTGCTCGGACGCGATTTGGGTGGTGCGCGCGCGTATCTGGAAGTCCTCGAGGATCGTGCGCCAGAACACGCGCTCTGGGCTGAGCGGTACTGGCGGCCTGAGCCCATGCTCGATGCAGGTCGTGCGCTCGTGGGCGCAGCGCATGCGGTGATTGATGTCTCTGATGGACTCTGTCAGGACTTGGGTCATATGCTGCAAGCGGCCGCATCGCCACTGCGGATTTCGTTGGATAGCGCGGCGGTGCCGCTCGCAGCTGGACTCGTGACACAATTTGAGGAACACCAAGCGCTCGAGTTTGCACTGACTGGTGGTGATGATTATTGCTTGTTGGCAGCGATTCCTCCCGATGCGCCAGTGCCTGAAGGTGCAGTGTGCCTCGGTACCTTTGAGCCCGCGAAACAGGCTGAGATCCTTCTCGATGATGAGCCATTGCCAGCGGATTGGGTGTTAGGTTGGGATCACAGTCGATGAGATCGCTCAAATACTGGGTCGCCGTGGGCTTTGGTTCCGGGCTCTCGCCAAAGGCTCCTGGTACAACCGGGACCCTAGGTGTCCTGCCACTGGTGGCTTTTGCCTGGGATGCGCCACTTGTGGTCTGGGTCGCTGGCTTTGTGGTGCTCTGTGGCCTGTCGTTGTGGAGCATTCAGGCTGCCGGTGAGATCTTGGGTGCGCCAGATCATGGACAGATCGTGATCGATGAGTGGGCTGGCATGTGGGTGGCGGGATATGCGCTTGCGAGCCTGACACCCTGGGCTTGGCCACTGGGTTTGTTGGTCGCCTTCGTCGGCTTTCGGTTCTTTGATATTGTGAAACCTTGGCCGGTGTCTTGGTGCGAACAACATATTGCCGGTCCGCTGGGTGTGCTGGCCGATGACATTGCTGCTGGCCTCTATGTGCTCCTCTTGACCCTGGTCTTTGCTATGATGGCCGGCTTCCTCGGAACCCTATGATGAACCTGAAACATATCGACAGCTGCCAACTCCCGACGCATTGGGGTACGTTCCAATTGCATGGGTTTCAAGATCTTGAGACAGGCAAAGAGCACGTCGCCCTCGCTATGGGTGAGCCAAGCGCCGAACAGCCGGTGTTGATGCGTGTGCATTCGGAATGTTTGACCGGTGACGCGCTGTTCTCAGAGCGTTGTGACTGTGGCGCGCAGTTAGAGCACGCAATGGCTGCAATCGCCGCCCGCGGTACCGGATTGATTCTGTATTTGCGCCAAGAAGGTCGCGGGATTGGGCTTTTGAACAAAATCCGCGCGTATCACTTACAAGACGAGGGTGCGGATACAGTCGATGCCAATACCACGCTCGGTTTCGCCGCGGATCAACGGGATTACAGTGTGGTGGGGCCGATGCTTGCACACTTTGCGGTCAGTCGTGTCGAGATCTTGACCAACAATCCAAAGAAGGTTGAGGCGCTTGAATCGCTCGGGATTGAGGTGGTGAAACGCCACGCGATCGAGACGGGGTTGACGCCGCACAATGCCCATTACTTAAAGACCAAGTCGCAACGGCTCGGGCACTTACTCAGCCAATCGGAAAGCTTCAGCTAAGCCGCTTTTGAATTTGCGTAAGCAATCCATCCGCGTCGAGACCCACTCGGGCCAGCATGGCCTCGGGTTTGCCGTGGGCTTCGAAGCGATCTGGTAAGGCCAAGCTCAGCAAATGGGGCTGCCGGCCCTGATCGACGTAGTATTCTGAAACGGCGGAGCCTGCACCCCCCATCCGCTGATGCTCTTCCACCGTGACGATCAACCGTGCGTCTGCGACGGTATCTAACACTTCGGCATCGAGTGGTTTAACCCAGCGCATGTCATAGACGGTCGCATCGAGTACATCAGCGGCTGCGAGTGCTGGGAATACGCGCGAACCAAAGGCCAAGATCACCACGCCGGATTGGCCCTCGCGGCGCAAGCGGGCACGACCGATTTCGACGGTTTCAAGGGTCTCCTCGGGGAGCTCTTGTGGTCCTGTGCCGCGCGGATAGCGCACCGCTGCAGGTCCTGGGAACTGGTAACAGGTGGAGAGCAATGTGCGACATTCTGATTCGCTTGAAGGTGCCGCAATCACGATGCCTGGAAGGGTCCGAAGGTAGGCAAGATCATAGACACCGGCATGCGTTGGGCCATCTTCACCGACAAGACCTGCGCGATCGATCGCGAAAGTGACGTCGAGCTGTTGTACGCACACATCGTGGATCACTTGATCATACGCACGCTGCAAAAAGGTGGAGTAAATGGCCACCACAGGTTTTGTGTCCTGCGTCGCCATGCCGGCGGCCAGGCAAACAGCATGTTGTTCGGCAATGGCGACATCAAAGTAGCGATCTGGAAATCGCTCAGAGAACGCGATCAGATCAGAGCCTTCGCGCATTGCCGGAGTGATCGCAACTAAGCGCGGATCGGCCTCGGCGGTATCGCATAGCCATTGACCGAAAATATTGGAATAACTGGGTTGTGGAGGACTCGGTGCATCCCCGCGTGCACGAATCTTAGCAATCGCGTGATAGCCGATGGGATCATCCTCTGCGGGGACAAATCCACAGCCCTTTTGTGTCACAAGGTGCAGAAATTGTGGCCCTGAGAGGTCTTTCATATTATTCAGTGTGGTGACCAGGCTTGGCAGGTCATGGCCATCGATTGGACCGATGTAGTTAAACCCGATTTCCTCAAATAGTGTGGCCGGGCTCATCATGCCCTTTAAGTGCTCTTCAGTTTTCTTTGCGAGGTGCGCCAGTGGTGGCAGTGGCTCAAGCAGCTTGCGCGCCTCATCACGACTCCGCGTATAGGCCTTTGAGGACAATAGCTTGGCGAGGTAGTCACGAATCCCACCGACATTTCTTGAGATCGACATGTCGTTGTCGTTCAAAATCACCAAGAGGTTCGCTTTCTCGCTAGCCGCGTGATTGAGTGCCTCAAATGCCAAGCCTGCGGTCAGTGCGCCATCCCCAATCACTGCGACATGACGACGGCTGGACTGATGCAATCGTGCATCGATCGCCATGCCAAGTGCCGCGCTAATGGAGGTGCTGGAGTGTCCGACACCAAAGGTGTCGTATGGGCTCTCGTGCCGATCTGGAAAGGCGGCCAGCCCACCCTCTTTTCGAATGGTTGGTAACTGCTCGCGGCGACCAGTCAGAATCTTGTGTGGGTAGGCTTGGTGGCCCACATCCCAGATGAGTTGGTCAAAGGGCGTGTCAAACACGTAATGTAAGGCCACTGTCAGTTCGACCACACCAAGCCCGGCACCGAAATGCCCGCCAGAAATGCCCACTGAATAAAGCAGATACTCACGGACCTCATCGGCGAGTGTCCGCAGTTGCTCACGCGACAAGGCTCTGACGTCGTGCGGCGCATCCATGCGATCCAAGACCGGCGTCTGCGGGCGCTCAAGTGGGATTTCGTGAAACAGTTTCATATGCGGCATTAGTTCGAACGCTCCACGCTCTGGGTGGCAAGACCCTTGAGATAGTGGGTGTCACCTGGGATGCGATCAAGGGCTTGATGCGCCTGTACTACCAGGGCGTGCGCTGCTTCGCGACTACCCTCTAAGCCTAACAGCTTTGGAAAAGTCGATTTCTCCAACAATTGATCCCGACCCTGTTCTTTCCCCATGCTTTCGGTGGTGGCGGTGACATCCAAGATGTCATCCTGAATCTGAAAAGCCAGACCGATGGCTTCCCCGGCGTCTGTTAGTGCGGCTAACGTGGCGCGATCGAGGGGCTCTCCAGAGGCCGCTCCCATTAAGACCGAGGCTGTGATCAGCGCGCCGGTTTTTTTGCTGTGCATGGCTTTTAAGGCAGTCAGATCCAGTTGCTTGCCTTCGCTCTCTAAGTCCATCATCTGACCGAGTGCCATCCCCTGAAATCCAACCGCTTGGCCTAAGAGATTCACTTGCTGAATGCGTGTCTCGGCAGAGCGGCCGTCATCTTTGCCGAGGATATCAAACGCCAAGGCCTGTAGGGCATCACCTGCGAGGATCGCGGTTGCCTCGTCAAATGCCAGATGCGTTGTTGGACGGCCTCGACGCAGTGCATCATCGTCCATGGCTGGAAGATCGTCATGGATCAGTGAGTACGCGTGTAGGAGTTCAACTGCCACTGCACAGGCGTCTGCATGCGCAATATCAGCCTTTGTGGCGTGTGCGGCCGCATACACCAAAGCTGGACGCAACCGCTTACCGCCAGCGAGCACACTGTAACGCGCGGCCTCAACCAACCGAGACTGTCCGAGATGTGCTCCGAGTGCATGATCGAGCTGTTGGTCGATCCGTTCGCGGACGGTTGTGAGCCAGTCTTGCATGCCGAGGCTCATGCGTCAGGATCAAGCGTGCTTTCAGCGCCAGATTGCTTGATTTCGGTGACCTTCTGCGAGGCATCATCGAGAATGCTGTGACACTCTTTGGCCAGCTTCACACCCTTTTCAAAGGCTTCAAGGGAGGCGTCGAGCGGCATAGAGCCCTGCTCCATCTGCCGGACAATGGATTCGAGTTCGGTCAGCTTGGCCTCAAACGAGGGAGTCGATTCGGTTGTGCTCATCTCAGCCCCCGATAAAAAAGGTGTGGTAGACCAAGCGCACAAGGACACCCAGAATCATCAATCCCAACCCAATGCGATTGATGATGAATTCTTGGGGTGTCAATTGCAGTCGCTTTTGCCAGAAAAAGATCACCGCTTTCACGTCACGGGTGCGTCGAATATAGATCGCAAAGGATGCAAGTACGACGACAAGGCCCGAGAGGAGGGCGGCATTTTCCAGGTGGACAAGCCAGTCCATGATTAATCCTTCTTTGCGATTAAAGGCGCGGCAAGCTCGGTGAGCCGCGTTAATCGCGCATTATAGCGCCACTCATAGATCACTTGTGCACCGAGAACGCGTTGAATGTAGTTTCGGGTCTCGGTGAAGGGTACAGCGGCCACCCAAACATCCAAAGGCACGGGGTCATCGGGTAGCCAGCGACTGACGCGGTGCGGACCGGCGTTGTAGGCTGCGGCCGCGAGTGCGGGATGGCCAAAGCGCTTTAATTGCTCGGCTAGATAGAAACTTCCAATGCGGATATTTGTGCTGGGGTTGATAAGGGTGTTGTTACCACGCCAGCGAATGTTCAGGCGTTTGGCCACCTGACGACCGGTCCGTGGCATGACTTGCATCAGTCCAAGGGCGCCGGCTGGGCTGCGAATATCGTGCATAAACAGACTCTCAGAACGCATCAGACCTGACAACAGACTCAGTGATAAGTCATGTGCGTCTGAGGCGCGCTTCAGCGGCATTTCATAGGCGAGCGGGTAACGCAGCTCATAATCATCGGTCAGTCCCGATTGATGCGCTGTGACGGCGGAGCGGGAGTGCCAGTTCCAACGATTGGCGAGAATGGCCGCTGCTTGCTGTTCGGTTTCGGTCAATCGACCGAGTACAAAGTCCCACTGTCTGCGTGCCATGACAGTCAATCCCTCATCGAATAGGAGACGGGCGACTTCGACATCGGTGCGTGTCGCGACCTGATTGATGATGGCCTCATCTGGACGCGTGGTTTTTGGTGTCAGGTCATAGGGTGCTTGCAGATGATCGGCGGCCAGAAAGCCGTACCATGAGTTCGATAGCGCGACCTTTTGAAATCCGTCGAGTGCAAGATCCGCACTGCCGGTCATCGTCAGGGCACGTGAGGCCCAGTAGGTCCACTCGAGCTCGCCCTGTTGATCTGGCGAGAGCCTCGAGATGGCATCTAAGACCTGCGGCCAGTTTTGTTGTGCAATAAAGAACCGAATACGCCAAATATCCAGCACGGGATGCGGCGGTAATTGCATTTTCAAAAGCGGCGTGACAGCAGGGTCGGCATTCATAACCATGACTAACGCAGTCCCGAGAATGGCTTTTTCACGGACCGATTCGGGAATCTTTCGCTCTTTTAAGAGTGCCAGCATGCGATCAGGATTGCTGCGTGTCAGTCGATTCGCTGCCATTTCCGCCCACTCTGGATAGGCCTTGGCTTTTTGTTTGAAGTAGGTCTCGGGTGTCCGACGTGCCAGATCCCAGGCATCGATGTGACCAGTTGCGGATTTCTTCAGCGGCTTGGCTAGCCATCGGGCTAGTTGGAGTTGGTTGGCTTCTAACGCATTGTCAATGCGCCGCAAACGGATGGCGTCGGTGAGGTAGCCACTCCGCTCCAAAATGGCAAATAACGGGTCACAGGCTTTGGGTTGGCTTTTCCCATGGGTCCAAAGCCGAATGGCGTCGCGACGATCTGCATCGGTGTCGCGTTTTAAAACAAACTTCGCTTCAAGCGCATAGCAATTGAGCTCGACCGAGTCTGTTTGTTGAAAGAGCAACAGGTAGTCCTCGTGCCAGTTGGCGCGCCCGAGACGAACAAGTTTTTTCCAGCGCAGATTGGCGATGGCCGCACTGTCTGGATAGGTCAACATCAGGGTTTCGAGGTCTTTGGCAGCGGTTTGCCCAAGACGTTTTTCGGTCGCTTCCGCGATGAGTTCTGGGTAGAGGGGCGAGTCTTTCCAAGCCTTTTCAAGCTGTGGGCTGATCCGCCCCGAGCGCTCCACAGTGACCCACGCGCGACTGAAGTTGTCTGCATAGACCGGCGCCGCAAAGCACACGCAGGCGGTGAGGGTGGCAATTGACCTTGCGAAAATACGAGACATGCCTTGCACGCGAACCTTTTTGCCCAAACAGTGTCAGTGTGACGAAAGGTCACCCGAGTCGCAATGGGATGGGAACAATCGATGGCGCAAATGTTAATCACCGGTGGGACAGGCTTTGTCGGAGATGCACTCATTCCGGCCTGTATCGAACGTGGGCACCAGCTCACTGTACTGACGCGTGACCCAGATCGTGCCCGCAAACGTCATGGTGCGATGGCTGAGTCTATCCAATACATCAAAGACATCGGAGCGATCGAGACGCAACCCGAAATGGTGGTCAATTTAGCCGGCCTTGGAATTGCAGATGCGCGGTGGACGGATGCCAGAAAGCGCGCACTTCGCAGTTCTCGCGTGCATCTCACCGAACAACTGGTGGCGCATTTGGCGACATTGCCTGGGGCACCCGCGGTGGTGGTGTCAGGCAGTGCGGTGGGCTATTACGGGCCGAAAACAGAGGGTGTGTTTCGAGAAACCGATGCGCCGGGATGGGATTTTGCGGCGCGGCTATGCAGTGACTGGGAGGCGGCGATCATGCCGTTGGAGGGCCCTGAGACAGGTGTCTATCGATTGCGAATCGGCGTTGTACTGGGTCGTCCAGGTGGCTTTTTGGGGCGCTTGGAATGGCCGTTCCGCCTAGGTCTTGGTGGTCCGCTTGGACAAGGCCAGCAGATGTTGTCTTGGATTCATCGCGACGATTTAGTGCGACTGATCTTGGCCTGCCTGGAGGGCCAGCTTCCACCAGGCGCTTACAACGCCACTGCACCCAACCCCGTCTCCAATGCGGCCTTTACCAAGGCGCTTGGACGGGTATTGAAGCGTCCGACAATTTTTCGGGTGCCTGAGGCGCCGATGCGCCTCGTTTTGGGTGAGTTGGCAAGTCTGTTATTTGAGGGGCAAGCCGTGGTGCCCGAGGCGGCGATGGCAGAAGGATTCCAGTTCCGCCATCCCGATCTCGATGCAGCGCTTGGTGATTTATTCCGCTGAGACCCGTGCCAGTGCACCCTGTGTGAGCACTTTGACGCGCTGGCCTTCGCGGAATGCATCGACGCTGTCGACTTCTTGAACGATCGAGAGCGTGCGACCCGAATCGAGCTGGATCGTCAGCTCAAGGCCTTGCGCACGGGTGGCTTGTTCTTCGATCTGTTGTCCGAGAATGGCGCCACCGACCGCACCCAGTACGGTGAAAATTTCTTGTCCTTTGCCATCACCAACTGAAGAACCGGCCACACCGCCAATAATTGCACCGGGTAGTTGCCCAATGCCGCTGCGGTTCCCTTCAATCACCACGGGCTTGGTGCTGAGGACGACGCCAAAGGCCACATCCTGCACTTGCCGCGCTTCCGAACGTGAGTAGGTGCTGCCCTGCAGACCCGATACGCAGCCCGTCAAGACCACGCTTAATAGCGCGATCGATACAATTCCAATTCCAGATGTCTTCATTTTTTGACTCCTCTGTCACATAGTGTCATCGAATTGTGATTAAACCGTGACACTCTGCCATAGTAATTCAACAGACCCTGCCTGAGGCCCTGCACCGCATGATCACCAAAACATTCGTACTCGATACCAACGTTCTGCTCCATGATCCTATGAGTGTATTCAATTTTCACGAACATGCCGTGGTGATCCCCATGACCGTGTTGGAGGAATTGGACGACATCAAGGATCGTAAGAAAAATGTCGCCGCCGAAGCCCGCACCGCGATCCGTAAGATTGATGAGGTGTTGGGCCAAGCCTCGCCGGAGGCCATTGCAGAGGGCGTGGAAATCCCTGTCGCATTAAAAGGCGATTCAGGCACCCAGCTTGGCACCTTGGCGATTCATCGATCGCCCTTAGCCGACGCATCTGAGGGTCGGTTGGATGACATTGAGTCCAACGACAACCGGATCATTAACTGTGCGCTTGAGATTCAGCGACGCCTCGGCGAGAGCCACCAGGTGGTGTTGGTCACCAAAGACATCAACATGCGCTTGAAAGCTCTGGGCGCAGGCCTCAATCGGGTTGAGGACTATCGCCGCGATCAGTTGGTCAGTGATGTGGAATTACTCCCGTCGGGCCATTTGGAACTGGAAACCGAGTTCTGGCGACTGGTGGAAAACGTCGAGACTTGGAACGAAGGGCATCGCACCTACCACCGCGTGCCGAAATCCATCTTCAGTGAAGAAATTTACGCCAACCAATATGTGATTGATTCCACTGATGAGTTCGCTGCGCGCGTCAGTCAGGTTGAATCCGATTCCGTGGTGTTACTGGATATTGGCCGTGCGCGCCTTGAGGACATGGAGGCTTGGGGGATCCGGCCATTAAATGTCTATCAAGGGATGGCCATGCATGCACTGCTCGACACCACCTTGGATCTCAACCTATTGGTCGGTGCGGCTGGCTCGGGAAAAACCCTCTTGTCATTGGCATGCGCCCTTGAGCTGGTGGTTGAGCAGAAGCGGTACTCAAAAATTGTCGTGACGCGCTCAACACCACCTGTGGCCGAAGACATCGGATTTTTGCCAGGCACAGAAGAAGAGAAAATGATGCCCTGGTTGGCGGCGATCCATGACAACTTGGAAGCGCTACACGAACATGATGACAATCCCGAAGCGTCGATTCGATTTGCGCTGGAGAAAGGCAATATTCAGTTTAAGTCGCTGAACTTTATTCGCGGGCGTTCAATCCAGGATGCAATCATTTTGCTCGATGAGTCGCAAAACCTCACCCCGCAACAGCTGAAAACCATCATTACGCGATGCGGTAAGGGATCGAAGATTGTCTGCTTGGGCAACCTCGCACAGATCGACAGCAACTATTTAACCGCGTTAACCTCCGGTTTGACGTATGTAGTCGAGCGGTTCAAAGGATGGACCGGCGCTTCGACGCAACATTTGGAAGGCGTCGTGCGTTCACGGTTGGCCTCGTATGCGGAGCAAAATTTGTAAGTGCGGTTGGTGATCCTCGGAGTCGGATGGCTCCTTCTCATCCTCCTTGGACTCGGAATCATCCCAGTGCATTTCGATGAGGCGCAATACGCCACCTGGTTGGCACAACCGGATCTCAGCTATCAAACCAAGGGACCCTGGGTCACCTTCACGCAATCAGTCAGTCACGAACTCAGTTTTCTGCCGCAGTTGGTTCAGGTGCGGTTGCCTGCTTGGCTCGCGTGGCTTGGTTCGGCGCTGGCGTTATTGTGGCTTGGGCGTCTTGCCGGTTTTGAGCGCGAGCATTCGATCAAGTTACTGGTCATCTTTGCCACCAGTCCCATGCTATTGGCGCTGGGTGCAGTCCATACCACAGATATTTGGTTGTTGTTTTTCATGTTGGTGGCGCTCGGTGCGTTTGCGTCTGTTCTCCGTTGCCGGCCTGGCACGCAACCTGAGTTGTGGTGGATGCTGATGGGCGGCGCGTTAGGGTTTGGTGCCTTGGCGAAGCTGTCGATTGCTTTGGTCCCCTTGTCGATTCTCCCATGGGTGGTGTTGCGGAGTCCGCGGCTCTTATTTACACCGGGTCCCTATCTTGGTGCGCTGTTCTGCGCATTGGTGATGTCGCCATGGATTATTTGGAATGACGCCAACGGTTGGGCGCACTTGCAGCACGAGTTTGGTCATGTGGACTCAGATACGGATTCCATTTTGCACGCGATCGACTGGATTCCTGGGCTGTTGTTGGCAAGTATCCCGGTGATGTTGTTGGCGTGCTTTGGCGCCTTATCGATTCGTGTCGATCAATACATCAGCGAAGCCGAAGCCAGTGTGCGAGAAATGCTGCGTGCCAGTTTTGCGACACTGGTGGTGTTCTTTGTCCTCAAAGGCCTGCTTGGTGAAGTGTTACTCAATTGGACGCTGCCATTGATTCCTGTGTTGTTAATGGCTCTCGCCATGCGCCTAAAATGGTCTGTCGGCGCGGTACTCACAGCCGGTGCAGCGCAGATTGGGATTTTGGCGGCCTTGTTGTTTCCTTATGGTTTGGGGCTCTCTGAAAACCAGGATGCATTCCAGAAAATCCGTGGTTGGGATCAGACCATGGTGCGCGCGGCTGAATTGGCAGGACCGACGACCGTGTTGAGTTCTGGGCATTATTCAACGCTCGCGTGGGCGTTGTTTTTCTGGCCATCCGAGGCCGAAGACAGCACTCGCTACAGTGCGCCACTTGGGCAAGTGATCCCGGACTCGAGTCGCAGCAAGAATCAATATGACCACTGGGGTGTCCTGAATCAGGCGCAACCGCGTGTGGTGCATTTGGGTGTGTATTCAGAGGCTTTGGCATTACGCTGTCGGGTCTTTCGAAGTCTCGGTGAGGTGCCTCAGCTGATGCCAGATGGCACCGTACGGTCGATGCTCGGGGTGCATGAATGCCTTGACTTCACCCCGACTCCGGCATGGCCTGAGATCACCGCGCACTGAGTCTCAGTGCGTTAAGAGAGCCAGGGTCGGTCGTTCAGGGTCTATCACGGGCCGCCGTTGTAACTGCACCTGTTTCAAAGCTGTCCTTACCGATCCTGTGATCGCAAACTGCGGCGCTTGGCGGGCCAGTTCAGATGCCAAGCGAGTGATCAATGGATCGGATCGGTCGATCACCAGCGCCGTCGGAACCACAGGGAGTGCGCGTAGGAGCATTGGCAGCCAGGGTTTGAGGGTGTTTCTGTGTCCCGTCTGAGCAAAGCGTGCAAGCAGGCGGTCGCTAATCGGTGAGCGCAGCGCGACCGCGGTTTGTAGCTCGCTGAGGATAAACGGGCCGGTCTCAAGGCTGGCCTGACAGGGGATGCACAGCGGTCGTTGACTCACTGCATCGCAGCCATAGCAACGGCCGATTACGTCAAGCATTCTGACTTTGAAATAATTGACGCCCATCTGTTTTCCCGCTTCAATGCTGGCATTGAGATCACCTAGCAAGGACAAGATATGCTGCAAACAAGACACCATGTGCTGATGGATGCACTTTGGGCCAAGGATGGGATGCGCATGCGTCCGCTGTTGCTCGCCTTCGCCGGCTCGCTGTTATTGATTGTTTCGGCCAAGTTTCAGGTGCCGTTTTATCCCGTGCCGATGACGCTGCAACCCCTAGTGGTCTTGTTGTTGGGTGTGGTGCTTGGATCCCGTTTGGGTGCGGCCACCGTACTCTTGTACCTCGCGCAAGGTGCAGCCGGACTACCAGTCTTTGCCGGCACACCCGAGAAGGGTGTAGGCCTGGCCTACATGGTCGGACCGACCGGTGGGTATTTGTTGGGATTCGCGCTCGCAGCCTACGTCACTGGATGGTTGGCTGAGCGGGGTTTTGATCGCACGCGGCTCGGTACGGCTTTGGCGATGAGCCTTGGTATGGTTGTGATCTACAGCCTTGGGCTTTTGTGGCTTGGCGTGTTTGTTGGCTACAACGCCAACCTCCTGCACTTGGGATTGACGCCCTTTGTTCTGGGTGACGTCCTGAAGATCGCATTGGCAACCCTGTCTGTGCCAATGCTCTGGTCGTTTTTGAAGCGATAAACCTGAGGGCGATGCTACAGCGTCGCCCGAAACTCCGCTAAGAGCGCTTGATGACTGTCGAGCGCCAACCGCGGGCCATATTCCGTCACCAAGTGTCCCGAGCAGTGCACGCCAAAGCGTGCGGCCGTCGGGAAATCCCAACCTTCGGTCAGTCCAAACAAAAACGCACCCGCAAACATGTCACCGGCACCGTTTGTGTCGACTGGAACCACCACGCGTCCGGGGACATGGCTCCGTGTGGTGCCATCGAACACAGTCGCGCCTTCGGCTCCGCGGGTGCAGACCCAGCGGGTTGCAGTGTGGCTCAGGGCGTCGAGTGCATCGTCGAGGTGCGCTTCGCCTGTCCAGGTCATGGCCTCTTGGGCGTTACAAAACAGTAAGTCGACGCCGTCACCGACCATGCTTTCCACCTGGGATTTGAAGTAGGTCACCATGGCAGGATCTGAGAAGGTCAAAGCCACCGGAATGCCTGCGTCCTTGGCGATCTCCCGCGCACGGACTGCCGCCGCGTGTGCCTTCGGTGAGCTCGCGAGGTAGCCCTCGACATAGAGCATGCGTGATTGGCCAAGTGCGTCCTGATCGATTTCGTGCGCGCTGAGGTCCCCGGTGATACCCAGATAGGTATTCATGGTCCGCTCGGCATCATCGCTCACCATCACCATGCAGCGACCGGTGCTGCCAGCTTCGCGAATTTGATGCAGGTTGGTGGAAACACCGGCTGCGACGAGATCGGTGTGATAAAAGTCACCGAGGTTGTCATTGGCCACCTTGCAACTGTAGAAGACCGATGCCCCAAAGTTGGCCGCGGCGATCAAGGTGTTGGCGGCAGAGCCGCCGCTGGCTTGCTTGACCAGGGTCGCCTCTTGGGCGAGCTGTGCCTCGAGTGCTGTCAGCCTGTCGGCATCGATCAAGGTCATCATGCCTTTCTCGACGCCGAGTTCGGTCAAGAGCGCGTCGCTGACATGGTACTCCGTGTCGACGAGTGCGTTCCCGAGGCCGTATAGATCAAATGTCGCCATCACAGAACCTTCGCAATCGCGTCACACAGCGGGTCGAGATTGCCAGGGGTGATGCCTGCAACATTGATGCGGCCGGAACCGACGATGTAGATGTGATTGTCCTCACGCAGCTTCAACACTTGCGCTTGGCTTAATCCAGAAAAGCTAAACATGCCTTTTTGATGATTGATGAAGTCGAAGTCGACGCGATCCTGACGCGCCGCCATGCCGGCGACAAAGGCCTCGCGCATTGACTTGATCCGCGCACGCATGTCGGCTAGTTCGCCGATCCATTGTGCTTTCAGTGCTCTGTCACCGAGGATGGTGGCGACGATCTTACCGCCATGTGCGGGTGGACTGGAGTAGATCGCCCGAATGGCGGCTTGCATGTGACTGAAGGCGTTGATCGCAGATTCAGCATCATCTTCGACCACAGTCAGTGCGCCAATACGCTCGTTGTACAAGCCAAAGTTCTTGGAGTAAGAGCTTGCGATCAGGACTGAGAGTCCAGCATCAAGGAGGGTGTGCAGACCCGCACGATCCTCTTCGAGACCCTCACCAAAGCCTTGGTAGGCAAAGTCCACCAAACACACCAGTCCTTTCGCACGCGCGTGCTCGGCGACCTGTTGCCACTCTGCGGACGTTAAATCGATCCCTGATGGGTTATGGCAGCAGCCATGCAAAATGACTACGTCTCCAGACTGCATCCGGTCAAGGTCGGCTGCGAAGCCAGCGTGATCCAGTCCTTGGGAGGCTTTGTCGTAGTAGCGGTAGTCTTCAACTGGGAAGCCTGCCGCTTCAAAGATCGCGCGATGGTTCGCCCAGCTTGGGTTCGAAATCCAGACCGTTGCTTTCGGTGCGGCGCGCAATAGGAAGTCGGCAGCCACACGCAGTGCGCCGGTGCCGCCGGGTGTTTGCGCAGTTTTTGCACGCCCTTCAGCAATGATGGCGTGACCCTCGCCAAACAACATCTGTTGTGTGTGCATTGCCAACTCAGGAACACCTGGGATCGATAAATAACTTTTTGAGTTTTCAAGCTCCAACAGTTGCCGTTCGGCGGCCTTCACTGAGTTCAGTACCGGCGTTTTCCCCGTTGCATCTTGATACACGCCGACGCCTAAATTGATTTTGTCGGGGTGTGGATCCGCCTTAAAGGTTTCGGTGAGTCCAAGGATGGGGTCAGCTGGGGCCAGGTCGAGATGAAACATGCGGGCGGTCTCCGAAAGACAACGATATGAAAGCTCGAAATTCTCGCATGAATGCTCGGCTCTTGGCGAGCGCGAGACGACTAGACGATCCGCGCACGCAGTGCGGCACGTCGTGGCCTTGGCAGCCCCTCAACAGTTTGGTTTGGATCGTTTGGATCGAGGGCCTGTTCGAAGGATTCAAATTGCATCCATTCGGTTCGCCGTTGTTCTTCGACTGTGGTGATTGAGACATCCATGCAGGTGATGTCGATACAGCCAATCCGCTCGAGCCATCGTGTGAGCTGGGCAACCGATGGCAGATACCAGACATTGTTCATGCGCGCGTAGCGATCAGGCGGGACCAGGCAGGTTTCGTGATCACCCTCGACAACTAAGGTCTCGAGAATCAGTTGCCCGCCGGGCGCCAACATCGATTTCAATTGCTCAAGGTGCACGATGGGGTCTTTACGGTGGTACAAGACGCCCATGGAAAAAACCGTATCAAAGCGCAGTTGGCCTGGGTCGAACTGTTCGAGTGTGACAGGCAAACTGGCTGCGCGCGGTTGTCGCATCAATCCTTTGACGGCGGCAAATTGGCAGTGGAACAGGACGCTCGGGTCGATGCCAAGGACTTCCGAGGCACCGGCTTCCAGCATCCGCCACAGGTGATAACCAGAGCCCGAGCCAACATCTAAGACCCGATGCGTTTTGAGATCGATCTGTGACTGGATCCGATCCCACTTCAGATCGGATCGCCATTCGGTGTCGATGTGCACCGAACCAAACCGAAAGGGTCCTTTGCGCCAGGGCATCAGACCCTTGAGTCCAGCCGTCAGCGGCT
Source organism: uncultured Pseudomonadales bacterium (assembly GCA_964628665.1). GTDB lineage: Bacteria > Pseudomonadota > Gammaproteobacteria > Pseudomonadales > Litorivicinaceae > HIMB30. Next base: position 24,362 of record CAZVNX010000014.1, on the reverse strand, counting down.
CGACCAAGGATTCTGGGAGATTGGCCACGCCCACCTCGCGAGCAAGGACTGCGGCTCCATCGAGTGTCGGCAGTTGCGCGAGCGCGTCTGACCAGCGAGGCAAGTCACCATGTTTGAGTCGGTTGTCCAACAGCGGTTGGTGTGCCGCCACCAGATCAAGAAGCCATGGAAGTTCTGCATCGTGCCACGCGTCTTCGATCCGAATCATTTGATGGCCAGCCAGGCTCTGAAATTCAGGCAGTGAAAAAACTCGATGACTTCGCTAAAGCCAGAGGCCTGTAAACGCGCAATGTGCGTTTCAGGTGACTCGGGGATCAGGACCTGCTCAATGGCTTGGCGTTTGCCTGCGATTTCGAGTTCGGAGTATCCATTGGCGCGTTTGAAATCCAGATGCAGCGTGTTGAGTGTGTCCTGTGCCATGCCGGTGAGTGTGACCTTCTCTGCCAGGACCAAGACGCCGCCTGGCACCATGGCGTTGCATAGCCGGGTGAGAAGCGGCTGGCGTTTTTCTGGCGCGATAAACTGTAGGGTGTAGTTCAGGCTTGCCACAGAACAGGGCACGAACTCGAGCTCGCACAGATCTGCCAATACCCACTCAATGGGCAAGGGATCAATGGCGCGTGCGCTGGCGAGTTGCTCAGCCTTTGTCAGCATGGCTTCGGAGTTATCGACGGCAACAATGCGGCAGCCCTCGGTGGTCACCTCTGCGGCCATGGCCAAGGTTGTCGCCCCAAGGGAACACCCGAGATCGTAGAGCGCGGTGTGTGGCTGTGCGAACCGTTTGGCGGTTAAACCGGTTAAACCGACAACATGTCCATAGCCCGGCACACTGCGACGAATCATGTCGGGAAAGACCTGCGCCACCCGCTCGTCAAAACGGAAATCGCCCACCCCTTGCCAGGGTGTTTGAAACAGCGTGTCAGATTGATCGGTCATCTCGGCTCCAGTGGTGAGGTGCGTGCCAGCCTGTCATGATACCCAAGGCAGAGGGGAGTTGAGACATGGAAATCACCTGGGTATTGGCAATGCTTGCGATTTTGGGCTTTGCATTGGCTGCGTATTTTGCAAAAGCGTGGCTGGCGCTGAAGGGCCAGGTTGTCGAGCTTGAGGCGCGGGTGCAGGCGGAAGTCGACTTCGAGCACAAGCAAGCGTTGATGAAGGCCGAATTCGAAGCCTTGTCGCAACGCTTACTGAACGAACGTTCACAAGAGCTGCAGTCGCAACACAGCGCGTCGCTTGGACACATCTTAAAACCGCTGGCGACCGAGCTCGACGCATTCAAGAAGCGTATCAATGAGGTCTATGAGCATGAAACCCGTGACCGGGTCTCTTTGCGTGCAGAAATTTCCTCACTGAAAGCGCTGAATCAGAAAATGTCTGAGGATGCGGTGAACCTGACGCGTGCCTTGAAGGGCGACAACAAAGCGGCCGGTAACTGGGGCGAGTTGGTCCTTGATCAGGTCTTGTCCGCATCTGGGCTGCGTGAAGGCCATGAGTTCAATCGGCAACAAAGTTTCACCGCCGCTGACGGAAGCCGCCTTCAGCCGGATGTGGTGGTCTCTTTGCCAGAGCAAAAATGTTTAATTATCGATGCCAAACTCTCACTAAAAGATTACGAACAGGCCACAACAGCGACCGACGAGCTGTCGCGACACACGGCCTTGAAGGCCCATGCGAACTCGATGAAGGCGCATATTCGGGGATTGTCGGGGAAGAATTATGCCGGTCTTCCAGGCATCTCAACGGTGGATTTTGTGATTATGTTTGTGCCGGTGGAGCCGGCATTTTCAGCTGCCTTTGAAGTCCAGCCGCAGCTCTTCACCGATGCCTTGTCACAGGGTGTGGTGATTGCTTCGCCGTCGACATTACTGGCGCTATTAAGGACGGTGGAACATGTCTGGCGGATCGAGAATCAGAATGCCAACACGCGGCAAATTGCCGAGCTTGGCGGCAAGCTGTATGACCAGTTCGCCCTGTTCGCGGAAAGTTTTCAGGAAGTCGGCGAGCGGATTGGCAAAAGCCAAGACGCCTATGACAAGGCCACAGCGCGACTTGCCAGCGGCCGTGGCAATCTCTTACGGCGCGCTGAGCAGTTGCGAACGCTTGGTGTCAGCGCAAGCAAACAGATGCCGGCGGCACTTCAAGATCTTGAGGACCTCGACGACTGAAGCAGTGCCATCATGGAGCCTGCCGCGTGTACCTCGTTTAGCGCGATGGGTCCTTGTTCGAAGAGCCGTCGCGCGGCCATAAATTCAGTCGCTGTATTGATCGCTTCGACCGCGGTGACCTGTCCTGCTCGATGTCGGATCACGACTTGGCGATCCGGTGCGTCAAGGTTCAGCAATGCCGCATCGTCGCGCGCAGCCAAGCCCGCAATCTGTAGTTTTTCGTGTCCCTGATCGGACCAAAACCAAGGCACTGCCTGAAAGGGCACAGGCTGTCCTAGTAGCCGCTTCGCGAGCGTTGTTGCGGTGTCGTTGGCTTCACTGATGGATTCCACACGCAGGCTCTGACCGACACTCGGATGCAGGTGACGGCAGACTTCGCCGATGGCGGAGACCCGAGGGTGTGGAGTCTGCATCCAGGCATCGACGGCAACGCCGTCTGCATCGGCCAAGCCGAAGGGTTCGAGTAGTTCGCTGTTGGGCCGACTGCCGACAGTCGCAATCAGACAGTCAGTTTCCAGTTCACCTTGATTCGTGGTCAGCGTCTGTGTGTGTGGGTCATAGCGAACTGCATGGCAGTTGGTGTGCAGCTTGGCTTGGCTGCGAGCCACCAAATACGCAGCGCTTTCCGCGCTCACCTGGGGCAGTGCTCTGGGTCCCCTGGCAAGGATCTGCACATGGCGTGTGTCAGAGGCGATAACGGCTGCCAGTTCGAACGCCATAAATCCGGCGCCGATGATGACCGGTGTCGAGGCGTGTGCAAGCGCTTGTTCGAGTTGTAGGCGATCGGCGTGTGTTCTGAGGGTGTGCAACGCGTTTTCAGGCACACCTGCAATCGTCGGTCGAGTGGCACGCGTGCCGGTGGCGAGGACTAAATGGTCTGCGAAAAAATTCGTACCATTCGCGGTCACACGACCCTGATCGGGATCAATCGCCGTCACTTCTGAGGCAACCCAAGTGACTCTCGGGTCGGCCTTATATTGCGGCGGTAGGAGTGGATGCGCCGTCTCAGAGACGGTCTGGTCAAAGGATGTTTTCGACAGGGGTGGTCGTTGATAGGGATCGATGCCTTCTGCATTGAAGACTTGAATTGTGCCTTGAAAATCACCTCGGAGTAATTCAGCAATCAGGGTGCAGGCTGCTTGGCCTGCACCAATCACCGCGAGCGCGGTCATTAGTACTGCCGCTTTGCAACGTGCACGTGCAGTCCGTCGTGCGCGTCAGACAAGATCACCTGGCAGGCCAACCTGCTGTAGGGGGTGGGGTCGACTGCAAAGGTCAGCATGTCGGCTTCTTGTGGGCTTGGACTCTGGACCTGATTGTCCCAGGCTGGATTGAGGATCACGTGGCAGGTGGCGCAGGAACAGCCACCACCACACTCGGCCAAGATGCCGTCGACGCCGGCCTGTTGTGCCGCATGCAACAGGGTGTCCCCTGGCGAGTAAGGGGCGTTCACTTCGGCGTCATTTGGGTCGATGAAGACAAGATGCGGCATATGGGATCCTCGTATTCGTGCCATTTCGGATCGAATGAGATCCGTTTTTGGCGCTTTGATTTTGCGTCGTGACCACTACAGTAGTGGCATGTGAAAAAAAGGAAAGAGTCATGCGCACAATCTCACGAGTCATCAAGGGTCGAGCCGTCACCGATGGGGCGGGTGTCGACATCCGTCGTGTCATCGGGTTAGCGGGGGCGGACTATATCGACCCCTTCCTGATGTTTGACGACTTTCGGAATGATGATCCCTCCGGATACGTGGCCGGATTTCCGCCACACCCACACCGTGGCTTTGAGACGGTGACTTACATGTTGAAGGGCAAAATGCGTCATCAGGATTCGAACGGAAATTCCGGTTTGTTGGCGGATGGTGCTGTGCAGTGGATGACCGCAGGGCGGGGAATTTTGCATTCCGAGATGCCAGAGCAAACCGATGGCAGCCTATGGGGATTTCAGATCTGGTTGAATCTGCCGCAGCGACTGCAGATGTCTGACCCAGGGTATCAGGATATTGAAGCGTCACGCATTGTTGAGTGGCAAGAGGGTCCGGCGGCCTATCGTTTAGTTGCTGGGGAATTTCAGGGTCGTCAAGGGCCCGCGGTGACGCTGACGCCTGTGCTGATGCTCGATGTGGCGCTGTCAGCGGGTGGCCAGGCTGAGGTCCCGATTGATGCAAGTCATACAGCAATTTTGTTTTGTTTCGATGGAAGCCTCACCATCGACGGACACACCCTGGTCGATGGCGATTTGGCGGTGTTGACAGGCGCTGGACCCTTAACGATGCGCTCAGACTCGGGTCGGGGCCTGTTGATGACAGCGCCACCCTTGCATGAGCCAATCGCGCGGCATGGCCCATTTGTGTTGAGCACTGAGGGCGAGTTGAAAAAAGCCTTTATTGACTATCAACTGGGTCAATTGGCTCCAAATCAACTGGAGTTCTTGGCATCGGGTGGCCGCGGGTAACATCACCGGTGTCGAGAAGTGGGGCTGCGTCGAGGTTGCGCGCCCCCATCATCTCAGCCACTTGTTTTAATACCGCCACCACTTGATGTTGCTCCCAGTCACGTAACCGCTCAAAGCGCAGCAAGAAGTTTTCTTGTAATGGTTTCGGTGCCTGTGCCAAGAGCGCACGGCCTGTTTCGGTGATCACCAAATAGACCTTTCTGCGATCGGTGCCTGAGCGCTCACGGCAAAGCAACCCACGGCGCTCCAGTCGGTCGACAATCGATGTGACTGTGGCCTGTGACAGGTTGACCTCGGCGCTGATCGCCCGGATCGGTTGCTCTTGTGTTGCAGCGACCGTTTGCAGCACCAGCAGTTGCGGTGTGGTGAGTCCAAATTCTTTGCCGAGTCGGCTCGAGTGTTGATCGATGGCCTGTACGATTCGGCGTAGCGCAACCAAGACTTCCGTTTCTAAATTCTGTGTTTGCAAGGTCCCACCTGATGATTTGTCATGGATTTCCGTGATAGTCGCTTAGTGTGCCAAGAAATCGCGACTTTTTTCTACCACTGAATGTTTGTAAGCAAAGCATTTTTTCATGAAAAATAATCGGGATTTTACTATAAAAATATTTAATTTATTGATTTTCAACAAGTTTGAGATAATCACCGAGTTTCTGTAGACT